>NZ_BAAAQW010000005.1:366351-482388 GCF_039531875.1 Sinomonas flava | reverse complement strand
GTCGAGGAGCCACCTCTTTGACGTTGAGGGAGGCGAGGCGCCTCCGCGCACATGAGACGCCGTCCGGCCCCCGGGGAGACGCCCTGCTGCAGGTGAGATGCCCTCTGGCGATCTCACCTGCAACGAGCCGTCTCACGACCGCCCACAGCCACGACCGGCGAGGCCAGCGTGGCCGAGCGGGATATGGCGCACCCGAAACGCGCGGACGCGGGCTGCGGGTCACATCCCTAGGCCGAGACGTTCTCCTCGAACTCCTTGTCCTTGGTCTCCTTGGTCAGCCACAGGGCGACCAAGGTCAGGACGGCCGAGATGGCGAGGTAGACGCCCACCCACACAGTGTTGCCCTTGCCGAACTGCCACAGGGCGATCGCGACGAACGACGCCGGGGCCGCGCCCAAGACGGACGAGAGGTTGTAGGCAACCGCAGAGCCCGTGTAGCGCACGTTCGCCGGGAACAGCTCGGGCAGGATCGCCGCCATGGGGCCGAACGTGAGGCCCATGAGCGTGAAGCCGACGATGAGGCCCACCATGGCCGCGCCCTTGCCCGGGCCGAACATCAGGCCCCAGGTGAGGCCGAACAGCAGGATGCCGACGGTGACCCAGATGAGGAACTTGCGGCGGCCGTACTTCTCCGCGAGCGGGCCGGAGAGCACCGTGAAGACCCCGAAGAACACGACGCCGAGGATCAGCATCCACAGGAACTCGCTGCGGTCGATCCCGAGGCCGGGCACGAACGTGGACGGGTCGAAGGCCTTGCCGGCCTTCTCTGCCGCAGCCCTGGCGACCTCGACCTTGTCGGTCGCAGTGCCGTACGTGAGGGTGAAGCTCGTGGTCAGGTAGAAGAGCACGTAGGTCGCGAGCATGATGAACGTGCCCGCGATGACCGCGCGCCAGTGGTGCTTGAACGTCGCGGCGATCGGGACCTTCGCGACCTTCTCCTCCTTGACGACCTTCTGGAAGGAGACGCTCTCGACGAGCTTGAGGCGCACGTACAGGCCGATCGCGACCATGATGATGCTCGCGAGGAACGGGATGCGCCAGCCGAAGTCCATGAACTGCCTGTCGTCGAGGAACAGGTCCAGGACAACGAACAGCACGTTGGCGAGGATGAAGCCGATCGGCGCGCCGAGCTGCGGGAAGGTGCCCCACACGGCGCGCTTGTTCGCCGGCGCGTTCTCGGTCGCGAGCAGCGCGGCCCCGGACCATTCGCCGCCGAGCGCGAGGCCCTGGGCGAAGCGGAGCAGCACGAGGAGCAGCGGCGCGAGCACGATCCAGCCGGACGTCGTGGCCGGCGGGAGGAGGCCGATGAAGAACGTCGCGAGGCCCATGGTGAGCAGGGATGCCACGAGGGTGCCCTTGCGGCCCAGCTTGTCGCCGAAGTGCCCGAACAGGACCGATCCGACCGGCCGCGCGACGAAGGCGACCCCGAAGATCGCGAACGAGGACAGGATCGCGTTGATGTCGGAGGAGTTCGGGAAGAAGAGCTTCGGGAACACCAGGACCGAGGCCGTGGCGTAGGCGTAGAAGTCGAAGAACTCGATGGTCGTGCCGATGAGGCTCGAGAAGATGACTCGGCCCCTCGTATTCGCCGCCTTGCCGGCTGAGGGCTCCGTCACCGCTGAAGAGGTGGACATGGTTTCGCTTTCACATGCTGGACCGTGGATTGACATCCGGTCCGGGGTTTGAGTACAGGGCATCCTACGCCTCGGGGGTCCGAAGATCGGACATTGAGTTCACTATGTGAGACGGGCGGCGGACGACGGCGGTGCTCGCCCCGCGCTCACGGCCTCGCCTGCAGGCGGGAGAGCCAGATGTCACAGCGTGTTTACAGCTGACGCCCACGGGCGAAACGCGGGATTTCTAGCGTGGAACCAATCCCAGATCCCGTCCCCCTCCAGGAGGAACCGTGAGCACTGAACCCCAGACCCCGCCGGCCACGACGGCCCAGCCCACGACAGCCCCACCCACGGGCCTGCGCCTCGACACGCGCAAGGGCCGCTGGATCGAGCACTGGAACCCGGAGGACACCGAGCAGTGGGAGTCCGAGGGCAAGGCGATCGCCGGCCGGAACCTCCGCTGGTCCATCTTCGCGGAGTTCCTCGGCTTCGTGGTCTGGCAGCTGTGGTCGATCGTCGTGGTGCAGCTTCCGGGCGCGGGCTTCCAGCTGAGCACGTCCGAGACGTTCTGGCTCCTGTCGATGCCGAGCCTCGTGGGTGCGACCCTGCGCATCCCCTACACGTTCATGGTCCCGAAGTTCGGCGGCCGCAACTGGACGATCGTCTCGGCGATGCTCCTGCTCATCCCCTCGATCGGGCTGGCGGTGTGCGTCTCCAACCCCGCCACCCCGTTCCCGGTGCTGCTCGCCGTGGCGGCCCTCGCCGGGTTCGGCGGCGGCAACTTCGCCAGCTCGATGGCCAACATCACCTTCTTCTACCCCGCCCGCGAGAAGGGCTGGGCCCTCGGGCTCAACGCCGCCGGTGGCAACCTGGGCGCCGCCGTGGCCCAGCTCGTCGTCCCGATCGCGGTGAGCCTGACGGCGTCGGTGGTCTCCGGGGCGGGGCTCGGCGTCGCCGGGCTCCTCTGGGTCCCGCTGATCCTCGTCGCCGCCGTCGGCGCGTACCGCAACATGGACAACCTCGCGAGCGCCAAGGGCGACCTGGCCGGCTCGGTCGCGGCGCTCAAGGAGCCGCACCTGTGGATCATGGCCTTCCTCTACATCGGGACGTTCGGCTCGTTCATCGGCTTCTCCGGGGTCTTCCCGAAGCTCATCAAGGACTTCTTCCCCGCGTACTCGTCGTTCGCCGTCGGCGCCGCCGCGCTCTCCCTCGCGTTCCTCGGCCCGCTCGTGGGCTCCCTCGCGCGCCCCTACGGCGGCAGGCTCGCCGACCGGTTCGGGGGGGCCCGCATGGCCGTCGCCGCGTTCGCGGCCATGGCGGTCGTGACGCTCCTGGTCATCGCCACCCTGCCGCTGAAGAACTTCTGGCTCTTCCTCGTCCTGTTCCTCGCCCTCTTCACGGCCAGCGGCTTCGGCAACGGCGCGACCTACCGCATGATCCCCGTCATCTTCAGCACCTCCAGCCGGGCCGCCCGCTCCGGCGCGGCCCCGGCGCAGACCGCGAAGCTGGCCGCCGCGGCCCTTGGCCTGATCTCCGCGATCGGCGCCTACGGCGGCTTCTTCATCCCGCAGGTGCTGGGGGCGTCCAGCTCGGCGACCGGCTCCTACGTGCCCGCGTTCTTCGGCTTCGTGGCCGCGTACGTCCTCATGCTCGCCGTGACGGCCTTCTGCTACCTCCGCAAGGGCAGCCTCGTCGCCACCTCCAAGGCCTGACCCCATGACTCCACGCACCCAGGCGCCCGCCGCCACCCACTGCCCGTACTGCGCGCTCCAGTGCGCGATGTCGCTCAGCCCCACCGCGTCGGGGGCGAGTGGCCCCGCGCTCAAGGTCGCCGGGCGCGACTTCCCCACCAACCGCGGCGGGCTCTGCCGCAAGGGCTGGACCGCCGCCGAGCTCCTCACGCACCCGGAACGCCTCATCGAGCCGCTCCTGCGCGGGGACGACGGCGAGCTCCGCCCCGTCTCGTGGGACGTGGCCCTCGAGCGGGCAGCCGCAGAGGTGCGGAAGGCCCAGGCCGCCCACGGACCGGACGCGGTGGGCGTCTTCGGCGGCGGGGGCCTGACGAACGAGAAGGCGTACCTGCTCGGCAAGTTCGCCCGGCTCGCCCTGGGCACCTCGCGCATCGACTACAACGGCCGGTTCTGCATGTCCTCTGCAGCAGCCGCGGGGAACCGGGCCTTCGGTGTCGACCGGGGCCTGCCTTTCCCCGTGGAGGACCTCGGGGCAGCGGACACGATCCTGCTTCTCGGCTCGAACGTCGCCGAGACCATGCCGCCCTTCGTGCAGCACCTCGCGGGGGCCCGCGCCGCGGGCGGCCTGATCGTCGTCGACCCCCGCCGCTCGGCCACGGCCGCGCTCACGGCCGACGGCGCCGGCACGCACCTCGCGCCCGCCCCGCACACGGACCTCATCCTGCTGCTGGGCCTGGCGCACGTCGTCCTCAACGACGGGCTGCTGGACCGCTCGTACCTGGCCCGGCGCACCGAAGGCCTCGAATCGGTGGCCCGCTCCGTTGCCCCCTGGTGGCCCGAGCGCGTCCAGGCCGCCACCGGGGTGCCGGCCACCCTCCTGCGGGAGACGGCGGGACGGCTCGCCCAGTCCGCCCGCACCGGCTCGTGCTACATCCTCACCGGCCGTGGGATCGAGCAGCACGCCGACGGCACCGACACTGTGACCGCCGCGATCAACCTCGCGCTGCTCCTGGGCCTCCCCGGCTCGGCGCGCGGCGGCTACGGCACCCTCACCGGGCAGGGCAATGGCCAGGGCGGGCGCGAGCACGGCCAGAAGTCGGACCAGCTGCCCGGCTACCGCAAGATCACCGATGCGGGCGCCCGCGCCCACATGGCCCGGGTCTGGGGCGTGCCCGAAGCGGCCATCCCCGGTCCGGGGGTGCCCGCCGTCGAGCTTCTGGCCTCCCTGGGCAGGCCGGCGTCCCCGGAGAAGCCGGGCGGCGTGCGCTGCCTGTTCGTGCACGGGGCCAACGTCGTGGTGTCGGCGCCCGATGTCACCGCGGTGCGCGAGGGGCTGCGAGCGCTGGACTTCCTCGTGGTGTGCGACTTCTTCCTCTCGGAGACGGCCCGCGAGGCGGACCTCGTCCTCCCCGTGCTGCAGTGGGCCGAGGAAGAGGGCACCATGACCAACCTCGAGGGCCGCGTGCTGCGGCGCCGTCGCGCCGTGGACCCGCCCGCCGGCGCACGCAGCGAGCTGTGGATCATGCACCGGCTTGCGGCGCTGCTGGACGCGCCGTCGAGCTTTCCCGACGACCCCGAGACGGTCTTCGAGGAGCTCCGCCTGGCCTCTGCGGGAGGGCTCGCCGACTACTCCGGCATCACCTACGCGCGCCTCGACGCCGGCGAGGCCCTGCACTGGCCCTGCCCCGACGCCGCCCCGGGCGCCCCGCCGCACGCCGGGACGCCGCGGCTCTTCGCCGAGCGCTTCGCCCACCCGGACGGCCGCGCCCGCCTGGTCGCCGTCCGGACCCCCGCTCCCCTGCCGGCGGTCCCGACCGCGGGCGCCTTCACACTCGCGACGGGCCGCCTCCTGGAGCACTACCAGTCCGGCGCGCAGACGCGCCGCGTCGCGGCCCTGACCGCGGCCCAGCCCGAGGTGCGGCTCTCCCTGCACCCCGCGGCCGCCGCACAGCTCGGAATCGCCGACGGCGCGTGGGTGCGCGTCCGCCGCGAGCGCGCCGTCGCCGGGGCCGGCCTCCCCGGGCCCAGCGCTCGGCCCGAGCCGGTGGTGCTGGCCCGGGCGGAGCTCACCTCCGGCATCCGCCCGGACACCGTCTTCCTCCCGTTCCACTTCCCGGGCCTCGCGGCGGCGAACCGGGTGACCGAGCAGCGCACCGACCCCATCTCCGGGATGCCCGAGTTCAAGACGACGCGCGTCGTCGTCGAACCCGCGGTCGTCGAGCCAGCCGTCGCGGGTCCGCCGCTCCTCGCCTCCGCCGTCCCCTCCCACCGAGAGGAGCAGTGACCATGACTGCCCCGGCCCAGCAGCCCCAGCAGCCCGAGAGCAGGACCGCACCAGGAGAAGGCCGGCCGCGGATCGTCGTCGTGGGCTTCGGCCCGGTCGCGGCGCGCTTCGTCGACGAGCTCCGCCCGGCCGCGGCGGCCGGCGCCGTCGAGCTCACCGTGGTGGGCGAGGAGCAGCAGGCCGCGTACAACCGGGTTCTCGTTGCAGACCTCGGGGTCGGGCGGACGAGCCTGGGCGCGATGAGCCTCGCCGACGCGGATGAGCTCGCCGCGGACGGCGTGCGCGTGCTCACCGGGACGCGGGCCGCGCGCCTCGACCGCGCACGACGCCGCGTCGTCCTCGCCGACGGCACGGCGCTGCCCTATGACCGCGTCGTCCTCGCGACAGGCGCCCGCGCCGTCGTGCCCAACCTCATCGGCATGAACCCGGACCCTCTCCACCCCGTCCTGCCACCGGGGGTCACCGCCCTGCGCGACCTGGCCGACGCCGCCCGGCTGGCCGAGGCAGTGGCCGGGCGGCGCCGCGTCGTCGTGCTCGGCGGGGGCGTCCTTGGCCTGGAAGCCGCGCTCGCGGCGAGCGAGGAGGGCGCGACCGTCACGGTGGTCCACCACGGCGACAGGCCGCTGGGGCGCTCGATCGACCGCGCCGGAGGCGCGACGCTCGCTGCCGCGCTGCGCCGCCAAGGCGTGCGGATCGCCGGGAACGCGCGCTCCACGGGCATCGAAACCGGGCACGACGGCGCCTTCCGGGCGCTCCTGCTCGACGACGGCTCCGCGGTCGACGGCGACCTGCTCCTGCTCGCATGCGGGGCGCGGCCGCGGCGTGAGATTGCCGAGGGAGGGGGCCTCGCCGTCGATGCGGGCATCCTCGTGGACCACGGGCTGCGCGCCCACCACACCGAGCACGTCTTCGCGATCGGCGACTGCGCCCAGGTGCGCTGCGCGGACCCGCTGTGCGCGGGGTGCGCAGCGGACGGGCGCACCGGTGCCCCGAGCGGCCTCATCGCCCCGGGCTGGCGGCAGGCTGACTGGCTCGCGGCGCGCTTCCGCCACGAGCTCCTCGGCGACGCCGAGCCGGCCCCGCTCGCGGCGGAGAAGCCGGGCGTGATCCTGCTCAAGGCCCGCGGCATCAACCTGGCCGTCGCCGGGGACGTCATGGCCGACCCGTGGGACGTGTTCGCCCTCGACGGCGGCGACTGCGCAGCGCACGGGCGGGCTCCGCTGCAGGTCTCCCTGTGGGCGGACCCCGAGCACGGGGGCTACGTCAAGATGGCCACGCGGGGCGGCGTCCTGGCCGGGTTCGTCGCGCTGGGGATGCCACGCGCGGCCGCCGAGCTGACGCTCCTGTTCGAGTCGGGCGCCGAGCTGCCCGCCGACCGCTCGGTGATCCTGCGCCTCGACGGGCCCGAGGCCGCGCTCTCCCCCGCCGCGTCCGTGGGCCGCCCCGAGTCGACGCTGTGCCGCTGCGCCGGCGTGACGCAGGGCGAGGTGGCCACAGCCGTCGCGGGGGGCTGCTCGACCGTCGAGGAGGTCTCGAAGGCCACGCGCGCCGGAACGGGCTGTGGCGGCTGCCGAGACGGGGTGCGGGACGTCATCGAGCGGCACTTCGCGGCCGTGGCGGCCTGAGCAGGCCGAGGAGCGCATAGGCCGCCGCGCCGGCGAGGAGTCCCCAGAACGCCGACACGACCCCTAAGGCATTCACCCCGGACGCGGTCACGGCCAGCGTGATGACGGCGGCCTCGACGGCGTGTGGTGAGGCGGCGTCGTGCCTCACGGCGTCCACGATCGCGCCTTGGGTCGCCGCGAGGAGCGCGACGCCTGCCAGGACGGTCAGCAGCGTGGCCGGGACGGCGGCGACGAGCGCGACCGCCGGGGTGCTGAAGAGGCCGAAGAGGATGTAGAAGGCGCCGCACGAGATCCCGGCGACGTAGCGGCGGGCAGGGTCGTGGTGGGCGTCGCGGCCGGCGCAGATCCCGGCGGTGATGGCGGCCAGGTTGATCCCGTGCCCGCCGAAGGGCACCGAGACGAGCCAGGCGACGGATGCCCCGCCCACCATGAGGCGGTCGCCGGCGGTGTAGCCGAGCTGGCGCATCATGGCGAGCCCGGGGGCGTTCTGCCCGGCCATGGTGACGACGAGCAGGGGCACCGAGATGCCCATGATGGCCGGCAGGCCGAAGGTCGGGGTGGTCCAGACGGGGCCCGCGAACTCCCACGCGAGCGTCGGCGCTGTCAGGCGGCCGGTCGCGGCCGCGAGCCCCACCCCGGCCGCGAGCGCCACGAGGACCGCGTACCGCGGGGCGAACCGGCGTCCGAGGAGGAACGCCAGGACCAGGCCGCCGCCCACCACGGGCGCCTGCACGACGGCGGCGCTCGCCTTGAGCACGAACGGCAGCAGAACTCCGGCCAGGACCGCCGCGACGACCGGCTTGGGGACGGCGTCCATGATCCTGCCGAAGAGCCCCGTCACCCCGAGCACGACGGCTAGCCCGGCCGCGACGAGGTAGGCGCCGAGGGCGTCGCTGTACGAGTACTGGCCGAGCGCGGTCAGCAGCAGGGCAGCCCCCGGGACCGACCAGGCCACGACGACCGGCTGGCGCGTCATGAGGCTCAGGACCACGCACGTGATGCCGCTGGCGATCGCGATCGTGCTGACCCACGATGTCGTGAGCTCGGCGCTCAGGTGCGCGGCCTGGGCGGCCTGCAGGACCACGACCATCGGGCCGGCGTAGGAGACGGCGACGGCGATGAACCCCGCCGCGATGGCCGAGAAGGACGTGGCCCGGAGGATGCCGCGGCGCTCGGCGGGCCGGTTCCCGGCCTCCGCCGCATGCTCCTGCCCTGCCGCATGCTCCTGCCCTGCCGCGCCGGTCCGCTGTGCCCGCTGCCGTGCCGTGCTGCTCATCGCCGCCCCTTCACTGTGACGGGGGCCACGGTAGCGGAAAGCGCGGATATGAGCCGATTCGTCCGGCGTCTCAATCGGGCAGGACCCACCGCATCAGAGACGGCGCGTCAGGAGCCGACGATCTCCTCGAGCCCCCGCACCGACTCGGCGAGCGAGAGATCGGGGTGCGCGGCGATGTACGGGAAGAGGAGCCCGTTCTCCTTGCGCAGGTGCAGCTGGAACGCGCGGGCGATGGCGAAGCCGAGCGCGGCCGCCCGGGCGCCCTCGGCTGCCCTGAGCTCCTCGACGAGACCGATGATCGCCTGATGGTCCTGGAGCATGCCCTCGACGAGCAGGTGTCCCTTGTCCGTCCGTCCGGCGCCCCCGTAGAGCGGCCCCTCCTCGGCGACGGCGTGCGGGATCAGGTCGTTCTCGCACCATTCGACCAGGTTCGCCTTCTCGTCGTGCGCGGTGCCGACGTCGCCGGCCTCCACCGCAGCGACGATCGCCTCGGCGAGGGCCGTCACCCGCTCGAGCATGTGCGCGTGGTGGTGCTCGATGGCCGCCAGCGCCTCGTCGTCGGAATGGAGTTCGTGGTCTGCATGCCCGTGTGCCATGGGCCCATCATCGAACCCCGCCACCGGCGGCTCAAGGGGCGAAGGGCCTGCCAGCGCCCGAGGCTGATGGTCCTCCCTCCCGGCAGCCCCTACATGTGCACGTGCAGGCGCCGCGCGGCCTCCGCGAGTGAGCCGGACAGCGACGGGTAGACGGCGTACGTGTTCGCGACGTCGTCGACGTGGAGCTTCTGCTCCACGGCCATCGCCAGGCCGAAGATCAGCTCGGAAGCGTTGGAGCCCATCACGACGGCGCCGATCACCGTCCCGGAGCCCTTGCGGGAGATGATCTTGACGAACCCGTCGGTCGTGTTGCGCATCTTGGCGCGCGCGTTGCTCTTCAGGCGCAGGGTCACGACGTCGCCCGCGATCCTCCCAGCCGCGACATCGGCCTCGGTGGCGCCCACCGAGGCGATCTCGGGCGAGGTGAAGATGTTCGAGGCCACGTGGTCGAGGTTGAGCGGGGTGACCTGGTCGCCGAGGATGTGCGCCACGGCGATGCGGCCCTGCATGGCCGCGACCGAGGCGAGCGCGAGCACGCCCGTGCAGTCGCCCGCCGCGTAGACGCTGGGCACCGAGGTGCGGGAGACGCCGTCGACCTTGATGTGCCCGCTCTCGCTGAGCGCCACGCCGGCCTCCTCCAGGCCGATGCCGTCGGTGTTGGGGATCGAGCCGACGCACAGGAGGCAGTGCGAGCCGGTCACCTTCGTGCCGTCGCCGAGGGTCACGGCGACGCCGTCGCCCGTGCGCTCGACCGACTCGGCGCGCGAGCGGGACAGGACCCGGACGCCGCGGCGCTCGAAGACCTTCTCGAGCAGTTCCGCAGCGTCCGTGTCGGAGCCGGGGAGCACGCGGTCGCGCGAGGAGATGAGCGTGACCTTCGAGCCGAGGCCGTTGTAGGCGGAGGCGAACTCGGCGCCCGTCACGCCGGATCCCACGACGATGAGCTCCTCGGGGAGCTCGTCCAGGCTGTAGATCTGGGCCCAGTTGAGGATCCGCTCGCCGTCGGGGCGGGCGGTGGGCAGCTCGCGCGGGTGGGCACCGACGGCGACGATGACGGCGTCGGCCACGATGCGCTCGGTGCCCTCGGCGGTCAGGGCCTCGATGGTGTGGGGGTCCACGAGCCTGCCCGAGCCCAGGACGATCCGCACGCCCTGGCCCTCGAGCCCGGCCCGGATGTCCGCCGACTGCTGGCGGGCCAGGCCGAGGAGCCGGTCGTTGACCACCTTCAGGTCCGCGCGGAGCGCCGAGCGCGTGAGGGGCGCGCCGTTGTCCGTGTCGAAGCGCAGGCCGAGGGCGGCGGCAGCCTCCTCGACGCGGGTCATGAGGTCGGAGGTCGCGATGAGGGTCTTGGAGGGCACCACGTCGGTCAGCACGGCCGAGCCGCCGAGCCCGGCACGCTCCACGATCGTGACCTGGGCTCCGAGCGACGCCGCGACCGAGGCGGCTTCGTAGCCGCCGGGGCCGCCGCCCAGGATTGCGATGTGGGGGGCCGCGAAATCAGGGTTCATCGTCACGGAGTACCATTCTGCCTTCCCTGCGTGCACCCGTGCCATCGTGGGCGCCACTCAGCGGCGTGGTGTGCTGCACGGCACACTGCGGCGCGTGCCACAGGGGGTGCAGGTTGGTAGGTTCTATCTGTGACGACAACCGCTCAGTCCGCCGAGCCCTTCGCGCTGGCGCAGGCCGCCGCCGACCACATCGCCAGCGCCACGGGCGTCGCCCAGCACGATCTCGCCCTGGTCCTCGGCTCGGGCTGGGGCGGTGCCGCGGACCTCATCGGCGAGACCACGGCGACCCTCCCCGCCCACGAAGTTCCGGGCTTCTCGGCGCCTGCGGTCGAGGGCCACGTGGGCACGATCCGCTCGGTGCGCGCCGCGGACGGCAAGCGGGCGCTCGTCCTGGGGGCCCGGACGCATTACTACGAGGGCCGGGGCGTCCGCGCCGTGGTCCACGGCGTGCGAACCGCAGCGGCGGCGGGCTGTCGGGTCGTGGTCCTCACGAACGGGTGCGGCGGCCTCAACCCGGCGTGGGCGCCCGGGACTCCGGTGCTCATCAGCGACCACATCAACCTCACGGCCACGTCCCCGCTCGAGGGCCCGACCTTCGTGGACCTCACCGACCTCTACTCCGCCCGCCTCCGAGCGCTCGCGAAGTCGGTGGACCCGAGCCTGACCGAGGGTGTGTACGTCCAGTTCCCCGGCCCGCACTACGAGACGCCCGCCGAGGTGCAGTACGCGAAGCGGATCGGCGGCGACCTCATCGGCATGTCCACGGCGCTCGAGGCGATCGCCGCCCGGCACGCAGGCCTGGAGGTCTTCGGCATCTCCCTGGTGACGAACCTGGCTGCCGGCATCAGCCCCGAGCCGCTGAGCCACGAGGAGGTCCTCGCGGCGGGCCGGGCCGCGGGGCCGCGCATCTCCCGCCTGCTGGCCGACGTGATCGCAGCGATCTGAGAGTCTTCGAGAAGGACACCACCCGATGAGCATCTCCCCCGTCACACTCGATGAGCTCCGGCCGCGCGCCGAGGCCTGGGCCGCCGCCGACCCCGACCCCGACACCGCCGCCCAGCTCCGCCTCACGGTGGCCCAGGCCGCCGAGGGGCAGCCCGCCGCCCTGCAGGAGCTCTCTGATGCCTTCTGCGGGACCCTCCAGTTCGGCACCGCGGGCCTGCGCGCCGCCCTCGGCCCCGGGCCGAACCGCATGAACCGCGTGACGGTCCGCCGCGCCGCGGCCGGCTTCGCCGAGTTCCTGCGCCGCCGCGTCGCAGCGCACGACGGCGCCGGCTCGCCGGGGTCCGGGGCGGCGCCGCGCGCCGTGGTCGGCTACGACGCGCGAACCAACTCCGACGTGTTCGCCCGCGACACGGCTGCCGTGTTCACCGCGGCCGGGATCGAGACGAGCCTCCTGCCGTCCCCGCTCCCGACGCCCGTCCTCGCGTACGCCCTCCGGGCGCTGGACTGCGACGGCGCCGTCATGGTCACCGCGAGCCACAATCCGCCCCAGGACAACGGGTACAAGGTGTACCTCGGCGGGAGGGCCGTCGACGAGGCCGGCCGCGGCGCCCAGATCGTCGCCCCCATCGACGCCGAGATCGCCGGGCTCATCGCCGCGGTCGGGCCCGTGGACGAGATCCCTCTCGCCGAGGACGGGTGGGCCACACTTCCGGCGAGTGTCGCCGCGGACTACCGCGACGCCGTCGTGCGCCTCGCGCGGCCGGACCTCTTCCCGTCCCGCCGCCTCAAGGCGGTCCTGACGCCGCTGCACGGGGTGGGCGGCGAGACGCTCCTGGGCGTGCTGAAGGCCGCCGGGTTCGACGACGCCTCGATCGTGGGCTCGCAGGCGGAGCCGGACCCCGCGTTCCCGACGGTCGCGTTCCCGAACCCCGAGGAGCCGGGCGCCCTGGACCTCGCGCTCGAGGCCGCGCGCGAGGCCGGGGCGGACATCGTCATCGCCAACGACCCGGACGCCGACCGCTGCGCCGTCGCCCTCCCCGACCCGGAGACGGGCGAGTGGCGCATGCTGCGCGGCGATGAGGTCGGCGCCCTCCTCGGGGCGCACGTGGTGCGGCGGCTCGGCCTCGACGACGAGCACTCCCCCGAGCCCACCGGGGTGTTCGCGAACTCGATCGTCTCCTCACGGCTGCTCGGCAGGATCGCCCAGACCGCCGGGGTGGCCCACGCCGAGACCCTCACGGGCTTCAAGTGGATCTCCCGCGTCCCAGGGCTCGTGTACGGGTACGAGGAGGCCCTCGGCTACTGCGTCGCGCCGGAGCTGGTCAAGGACAAGGACGGACTCTCCGCCGCGCTCCTCGTCGCCGAGCTCGCCGCGGACGCGAAGGCCCAGGGGGAGACGCTCTTCGACCGGCTCGACGCCCTGCACGTGCTCCACGGCGTGCACCTCACGGACCAGCTGAGCGTGCGCGTGGCCGACCTCGGGCTCCTCGACGCGATGATGACGCGGCTGAGGGACAACCCTCCGACGGCCTTCGCCGAGTCCCCGGTGGAGTCCGCGGTGGACCTCTCGCTCGGCTCCGAGTCCCTCCCGCCCACGGAGGGGATCTCGTGGACCACGCGGGACTCGACCCGCGTGATCGTCAGGCCCAGCGGGACCGAACCGAAGCTCAAGTGCTACCTCGAGGTCATCCGGCCGGTGGACAGCTCGGCCGAGCTCGCCGAGGCGAGGCGCGCCGCCCGCGAGGCGATGGACGCTGCCCTCGAGGACCTGCGGGAGGCCCTGGGGCTCTGAGGCCCCGCCCGCTATCGTTCCTGCTGGCCCTGTTGGCCCAGGCGGTCCCGGACGGCCCGGGCGTCCACCCCGAGGCGGGACAGGAGCGTCGCGGCGGGATCCGGTTCGGCGCCCTCGAGCAGGGCCAGTGCCAGGTGCCGCCCGGTGATCGTGCGGGACTTCTCGGCGGCCGCCTGCCGTGCCGAACGGGCAAGCACGTCCTTCGCCGCGGAGGTGAAGGGCAGCCGGCCGGCCTTGCCCACGGTTCCCGCGAGGGGAGCCTTCCCGGGGTCGATGCCGACCGCGGCGAGTGCCATGCGGTCCAGGTCCTCGTCGGCGGCACGGGCCGAGGCGAGGCTGGTCCCGAGGGCGGAGGCGCTCTCGGGGTCGTGCAGGAGTCCCAGGAGCAGGTGCTGGGTGCCGATGCGCCGGTCTCCGCGGCGTTCGGCCTCGAGGATTCCCTCGGTGACGGTGCTGCGCGCAGCAGCGGCGAATCGTTCGAACATCCCATCCGTCCCTTCGTCTCAGGCTCGGCGCGCGTCAGCGGGCCTTGCCGTGCTTGACGTGGACGGACTGCCGCGACACCCCGAGGGCATCCCCGATCTGCTCCCAGGTCCAGCCGCGCTCGCGGGCGAGTGCGACATACCGGGCCTCGGTCACCTCGGCCAGCCGGTGCAGCGCGCCGACCGCGCGCAGGCCCACTGCGGGATCGTCGGAGTCGAGGGAGCGCGAGAGCTGCTGGTCGTCCACGCCCGTCAGTCTACGTTGACACAGCAGCTGTGTCAATCCAGACTGACACGAAGGGCTCAGGCCGCGATCTGGACGATCCCGTCCACCACGCGCGCCGGGAACGCGGCGATCGGGGCGCCAGGGGCGTCGAGCCGCTCGCCGGTCGCGAGGTCGTAGACCTGCTTGTGGAGCGGCGAGGCGATGGTGTGGCGTTCGCCGCGGGAGCCGACAATGCCACGCGCCATGACGTGGGCCTCGGTCGCGGGGTCGCGCTGCTCGACGGCGAAGACCTGGTCCGTCGGGAGGCGGAAGAGCGCCACCTGACGGCCGGCCACGAGCGCCGCCTCGCCCCAGTTGGGCTCGAGGTCGTGCAGGCTGCACACGCTGTGCCACGCCGCGCCGTCGGGTTCCGCTCCGAAGTCGGCGTCGCGGAGATCAAGGGGGGCAGGTGCTGTGATCGTCATGCCCTCAACGCTACGGACGGGGGCGTTTCACCCGGGTTGAAGCCGTGTCACGGCCGCGTAAAACCGCGCTCACCGCCAGCGAAACATGCCCGTGACAGTGAAGTTAATCGGCCGTTACACGGGGGCAACTGAGGTGAAATCGCCAGTTCCTAGGCTGATGTCAGCTCCCCTGATCCCGCCGGACCGCCCGGCCCCCTCTCTACGGAAGGCACCGACCGTGAGCAGCACCAGCCCGATCGAGACCCCCACCTCCGGCTCTGTCCCCGCCAAGCGCCGCGTCGTCGTCGTGGGCGGTGGACCCGCCGCCCACCGGTTCGTGGAGGCGATGGCCTCCCGCGGCCTCGGCCGCTTCGACGTCACCGTGCTGACCGAGGAGGCACACCTCCCCTACGACCGCGTGGCCCTGTCCAAGGCGCTCACCGGCGACCCCGCCGACGTCGACCTCACCCTCGGCGACGCCTCCCTGTGGGAGACGCCCGGCATCACCCTGCGGACCGGTGCGCGCGCCGTCCGCGTCGACGCTGCCTCCAGGACGGTCCTCACCCGGAGCGGCGATGAGCACGAGGCGCACCCCTACGACGAGCTCGTGCTCGCCACCGGCTCGAACGCCGCCAGGCTTCCCATCCCCGGCGCGGACCGCTCGTACGTGTACCGCACGCTCGAGGACGTCTGGTTCCTCCGTGCGGAGATCCGCAGGCTCGGCGAGTCCCTCGGCCGCCCTGCGCGGGTCGCGGTCATCGGCGGCGGCCTGCTCGGCATCGAGGCGGCGGCGGGCGCCAAGTCCCTCGGCGCGGAGGCCGTCATCATCGACGGCTCTCCGTGGCCCATGAACAGGCAGCTTGACGAGGGCGCGGGCCAGGCCCTCACCCGGCTGATTGCCGCCAAGGGCTTCACCGTCCACGGCGGTGTGTTCCCCTCGGAAGTGCTGACGGATGACGCCGGGCTGGTCACCGGGGTGCTCATGGCCGACGATCGCGTGGTCCCCGCGGACCTCGTCGTCGTCGCCATCGGGGTGCGTCCCCGCGACGAGCTGGTCCGCGCCGCGGTCGAGGAGGCTGGCGCCTCGGGAGAGGGCTCGGCGCCGTTCGAGCTCGGCCCGCGCGGCGGCGTCGTGATCGACGAGACCTGTGCGACCGGCGCGCCGAATGTGTGGGCGATCGGCGAGGTCGCGAGCTTCGGCGGCATGTGCCTGGGCCTTGTGGCCCCCGCCAACACGATGGCCGAGATCGTCGCGGACCGCCTCCACGGCGGCGGGGCGACCTTCCCCGGCTTCGACACCGCGACGAAGCTCAAGCTCTCCGGGGTGGACGTGGCGAGCTTCGGCGACGCGTTCGCGGCCGCACCGGGCGCACTCGAGATCGTCTACGCGGACCCCGCCCGCGGCGTCTACCAGAAGATCGTCACGACCGACGACGCGCGCACGCTCCTCGGCGGGATCTTCGTCGGGGACGCCTCCCCCTACCTGAGCCTCCGCCCGCTCCTGGGCCGCGAGCTCCCCGCCGAGCCGGGCGCCTTCCTGAGCGCCGCCGGCGGCGGCGATGCGCCGGAGACCGAGCTTCCCGACGACGCCGTCCTCTGCTCGTGCAACAACGTCGCCGCGGGGACGCTGCGGGACGCCGTGAACGGGTGCGGGACGTGCGAGGGGAAGGACCCCGTCCAGGACGTCGCCGGCCTCAAGGCCTGCACCCGCGCCGGCACGCAGTGCGGCTCCTGCGTGCCGATGATCAAGAAGCTCCTCGAGGCCGAGCTCACCAAGTCCGGCGTCACCGTCTCGAAGGCGCTGTGCGAGCACATCTCGCTGTCCCGCCAGGAGCTGTTCGACCACATCCGCGTTGCCCAGCTGACCTCGTTCGAGGACATCATGTCGCGCTTCGGGACGGGCGCCGGCTGCGACATCTGCAAGCCCACCATCGCGTCCATCCTCGCCTCCCAGCACTCGGCCTACGTGCTCGACGCCGGCCGCGGCACGCTCCAGGACACCAACGACCGCGCGCTGGCGAACATGCAGAAGGACGGCACCTACTCGGTGGTCCCGCGCATCCCGGGCGGCGAGATCACGCCCGAGAAGCTCGGCGTCATCGCCGCGGTCGCACAGAAGTACAACCTGTACACGAAGATCACGGGCGGCCAGCGCATCGACATGTTCGGCGCGCGCCTCGAGCAGCTCCCCGACATCTGGGCCGAGCTCATCGCCGCCGGGATGGAGTCCGGGCAGGCCTACGGCAAGAGCCTGCGCACGGTGAAGAGCTGCGTCGGCTCGACCTGGTGCCGGTACGGCCAGCAGGACTCGGTGGGCATGGCCATCCAGCTCGAGCTGCGCTACCGGGGCCTGCGCAGCCCGCACAAGCTCAAGCTCGGCGTCTCCGGCTGCGCCCGCGAGTGCGCCGAGGCCCGGGGCAAGGACGTCGGGGTGATCGCCACGGCCGACGGCTGGAACCTCTATGTGGGCGGGAACGGCGGCGCGACCCCCGCGCACGCCCAGCTGCTCGCCAAGGACCTCGACGACGAGACGCTCATCAAGTACATCGACCGCTACTTCATGTACTACATCCGCACCGCCGACCGCCTCCAGCGCACCGCGCGCTGGCAGGAGGAGCTCGACGGCGGGCTCGAGCACGTGCGCCAGGTCGTCGTCGAGGACTCCCTCGGCATCGCGGCGGAGCTCGAGGCCGCCATGGCCACGCACGTCGAGCACTACGAGGACGAGTGGGCCGCGACCCTGAAGGACCCCGAGCGCCTGCGCCGGTTCCGCTCCTTCGTCAACGCCCCCGAGGCCGCCGACGAGTCCATCGTCCACGTCGCCGAGCGCGACCAGATCCGGCCGGCCACGGTGCAGGAGAAGGTCTCCCTCGGCGCCACCATCCCGCTCCGCGCCGCGGCCGTCGCCGGCGCCGCATCCGAGGAGGGCTGACATGCAGCTGAACCTGAGCCTCTCCCTCTCCCTCCGGGGCTTGCCCGTCGTCGTCCTCGGCGGCGCCGACGCCTCCCGCCAGGCCCTCGCGCGCTACCGGAAGGCGGGGGCGAAGATCGCGTTCTTCGACTCGCCCGAGGCCTACAGGGCCGCGGTAGCCCTTCCCGGGCGGCCGGCCCTGGTCGCCGTCGTGGGCGGGGCCGACGGCCACGGCGGGACGCACGACGGCGACTGGTCGCCCGTGCTGGACCACTACCGCGCGCTCGGGGTGCCGCAGGTCAGCGAGCCCGCGGCCGGCGCGCGCGGGCACGTCACGCTCGTGGGCGGCGGCCCGGGCTCCCGCGGCCTGCTCACGGTGGACGCCGTCGAGGCCCTGCGGGACGCCGACGTCGTCCTGTTCGACAGGCTTGCCCCCTGGCGCGAGCTCGAGGGCCTCACGACGGCGCGGCTCGTCGACGTCGGCAAGCTCCCGGGCCACCACAAGGTCCCCCAGGACGAGATCAACCGGCTGCTCGTCGACTACGCGCTCTACGGCGTCGACGGGCGGCCGGCGAACGTGGTCCGGCTCAAGGGCGGGGACCCGTTCGTGTTCGGCCGCGGCGCCGAGGAGGCCGCGGCCTGCGCCGAGGCCGGCGTCCCCGTGCGGGTGGTGTCCGGCATCTCGAGCTCGATCGCGGTGCCCGCCGCGGCCGGGATCCCGGTCACGCACCGCAACGTGAGCCACTCGTTCACCGTCATCTCCGGCCACGCTCCCCTCACCGACGCCGAGCACCTCCACCTCGCCGGGCTCGCCGCGGCAGGGGGCACCGTCGTCGTGCTCATGGGCGTCGCGAACCTCCCGCACCTCGCCGCCGGGCTGCGACGGGCGGGGCTCTCCCCCGCCACCCCGCTCGCCGTCGTCGAGCGCGGGCACCAGGCCGGCCAGCGCACCACGGTGACCGAGCTCGGCACCGCCGAGCCCGACACGGCGGCGTGCGGCAACCCCGCCGTGATCGTGGTCGGCGAGGTCGTGCGGGCCGCGGCGGCGACTGGGCTCGCGGGCGGCGTCACACGCGAGGACCTCGAGGGGCTCGCGTCCGCGTTCATGATGGAATCGTCGTCAGGCACGCGCAGGTGAGGCACATGGACGGAGCAGTGGCAGTGGCGTCTGAATCCGAGGTCGGGACCGAGCTCACGACGGCGCTCAAGGGCTTCCGCGTGGGCGTCACCTCGCACCGCCGCGCCGAGGACCTGATCCAGGCCCTCGAGCGGCGCGGCGCCGAGGTGCTCCACGCCCCCGTGCTGACGATCGCACCCGTGGACCAGGACCTCGGCGTCATCGAGGACACCCACCGCACGATCGCCGCCAGGCCCGACCTGTGCATCGTCACGACCGCGTACGGGATGCGGCGCTGGCTCGAGGTCGCCGACGCCGCAGGGCTCGGCGACGAGCTCCAGGAGACGCTCAGTGCCGCCCGGCTGTACGTGCGCGGGCCCAAGGCCCGGGGGGCCGTGCGCGCGGCCGGGCTCGCCGATGTCGGCATCTCCCACGACGAGACCACGGCGACCCTCGTCGACCTGGTCCTGCGCGACGCGGGCGGCCGGCTCGACGGGCAGACGGTCGTCATGCAGCTGCACGGCTACACGGACCGCGTCCAGCTCGACAGGCTGCGGGACGCCGGCGCCGAGCTCATCACCGTCACCCCGTACCGCTGGGTGCGGCCCGAGGGCGGCGACCGGCTCGAGGCCCTCATCGCGGCGGTCTGCGCCGGGGAGCTCGACGTCGTCACCTTCACGAGCGCGCCGGCGGTCGACGCGCTGTTCAGCACCGCGCACGAACTCGGGGTCCACGCCCAGCTGCTGGCCGCCTTCCGGCAGCGGGTGGCGACCGCCGCCGTCGGGCCCGTGACCGCGGCCCCGCTCGAGGCCGCGGGACTGCGGCCCTGGGTGCCGGACCGGTTCCGGATGGGCGCGCTCATCAAGCTCGTCACGGACAACCTGTCCCGACGGAAGGTACGGCGCCTCGAGACCACGGCCGGTCCTGTCGAGCTGCGCGGGCGGACCATGGCGATCGCCGGGGACGAGCTCATCCTCCCCCCGGCCGCGATGCTCCTGTTCCGCGCGCTCTTCGACGCCGGCGGCGCCGTCGTGCCCCGCGAGACCCTCGCGCGGCTCGTCTCGACCACCGCGTCCAACCACGCGCTCGACATGGCGGTGAACCGGCTGCGCGCCTCCCTGCCGGACGGGGAGCTCATCCAGACGGTCGTGAAGCGGGGGTACCGGCTGCGCGTGGTGGGCTAGGGGTCGGCGCGGGGCGCGGTGTGCCAGTATGGGGTGCACCGGTACGCCCTGTACGACCCCGACGGAAAGGACGCAGACGTGTCTTCCGAGCCTGAGCTGAGCCCCGCGGACCTCGCCGGCTACATCGACCACACCCTCCTGAAGCCGGAGGCGAGCGAGGCCGACATCCTGAAGCTGTGCAGCGAGGCCGTGCAGTTCGGCTTCAAGTCGGTGTGCGTGAATCCGGTCTGGGTCAAGACGGCGACGAAGGCCCTCAGGGGCTCAGGCGTGCTCACGTGCGCCGTGGCGGGCTTCCCGCTCGGGGCGACGCCGACCGACGTGAAGGTCTTCGAGGCCCGCGGCGCGACGCTGGACGGCGCGGACGAGGTCGACATGGTGATCAACATCGCCGCCGCCCGGGCCAATGACCGCGGCGCCCTCGTCGAGGACATCCAGGCCGTCGCGGAGGCCGTGCACGGAAGCTCGTCGATCCTCAAGGTGATCATCGAGACCTCGCTGCTCACGGACGAGCAGAAGGTGCTCGCGTGCGAAGCGGCAGTGGAGGCGGGTGCGGATTTCGTGAAGACGTCCACAGGCTTCAACGGCGGCGGCGCGACGGTCGAGGACGTCAGGCTCATGCGCGCCACGGTGGGTCCCGACCTCGGTGTCAAGGCGTCCGGCGGTGTGCGAACCGCCGACGATGCTCGGGCTATGATTGCTGCTGGTGCCACGAGGATCGGAGCCAGCTCCGGCGTGGCCATCGTCTCCGGCCAGCCTGCCGCCGGGGGCTACTAGTCGCACCGAAGAGGGAGAGAAGATGAACGAGTCGAAGAAGCGCCCGCTCGAGAATGAGAACAACCTCGGCGGGAGCATCGTGATCTTCGCCGTCCTCATGGTGGTGTTCATCCTCGGCCTGTACCTCGTCCAGTTCCTCGACTTCACCAGCGTGTGGCCCATGGCGGCGCTGATCCTGCTCTTCGCCCTCGCGTACTTCATCCCGATGACGTTCCTCGGCCGCTCGGACGCCGGCGGAGACCACCGCTGACCTCTCGGGTACACCAAACCCCCACCCACGGCGTCTCGGGTACACCAAACCCCCACCCACGGCGTCTCGGGTACGCGAAATGCCTGGCCGGGCCAATGTCCGGTCGGGCATTCGCGTCTCCCCATCGATTGCCTGCTGACGTTCGCGTACCCGAAAAGCGAGTCCTGTGGATAACCTCTGCGGCCGTCGGGGCGTCTGTGGCTCAATGAGCCCATGCCTCTTGAGCCCCTGCCGCCGTCCTTGGCCGCCGCGTCGTTCACGGCGGACGAGGCGCTCAGCCTCGGCGTCGACAGGCGAAGGCTGAGCGGCGATGACCTGTTCATGCCAAGCCGCGGCATTCGCACCCCCGAGCTAGCCCGGCAGACCCTCCTCCAGCGGGCGAGGCCGTACACCGCGCTCCACCGCACGACGGCGCTCACTCACCTCAGCGCCGCGATGGCGCACAGGATCCCGCTCCCGGCATGGGCGCAGGACGCGACGCTCCTGGACCTTTCGCGGGCGGGCACGCCCGACGACCCGAAGCACGAACGCCTGGGCCAGCCCCGGCGTGCAGAAATCCGAGGGCACCGTCTGCGGCTGAAAGACGACGAGGTCATGGCGCTGGAGGGAACCCGCATCACGACTCCGTCGAGGACGTGGCTGGACCTCTGCTCAGTCCGGCGTCTGACCATGGACGACGTCATTGCAGCCGGCGAGTACCTCGTGTCGGAGCACGAGCGCGCCTACTACCCCCGGACCGCGGTCGTGCCTCTTGCCGAGCTCCGTTCGTTCGTGGAGAGCCGGCATCGCGTGGTCGGGCTCGGGCGGGCGCGCGTCGCTCTCGAGATCCTGGCCGTCGGTGTCGACTCGCCTCAGGAGTCCTACCTGCGCCAGATGCTCGAGCGGGCCGGGCTTCCCCTGTTCATCCCGAACTGCCCGGTGACGGACCCCTGGGGAGTGACCCTCTGGGTCGATCTCGGAAACCCGAAGTTCCGTGTCTCGGTCGAGTACGAGGGCGAGCACCACCTGACCGATCAGCAGAAGGTTTTCGATGCGGTCCGCGACCGGCGCACGCGCGCGGCAGGGTGGCTCCAGGTGAAGATCACCAAGGAGGACATGGCCAAGGGCGAGGCGTACGTCGTCGCGAAGGTCCGCGAGGCACTTCGGGCCCACGGCTACAGGGGCTGAACTCCTGGATCCCTCGGTGGCGAACCCTGAGATTTCGCGTACCCGAGACGCAATTCAGCAGGATTCCGCGTACCCGAGACGCAATTCAGCAGGATTTCGCGTACCCGAGACGCAATTCAGCAGGAATTCGCGTACCCGAGACGGTGTGAGGACGGGTTTGGCGTACCCGAGACGGTCAGGGGGTGAAGATGGCCTCCACCACCTGGTCGGCCCAGTCGAGGATCTCGCCGTCGGCGAGGTCGTGCCCGCCGATGGGGGCGGTCTTGGGCTTCGGGATGAGCACCGCGTTGAGCGCCGGCTTGTACTGGGCCCCCTTGTACATGCGCGTGAGCCGCATCTGCTTGGACTCGGGCAGGTCCGCGGGCGCGAACCGCACCATGTTCCCCTGGAGGGCGACATCGGTGAGGCCAGCCGCGCGGGCACGCACCCGGAAGCGCGCAACCGCTGCCAGGTTGGCCACGGGTGCGGGCGGCTCGCCGTACCGGTCGGTGAGCTCCTCCATGACCTCGGCGATCGCCGCGTCGTCGTTGGCGGCGGCGAGCTTGCGGTACGCCTCGAGCCGGAGCCGCTCCCCCGGCACGTAGTCGTGCGGGAGGTGGGCGTTGACGGGCAGCTCGATCTTCATCTCGGCCACCTTCTCCTCCCCCTCGCCGCGGTAGTCGGCCACGGCCTCACCCACGAGGCGGATGTAGAGGTCGAACCCGACGCCTTGGATGTGGCCCGACTGCTCGCCGCCGAGCAGATTGCCGGCGCCGCGGATCTCGAGGTCCTTCATGGCCAGCTGCATGCCGGCGCCGAGCTCGTTGTGCGCCGCGACGGCCTTGAGCCGCTCGAGCGCGACCTCGCCGAGGGGCTTCTCGGACGGGTACAGGAAGTAGGCGTAGGCCCGCTCGCGCCCGCGGCCCACCCGCCCGCGCAGCTGGTGCAGCTGCGAGAGTCCGTAGGAGTCGGCCCGGTCGATGATGAGCGTGTTGGCGTTGGAGATGTCCAGACCGGTCTCGATGATCGTGGTGCACACGAGCACGTCGAAGCGCTTCTCCCAGAAGTCGACGATGATCTTCTCGAGCCGGGACTCGGACATCTGCCCGTGCGCCACCTCGACCCGGGCCTCCGGCACGAGCTCCCGGATCGCCGCGGCCTGCTTCTCGATCGAGGACACGCGGTTGTGCACGAAGAAGACCTGCCCCTCGCGCATGAGCTCGCGCCGGATCGCGGCGGAGACCTGCTTGTCCGTGTACGGGCCCACGTAGGTGAGCACGGGGTGCCGTTCCTCGGGCGGGGTCGCGAGCGTGGACGTCTCGCGGATGCCCGTGAGCGACATCTCGAGCGTGCGCGGGATCGGCGTGGCGGACATCGCCAGGACGTCCACGTTGGTGCGCATCTTCTTGAGCGCCTCCTTGTGCTCCACGCCGAAGCGCTGCTCCTCGTCGATGATGACGAGTCCGAGGTCCTTGAACCCGACCTCCTTCGACAGGAGCCGGTGCGTGCCGATCACGACATCGACCGATCCGTTCTTGATCCCCTCCAGCGTCTCCTTCGCCTCGCCGGCCGTCTGGAACCGGGACAGCGCCCGCACCCGCACCGGGAAGCCGGAGAACCGCTCCGAGAACGTCTCGAAGTGCTGCTGGGCGAGTAGCGTGGTCGGCACGAGCACGCCCACCTGCTTGCCGTCCTGGACCGCCTTGAAGGCGGCGCGGACGGCGATCTCGGTCTTGCCGTAGCCCACGTCGCCCGAGACGAGGCGGTCCATGGGCACCTCGCGCTCCATGTCCGCCTTGACCTCGTTGATGGTGGTGAGCTGGTCCGGCGTCTCGATGTAGGGGAAGGCCTCCTCGAGCTCGCGCTGCCACGGCGTGTCCGGCCCGAACGCGTGGCCCCGCGAGGCCATCCGGGCGGAGTACAGGCGGATGAGTTCCCCCGCGATCTCCTTGACGGCCTTCTTGGCCTTGGACTTGGTCGCGGCCCAGTCCGCGCCGCCCATCTTGGAGAGCGACGGCGCGTCCCCGCCCACGTAGCGGGTCACCTGGTCGAGCTGGTCCGTCGGCACGAAGAGCCGGTCCCCGGGGGCGCCGCGCTTGGCCGGCGCGTACTCGAGGACCATGTACTCGCGCGTCGGAGCCGCGCCGGGCGCGCCGCCGGACACCTTGCGCTGCACGAGCTCCACGAACTTCCCGATCCCGTGCTGCTCGTGCACCACGAAGTCCCCGGCGTGGAGCGAGAGGGGGTCGACGGCGTTGCGCCGCCGCGAGGGCATCTTCCGCATGTCGCGGGTACCGGCGGCGCTCGCCCGGCCGAGGAGGTCCGCCTCGGTGAGGAGCCCGAGCTTGAGCCCGTCGAGGACGAATCCCTTGCCCGTGGGGGCCTTGGTGATCTCGATGATGCCCGGCTCGGGCCCGCGGTCGAGGCCCTCCACTCGGCTGCACGGGATGCCAGCGTCGTGGAACAGCTCGGCGAGGCGCTGGGCGGGGCCCGGGCCGTCGGTCGCGACGACGATCCGCCACTCGTCGCGCACCCGGGAGCCGATGAACTCCATCATCTCGGCCACGTCGCCCTGGTATCCGCGGGGCTCCCGCGCGGCGATGGTGACGACGTCGACGTCGAGCACCGTCTCCTCGTCGACCCCCAGCGAGGTGATCGACCACCATGAGACCCCGTGCCCCTGCGCGTCGGCGCGCGTCTGGGCGAGCGTGCGGAACGAGGCGTCCTCGAGCCGCCCGGCGTGCTCCGCGTCGTCCCCCGACCCCGCGCCGCCGGCGAGGCTGACATCGAGCGGCGCGGCGCCGCCGTCGGACGCCGTGGCCCACGCCGCGGCGAGGAACTCCTCGTTGGTCGCGGCAAGGTCGTGCGCGCGGGCGCGGACCCTCTCCGGCTCCATGACGAGCGCGAGCGAGCCCTCGGGCAGCTCGTCCATGAACGGCACCATGCGGTCCACGAGCAGCGGAGCGAGGGACTCCATGCCCTCCACCGCAATGCCGCCGGCGATCTTCTCGAGCATCTCCGCCGCTGCGGGCAGGCGGTCCTTGAGCCTGGCCGCGCGGCTCATGACGGCCGGGCTGATGAGCAGCTCGCGGCACGGCGGGGCGTAGAGGGACGTGGGGTGGTGGATGCCGGGCCCGGTGAGCGAGCGCTGGTCGGCGACGGCGAACCAGCGCATCTGCTCGACCTCGTCGCCGAAGAACTCGATGCGCACCGGGTGGTCCTCGGTGGGCGGGAAGACGTCGATGATGCCGCCGCGCACGGCGAACTCGCCGCGGCGCGTGACCATGTCCACCCGCGCGTAGGCCGCGTCCGCCAGCGCATGCACGACGTCGTCGAACGGCGCGTCCTGCCCTATCGCGAGGGAGACGGGCGCGAGGTCGCCCAGGCCTCCGACGAGCGGCTGCAGGACGGCGCGCACGGGGGCGACGACGACCCGCAGGGGCTGCCCAGCATGCGTCTCCGGGTGCGAGAGGGCGCGCAGGACGGCGAGGCGGCGGCCCACGGTGTCCGAACGCGGCGAGAGCCGCTCGTGCGGGAGCGTCTCCCAGCTCGGGAACAGCGCGACCGCGCCCGCCGGCAGGTACGCGCCGAGCGCCGCGACGAGGTCCTCCGCCTCCCGCTCGGTGGCGGTCACGGCAAGCACGACGCCGCCCACCTCCGGAAGGCTCTCCAGCACCTCCGCGACGATCACCGGACGCAGGCCGGCCGGTGCGGCCACCTGGAGGTCCTGGCTGCGCCGCGCGGCGGGCTTGGAGGCGTACTCCCGCAGCCGCGCGAGGCTTGCGTCCTCGCCCACGGCGCGTCGGAGCCCGTCGAGGGCAGGCAGGCCCTCGAGGCCTGAGGGACGCAGGACGTCGACGGTCACGGTGGGCTCCTCACGGAAGACAGCAGGACAGCACAACAACCCCGACACTCGCTGAGGCCGGGGGTGTTCCCAGCTTAGCCAACTCCACAGGCAATGGCAGGGCCGGCGGCCTAGCATGGGACGCGTGGAGACGCCTCCTTCCCGTGCTGTCCGGCCGGCCGCCCGCGCCGCGCGCCGTCGGGCCGCCCTCTGGGCCGGAGCCCTCGCGTACCTGGCCGGGGTCGCCGCCGTCGTGCTCTGGCCTGCCCCCGTGGACCGTCCCGCGGCGGGCAGCCTCGCCCGGATGTTCAGCTGGCTCCACCGCCACGGCGTTCCCGGCTGGTTCGGGTACGGGCAGTTCGAGTGGCTGGCGAACGTGGCCTTCTTCGTCCCGTTCGGCGTGTTCGCGGTCCTGCTGGGGTTCCGGGCGTGGGCCGCGGTCCTGGGCGGCTTCGCGGCGTCCTGCGCTGCGGAAGCGGCGCAGTTCCTGTTCCTGGCCGAGCGGACCGCGTCCTTCGCGGACATCGCCGCGAACACGATCGGGGCGCTGCTCGGCACTCTGGCGACGGTCGCCGTCGTGCGCCGCAGGCCGACGGCGCCGAGGCCCGCTGGGCGGTCCGACAGCACTCCCGCACGGCCCTAGGATGGTCTTCGGCGCTCCTCGCGCCCCTGCGACCGGTGCGCCGCGAGCGCCCGGTCGGCCCCAGCCTCTCTAGGAAGGACCACCTTGGCACTCTCAGCCAGCACCACCCTGAACTACCCCGTCGACCGCGTTGCTGCCGTGTTCGCGGACGAGGCATTCCAGCGCCACGTGAGCGAGCTCGTGGGCGGCCGCCTCGAGTCCTTCACGCTCGATGGCGACGTTGCCGGCGCCTTCACCGCCACCGTGGTCCGCCAGCTCCCGACCCAGCGCCTGCCTGAGATCGCCCGCAAGGTCGTCGGCGAGTTCGTCAACGTCACGCAGACCGAGACCTGGGCGGCGCCCGAAGCCGACGGCTCTCGCCAGGCGGACATCACCGTCAAGGTGGCCGGCGCCCCGGTGGACGTCGCCGCCGTCCAGCGCCTCGCCGCCGAGGGCGGGGCCACCCGCGTCGAGCTGAACGGCACCGTGAGCTCCTCCGTCCCGCTCCTGGGCGGCAAGATCGCCTCGGCCGCCGAGCCCATGGTCGGCAAGGCCCTCAACATCCAGGCGACCCAGGCCGAGGCGTGGCTGGCCGGGGAAACCGTCTGATGCAGCTCCCCGTCGCCCTGTCCTGGCTGCTCATCGTGGCCGGCGCATGGAACCTCGTGGTGTGGCCGCAGTTCCTCCGCCGGGTCATGAAGGATCCGCGGGCGCGTGACGAGCAGGGCCGCCCGACGCGGTTCCTGACCGTCCACCTGTTCCTCGTTGCGATCTCGGTGACCCTCGGGGTCGCGGTCGCGATCGTGGGAGTCAGGGCGCTCGTCTCCTAGGAGCGGCCGTCAGGCGAACCGGCGCCCCAGCCACTGCGCGACGCGGTGGCTGGGGCGTTCGACCATCCAGTGGAACGCGGCGGCGACGGCCAGGGAGAGCACGAGGCCGACCGGCATGGAGACCCACAGCGCGGCTGGGCCGATGGGCGTGCGAGCGGGCAGGAGTGGGCCGATGAGGTGGTACGCGGCCACCACGATCGGCTCGTGCGTGAGGTAGAGGCTGAAGGAGACAGTGCCGAGCCAGGCCGCGGCGCGGCCGGAGAGCGCCCGGACCGCCGGACGCCAGTGGAGGGCGACGACGACGAGCGCGACCGCGGCTGCCGACAGCGAGATGTGGGCGGCGGGAGAGCCGGATCCCACGACCCAGGGCAGCCACAGGCCGACGACGCCGAGGGCGGCGAGGGCGGGCATCGTCCAGCTGGGAAGGCGTGTCACCGTGGCCGCGAGCTCCTCGCGGTGCGCGGCCAGCAGCGCGCCGAGCAGGAACAGGGGCAGGTCGCGGACGAACCCGTTCACCGTCGTGGTGCCGACGCCGATCAGCGCGGCGGCGGCCGCCCACTGGGCCCAGGGCATCCAGTGGACCCGTGCGGCGCGGTGCAGGGCGACGGCGACGAGCACGTAGGCGGGCAGCAGCAGCGAGAACCACATCTCCCAGCGCAGCGACCACAGGGGCGGGACCACGAGTCCGTCCGTGAACAGGAGCGTCGCATCGCCGAGGATCCGCTCGGGTGTGACCCCGGCCCCCATCGCGTCGATCCAGCCGCTTCCGGTCTTGGGGCGCGGGACGACGGCCCAGAGCGCCGCGGCGAACGCCACGGCCGCCCAGACGGGCAGGTAGAGTCGGGCGAGTCGCTTGGGGTAGTACGAGCGCCAGGACGGCAGCCGGTCCGCAGGCTTCGTGAACGGCAGCGTGAGAACGAAGCCGGAGAGCACGAAGAAGAGGTAGACCGCGCCGGTGCCCTCCCACAGCACGTGCAGGGGCGTCGCGACGAGCCACCACTCCCACGAGCCCGGCGTGGCGCTGCCGAACTGGAAGCCGGTCTCGGCCAGCCGCGGCACGGTCAGCAGCGTGTGGCAGACGAGGACGACGAGAGAGGCCACGCCGCGCAGCCCGTCAAGCGAAGCGAGCCGTGACGAGGGCGGAGCGCCCGGGGTTCCCTCCCGCGCCCGCAGGCTCTGCTCGCGTTCCTGTGGGCCCCGTGAAGTCGTCGTCACCATCTGCATAGGCTGTCAACTTTACCATTTCGTAATCTTCGAAGGCCCTGAAAACCGCCTGTAGACTGGTCACCGGTGTGCCGGGAAGTCTGGTCGGCGTTGTCCTCGAGGACCCTTCGGGACCTCTTCTTCGACGTTAAGGATTCCCATGGAGCGCCGCAGCCAAACACCCGCGGGCCCACCCGGCCCGGTCACCCACCGCTGGACTCTCGCCCGTGGCAGCTACCTCGAGTACCAGCGCATTGCCGGGATCCTGAGGAAGGAGACGGTCGGCGGGGCGCTCCTGCTCCTCGCCACGGTGGCCGCCCTCGTCTGGGCCAACTCTCCGGCCCGAGACGCCTACTTCGCCCTGCGGGACTTCCGCGTGGGCTACGAGCCGTGGCACCTGGAACTCAGCGTCGGCCACTGGGCCTCGGACGGCCTGCTGGCCATCTTCTTCTTCGTCGCGGGGCTCGAGCTCAAGCGCGAGTTCGTAGCCGGGGACCTGCGCCGGCCCTCGACCGCGGCCGTCCCGATCGTCGCTGCCTGCGGCGGCGTGCTGCTCCCCGCGCTCATCTACGCGGGCATCATCCTCGGGACCGGTTCGGACGGCCTGAAGGGGTGGGCCATCCCCACCGCGACCGACATCGCCTTCGCGCTCGCTGTCCTCGCCGTGATCAGCACCCACCTGCCGGCGGCCCTGCGCACCTTCCTCCTGACGCTCGCCGTGGTGGACGACCTCATCGCGATCGCGATCATCGCCTTCTTCTACGGCACGGGCGTGCAGCCAGGCCTTCTCGGCCTCGCCCTCGTCCCGCTCGGGCTCTTCGCGTTCCTCGTCCAGAAGCGCATCCATGCGTCGTACCTGCTCCTGCCCCTGGCCGTCGCCACGTGGGCGCTCGTGCACACTTCGGGCATCCACGCGACCGTGGCCGGAGTCCTCCTCGGCTTCACCGTCCCCGTCCTGCGCAGCGCCAAGAACGGAGGACCGGAGGCCGGCCCCGGCCTCGCCGAGACCCTCGAGAACAGGGTCCGCCCGCTCTCTGCGGGGATCGCGGTTCCGGTGTTCGCCTTCTTCTCCGCAGGCGTCGCCCTCGGCGGATGGGAGGGGATGGCGGCCGCTGCAACAGATCCGATCGCGGTGGGCATCGCCGTCGCGCTCGTCGTCGGCAAGTCCGTGGGCGTCTTCGGATCGACCTGGCTCGTGACCAAGACCCGCCACGCGAGCCTGGACCCGGACCTGAAGTGGGTCGACGTGTTCGGCATCGCGCTGCTGGCCGGTGTCGGCTTCACCGTCTCGCTGCTCATCGCCGAGCTCAGCTTCGGGTCGAGCCCCCACGGCGAGCACGCCAAGACGGCCATCCTCGCCGGCTCCCTCACCGCCGCGCTGCTCGCCGCCGTCGTGCTCCGCCTCCGGAACCGCCACTACCGCCTGGTCGAGCAGGCGGAGCTCGTCGACGCCGACCGCGACGGCATCCCGGACGTGTTCCAGCGGGACCCCCAGTAGCCCAAGCCTGCCGGGTACTCATTCGCCACCCGCTTGCGCCTCCGCACTACTTGGGCCACTCCGCGGCACGTACTCGTCCCCCACGCAGGCCCCCGGCCTGACCACTCGTTTCCACGCCTGTCGGGACGCGTTTCGGCCCATCCTCCTTGTCCCGCATCCTCCCCCACGGCGACCGTGAACCAGGGGCGCAGGCCCCTGCAGTGGTACCCGGCATGGGAGGACGAATGGCCCGGATCCACCCGACAGGCGCGAGGAGCCTCGACGTCACGCTCGGAGGCACCACGGTCACGCTGCTGGACAGCGGCGAGGCCGTCGAGTCCATCCTGGGCGGGTGCCTCGAGCGCGAGGTGCCGCTCGGCGTCGTGTCGGCGAACCTCGACCACGTCTACCACTTCGGCTCCGGCGGGCGCTGGGAGCGCACCCTCGATGCGGTGGACGGCCTCGAGTGGCTCACCCTGCTCGACGGCGCTCCCCTCGCCTCGGCGGCCGAGCGCATCACGGGCCAGCAGTGGCCCCGGCTCGCCGGAAGCGACCTCATCGGTCCGCTCCTCGACCGGGCCGAGGCGGACGGGCTGAGGGTCGGCTTCCTCGGAGGCCTCCCGGAGGCGCACCAGCGCCTGCGCGGCCGCCTCGCCGAGCAGCGGCCGGCGCTGTGCATCGCGGGGTTCTGGGGCCCCAGCCGCGGGGAGCTCGAGGATCCCCGGATGTCCCGCGCCGTGGCCAGCCGGATCGCGGAAGCCGGGACGGACGTCCTCGTCGTCGGGCTCGGCAAGCCGCGTCAGGAGCTCTGGATCGCGGAACACGGCGCCGAGACGAGCGCGCGTGTCCTGCTCGCGTTCGGAGCCGTCGTCGACTTCCTCGCCGAACGCATACGGAGGGCCCCCGTGTGGGTCTCAGACCACGGGCTCGAGTGGGCGTGGAGGCTCGCCCTCGAGCCGGCGCGGCTCTCCGAGCGGTATCTGGTGCAGGGGCCCGAAGCCTACCTGCGCCTGCGGCGGAACAGCGCCCCGGGCACGGTCGCGCTGACGGCGGCGGCCCGAGCGGCGGCCGCCCGCGATGCGTCGCGGGCGGCCCATCCCGCGGGGCGGGGGCTGGAGCCCGGGAGCCCCCGTCCCCGGCCCGGCGGCGGCTTCATTCCGGTGGAGGAGCCGGCCGACGTCGCGGCGCTGATCGTCGCCTACAACAGCGCCGACGCACTCGGCCCCCTTATCGACTCCCTGCGCGGGGCCGCGCGGAGCGTCCGGCTGAGGGTCGTCGTCGCGGACAACTCGCCGGATCCTTCGACGCTCGCGGCGCTCGCCGCGCATCCCGACGTGGTCGCGTTCGGCACCGGCGGCAACCTCGGGTACGCGGGAGGAATCAACGCGGCGATGGCCGCGGCGGGCCAGGCCGAGGGATACCTCGTGCTCAACCCGGACACCACGGTGCTGCCCGGCGCTGTCGACGCGATGCTCGCGCGACTGCGGGCCGGGGCGGGCGCCGTCGTGCCCCTGATGCTCACGGACGACGGCGAGCGGTACCCCTCGCTGCGGCGCGAACCCACGGCCGCACGGGCGTGGGGCGACGCGCTCTTCGGCTCCCGCTTCCCGGGGCGGCCGCAGTGGTGCGCGGAGACCGATTACCACGACGAGAGCTACGCCCACGCGCACACCGTCGACTGGGCAACCGGCGCGGCGATCATGGTCTCCGCCGACGCCGCAGCCGCGGCCGGGCCCTGGGACGAGCGGTACTTCATGTACTCCGAGGAGACGGACTACTGCCGGGCGCTGCGGCACCTGGGGTATGAGGTCTGGTTCGAACCGGCCGCGCGCGTGCGCCACGCGGGCGCCGGGTCCGGCTCCTCCGGGAAGCTCGCGGCCCTCATGGCCGTCAACAAGGTCCGGTACCTGCGCAAGCACGCGACTCCGGCGCGGGCCGCGCTCGGGGCGGGCGCCGTCGTCGTGCGCGAGATGCTGAGGGCGGGCGACGCCGGCCACCGCCAGACGCTCGCGACCCTCCTGGCGCCGTGGACCTGGGGGGAGCTGCCGCATGCCGTGCGGCCCGCCGAGGGTGCGACCGACGACGGCGCCGAGCATCCCGAGGGCTGCGTGATCATCCCGGCCCACAATGAGGAAGCTGTCATCGGGCGGACGCTCGGGGGCCTGCGGCCCGCGCTGCAGAGCGGCAGGGTGGAGGTGATCGTCGCGTGCAACGGGTGCACCGACCGCACGGCCGCGATCGCCGCCGACGTTCCCGGCGTGCGGGTCCTCGACCTGGCCGCACCCGGCAAGACCAACGCCCTCAACGCCGCTGACGCGGTGGCGACGCGCTGGCCGCGGGTGTACCTGGACGCCGACATCGAGATCCCGCCCGCAGCCCTCAGGAGCGTGCTCACCGAACTGGGCCGTGGGCGGTACCTGGCCGGCCGGCCCGACTTCCGGTACGACACCTCCGGCTGTGGGCCGCTCGTCGGTGCCTACTACCGGGCGCGCGTGCGGGTCCCCGCGACCCACGAGGCTTTGTGGGGAGCCGGCTGCTATGCCATGACCGAAGCCGGGCACGAGCTTCTCGGGGCCTTCCCCGACGGCGCACCCGACGACTTCTACGTGGACACCCTGTTCAGTGCCGAGCAGAAGGTCCTCCTCGACTGCGAGCCCGTCGTCGTACGTCCCCCCAGGACGGCGGGCTCGCTCCTCTCCACCCTTCACCGGGTATACCGCGCACCGGCCGAATCGGGCCAGCGGGCGACGCCGGCACGCACCCTGCGCGGGCTCGTCGCCTCGGTGCGGGGGCCGGTCTCGCTGGCCGACGCGGCCGTCTACGCTTCCTTCGCCCTGATGGGCCGGAGGCAGTCCGCATCCGCTCGCGGCGTGTCCCGCTGGGAGCGGGACGAGAGCAGCCGGCGATGATCCGGCGGACTGCAGCACGGGTGCTGGGACCCGATTACCAGGTCAGCTCGCCAGGAGCAGAGCTGACGAGTCAGAGAGCTCCGCTCCGTCCCTAGCAAGGAGTCACCGTGGGCAAGCCAGCAGCGACCTCCCCCTCCCGATGGTTCAGCGCCCGGGCCTTCGCCCGGCGGGTATCGGGGTGGGTCTCAGGTTTCCTGGTCGCGGCCGCGCTCGTCGCGATCCAGCCGGTCGCATCGGCGCCACCAGCCTCCGCTGCGCCGTGCGATGCACCCGTCTCAAGCGCCGTTGCGTGTGAGAACACTCTCCCCGGGACGCCGCAAAGCGACTGGATGATTTCCGGGGTCGGTGATTCGACCATCCAGGGCTACGCGAGCCAAATGAGCGTGAACGTCGGCGAGACGGTCCAGTTCAAGATCAGCACCAACGCCAAGGCGTACCATTTTGACGTCCTCAGACTCGGCTACTACCAGGGCAACGGTGCACGGAAGGTCGCCTCGAACCTGCTTCCAAGTGCCGCGTTGCCGCAGAGCCAGCCCGCCTGCCAGACCTTCTCGGACACAGGACTCATCGACTGCGGAAACTGGGCGGTCTCCGCATCGTGGAGCGTTCCGGCTACGGCCGTGTCCGGCGTGTACGTTGCGCACCTCGTCCGCAACGACACCGGGGGAAGCAGCTGGATCACCTTCGTGGTCCGCAATGACGCGTCGAAGGGTTCGATCCTGTTCCAGACCTCGGACGAGACGTGGCAAGCGTACAACTCGTACGGCGGCAACAGCCTCTACCAGTGCACGGTGGCCTGCCCGCCCGGAAACCCCGCCGCGTACAAGGGCGCCTTCAAGGTCTCCTATAACCGCCCATTCCACACGGCACTCGATGACAGTGGCCATTCATGGATAACGTCCACCGAGATCCCCATGATTCGTTTTATGGAGGCCAACGGCTACGACCTGAGCTACCAGTCCGGGCTCGATACGGCAAGCCGGGGTTCCCTCCTGCTCAACCACCGCATATTCGTAACCGCCGGGCACGACGAGTATGTCTCCTATGACCAGCGTGCCAACATTGAGGCGGCACGGGACAAGGGCGTGAACATCGCGATGTTCAGCGGGAACGAGATCTTCTGGCGAACACGGTGGGAAGCCAGCCAGGCCGGCCCGAGCACCTCGGGGCGCACTCTGGTCTGCTATAAGGACACGCACTTCAATACGCCTACTGATCCAGTGACCTGGACCGGCACCTACGCCGACCCACGGTTCGGCACTGCCGGCGGCGCAGGGAACGCGCAAAACGCCCTCAGCGGCCAGTTCTTCAACGTCAACGCTGGCACCACCGATATCACCGTCCCTGCCCAATACTCCAAGCTGAGGCTCTGGCGGAACACCCCCGTCGCGAGCCTCACTGGTTCCCAGTCCGCGACGCTCGGTGCAGGCCTCGGGACGCTCGGCTACGAATGGGACCTGGATGCAGACAACGGCTTCCGTCCGGCGGGCCTCTTCGACCTCTCTTCGACCGTATACGGCTCCGCCCAAGTCTTCACTGACTACGGGAGCAGCATCGTCAACAACCAAACGGCCACCCACAACCTGACCGAGTACCGCGCCGCGAGCGGGGCCCTCGTCTTCGGCGCGGGAACGGTCCAGTGGTCGTGGGGCCTCGACGGCTTCACCACCGGCAAGAGCCCCGATCCCACCATGCAACAGGCCACCGTCAATCTCTTTGCGGACATGGGAGCACAGCCCGCAACGCTCCTCGCGGGGCTGGTGGCAACGACATCATCGGGCGACTCCCTGCCGCCGTCGTCCTCCATCACGTCGCCTGCCGCGGGCAGCGCGATCGCTGATGGCACCGCCGTGACCATCAAGGGGACTGCCAGCGATGCGGGCGGGGGCGTCGTCGCCGGCGTCGAGGTGTCGACCGATGGCGGCACCACCTGGCATCCGGCGTCCGGGACCGCGAATTGGACCTACTCGTGGATTGCCCATGGCAGCCCCTCAACCACCATCCGGAGCCGCGCCGTAGACGATTCCGGAAACCTCGAGACGCCAGGCCTGGGAGTGTCGGTCTCCGCCTCGTGCCCGTGCTCACTGTCCGGAACCGCTGCCAAGCCGGCCGTCGCGGACGCGGGAGACCCCAGTTCGACGGAGGTAGGTGCACTGTTCTACTCAGATGTTGCCGGAACGGTGACCGGGGTGCGCTTCTACAAGGCTGGCACCAACACCGGAACCCACATCGGAAACCTGTGGTCAGCCTCGGGCACCAAACTCGCGAGCGTCACCTTCACAGGCGAGACGGCCTCCGGTTGGCAATCGGCTACGTTCTCATCTCCAGTGTCAATTACGGCTGGGACAAAGTACGTGATTTCCTATTTTGCTCCGAAGGGGCACTACACCCAGACAACGGGCTACTTCTACAACAATCCCTCGCCGCCGCCAGCCGGATCGGGTTCGGTTGATGCGCCACCGCTGCACTTCACTCGAAGCCTCCCGGGGACACCCAACGGATTCTACGCGTACAGCTCAACCTCAGCCTTCCCGAACCAGATATACGACGCTGAGTACTATTGGGTGGACCCTGTGTTCGCGCCCGCCGCCAATCCCGTTCCCGCGGTCACGGGCACCACTCCCGGCTCCGGAGCGACCGGTGTTGCCAAAACCGTGGCGCCCACGGCGACGTTCAACCAGACCGTCACCGCCGCCTCGGTCGCTTTTTCGCTCAAGGACGCTACTGGCGCCAGTGTCACCGGCACCACGACCCTCGGCAGCAACGGCACAGTGGCAACGTTCACGCCGTCGGTCGCCCTCGCCTACAGCATGCAGTACACGGCCACGGTGAGTGGTGCTACAAACTCGACGGGGCAGAGCATGTCCGGCCCGTATTCCTGGACCTTCACGACAGCGGCACCGCCACCTGCGCCCGCCGTCACCTCAAATTCGCCCGCCTCCGGCGCGACAGGCGTCGCGGTGTCCACCACGCCGAGCGCGAGCTTCAATCAGGCAGTCATTGCGTCGTCCGTGACATTCACCCTCCAGGACGGCACCGGTGCGAGTATCGCGGGCTCCACAAGCCTGAGTGCGGACGCGACAACGGCAGTCTTCACGCCGTCGTCGGCGCTGTCGTACAACGTGACCTACACGGCCACCATCAGCGGCGCGACGAACTCTACAGGCCAGACTATGTCGAACCCGTATTCGTGGAGCTTCACCACCGCAGTGGCCCCCGCGGCACCGAATGTCAGCTCGACAAGTCCTGCTGCCGGCGCGACTGGAGTCGCCGTGAGCTCGACGGTGAGCGCGATCTTCGACCAAGACGTCTCTGCCTCGTCGATCCAGTTCGCCCTGAAGGACCCCTCGGGAGCAAGCGTGGCAGGCTCTGTTTCCTACTCGAGCTCGACCAGGACGGCGACCTTCACGCCGTCGTCTGCCCTCGCCAACAGCACCCAGTACACAGCCAACGTGAGCGGCGCAACCAACTCGAGCGGGCAGACGATGTCGCCGTACAGCTGGAGCTTCACCACCATTCCGGCCTACTCCTGCCCCTGCACGGTATTCCCGACGGGCGCGACGCCGGCGACGGCGAGCGCCAACGACCCTAGCGGCGTCGAACTTGGCATGAAGTTCCAGACGGATACCGCCGGCCAGATCACAGGCGTGCGCTTCTACAAGGGCAATCTCAACACTGGGACGCACGTGGGGAACCTCTGGTCGGCGAGCGGCACCAAGCTCGCGACAGTGACCTTCGTCAATGAGTCCGCGTCCGGATGGCAGCAGGCCTACTTCTCGACGCCGGTCTCCGTCTCTGCAGGCACACCCTACGTGGTTTCGTACTACGCGCCGAATGGCGGCTATGCGTACACAGGGAACGGCTTGGTCAGCCAGCAAGGAGCGCCGCCCATCTACGGTCTGGCGAGCGGTTCCTCGGGCGGCAATGGCGTGTACGGATACGGTGCCTCGTCCTCGTTCCCGACCGGCACATACAGCGCGACGAACTACTGGGTCGACGCGGTATTCAACCCTGGGTCGCCCGCAGCGCCCAAGATCCTGGGCACCTCGCCGGCGCAAGCTGCTACGGGGGTCCCGGTGACGACGGTGGTCTCGGCAACATTCGATCAAGCCGTGGATCCCTCGGGCGCGTCCTTCACGCTTGCACCGAGCGGCGGACCCGCGGTGGCCGGCAGCACAGGCAATGTGAGCGCAACGGGCACCTACACCTTCACGCCGAGCGCTTCTCTGACGGGCAGTACGACTTACACCGCTTCGGTGTCCGGGGTGAAGAGCTCAACCGGTCAAGCGATGCCGTCCACTGTCAGTTGGAGCTTCACGACCGGACCGGCCGGATACTCATGCCCCTGCAGCGTTTTCGGCGCTTCGACGGTGCCTGCCAACCCGAACGTGAATGACCCCAATGCGGTTGAGCTCGGAATGCAGTTCACGTCGGACGTCGCAGGCTCGGTCACTGCCATCAAGTTCTACAAGGGCGCTCAGAACACGGGCACTCATGTCGGACATCTCTGGACGGCAGCCGGAACGCTGCTCGCAACCGTGACGTTCAGCGGCGAAACCATGAGCGGCTGGCAGACGGCGACTCTTTCCAGCGCGGTTGCCGTATCGGCGAATACGACGTATGTCGTGTCATACTTCGCTCCTAACGGCGGCTACTCGGCGAACGGCGCCTATTTCACCGCCTCGGCCGATAGTCCGCCGCTGCACGGGCTGCAGAGCACCACAGGCCATCTGAATGGCCTGTACCGATACGGCTCTTCCGGATTCCCCTCCAGCAGCTACAACGCGACGAACTACTGGGTAGACGTCGTATTCAACGCCTCGTGACAGCGGCCCATCCGAGGCGCAGACGTCTCCGGACGTCCGCCGCCTTGGCCTTGGCCTTGGGACTCATGTCCGGGTGCGTGCGGGATGGGGTGGGCGACGCTGGTCGCGCGCCCATCTCGGCCTCCGCAGGCACGACGACCGGGTCCTACGACGTGTTCGTGGATCCAGGACGGACTGAACAGACGATGACCGGCTTGGGCATCAACGCCAACGTACACAGCTGGAATAACGGGCAACTCAAGCCTGCGATCCAACGCTACGCCGTCCTCGGACCCCTGACGTGGCGCGTCATCATCGAGAAAGCAGACTGGGAGACGGAACAGGTTGGAGACCCAAACATCATTGATGCTGCCTATTACCGACGACTCTTCGAGACCCCAAAGATGCAGGACCTATGGGACACCGTCTCGTACATTGAATCGTTCCCCGGCCAGACCGTCTCGCTCAGCGTAATGGGCGGCGTCCCCGACTGGATGGGCGGCACGTCCATCCAGTCCAGCAAGGAGGCCTACTGGGTGCGGATGATCGCCTCGCTCCTGATGTATGGCCGGACCGAGAGACACCTCACCCTGAATCTCATCAGCCCGGTCAACGAGTCCGACTGGAATGGCACCGAAGGGCCCAAGTCCGACCCCCAGCAGCTCACCCGGCTCCTCGACAGCCTCGGCCACCGGCTGGACTCCCTCGGAATGGGCGATGTCCGGTTCGTGGTCCCCGACACGTCGAGTCCCGAGGAGGCCCGCACCAGATACCTGCCTGCGGTCCTGGCTAATCCGTTCGTTCTCGACAAGACCGCGCGAATCGGCATCCATAGCTATGACGGAAGCGCGGGCTCGGTACCGGACCTCGTGGCCCAAGGCAGCGCCGCCTCCAAGGGAGTGTGGGCCACCGAGTTCAACGCGCGGTGCGACGGATGCGATACCGGCACACAGCCTTCGGCCACTTGGGACCACGCGCAGTCCATGGCCAGGGTCCTTCTCTCCCTCATCAGCCAAGGCGTCACGGGAGCCCAGCTCTACGACGGGTGGGACGGCTACTACGAGCACCACCGGTCGCTGGGCTACTGGGGTGCGCTCAAGTACGACGCCGCGACGGGCACCTACGCGCCTCGCCGCACCTTCGATGTCTTCTCCCTCTTCCTCACTGCAGTTCCCCCTGGCTCCGTGCACATCGCGTCGGCCGCCTCCAGTTCGGGCGGAGAGGCAGGGGTCGACGTGCAGGCCTTCCTGAGCGCGGATGGCCGCGTAACGGTAGTCGGAATCAATCACAGCGGTACGGCCGCGCACCTCCGTGTCACCTCAAGTGCCGCGCAGCTCTCCGCACCCACCCTCACGGTGGCGTCCCCGGACGCGGACGGAGTAGGCAAGGCCGCCACACCGCAGATCGACGGCAATGCGCTCTTGCTCACGATCCCTGAAGGCGCAGTCTTCGTCGCGGCCGCTGCACGCTAGTCAGAGGCGCACTCGGTAGACGTGGTAGTCGGCCTCGCTACCGAAACTGTCGGAGAACGCACCGCCGGCGCCCACCGGGATGGTGCGATTCTCGTTAACGACCTCCACCGCTCTGCCCGTGACCCCGGCGGGCAGCTGGAACGAGCGCTGCCCTGCGGACGTTCCGGCACCCATCATCGAGAAGATGTAAGCCGAGTCGCCGGAGACTTTGAACATGGTCCTCAGGTTGGGACCAAAGGAATAGGCGAAGGACTGAGTGTTCAACACAGGGGCGAGCTGTTTGATGAGGGCGTCGATCCGTCCAACCGCAGATGCTTGGCCGGCGCCGCAGAAGTCCTGTTCCACTTGGGAGAGCCGGAGGACGCTCCCGCCTTGACACGGTCCGCTGAGGCTCTGATTGAAGTAGACGATGCCCCGCGCCTCGCCGATCAGGGAACTCATCACCGCCCCCTCCAGCTGCGCCGGCGTGATGTTCGCAGTGAAGGGCTGGTCCCCCGGTCCGCCGTTGAGGTCCTCGACGAACTGCCACAGCGGCTGGAGCCGGCCGTCGGCCGCGTCCCGCTCCCTGAGCATCGTCAAGGCAGTCCCATAGCTTGCCGAGGAACGGCATCCGTTCTGCGGGATCGCTGCGAGGTAGTTCTCGCGATACGGGACCGCACTGCAGAACGGCACGGTGTACCAGTACATGTCTACGGATACCACGTCGGTGAAATCGTTCAGGTATGCCTCCGCGTCTGCCGGACGCATGTCCTTGCTGAGCACCGACTGAGTGAAGTTGGCATAGGAGAACCGGCCGTCCTTCCCGGCCGCGTGGGAAAGCTCGCGCAGATGCGCCCTTCCCTCCTCAGGGGTATACCTGCCGTCGACCTCATCGTCCAGGAATGCTCCGACCCAGTTCTTGCTCCCACTCGTAAACGTGTCGTTGAGAGCAGGGCCGATCCAGTACATGCCATTGTCCGCAAACAGGCTGTACGGCGTCGACGCATCCATTCCGATGTAGGTGTTGATCCCAAGGGCCTTGTCATACTGCGCCTCACCGTCAGAACTGATCCCGTTATACCAGGCGACAATCGGGAAGAAGTCGGGACTGGACCAGCCCGCCGCATCGGCGGCAGGGAATTGCTTCCAATAGGCGGGCCCTCCCTCCCAAGGCACCCGTGGCAGGGTGAGCAACGTGCTCTCACCGGCCCAGTCGGGCGTTGACCCGCTCGTCGGGAGGATAAGCACGACGATCGCGCTGAAGAGAGCAACGAGATACCGCGACGCGCTTCTCGCGGAGCGTAGCGGCGCTCGACGATTCCTGATGGGGCGTTTGGCGGGCATCAGTCCCTCCCAGAGTCGAACGATGCGGTGGTGGGCGCAGTCGTGGACGCTAGCCCGTCCGGAGCCAGGGCTTGAGTCCTGACGAGTCTCCAGTAGGCCCCCGCAACGCCGAGCATGAGGAACATGAACGCTGCGGAAAGCGGGAACGATAGTGCATCGAAGAACGTAAAGGTCACCGCAGCCGAGGAGATCCCAGCCGCCAAACCCGCGCCAAGCTTCGACGAGAGGGGCGCCGCCGCCAACCGACGTCCACGCCAGGCCAGGACGATGGCCGTGACGAAGAGTGCTATGACGGTACACAGCCCCACGAATCCCAGCTCGACGAGAATTCCGAGATATTGATTGTCGAGGTACGCATAGGTGGGCAGCATCGTGCCGAACCCACGACCTAGTAGTGGCAGCCGTCCGGCCATCGCGAAGGCGACATCGGCGCCATTGACCCGCGAGGCGATACTAGGGTCCTGCGAGGCACCCATGAACATCCCGATCAGGGTTCCCGCCATGCCTGGCACCGCGACATATACCGCGGCCATGAGTATCACCCCGCCAATCCCCGCGATGGTCCTCTGGCGCCGAGTCCACGATGCCGCGAGCACTAGCATGGCCACTGCTACCGCGATCAGAGCAGAGCGCGAGACCGACAATACCGACGCCGTACCGATGAGCACTGCAGGGAACCACCGTCGGACCACTCCGCGATCCCGGTCCGCCATCCCAAACGCCACGGCCAGCGGGAGCGTCACGCATAGTACGACACCGTATTCCAGAGGGTGGGAGGCAGTGCCGGCCGCCCGCACAAATCCGCCGCGTTGATCAATGCCCACCCCGTCACCGCTCATTCCCGGGACGACAAACCATCCGAGGAGGGAGTTCTTGGTGGCGAACTGAGCCAGGCCAAGCATCGCCATCAGCGTTCCCGTGAGAACCACACGGCGGAGTACTGCGGTGAGACTTGCCCACGTGCTCAGTCCGTCGTGGGCGACGAGGAAGATCCCGCACCAGGCCGCAACGCGGAGAAGCGCCGTATCGGCGGGGCTCACTTCGGTGCCTGGAAGGCCACGCAACATTGCCGCGGCATAGCTGGCAGCCACGACACAGACGAAGGCGCCGACGGGCCAGCGCATGGGCTGCATCCCGGTCTGCTCTCGGAAAGGACGTTGGATGCTGTGCCCCAGCCACCACGCGAACATCGCCAACGAGACCAGGATGATCGGCCGTCCGAGGGCCCCGATGGCGGTGAAGGTGAGCGAAGTCGGCACGACGCCCGTCAAGAGGAACAATGTCAAGACACTGGTCGCGTCAAGGTGGCGCGGCTCAGCGCCCGCGAATTCGCTCATCTCATGGTTCCCGCAACATCTCGAGCGACTGCGGCTCGCACAGGGATGTAAGCCCTCCTGAAGCGCGTGAGGGCATGATCTCCGACGACGGTGGCCACGATGGTCAGGAAGGATCCGAGCCCCGCGAGCGCAGCCACCCCGCGGAGCCGTGTACCCGAGTTCACGCCGCCGTCGACCAGGTCGATGTTGGCTGTGCCCGCGGTGGTGGTTACTCGTTCAGGCATCGGGATGTTCAGCCGTGCCTGGAGCTCAGAGGTCGCCTGGTCGATCTGCCTCATGATTGAGGTCAACTGTCGTTCCGCCGCTTCGGGAGTCAAGTCCACCGCCTCGATGGCGAGCATCGGCTGGTTATACGACTGGCTCCACTGGCCGCCCGAGTTGGGCAGGATCAACGTGTATCCTTGACGGACCTCGGAGCCCACAAGTGACCCGCCAAATGCGCCGCCGTCGGTCGAACCGCTCGAGATTGCGGGCACTGCAAGGCGTACCATCGCGGCAAAGTTCACGAGGGCGGGGACGGCCGTGTCGTCCGTCGGCGACACAGGCCCGGATCCAGGCCACAGGAATACCACAGATGCCCTCGCCGAGTAGACGTGCTGTCCCGGGGCCGTCGCCACGCATCCGACCCAGGTCAGGAGGATGCCAGCGAGGACGAAGTACCATCGCCGCGCCATACAGAAGAGGACATCGGCAGCGCTCACCGGGACACCTGGTGCTTTTGACGTCTCCCTGAGTCCGCGGCCGACGCCGGAACCAGGATCCGGTCGGGATCCGCGCTGTCGACGCTGCGGACGGGGTCTGACCCTGGGGCGCCGAAGACGGGCTGACCTATGGAATGAGCCGCGGCTTCCTTCCGCCCGGCGCGACGCGACTTGCGGAGCAGCAGACCGTCTAGGAACGCCGTGAAGACTAGGACTCCGAGCAAGCCTGCTGCTCCAAGACCGGCCGTTGCCTGAAGCCTCGGCTTGCCATCCGCAAGTGGATCGGTGGGCTGAGCGACGGGCATTGACGAGATCCTCGAGGGGACCGGGACCTTGAGTTCATCCTGCATGCCCGCAAGCTCGGCGGGCACGGCATCGATGACCGCCGCCATCGTGGTCTGCGCGTCCGACGCTGAGCGGCTCTTGACAGTCACGACGAGAATTGAGCTGCCCGATGTCACATCAGGGAGAACCGTGTACGACGCGCTCGGGTGTCCCATCGTTAGGCGTGCCGCCACATCTGGAGCCGCCATACGCCGGGTCAGCACGTCCATAGCCTGTCCAAGGCCGGTGAGGTAGAGGTACGGGTTGGTGCCCTTCCCCATGCTCTCTGCCGACGGGAGCAGGACCACACTGCCGCTTGTCTTGTAGTCGACAGGGACGATCCCGTAGACCACGTTGCACAATCCCGCAAGCGCAGCAAGGCCCGCCACCGCCACATACCATCGACGCAGTAGCGCTCGTCCGAGCGTCCTCAGTTTCATGTTCCACTACCCCTTCCGGAGACGTCCCCTAGTGGGTCCCCACTGACGCATCCGATACCGGACGCGGTCCAACGCCGCGCGGCCCGCCACCGCGACCACCGCGCGTTTGGCGAGTTCGCGGCACGTATCACGGGCCAGACGGAGAGGCTGGGCCACGGCCAAATCGAGCACGCGGTCCGCCAGCGCCGGCTCGGGAAGGTGATCGAGAAGTCCGGGGAACAGCGGGGCGTACGATAACGGACTGGTCCTGGCTCCATGCACACGGTTGCTGACGTTCGTTCCGTGGACCACCTGGAGCCAACCGGGGTCACCGAAGTCCAGCGATACAGGCATGTTCCTACCAAGTTCGTTGTGCCAATCCGCCCAGCAGGTCTTTCCGGCCGTCCATGGGGCCGAGACGCTGCAGAACGCGTTAGCAGGATCTCTCCTCCGGTAGAGCCTGCCGCCGCCAGCAATGAGTCCTTCGGCAAGATAGATCGCGGTTGCAGTGCCCGCAGTCCTCCTCGCCGCTTTCTGGACTCTGGCGGTAAAGGAGGCAGCGATGGCGTCGTCGTTGTCGAGGTTCGTGGTGAGCAGAAGGTCGTTGTCTCCGCCGGCCGCCTTCCGGAGGTCCTCCATCAGGCTGTCGCGGCTCACCTCGCGTCTGAATATGGGGATGAGCGTGTCCCGCCACTCCTCGATGCGGTCCCTCAGCCAAGGGGGGCTCTCCGGATCGAAGTAGACGACCCACGCGAAATCCTGGCATTCTTGGGCGCGGACGGACGGAAGGCAGTACCGCTCGAAGAGCCCCACACGTGTTTCAAGCCACCCGTCGCGCGTGCGCACAGTCTCCTCATAGCCGGGCGACGGGAGGTTGAACCGGGTCATGAGCACGTGGTCGATCGTCGTCATGATGGCTCCTTAGCCTTGAAGCCGAGCCGCGCGGAACCCGTCAGGCCGATCGCCGTGAGCACCGAGAGAGCGCGCGCGTCCCAGCTGTGGGAACGTGCCAGAGAGCGCCGTCGCTCATCTGACGCGTCGTCGCGGCCGGCAGTCATTGCCCGTCGAACAGCCGCCGAGAATAGCTCCGGCGTGTTAGCCATGTGCACATCCGGTCCCCCGATCCAACTCATGGCAGGGAGCGGGGTCGCCACCACCGGAAGACCCGCCGCCAGGTATTCCAGGGCCTTGAGGGGAAAGCTGCCGAGGTTGAACCTGGACCGGTTGTACGGCACGAGCCCGACCGCAGCACCCGTGAGGTACGCGGGGAGGCGCTCGAAGCCGACCGCTCCAACCCACTGGACGCCAGCCCTGCGGGCGAGGGCGTGGAACGCGGCCGCGTCTCCGCGCGGGTGGACGGGCCCCACGAGAAGGAGGCGTCCGCCGTCGTCGACGAACCGCTCGAGGAGCGGCAGTTCTATGCGTTCGCCGAGGTGCCCCATGAAGACGGCGTACGGGCGCGCGAGGTGGATCTCGGCCGCGGGCAGCGCGTCCCGTGCTGTGGAGAAATGAGCCGCGTTACAGCCGAAGGGGATGAGCAGAGGGGTGCGACCTGGGGCTTCGAGTGACTTCGCAACCACCGGGTTCGCTGCGATGATGACGTCGGCCTTCTCAGCGAGCCTCCGGGTTGCGCGGGCGTAGGCCTGCACCCTGCCGCCGATGAGGGGCGCCATCCCCTCCGCATCGTCCTGGGCCCAGTACGCTTTGGCGCACTCGCTGATCCGGCCCATGACCGGCACCATCACATTTCCCTCGAGACAGGCCACGGGGCGAGCGCGGAGCCGCCTCAGGGCAGCACGCACCTGGACCGCGGACAAGCGGGCGTTCAGTGCTCCGATCCCTGGACGGGACAGGCCGGGAAGCCCCTCGGGAGTGAACCTGATCAGGCCCGGTCCGAGAATCTCGAGAGGATCCCTGCGGACCGCCCACTTGGCCCCTCCGCTTCTGATGCGGGTCGCAGCCGATTCCGGCGGCTCGACGTACAGCACCGGGAACCGACGTGCAAGGGCTGCAGCGAGCTGCTGGTCCGCCATCGGGATCCCATTCCAGCGGTTCGCAGCTGAGAGGACAATGATCTCTCCCCCTCCGACGCAAAGTCGTCTGGGATGTGGTCGTCTGGGACGTGGAGAGGGTGCCATTCTAATTCACCCCCCTGTACCGCCATTGGGCTTCTCGGAGGCGGGCGTTCACGCGCCGGGATAGTCGCGGCGCAAGGGCGAACGGGGAGACGGACGACGGTCTCCGCCTCATCCTGCGCGTGAGGCCGCCCCAGCCGGGGATGGTCCTGGGGTCGCGAACGAGCGAGATTGCCGTCCTGCGGAACTCCTCAGCCGCCGTCACGCTCCCACCCCCTCGGTCGTACTCGCGGCTGGCGAGCATCACCGCTTCGCGAGCGAGCGCCATCTTCGCCCGTGCCAAGAGCGTGGGACCGTCTTCGATTGCGAGACTGCCCGCGATCGCTCGTCCGTCCAGACCGAAGAGCATCTGGAAGGCCGCCCAACGTTCGTGGAGGTCATCGAGCGGCTCTATGGAGGACGAGAGGCTTCCTGCGTGCACCCGGTGCCAGGCTTGGTCGGCGCCCCCAAGGTGTCCCACGTCGCTTACCGCCGCCACCCTCAGCCAGAGCTCGAAATCGTGAGTGTGGCGGAGCTCGCGCTGCCACCGCCCCGCGCCGTCGAGAGCCGAGGCACGCACGATCGCCTCCGGGGCGGTGATGGTGTTCCTCGCCGAGTCGCACCGCCCGGCAAGCCAGTCATTGCCCGGCCAGACCTGCCATGACCGTACGCGCGCCCTGTAGCGCGATGGGCGCGGTCCCGAGAAGTGTACGGGGTGGCCATAGACAAGCCCCACGGAGGGGAAGGCATTGAAGAGGGCGAGCGCGCGGGCAACCGAGCCGGGAGTCAGCAAGTCGTCCGCATCGAGACGGATGACGTACGCGCCGGTGGCGGCGGCGAGCCCCTCGTTGAACGTCGCAACAGGTCCACGGTTGGATGCGTGGGCGATTACGTTGACGCGCGCGTTGGCCGCGGCAAGGCGTTCGGCCACCGCTCGGCTCGAGTCGGTGGATGCGTCGTCGACGATGATGACCTCGATGTCCGCGCTTTCCTGGGCGAGGGCGCTTGAGACCGCGTCGGGCAGGTAGCGCCCATAGTTGAAGCACGGAATCACCACGGAGACCCGCTCCGGGCTGCCGGCTCGCGCGCCGTTGAGGGGAACTGGGCGGACGCGCAGCGGATGGGTCAGTCGCTCCATGGTCCGCCCACCTCCGATGCCCCGCGCGGCACATCCAGATGCCGAAGCACCGCGCAGCCATCCTTGTACCGCGGCACGTGAACTACGACGGCGAACCTTCCGCGGTCGATCAGGTCTTCCAGCGCTCTGGCGGCATCCGGCCGAGTAGTGCCTTCGAGGACCACGACTCTGGCGTTGAGCAGCGGCCCGATCCCGCCAATGAGAGGCCAGCCAGCACGTGAGACGAACACCAACTGCCGTTCCTCGGCGGGGTTGAGCTGGCCGTCGTCACGGATGTGCCGCACGTGCGGGTTGGCGGTCAGCGCCTCTCTGACCGCGCGGGACACTCGGCTCCGTGCGGCCCCGACGATGGCGGCGGAGGACACTGGTTCGTCCTCGAGTACCGCGGCGACCTCACGCGCCGCGGGGTCGCTCATCAGGCGCCGTTTGATCGGCGCCAGTCGTCCGCGCAGCGCCGCGACTGGTGCGGATCGCACCCGCCCAGCGGCATGACGGGAGGCGAGCGCCGCGACGCGGCCGCGCCCCCACGACGCGGCTACCGGTGACGGCAGGGCAGGCACGAGTGCACGAACTCCACGGGTCAGATCGACGCGCTTGGGACTGCAGGCGCTCACCATCACCTTGAGCTCCAGCATCCACGCGGATTCGTCGACCGGTGGCGGCGGGGCGATGGACGGACGGATCGCCGAGGCCCGAGGCTCCTCCGTCCTGCCCGCAGTCCCCAGACGACGCGCAAGGACGGCGGCCCGAATGCGGTCAAGCTCGGGGTGGCGCAATGCCGGGTACCTAGCGGCCGCTTCCATCGCAGATGGCATATCGCCAGAACACACGTGGACCCGAATCTGGTAAGCCCAGAACACGGGGTCGGGCTCTGGAGCGCCATAGTGCGAAAGGGAGGTGACAAGGAGGCGGGACACCCATTCCTGCGCGGCGCGCACGTCCCCCCGCTGGAGAGAGGCGTGCGTCATACCGACTGCCGCCTCTGGGATGAAGAAATAGTTCAACGCGCGCCCGAAGGCCCGCTCGGCGGCGGCGGGATTCCGACGGCTGAGGGCCTCCCAGCCGGCGGCGATGTCGTGGCGATCGAGCCCATCGGAGGCTAGTAGGCGCTGGGAGGGTCCGACTTCGCTCGGGACGGGTGCAAGACGCCCGTCGGGCCAGCTCTGCGTCACCGCGGTACCGGGCCCGTAATGGGACACGATCCGGTACCACTGCAGCACCTGGTCGCGATGTTCAGCAGTGTGGTGTTCGAGGACCCAGTCGCGTCCCGCCTCAGTGATGGCCGCCAGCCTGTCCGGATCGGCCAGCAGGGTCTCCAGCCGGTCGACGACGTCATCCGCCTCTGCGAAGACACAGTTCACCATGTCGCGAAATCCCGCTGCGACGACCGCGGGTGTCCGCTGAGTCACCAGGCAGGCGCCCGCGGCGGGAATCTCGAGGTGCTTGCGCACGAGGTCCTTCGTCACCGTTCCACAAGTCGGGATGAAGGCCGCAGCGGCAAGCAGACGTGCATAGTCCTGCCCCCACGCCATGCGTTCCGTTCCCCGCTCACCGGCCCAGCCGAAGTGGGGCATAGAGATCGTTGTGAAGTTCTCCTCGAGTACACGGGATACAGCGTTTCGCCACGGATAGTGGCGGGCACGACTCCCGGTCAGCAGCACCGGCACAAGGTGCTGCCTGCGAACATTGGCATACATCCCCGGATCAACCATGTTGGGCCAGACGAAGAGTCGCTCCCCGATCTCGGGCGTGTAGTCGCCCATTGACATGGACGTGGTGACGTAGGAGGAGACTCCCCACCGTGCCATGTCGGTTACGAACGCCGCGCGGGATGCGTCGAACGCGTCGGCATGCAGGAATCCGAGCTTGGGAACCTGAGGATGCGCAGAGGTGTTCCGCAGTTCCCGCTCGCCGGCGTAGACGCCGGACTCGAACATGCAGAGGTCAGGCTCGAACTGGTCGCAGATCTCGTCATAATCGCCTGAGGCGTCAACGACGCGGACTTCGAAGAACCTCGACATCGTGCGGACCTGCTCCGCAAGGTGGCCTGCGAGAAAAGCCGGTAGGCCGGGACGGATACTGCGGAACCACAAGAGGCGCGGTGGCCTTCCAGTGTCGTATGTGCTCATCTCCGGCCCTCCAGCACCGCGGTCTGGACATGCCGGCCGCCCTTCGGCGCCAGCCGTTGGAGAGCACGGACCGGGACGCGGCGGAGGATCTCCTGGCGGGCGGCAAACGTGACAGCTATGACACCGAGAAGTCCCGCGCCGAGGAGCCTCGGCAGGCCGGCCGGGAGGATGAGCGAGGTTAGCGCCGCCATGCTGGCTCCCGCTAGCGCAGCCGCGAACGGGCGGATCAGCGGCTCCGCGCACGTGCGCCACGGACTGGTCATCACCCGGCGGAGTGCATACCCGTAGACCGGAATCACCACGAGACAGATCACGGCGACGTGCGCATAGGCGGCTCCGAGCAGTCCGAAGGCTGAGACGCCGAGGACCACCGCGGGAACGAGGAATCCGAGCCACACTGCTTGGATCATGAAGACCCAACCTGCGTGTCCCGTTCCGACGAGGATGTTGGAGGCGACGAGGCTCACCACGAAGACGCCCCCGTAGACGGCGAGCGCGGACAGGACGGGACCCGCCGCTGACCACTTCTCGCCGTAGAGCACGTGGACGATGTCCGGCGCGAGCACCGCCGTGAGCGCCGACGTGGGGAATGCTACGAGACTGACGACCGCGAGCCAGTGCGCCGCTTTCTCACCTACGAGTTCAGGCTGGTCCTTGACGACCGAGAACGCTGGCATCCCGACCCCGTTGATCGCCGCCCCTAGGATCGACGTCGACCAGGAAGCGATGTTGAAAGCCAGAGTGTAGACCCCCAGCAGGACAGGCCCCAGCAGTCCGCCGATGAAGGCGTAGTCGGCATTCAGGAGCGTGTAGTTGAGGAGATTCGCGCCCGCGAGGGGCAGCCCGAAGGCCAGAGCGCGCTGCACGGCCTCCCGGTTCCATTGCGGCCAGAACCACGGCCGCACCGACGCGATGACCACTGCACCAGCGACGACCTGCCCTGCAAGCCGGGACCACGCAAAGGCCACGGCGCCTTCACCTGAGAGCGCAAGGATGATCAGCAGGGCATTCGACGGGACAAAGGCCACGGCCGTGGCAGTGAAGATCCGGCCTTGCCTGAACTCGCGGGTAAGCATCGCCGTCGGCACCGTCGTCAGACAGCTGAACAGGATGGACAGGGACAGGATTCGGATCGAGTCGGCAGCCGCCGGCGCGCCCAGCATTGAGGCGAGCGGTCCGGCGGAGGCGAACATCGCGGCCGACAGAATCAGGCTGCTGCAGATCGAGAGGGCGACGACCGCGGGAGCAATCTTGCGCGGGTCGAGGTCCCTCCGGGCAATGGAGGCCGAGAGGCCGAGCTCGGAGCAAGAACTCACCACGGTATAGACGACAAGAGCGACGGCAAAGGTCCCGAAGTCCTGTGGCGAGACGATGCGGAGCACGAAGATCGTCACCGCGATGGTCGCAAGCTTGGTGACCAGAGTGTTCACGCCACTCCAAAGGGCGCCTCGGGCGACCGACCTCGGGTCCGCCGGGCGCGAGTCCGCCCTCAGCACTGCCCCACCGCCCGAACGACCGCCTCCGCTACCCGCTCGACCTGCTCCGCCGCCAGATGCGGGTGCATCGGCAGCGAGAGGATCTGCGAGGCGGCGGCCTCGGCTACGGGGAATGTGCCGGCCCCGTAGCCGAGGAACCTGAAAGCCGGCGTGAGGTGCACCGGCGTGGGGTAGTGGACGGCAGCCGCGATCCCCGCAGCACCAAGCGCGGCCCGGACCTGCTCGCGCCGCCCCTCCCCCAGCACCCGCACCACGTACAGGTGGCACACGTCCTCATTGCCGGGCATGGTCCGCGGCACCACGAGACCGGGCACCCCAGCGAGCAGCTGCCCGTAGAGCTCGGCCGCCGCGCGCCGTCGTGCGTTCCATGCCTCGAGGCGCCGCAGCTTGGCCCGGAGGACCACAGCTTGGAGCGCATCCAGACGCGAGTTCACACCGACGCGCTCGTGCACGTACTTGGTCCGGCTGCCATGGGCGGACAGAAGCCGCACCTCGTCGGCGATGATGCCATCGTTGGTCGTGACGGCGCCTGCATCACCTGCGGCACCGAGGTTCTTGCCGGGGTAGAAGCTCGTCGCCGCTGCATCCCCTAGCGTCCCGGCGGCGCGGCCGAAGCGGCCCGCCCCCTGCGCCTGGGCTGCATCCTCGACGATCGCCACGCCGCGCTCCAGGGCAACGGGCACCAGCCGCTCCACCGCGGCGGTCTGTCCGAACAGGTGCACCGGGACAATGGCCTGCGTCCGAGGCCCCATGGCCCGCTCCACAGCCCCCGGATCGATGAGAAGGTGCACCGGGTCGACGTCGACGAGCACGGGCCGGGCACCGGCCCTCATCACGGCCTCCGCCGTCGCGACGAAGGTGTTCGCAGGAAGGATCACCTCTCCCCCGGCCTTCACGCCGACGGCACGCAGCGCCAGCTCGAGCGCGTCCGTCCCGTTCGCCACCCCCACGCAGTGGCGCACCCCAAGAAAGGCTGAGTACTCGGCCTCGAACGCCGCGACGGCCGGGCCACCGATGAAGGCGCCCTCCTCGAGGACCCGCTGCACCTCGCCGAGGACCTCGTCGGCGATCTCCCGGTGCTGCGCCGCCAAGTCGACGAACGGCACAGAGGCACGGGTGGCACGCGCCGCACTGATCGTCATGACGCCTCCCTTCCGATCGAGCCGCTGCTGCCTGGGCCGCTCACGGAGAGCTGCCGCGCCGGCACACCTGCCCAGACCTCGCCGCGCGGAACGTCATCGAGCACGGCGGCTCCCATCCCGACGACGGCGTTGTCGCCCACCACGACCTGCTGGCGCACCGATGAGTTCATGCCGAGGTAGGCGCATCGGCCCACGCGGACGCCGCCGCCGAGCGAGACACCGGCGGCGAGGGTCACGAAGTCGTCCACGTCATCCTCATGTGTGAGTGTCACGTGGGGCATGACGACGACGTGCCGGCCCACCCGCACCGCAGCGGTCAGCGTCACGTGGGCGAGGAGGATGCTGCCCGCACCCACGTGGCATCCCTCCGGGACGCGCGCGGACGAGTCGATGATGGTCGCATAGCGGTCGTGCCCGAGCCCCAGACCCGCGAGGCGCCGGGCAAGCCGCTCCCGGCCCATTCCGGCCCCGACGCACAGCACGACCCGCGCGAGGGGAAACCGCGTGACGGCTGTGACAGGACCGAGGACGTGGGCGCCGTCGATCTCGGCGGCCTCCTTCGCGGGATCGTCGTCGAGGAGTCCGAGGATGTCGAGGTCGCTCCCGGACCTCACCGACGCCATGACCTCCCGCGCGAGCCCGCTCGCCCCGACCATCAGCAGCTCGCTCACACGGTCCTCCTTCGGAGGGTATGGCCCCGCGAAGACGCGGCCGCCCGGCGGATCGAGTCGACGACCCGCTCGAGCTCGTCGCGGCGCAGCTCGTGGTAGAGCGGCAGGATGAGCGTCGAATCGGTGAGACGCTCGGTATTGGGCAGCGGCAGCGCCGCGCCGCCGTCGGGCCCGGCAGCGATCCCGGCGAACGCCGGCTGCCTGTGCGCGGCCATGATCCCCCGCCGGGCCGAGATGCCGTCCTGGGCGAGCGCGGCCAGAAGGCCGTCCCGGTCCACGGGGAACTCCGGCAGGACCTCGAGCCACAGGGACTGGAAGTTGCTCTGCCCGTGCTGGGGATCGGCCGAGAGCCGCAGCCCCGGAAGGTCGGACAGTGCGGCGCGGTACACCGCTGCCAGCTCGCGGCGCCGCGCCACCATCTCGGGCAGACGCCCCAGCTGCACGAGCCCGACGGCAGCCTGGAGGTCCGTCATGCGGTAGTTGAACCCGAGCTCGCCGTACTCCTCCTCCGGGGCGAGGACGCTCGCGTGCCGCACGTCCGCGGGCACCGAGGCCCCGTGCTGGCGCAGCCGCCGCGCACGGTCAGCCCACGCGCGGATCGGCGTCGTGAGCATGCCGCCCTCACCCGTCGTGAGGAGCTTGCGGGGGTGGAAGGACCATGCCGCGGCATCTGCCGCCCGCCCCACCGGCTCCCCCCGGTAGCGCGAGCCCGCCGCGCACGCGGCGTCCTCGACCACGGCGATCCCGAGCGGGCGGCACAGGGCGGCGATGGGGCCGACGTCGGCGGGCATCCCGCCCTGGTCGACGACGACGACCGCCGCTGTCCGACCGCTGATCGCCTCGGAGATGCTCGCCTCGGTGAGGTTGCCGGTGAGGGGGTCGACGTCGGCGAACACCGGGCGCGCTCCGAGGTACCGGGCGGCGTTGGCCGTGGCGATGAACGAGAAGGACGGCACCACGACCTCGTCGCCCGGCCTGACACCGGCGACGGCGAGCGCGAGGTGCAGGGCTGCCGTGCAGCTCGACACCGCGACGCCCTCCGCGACGCCGACCGAGTCCGCGAAGGCCCGCTCGAACTCCGCAACACGCGGTCCCTGGGCCACCCAGCCGGAGGCGATGACCTCCGCGACGGCCGCCCCCTCCTCGCGGCCCATCCACGGCTTCATGACGTTGATGCGCTCGGCGCCGGAGCTCTGGGGCTGGGGGACGTCCACGGGCTCGACGGCGTCCACGGGCTGGGCGGCGTTCACTGGGCAGCCAGCACTCTCGCCGCCGCGATCTCCTCGCGCAGCGGCCGCCACCATTCCACGAGCCTCCGGAGCCCCTCGTCGAGCGGAACCTGCGCCACGAAGCCGAGGTCCCGCCGGGCACCGGCGGTGTCGGCGAGCCTGCGCTGGACACCGTTCACGGCCCGCTCGGGCCCGAACTCGACCGTGAGATCGGACTTCATGGCGCCGAGCAGGGCCACCGAGAGGGCGAGGAGGCTTGTCTCCACGCCGCTGGCCACGTTGTACTCGCCGTGGCGGACGCCGCTGACGGCGGCGAGGATGTTCGCCCGGGCCACATCCTCAGTGAAGACGAAGTCCATCGTCTGGCTCCCGTCGCCGAAGATGAGGGGCGGCCGGCCGTCGTCGATCCTCTCCATCCAGCGCACGAGGACCTCCGTGTACAGGCCGTGGACGTCCATCCGCGGCCCGTACACGTTGAAGTAGCGCAGGGCCACGGAATCGAGGCCGTACATGCTGTGGAAGCTGCGCGCCAGGCCCTCGGAGAAGCTCTTGGCTGCCCCGTACAGCGTGTCGTTGGAGTGGTGGTGGTGCCGCTCGGAGGTGGGGAACTCGTCCGCCATCCCGTAGACGGACGCACTCGACGCCGTCACCACCTTGTCGACGTCGTGCTGGGCCGCGGCCTCGAACACCGTGTAGGTGGCGTCCACGAGGACCTCGAGCGCGAGCCGCGGCTCCTCGGCGCACTGCGTGATGCGCAGCGCGGCCTCATGGAACACGAGGTCCTTGCCCACAGTGAGGTCGTGGACGAGGTCGCGGTCCCGGATGTCCCCCTCGATGAGGCGGACCCTCCCGGACGCGAGGGCACGGGACAGGTTCTGGGTGCGCCCGCGCACGAGGTTGTCGAGGACGTCCACCCGCCCTGCGCCCGCGTCGAGGAGCTGGTCCACGATGGTCGAGCCGATGGTCCCTGCCCCGCCCGTGACCAGGACGTCCGCTCCGGCAAGCACGCTCATCTGAGCACCTCCTGCGCCGGAAGCGTCCCCGCCGCCGCGGCGAACGCGGCCGGCGATGCGAGCGGCGGGGAACCCGGAGCGCCCACTGCCGCCGTCTGCGCGGAGGGCGCCCCCGGCGGTGCGAACGCGCCGTCGTCCACGGAGACCACGCCGCCGCCGTCCACCACGCTGCGGCTCACCGCATCGAGCACGGCGAGGACGCGCAGCCCCGAGGCCCCGCTCGTGGCGGCGGGACGGTTCTGGCGGATGGATGTGGCGAACTCGGAGACCATGAGCGAGAGCGCCTCGTGCTCCGGCAGGGCCGGCGACCACGTATCTCCGAGCCGGTAGGAGATCGCGGCCGCACGGCGGTCCTGACGGCTCGCCCCGCGAGTGGGCATCTGCACGCCCCGGTCGTACACGCTCAGGCGCTGCTGAGGGTTCAGGTCGTCCCACACGAGGGTCCGCTCCGTGCCCCCGAGGACCATCTGGCGGATCTTGGTCGGGCTGAGCCAGTTGACGTGGATGTGCGCCATGGCCTCGTCCGGCAGGGCGAAGGTGACGTGCCCCACGCAGTCATGGCCCGTCCCGAGGGGATCCGCGCCGTGCGCGGACACCTCCGCGGGGTGCAGTCCACCCGGAAGCACGTAGTCGAGGATGGCGAGGTCATGGGGAGCCAGGTCCCAGAAGACGTCGACGTCCGGCTGGACCAGGCCCAGATTGATGCGGACCGAGTCCACGTAGAGGATCTCGCCGAGCTCGCCCGCCCGGACCAGGTCGCGGATCTTCTGGACCGCTGGGGTGTAGCAGTACGTGTGGTCGGCCATGAGCACGAGGCCCCGGGCGGCAGCCTCGGCGACCATGTCCCTCCCGCGCGGGAGGCTGTCCGCGAGGGGCTTCTCGACCAGCACGTGCTTGTCCGCCCGCAGGGCCGTGAGTGCCACCCCGTGGTGGGTGCGGGCCGGCGTCGCAATCGCGACGGCGTCGACCTCGACCGTGTCGAGCAGCTCGTCCAGGGACCCGACGACGCGGGCACCGCCGATGGAGGCAGCGAGCGCCGAAGCGCGTGTGGTGTCGAGGTCGCAGATCGCCGCGAGCTCCCAGTCGGGGCTCGCCCGGAAGTTCCGGGCGAGGTTGGGCCCCCAGTAGCCGGCGCCGATGACGGCCACCCGCAGTCGCTCCTCGAGCTCCTGCAGATGGAGGACAGGGTGCGAAGTCTCCATGCTGCCTCCCATGCTGCGCGCCACCCGGTCCGGTGGCACCTTGGCTGCCCGCCCGAAGCGCATCCTCAGTACGCTCCGACCGGGGTGATGACGGCCTTGAGCGTCCGCCACAGGATCATGAGGTCCCCGGTGAGGGACCAGTTCTCGACGTAGTAGAGGTCGAGCCGCACGGCGTCGTCCCATTCCAGGTCCGAGCGGCCGTTGATCTGCCACAGCCCCGTGATCCCGGGCTTGATGAGCATCCGGCGGAACGTGTACGACTCGTAGGCTCCGAACTCGCGCGGCAGGGGCGGGCGCGGCCCCACGAGGCTCATGTCCCCCGTGAGGACGTTCACGAACTGGGGCAGCTCGTCGAGCGAGTACTTGCGCATCCACCGGCCGCACCTGGTCACCCGCGGGTCGGTGCGCATCTTGAACAGGACGCCGCTGCCCTCGTTCTGCTGGGCCAGGGCGGTGCGGCGGGCCTCGGCGTCGTGCACCATCGAACGGAACTTGAGCATCGTGAACGGGGCGCCGCCGCGGCCCACGCGCTCCTGGCGGAAGATGACGGGCCCGGGCGAATCGAGCCTGACGATGAGCGCGAGCACCCCGAGGACCGGGGCGAGCACGGCGAGGGCCGCCGCGGAGAGGATGATGTCCATGCCGCGCTTCACGAGGTGCTTGCCGCCGGAGTACTGCGGGAGGTCCACTTCCATGAGCGGCAGCCCCTGCACGGGGCGCCAGTGGATGCGCGGACCTGCGACGTTGGTCAGGGACGAGGCGAGGACGAGCTCGGCGTCGTGCTCCTCGAGCCGCCACCCGAGCTCCCGCACGTACTGGTTCCCGCCCGGGACGGGTCCGGCGATGATGACCGCCGCGGCCTTCTTCAGCGCGACGGTGCGCACCACGTCGTCGATCGAGCTCAGGACGGGCACGCGCTCGCCGTCGACCGCGAGGGTCTGCCCGCGCCGGCCGCCCGGGAGCGCCGCTCCGAGGACGTTGTAGGGGGCACCGGCTGCGGCCGCGATGCGGCGGATCACGTACCGGACGTCCTCGGGCTCCCCCACGACGACGGCCGGCGTGAGGCACAGCCCGTTGGCCCGCTCGTGGGTCAGCCAGCGGCGGGACGCCCACCGTCCGGCGAGGAGTCCCCCGACGCCGAGGGGCAGCATCGTCGCGACGAGGGCCGGCGGCGTCGCCACCCCGGAGAGCACGACGACGAGGGCCAGCAGCGCGACGATGTGGACCGACGCCGTGGCGACCCGACGGTACTCCTCGGCCCCCGCCCCGAAGACCGCGGGCTCGCGGCTGCGGTAGGCACCGAGGGCCACGGGCCAGATGACCGCGAGCGCGGCCAGCAGGGCCAGCGCGCTGGGGCTGTCGGCCACGGAGGCGGCAGCGACGGAGAGGGTCGCGAGGACGACGGCGGTGTCGACCACGCGCAGTGCCAGGCCGTAGCGGCGGGGCCAGGCCGAGGCCGCCGCCGAGCGCGCGATGCGCGCATGGTCCGGATGGAGTGGGAGGGCCCGCCTGAGCGGGCCGGTGGCGCCGAGGCCAGTGGCGTGGTCCCGGGAGAAGGGAAGGCCGGTGGGCATGAGAGTCGAGTGGCGTGCACCGGCCGGGGCTGACGACATGGCGGTCCCCTCTGGCTGCGAGTGGTTCCTTCACGCGGGTACGGTCCTGCTCGCCCCCGCGAGAACTTGGCGGGAACCGCCGGCGTCGTCGCCTCGGCCGGCGGATTCCCACAACCAGTACACTCGCCGGGCTGTACGCAGCACATCCGTAGCGGGTACCCGACATTACCCGGGCGTATCCCGTGGGGACCCCGGAACGGTACTCGAACGCCCCCTCGGTGGGGTACGCGGACCACTCGGCGTCAGCCACTCATGGGCGTGGCGACTACGCGGAGGCGCGGTGGGGGGACTCTCAGTCCTCGACAGCGGCCGCGAGTTCGGCGCGGCTGGCCACGCCGAGCTTGGCGTAGCTGCGGTGGAGGTGCCCTTCGACGGTGCGCACGGACAGGTGGAGCTTCTCGGCGATCTGCCGGTCGCTGAGTCCGTCGAGCGCGAGCCCCACGATGTCCTGTTCCCGGGGTGTGAGCTGGAAGGAAGCGAGCACCGCCTCACCCGGATCGTCCGCAGGAGCCGGGCTGCCGGGGGCCTCGCAGCGGCGCGCTGCCTGGCCGGCGAGGCGCGCGTTCGCGCGGTCGCCTGCCTCGTCGAAGGCCGCGGCGGCCCTGGCGAAGGCCCTCCGCGCGCGTCCCAGGATGCCCAGCTCCCGCAGGAGCTCGCCGGCCTGCATGAGGTCCTCGGGCTTGCCGGTGACGATCGCTCGCGCCCAGGCGCCCATCGCGGCCGTCCAGCCGCCCTCGCACGCGGGCGCCAGTTCGGCGGCCTCGAGCGGATCGGGGCCGTGGCCGGCCTCGAGGTCCAGTTCGAGGGCCACCGCGCGCGCGGCCATCTCGATCCCGACGTGCCCGTCCTGGCGCAGCGTTTCGATAAACTCGACGAGGCGGCCCGCGGCATCGGGCACCCCCAGCCGGACCTCGGCGGCGATCCGGTGCAGCCGGGCGAGCCAGCCGGTCAGCGCGCGCCCCACGTTGGCCGCGGCTTCAGCCTCCTCGAGCCACGTCTGGGCATCCTCGGTCCGCCCGGCGGCAGCCGCAGCATAGGCTGCGAGGGCGAGGGTGACGCCGAGGAGCTTGTACGGGTCCCCGACGCGGAGGCACTCGATGATCTCGGGCAGTACCTGGAGGGCCTCGTCGACGCGTTCCTGGCGGACCAGTGCGTAGGCCTGGGCGGTGTACAGGGCCGGGCCGCACACCACGACCGGCCACGTGCGCCCGGCCCCGTAGGCCTCGACGGCAGAGTCGACGGCCTCCCAGGCGCCCACGTGGATCGCCGCGACCAGGTAGCGCATGAGCGCGTGCCCCTCGAGGGGATAGTGCTCGTCATCCTCCACGGGCCGGGCCAGGACCGCGCCCGCGGAGCGCATCGCGCCCTCGAACCTGCCGCCCACGATGTCCGCCTCCGCCCGCATGAGGGACCAGATGGCGCGTTCGACGGCGGGCTCCCGGCCGCCGTCGAACGCTCGCCCCTGGGCGGGGTCGGCGGCGAGCGCCCGATGGAAGTCTCCCCCGTAGGCCAGCGCCATGGACTTCAGCAGGCGTGCCCTCCGCTCGATGGCGTAGCGCGGGCCGTCTGCCCGGTCCGGCGGGAAGTCCGGCGGCAGCTCCCGGGCCATCGCTGCGAGCTGGTCGGCGTCGCCCGGGTTGGCGTGGGCCTGTCCGAGGACGGAGCGCACATGCGAGAGGAGGAGGGTTCCGACGAGGAGGTCGCCGGCGTCCGCCTTGCGGCGCGGTCCGGAAAGGAGGGAGGTGAGGCATGCCGAGTAGTCGCTCCTGTTGAAGAGCGCCCGGGCACGGGCGCCGCGCAGCCGCGAGCGGATTCCCTCGTCGCCGATGAGCCTGATGCAGTGCAGGGCGAGGGCGTTCTCGGACTGGCGCACGGCGAGCTCGGCACCCGCGGCCAGCTGGGCGTCGCCCACCTCGGCGCCCACGTCCAGCGCGAGCGCGATGCGCCCGAGCGCGTTGGGCCGGTCGGGACCCCACGGCTCGCCCAGGGATTCGAGCTTCTGGTGGATCTGGAGCTTGCGCGGGATCGACGTGAGCAGCCGGATGGCGTCGGCGACGAGGGCCGAGCGGATCCGCACGAACCCGTCCTCCCGGTCGGCGAGCCAGCCGCGCTCGCCCAGCTCGATCAGGACGTGTTCGGGAATGAGTGCGCGGGCGGATTGTTCCTGGAGGGGCTGCGCGTGCGCGATGAGCGCGAGGCCCGAGCGCTGGGCGGGGCTGAGCGTGTCCAGGTCGGCGCGGACGTGCTGTTCGAGGGCCGCCCCGCTGCTGACGAAGTCGGAGGCGAGGACCCAGATTCCCCGCCGGGCGACGAGGGCGCCCTTGCCCAGCGCCTCGCCGATCACCAGCGGGAGCCGCTCGGGGCTGCCTCCGCTCACATGGTGCAGGACGGCCGCGGCCGCCCGGCAGACGGCGCCCCCGAGCTGGGCCTCGGACATGGCGTGGCTTCCAGTCAGGTCCATGGGCCCGAGTTCCAGCCGCTCGCCCAGGCCGTCGTGCCAGAGCTCGAGGAGGCCAGGCGGCATGCCCGGCCGGAGGCGGGCGGTGGCCACGAGCTTCACCCACCGCGAGGAGACGGCCTCGGCGAGGACCGAGGCGGTTCCCTCGTCGGCATGGTGCATGTCCTCGGCGACGATCAGCACCGGGCGCCCGGCGTCGCGCGCCTTCGTGTCGACCATGGTCCATAAGGACCGCAGCACCGCCACATGTCCCGCCATGCCCCGGTCCGGGCCCGCTGCGCGGGCACTCCCGTTGGCCGTACTCCCGTTGGCCGTGCTCCCGTTGGCGGCGCTCCCGTTGGCTGCTCCGTGGGGCGCCGCGAAGTCCGCGGGCTCCAGCGAGTCGAGGATCGCCAGGAGCGCACCGTGCCGCACCCCCTTGAGGGCGTGGCTCGCCAGCAGCCGGACGACGGCGAACTCCCCCTCGAGCGCCCCGGCGATCGCCTCGGCGACGTCTGCCTTCCCGGCGCCAGCCTCCGCGACCACGAGCACCGCGCCGAGGTCCCCGGACTTCAGCGACGCCACGGCGGCGTCGACCACCGCCGCCGAGCCGAGCGCTCTGGGCCCCTCGGTCCCCTCTGTCCCGCGCGAGGGCCACGCCGGGCCCCCCTGATGCGGCTCATACCAAGCCGGCAAGACCGCCACGAGACGTCACCCCCAATTTGGTGAACACCTGGTACAGGTGTCCCTCGACTGTCCGCACGGACAGTCCAACCGCGGCCGCGATCTCCCTGTTGCTGGCCCCGTTGGCCGCGAGCCGGGCCACCTCGTGCTCGCGCTCGGTCAGCATGGGCGCAGGAACCTGTGGGGTGATCGGCAGGGCGGGCAAGGTGCGTGTGAGCCGGTCCAGACGCACCTGGGCCTCGCCCGCGCGGGTCTGGTCGCCGGCCATGCGCGCGAAGTCGACGGCGAGCGCAGCGCAGCGGGCCTCCACCGCGTCGAGCAGCAGGCCGTGGGCGAGCTCCGCGGCATTGAGCAGGAGGCCCGCATCCTTGAGCCGGCTGCCCTGGGCGACGAGGCCGCTGACCATCGCGAGGGGGCCCTGGCGCTGGGCGGCAAGGCGTTCGATCGCGCGGAACTCCTCCTCGGTCCCGGGGACGCTGGCGCCGAAGAGGGCAATGCCCGCCGCGGAGACGCGCCCCGCGGCCTCGTCCTTCTCGGCGAGGCGGTGCAGCGCCGCAGAGGCTTCCGGGTCGCCGAGCCAGCGGCGCGCCATGGACACGCAGAAGTCGGCGGTCCATTCGAGGCGCCAGGAGGTCGGGCGGCGGCTCTGGGCGGCGAGCGCGAGGTACCGTTCGGCCTCGGCGCGCTCTCCCGTCTGGGCGAACGCGAAGGCGGCGGCTGCCTGGGCCGTGGCCAAGGCGTTCCCGGCCTGGGTGCGCTCGAGCTGCGCGCACGCTGCCAGGAGCGGATCCGCTGCGAGGTCCCCGCGTCCTGCCGTCACGTACGCGAGCCCGAGGGCCATCTCGGCCATGCCGCCGCGGAACGCGAGCCGCTGGGCGTTGTGCTCGAGGTAGTGGGCCGTCAGCGCGACGCACCGCTGCCACCGGCCGGTCCACAGCCAGACCGTGAAGGCGCTCCCGGCCAACGAGTCGGCGTCCTGGCCGGTTGCCCAGTCCTGGGGGTCGCCGAGGCTGTCCAGCAGCCGCTCGGCGTCGTCCTCCCGCCCGCACGCGCTCCACGCGTCAGCGAGCATGACCGTGCAGGCGCGGCGGAAGCGCTCGCTCACGCCTGGCCTCGCCACGGCATCCTCGAGTCCCGGCATGGCGGCGGCGAAGTCCCCGGCGAAGCACAGCTCCGCATAGCGGGCGGACTCGAGGACCTCCGCGGCCTCGGCCAGGCTGTCGGGCCCGTCGCGGACCGTGCTGCCCGGCCGCGCACCGCTCTGGCTCCCCTCTCGCCGGGCAAGGACCGTCTGGGCGTCCGCGAGGACCTCGAGGGGCCTCCCCTGCCCCGGCATCGTCCGCAGGAGTGCGGCGAGCGCGACCGCGTGCCGCGCAGCGTCGACGGCGCTGACCCTCGCGAGCGCGTCCTCGCGGACGCTGCGGAGCACTTCGAGCGCCTCCTCGGTCCGCTCGAGGAGCGACAGCGCGGCGGCCCGGTGGCGGGCGGCGACGGCGCGCAGGGCGTGCTGCTCCGGGACGAGGGCGGTGAACCGCAGCGCCTTCTCGGGTTCGAACAGTGCGACGGCGGCGTGGGCGGCGGCGACGGCCACCTCCGGGGAGATCGTGTCCCCGGAGCGCAGGGCCCATTCCGCATCGGCGACGAGCTCCGAGCGGCTGAGCGCCTCGGGCGGGCGGCCGGCATCCCGACCCGTGAGCAGGCCGATGAGCTCTCGCGAGCGCTCGGCGCTGAGCCGGGCGCGCACCAGCTCGGCCATGCGCGGCTCGCGCAGCACGACGCAGCGGCGGTCGCCGGCCTCGGTGAGGATGAGCCCGCCGTCGTCCATGTCCACGAGGACGTCGCTGCCGAAGAGGTCGGCGAGGTCGGTGAGGGGAACGCGCCTGGCGACGGAGAGCAGCTCGATCACCTCGCGCACGTCCTGCGCCTCGCGGGCCCAGCGCGCCCTGAGCAGGTCGTCGTACCCGGCCCCTTGGCGCGGCACGATCGGCCCCCTGAGGGTCCAGACGCCGGAGTGGAGGTGGAGGTTCCCGCTCTCGCGTTCCTCGCCGATGATCGACTGGAGCTCGGCGGGATTGCCGTGGCACGCCTCGTGCAGCGCGCCGAGCGCCCCGGCGGTGACTCTCCCGTGGAGCAGGCCGACGACGAGCCTTTTCAGGTCCTGGACGCCGATCCCGGCGAGCGGCACCTCGGTGAGCCGTCCGCGGCGCAGGAGCCTGAGCAGGTCCGGCGGGAGGAAGGCGGCGCGCTGGGCGACCACGATGGCCCGGGCCGTGCGGGAGAGCAGGAGGTGGAGCACGACGCCGGCGCTCGCCTCGTCCAGGGGCGCGGCGAGTTCGATGAGGAGGACGACTGGCCTGCCCTGGGCGTCGCGCCGCAGGATGTCCGCGGCAGCCAGGAGGAGCCCCGGGCGGGAGTCCGTTGCCCCGGCCGGCAGCCGGGCCAGGAGGAAGCCGAGGCTCCCGTATTCGGTGTGCGAGGCCGCCTCAGTGCTCCTGACGTGGACGGTGTGGGCCTCCCGGCCGAGGGCCCCAGCGATTCCGCTCGCGAGGAAGGACTTGCCGACTTCGGGCGGCCCCGTGATCACGATCCCGAGCGAGCCGGACGCGGTCAGCGCGGCGCGCGCAGCCTCGGTCTCGGCCGGCCGTGCCAGAACGGACCAGCGGACCCGCTCAGTCTGGCGTCCCTTTGCCTCGATGCCGTGCCCCTCGACCGTCGCGGTGCCAGCAACGGGCTCATAGGCCATCGTCCCCATGCTTAGCCTCCTGCACCGGTCCCCTGGGCTGAAAGCTCCGGTGCTCCACACAGCGTAGCCGCGCGCTTGACGGTACAACAGGCTCCGCAAAAATCCAGCGAGTGGCGGATCGGGGCGCCGCTTCCGGTCAGCTCTGCGCCTTGCGCACCGCGTCCTCGGCTGCAACCCACGCGATCATGGCGCACTTGACGCGTGCCGCGTACCGGGAGACCCCCTCGAACGCTGCCGCGTCACCGAGGACCTCAGGGTCCGCGGCCACCGTCCCGCGGGAGCGCACCATCTCCCGGAAGGCGTCCACGAGAGCAGCGAACTCGTCGGTGCTGGTCCCCTCCGCCATGTCGTGCAGGACCGAGGCGGAGGCCATCGAGATCGAGCAGCCCGCCCCCTCCCAGCGCAGCGAGCGCACGACGCCGTCCGCGACCTGGGCGCGGACCGTCACCTCGTCGCCGCACACGGGGTTGAGCTGGTGCGACTGCCCCTCGTGCGGGCCGGGCTCGCCGGCGAGGCCGCTGCCGTGCCGCTGCTTCGCGTGCTCGAGGATGAGCTGCTGGTACAGCGAGTCGAGGCTCATCGCGTCGCCCCGAAGTAGCCGCGGACCTCGGCGAGGGCGCCGAGGAAGGCCTCGACGTCCCCGTTCGTGGTGTACAGGTAGGCGCTCGCCCGGGTGGAGGCGGTGAGGCCGAGCCGCCGGTGCAGGGGCTGGGCGCAGTGGTGGCCGACTCGGACGGCGATCCCGGCGCTGTCGAGGAACTGCCCGACGTCGTGCGCATGGACGCCCTCGACGTCGAACGCCGCAAGGCCGATGCGGCCGCTGCCGTGCCACTCCTCGCCCGGCGCCGGGCCCAGGAGCCGGACCCCCGGGATGGAGGCGACGCCCTCGGCGAGCCGCGCGCCCAGCTGGGACTCCCACGCGTGGATGCGCTCCATGCCGGTGTGCGAGAGGTAGTCCACGGCGGCCGCGAAGGCGACGGCCTGCGAGATGCGCTGGGTCCCTGCCTCGAACCGCTGCGGCGCCGGCATGTACTCGGCCCTCTCCATGGTCACGGTCGTGATCATGGACCCGCCCACGAGGAACGGCGGAAGCGCGTCGAGGAGCTCGCGCCGACCGTAGAGGGCGCCGATACCGGTCGGGGCGAGCATCTTGTGGCCCGAGAAGGCGGCGAAGTCGACGTCGAGCGCCGCCAGGTCGAGCGGGAGGTGCGGCGCGGACTGGCATGCGTCGAGAACCACGAGGGCGCCGACCCGCCGGGCCAGCGCGACAAGCTCCTCGACGGGCGCGACCGAGCCGAGGACGTTGGAGGCGTGCGCGAAGGCGAGGACGCGGGTGCGGGGTCCGATCACGCGTTCAGCCTCGTCCATCCGAAGCCGGCCCGAGTCGTCCACGGGGATCCACCTCAGCGTGGCTCCCGTGCGGAACGCGAGCTCCTGCCAGGGGATGAGGTTCGCGTGGTGCTCGAGCTCGGTGACGACGATCTCGTCGCCTGGCCCGATCGCAAGGCGGCGCGTGTCCGCGCCACCGCGGCCGCGCTCGGCCCAGACCGAGGCGGTCGCGAGCGACTGGGCGACCAGGTTGATGGCCTCGGTCGCGTTCGAGGTCCACACGATCTCATCGGGATCGGCCCCCACGAACCGCGCCACGGTGGCCCGCGCGTCCTCATAGGCATCCGTGGCCCGGACGGCGAGCTCGTGCGCGCCGCGGTGCACGGCGGCATTGCGCTGCTCGTAGAACTCCTGCTCGGCCTCGAGCACGCTGCGTGGCTTCTGGCTCGTGGCGCCCGAGTCGAGGTAGACGAGGGGGTGGCCGTGCACCTCCTGGGCCAGCGCGGGGAAGTCATTGCGGATGCGCTCGGCCTCGGCGTCGTCCACGCCGGACGGGGCGTGCTGGAGGGTCATGGGGGTCTTGACCAGGGCCACGGGCTGGGCTCCTTCGGGCGGGACAAAGCTGCTCGGCGGCAGCACTATCAATTACGGCATACGGATATGGCGCAATCCATTGTCCCACGACTGGTCACGAACCCCTGCAGACACCAAAGGAGGGCCGGCGACGGCTGGGGGGAGGAACCTTGGTCTCGGGGAGGTTCCGACGTCGCCGACCCTGTCCTTCGGGTCTGTAGACTGAGCCTCTCGGCTCCGGCTACACATCCACTGTGACACCGTGGCAGCGGGAGCACATGGGTACTTGGTACTTGTTTTTCTTACGCGGTCGCCGGGAGGACTACTTGGCCCCGCCGGCGGTGTACTCGGTTTTCTGGCGGGTGCGGCCCAGCGACGAGGCGAGCTGCTCCCGGCTGGTCACGCCGAGCTTCGCGTAGGCACGGTAGAGGTGGCCCTCGACCGTGCGGACCGAGACCGTGAGCCTGTCGGCGATCTCCCGGTCGCTCAGCCCCGCCACGGCGAACGAGGCGATCTCGCGCTCGCGCTTGGTCAGGGAACGCGGGTCGGTGGCGGCGATGGGACCGCCCTCGTCGCCGAGCAGCGTGTCGCACGCCGTCTTCCGCGCCCACACCGCCCTCGCGTCGCTTCTGCGCAGCCCCCGGTCGAGGGCCTTCGACGCCTCGGCGAAGCATTCGCGCGCGTAGCGCTCGTAGCCCGCAGCGAAGAGCTGCTCGCCGGCGGCGAGGAGGTCCTCCGCCTCCCCCTCCACGAGGGCGTCGGCCAGGGCGGCGGCCGCCAGGGCCCAGGGGCCCTCGACGCCTCCGGCGAGCCGTCCCAGCCGGCCGAGCCGATCGCGCCCTCCCGCCTCAAACCAGAGGAGCTCGGCCTGCAGCGCGACGTCCTGCCTCGTGCCCGCTTCGGCCGAGGCCACGAGCTTGGCCAGTGCGCGCCGCCTGCGGGCGTCCGGGACCAGGGAGTGCGCTGCAGCCGCGAGGAAGAGGTCGGCGAGCGGCCCCACGAAGCCCGCCCACTGCCCGTCCCGCGCCGCCGCCTCGCGCATGAGGTCCTCGGCCTCGGCCTGCCGCCCGGCGCCGGCCCCGGCGTAGGCGGCCAGGGCCTCCGCGAGCCGCAGGACGCGCTGCGGGTCGCGCTCGCGCAGGCCGTCGACGGCGACGGCGAGGAGTGGCCACGCTTCCCGGAACCGGCCGCGCCGCACGAGCGAGAGTCCGCGCGCGCATTCCGCCGCCGCCCCCGCGCAGATGAGGCCGGCATTCGATGCGGTCAGGTACCGCGTCAGCGCGTCCTCTGCCGCCGCCCAGTCACCCGCGGCCTGTGCCGCGGCCACCATGCTCGCGGCGCCGAGGCCCACGACGAAGGGGTCGGCCGCGCTGTCCCCCGCGAGGCGCTCGACGGCCTTCCGCACCGTGGCCAGGGCGTGCACCGGGCGGCCCTGCGCGACGGCCACCTGCGCCTCGAGGACAGCAAGCACGACGCCGGCCTCGTCGTCGTACTCCGGCTCCTCGGCCAGAAACGTCAGGAGCCCAGCCCTGACGCTGTCCACGTCGCCCCGGAGGAAGTCCGCAGCCAAGGCAAGGAGGCGTCCGGTGCCGGGGTCCTCCACGCCCAGGGCCTCGGCGTCGCGCCGCACTGCTGTCAGGTCGTGGCCGAGCAGGGCGCGGCTCATGAGCCAGACGAGGCAGCCGCCGAGCCCCGGGCGCACCCTGCCGTCGCGCCCCACGGTCGGGGCGAGGACGGCCTGTGCCTGCGCGTACTCGCCGCGGTTGAACGCGATCTGGCCGAGGATCTCCTTGGCACGCGCTCGCGCCTGGGGCTCCTGCACCGCCTTCGCGGCGCGCTCGGCGAGCGCGTTCTCGAAGAGCCGCACCGACAGGGAGGCGGCGCGCAGGAGCGTGGCGTCGTCGGTCTCGAATCCGCTGTCAAGGGCCCAGGAGACGGCGCGCAGGAGCCCTTCAGCGGTCGAGGTCTGCTCGCGCACGTACTCCGCCGCGGACTGGTGCAGCTGGATCGCCCGGGTGCGGGGGATGAGCTGGACGAGGGCGTCGCCGTAGACGGGGTGCCTGAGGCGGAGGACCCCGTGGGCGCCCTCCGGCTGGCGCACGAGGCGCTTGGCGACCAGCTGCCGTACGGATTCCGGGCCGCACTCGCGCTCCACGAGCTCGAGCGGCGCCGGTTCCGCGACGACGATGAGGCTCAGGCAGTCCCGTTCCTCGGCGGAGAGCCGCGCGATCTGCGCACGGGCCAGCCCCAGCAGCCCGTCCGCGCGCCGTGGGAGCTCGCCGGCCAGGATCCAGGTTCCCCCGCGCTGGATCAGGGAGCCCTCGCGGCGCGCCTCGTCCACGAGGCTGCCGAGGACGAGCGGGTTGCCATGGGACTCCTGCCACAGCACCCGGACGACCGACGGGAGGAACCGGCCCAGGAGCGTGGACTCGAGGTAGTCCCGCGCCTCCTCGAGGCGCAGCGGGACGAGGTCGAGGCGCTCGACCCCGCCGTCCAGCCAGAGCTCGCGGAGCGGCCTCGGGAGCGCGGCGCCGCTCGGAGCGGCCACGATGGCCTTGGCCCACCGCGCCGACACGACCTCGGCCACGACCTCGCTCGAGGAGTCGTCGAGCTCGTGGGCATCGTCGATCACGAGCAGCAGGCCGCGCTCGCGGACCCGGGTGAGGTCCTCGACCTGCCGCCAGAACGCCCGGAGGACCTCGACCCGAGAACCGGCCTCCTCGGCGGGCAGGCCCCCGAGGAAGGGCGCGAGCACCCCGAACGGGACCTTGGCCAGGGCGGGACTGCCGTGGATGCGCAGGGGCTCGAGCTCGCCGTCGAACGCCCGGGCCGTCGCGTCGAGCAGGATGGACTTCCCGTAGCCGGATTCCCCCATGACGAGAACGGCAGCGGTCCCGGGGCGCCGCAGCAGCGCGGTGGTGCGCTCGACATCCCGGACCCGCCCCACCACCCGCTCGGTCTTCACCGCCGGCTCCCGGGGCCGGCCCTCACAGGATGCCTGCCAGCTCGCTCCGGGTCGAGACCGACAGCTTCGCGAACACCTGGTACAGGTGGCCCTCGACCGTGCGCACCGAGAGCCCGAGGTCTTCGGCGATCTTCCGGTTCGAGGTCCCCTTCGCCGCGAGCACGGCGACCTCCCGCTCGCGCACGGTGAGCACCGGCAGGGCCCTGCTCGGCGCCACGGGGAGGACCGGCAGGCGCCCGGCGAGGGCGTCGAGGCGGGCCTGCATGAGGCGCAGCGTGACGGTGTCGCCCTGCTCGCTGGCCTTCTCGAGGGCGACGGCGGCGCAGCGGGACTCGAGCGCGTCGAGTTCGAGGCCGGAGGCGAGGTCGGCCGCGCGGGTGAGCTCCGCGAGGTCCCCGGTACGGGAGCCGCGGGCGAGGAGCAGCCCGACCTCGGCGAGGGGTCCCTGCCGGCGCGCGCACACCGCCTCGAGCAGCCTGAGCTCCTCCGGCCCGCCTTCGACGGTGGCACCCACGAGCTTGATCCCCGCCCGGTTCCAGCGACCGCGCAGGATGTCCTCCTGCGCCGAGGCCACGAGCCGGCGTGATGCGCCCGGATCGCCGATCCAGCGCCTCGCCATCTCTGCGCAGAACTCGGTGACGGCCTGGGCTGCGGAGCTGCTCGGGAGGGCCAGCCCATCGAGCCGGGTGAGCCACAGGCGGGCCCCGGCGGCGTCACCCAGCTGGGCGTACGCGAACGCCGTCGCGGCATAGGCGGAGCCCAGCGAGTTCAGGACCGGCTGCTGTTCGAGGAGGGCTGTCGCGGAGAGCAGGTAGGAGAGGGCGTCCCTGCCCCGCCCCGCGTACACGTAGGCGAGGCCCATCGCGAGCTCCACCGACGCCCCGGCAGTGCGCAGGCGGGCCAGCGGCCACTGCGGCATCCCCTTCAGGAGGGCGAGGCACTGGCGCCAGTGCCCGTTGTACAGCAGGACGACGAACGCTCGCGAGGCGTACTCGTGCCGCAGGCGCGCGGCCGTGGGGTGGCGGTCGAGCTGGCTCGCGATCTCGTGCATGAGTGCGAGCGCCTCCTGCTCGCGGCCGAGCACGGTGCGTGCCTCCATGAGGATGCAGGCGGCGATGAGCCGCAGCTCGTCGTCGGGCGCGCCCCTGCCTGCGGCCATGGCCTCGAGGCGGTCGACAACGCCGGCGTAGTCCCCGGTGAACGCCGCGTGCTCGAACTCGGCCAGGTCCAGGAGCGCCATGGCGTGGCGCGCCTCGGCGTCGTCCGCCCCTCCCATGCCGATCCGCAGGAGCACCTCGCCCCGGGCGTCCGCGAGCAGTCCCGCGACCTCCCCGCCTCGCCCCGGGACCCATCGTGTCGCCTCCGCGCGGGAGACGGCGAACTTGGCCGCGGCGGTGGGACTGAGCTCGTCGAGCTCCTCCTCGGTCACGTCTTCGAGGTACTGCAGGGCCTGGCGCGGCAGCTGGAGGGCCAGGGAGGCGCGCGCCCTGAGCCGCTGGACGGTGGGCCAGGTCGAGGGCTCGCGTTCGACGCCGTCGAGGCACTCGAGGGCGAACCCGGGGTCGTAGAGGCGCAGCGACGCGGCGGCGGCGGCGATCGCGTGGGCGACGGGGAGCGGTGTGTGGCACTCCCTGGTCCAGGCGGCGAGGCCGAGGAGCTCGACCGTGGTGATCACCTCGAGGGGAGGTTCGCCGTCTGCGAGGAGGAGCCTGCGCAGCTCGCGTCTCCGGGGCACCGAGAGCCAGCCGCGCACGACGTCGCCGACGAGGGGGTCGGTGAGCGTGGTCGAATGGCGCCCGCCCTCGTCCACGGCGATGAGCCCGGCGTCCTCCATGCGCGCGATCACCTCGCCGCCGAACGCCGAGACGAGCCGCTCGAGGGAGATGCGGCGCGCACACGCGAGCGCCTCGATGACGGTCTGGACGTCGGCCGGCTCCCGCTCGATCCTCGCGCGGACCAGGTCGTCGAGCTGGCGGATCGACCCGGTGTCCGCGTCGGGCGAGAGCCTCCACACGCCGTCGGCCTCGGCCAGGAGGCCCTTCTGCAGGAGTTCGGAGACCGTCAGCAGTGCGACCTGCGGGTTGCCCCGGGACATCGCGTGGAGCTGGAGGCCCACCGTGCGCGGCACCAGCCCGCCGAGGAGCTCGGACAGCGCAGAGAGGGTCTGCTCCGGCGCGAGCGGGGCGAGCGGGACCTCGCGGAGCCGCTCCTCGGCGATCATCCAGTGGAAGTCGACGGGGAGGTCGCTGGCCCGGTCGGCGACGATGATGAGCTTCGACGTGCCCGTCACCATGACGTTGACGAGTGTCGCTGTGCTCAGCTCGTCGAGGTTGTTGGCCGTCTCGAGCGCGACCACCGACATGCGGCCGCCCGCATCCGCCGCCAGCAGCTTGAGGATGCCGCGCATGATCGACCCGGGGTCGCCTTGGTCCACCTCGGGAAGGCGGGCGAGCAGGAGGGCCAGGGCGCCGTAGGGCGTCTCCCGACCCACGATCGTGCTGCGCAGGCGGACGGTGTGCGCGGTGGCCTCGAGCTCGGAGACGAGGACGGAGGCGACGGCGGACTTGCCGAGGCTGGCATCGCCGGTGAGCACGACGCCGTAGGACCTCGGGTCCCGGAGCACGGCGATGGCCTCCGCGATCTCCTTGCCGCGGACTGTCCGCGCCCAGCGGAGCCTGTCGGCCGACCTCTCCCTGGCCTCGCGGACGAGGTGCCCTGACCCGGGCACGTCGAGCTTGATCCCCATAGAACCTCCGCCCCAGCGCGTCGGCACGTCCCCCATAGAACGTCGCAGGGGAAACGATACAGCTACGCTCCGCGCGGCCGCAGGGTCTAACGTCACCTACTGGCGAGTAGGGTTACGCCTTGGCGGGATGGAATCGCTGCTGCGCGTCGAGCAGGCCGTCGCGGACGAGAGCTTCGACGGCGTCGGCGGCCTCGTCGAGGAGGAAGGGGAGCTCCTTCTTCTCTGCAGTGCCGAAATCCCGCAGCACGAAGTCGGCCGCGTCCATCCGGCCCGGAGGCCTGCCCACCCCCACGCGCACCCGCAGGTAGTCCTTCGTGGCGAGTGCCTTGGAGATGTCCCTCAGGCCGTTGTGGCCTCCCTCCCCACCGCCCAGCTTGAGCTTGATGGAGTTGAAGGGGATGTCGATTTCATCGTGCACGGCGATGACATGGTCGGGGGCGATCCCGTAGTACTTCGCGAGCGACGACGTCGGGCCGCCCGAGACGTTCATGTACGTCAGGGGCTTGGCCAGCACCACGCGAGGGCCGCCGATGCCCAGCCGCCCTTCGAGCACGACCGCGCGTGCTCCCTTGTGGGAGGTGAACTTCCCGCCGATCCGGCCCGCGAGCTCGTCGAGGACCATCTGCCCCACGTTGTGCCGGTTGCCGCTGTACTCGGGACCCGGGTTGCCGAGGCCCACGATGAGCCAGGTGTCGGTCATGGATGCGCTCCTGAGAAGGGGACGTGGACAGGTCCGGTGGGACGTGGACCGGAGAGTGGACAAGGGAAAGGCGGCCCGCCCCGGGTGGGACGGGCCGCCTCGAGTCCCGGGTGCGGGACTACTCGGCCGCGGCCTCTTCGGCCGGAGCCTCGGCGGCCTCGGCACCCTCGGCCGGGGCCTCCTCTTCCTCTGCGGCGGCAACGGGCTCAGAGACGTTCACGATGAGCGTCTCGGGGTCGACGAGGAGCGTGACGTTCTTGGGGAGCGCGATGTCCGAGGCGTGGATGTGCTGGCCGGCCTCGCGGCCCTCCACGCTGACCTCGAGGGCGGTGGGCAGGTGGGTCGCCTCGGCCTCGACCGAGACGGTCACGGCCTCCTGGGTGACGACGAGCCCGGGGGCGACCTCGCCGGTCACGTGCACGGGGACGTCGACGCTGACCTTCTCGCCACGGCGGACCGTGAGGAGGTCGACGTGCTCGATCGTCTGGCGGATGGCGTTGCGCTGGATGTCCTTGACGATCGCGAGGTGCTCCTCGCCCTCGATGTCGAGGGTGAGGAGGGCATTCGGGACGCGGACGGCGATCATCGTCTCGTGGCCCGGGAGGGCGACGTGGATCGGCTCGGCGCCGTGGCCGTAGATGACGGCGGGGATCTTGTGGGCGGCGCGGGTGCGGCGGGCGTAGCCCTTGCCGAATTCAGTGCGCTTCTCGGCTGCGAGCTTCTCGCTCATGGTGGCTCCTTCGAGATTCGGGGCGAGGCCGACAGGACGAGTCTTCACGGCCTCCAGCACGCCGCCGAAGGAGATCTGACCCAGTCGATCACGGAGCGGCGCCTGCACTGCTGCAGGGAGGACGCTCCCTCGCCAAGGTTCGCCGTCCATCCTACCAGCCCACCGAGGGCCGAGGGTGGAACGCGCGCGGTGGGCGCACGACGCCGGGTGGGCACCCGCCGTCGTGCGCCCGCCGCTGCGGGCCGTGCCTGGCTAGCTGCGGCCGTCGAAGAGGCTCGTGACGGAGCCGTCGTCGAAGACCTCGTGGATCGCGCGGGCGATGAGCGGCGCGATCGAGAGCACGGTGAGCTGCTCGAAGCGCTTCTCGGGCGGGATCGGGAGGGTGTTCGTGACGACGACCTCGCGCGCGCCCGACTCGGCGAGCCGCTGCGCCGCGGGATCGGAGAACACAGCGTGGGTCGCGGCGATGATCACCGAGCGGGCCCCGGCGTTCTTCAGGACCGTCACGGCGCCCGAGATGGTGCCCCCGGTGTCGATCATGTCGTCGATCAGGACGCAGTCGCGGCCCTCGATCTGGCCGACCACCGTCTTGGACACGGCCGAGTTCGGCACGTTGACGTCCCGGGACTTGTGGACGAAGGCGAGCGGGGCGCCGCCGAGGCGCTCGGCCCACTGCTCGGCGACACGGACTCGGCCGGTGTCCGGGGAGACGACCGTGACCTTGTTCAGGTCCACGCGGGTGCGCACGTAGTCGGCCAGCAGCGGGATCGCCATGAGGTGGTCGACCGGGCCGTCGAAGAAGCCCTGGATCTGCGCCGTGTGCAGGTCCACGCTCATGAGCCGGTCCGCACCCGCAGTCTTGTACAGGTCCGACATGAGGCGGGCCGAGATGGGCTCGCGGCCGCGGTGCTTCTTGTCCTGCCGGGCGTAGGGGTAGAACGGGGAGACAACCGTGATCCGCTTGGCGCTCGCGCGCTTGAGCGAATCGATCATGATGAGCTGCTCCATGATCCAGTTGTTGATCGGCGCCGGATGGGCCTGGATCACGAAGGCGTCCGTGCCGCGCACGCTCTCCTCGAACCGGACGTACGTCTCGCCGTTGGCGAAGTCATACGCCGACGTCGGCAGCAGCTCGGTGCCGAGCTCCTTGGCGATCTCCTGCGCGAGCTCCGGGTGGGCTCGCCCGGAGGCGAGGACCAGGCGCTTCTCGCCGTGTGCCGTGATGTCGGTCATCTACTTGCCTTCTTCTTTCGTCGGGGATGCGGCGGACTGGGAAGTCTCAGCGGTGTCGCGGGCGTGCGCGGCAGCAGTGCGGGCCCGGGCAGCCGCCGCGGCGGACGGCGAGCCCGCGCGGTTCGCCTCGGTCCACCCCTCCGCGTTGCGCTGCGGCGCGACGGACAGGGCCAGGGCTCCGGCCGGCACGTCCTTGCGCACGATGGCGCCCGCGCCCGTGTAGGCGCCGTCGCCCACGGTCACGGGGGCCACGAAGACGGTGTTCGACGCGGTGCGGACGTGCGCCCCGATCACGGTGCGGTGCTTGCTGACCCCGTCGTAGTTGGCCGTGATGTTGCCGCAGCCGATGTTGGTCCCCTCGCCCACCTCGGCGTCGCCGACGTAGCCGAGGTGCGAGAGCTTCGCGCCGCGCCCGATCACGGCGTTCTTCGTCTCGTAGAACGCGCCGATCTTGCCCTCCGGGCCCAGCCTGGTGCCGGGGCGGAGGTAGGTGAACGGGCCCACCGTCGCACCGGCGCCGATCTCGGCCTTCGTGCCGTCGGTCCGCTTCACGGTGGCGCCCTCCCCCACCAGCACGTCGGTGAGCGTGGTGTCCGGGCCGATCACCGCGTCGCGCTCGACCACCGTGGCGCCGTGGAGCTGGGTGTTGGGCTTGACGGTGACGTCCTCGGCCAGGCACACCGTGGCATCGATCCACGTCGTGGCGGGATCGACCACCGTGACGCCGGCGCGCATCCACCCCTCGACCGTGCGGCGGTTGTGCTCGGCGGCGAGCGCCTGGAGCTGGATGCGGTCGTTGGCGCCCTCGACCTGCCAGCGGTCCGTCGTGGCCAGCGCCGCGACCCGGCCGCCCGCCTCGCGAGCGATCGCGAGCACGTCGGTGAGGTACTTCTCGCCCTGGGCGTTCTCGGTGGTGACCTGCTTCAGCGCGTCGCGGAGGACCGCCGCGTCGAAGGCATAGATTCCGGAGTTCACCTCACGGATCGCGCGCTCGTCCTCGGTGGCATCCTTGTGCTCGCGGATGCCGGTCACCGTGCCGTCGCCGCCCCGCAGGATCCTGCCGTAGCCGGTCGCGTCGTCGAGGACGGCAGTGAGGACCGTGACGGCGTTGCCGCCCGCCTCGTGCTCGCGGACGAGCTCGGCGAGGAGTCCGGTGGTGAGCAGGGGCACGTCGCCGTAGGTGACCACGACCGTGCCGGCGAGGGAGCCGCCCTCGGCGGCCACCACGGCGTCGAGCGCCTCGATCGCGACTTCGACCGCCCGGCCCGTGCCGGGCACCTCATCCTGGTCCACGATGACGGCGTCCGGGTCCACGGACGCGATGTGCTCGGCGACGCGGTCCCGCTCGTGCCGCACGACGGCGGCGAGGCGCTCGGGGGCGAGGCCCCGGGCTGCGGCGAGCGCGTGGGCAACCATGGACTTCCCGCCGAGCTCGTGGAGGATCTTGGGCGTGCGCGACTTCATGCGCGTCCCGGCCCCGGCCGCGAGCACGACGACGGCAGCGACCCGGGCTGCCGATGCCTGGCCGGGTTCCGAGCGCTCTGGGGTCTGTGCGGACTCCGCACCGGGTGCGTTGACGCTGTTGCCGGGCATGTCCGCATTCACTGTCGCTGGCTCTCCTGATCGATCGGCTGAGGCGCGTGTGGCTCCGCCATTCTATCCGCGCCGTCCGCGGGGGCGGGGCGGCCACGTTCCGCCCCTAGGATTCGAACCTAGACTGCACGGCTCCAAAGGCCGGCGTGCTGCCATTACACCAGGGCGGAGTGCTGTGCAGCAGCCCGGCCCCGGAAGGACGGGGACGGCCCGCGGCGCGCGGCACAGAGACCAATTCTGCCACGGATGGCCCGGTGCCCCGCCCTGCCTACTGGCCTCGTCCGCTGCGCCGCTGGGCGCGGCGTTGCCGGCGGGCCCTGCGGGCGCGCCACACGATCACCACGACGAGCGCGACGGCGACCACGACGGCGGCGACGTCCCGCCCGACGGTCTTCGCGACCACCTCGTACGAGGCGCCGGCGAGGTACCCCAGCAGGGTGAAGCCGGTCCCCCACACGAGCCCGCCGAGGGCGTTGTAGGCGAGGAATGTCCGGTAGCGCATGTGGGAGGCGCCGGCGAGCGCGGGGGTCACGGCCCGGAAGAAGGCGACGAAGCGGCCGATGAACACCGCCCATCCCCCGCGCCTCGCCAGGAACTCCTGCGCGTGCCCGAGGCGTTCACGGTGGCGGCGCAGGGCGCGGGATCCCAGGAGCTTCGGGCCCAGGTGCTTGCCGACCTCGTACCCGGCGGTGTCCCCGGCGACCGCCGCGACCACGACGAGGGGGACCATCACCCAGACGTCGGCCTTGCCCTGATTCGCGATGACGCCCCCGACCACGGCGGCCGTCTCCCCGGGGACCACGAAGCCGACGAAGGCCGCGTCCTCGGCGAAGACGAGGGCGAACACGAGCAGGTAGGCCGCGAGCGGCGGGATGGAGAGGACCGCGGCAACGATGTCACCCACCGGTCGATCCTAGGGCGAGCCCACCCTGCGTGCCAGCCGCGGGTGCCGACGCATCATGGCTCAGGGCTCGTGGCGGACGACCGTCGCTGGGTCCGTGCGGTGGACCATGTGGCGTCCCTGGCCGCCGTCCTCGATGACCCAGAGGACCGATCCGTCCGGAGCCACGGCGTCGACCGTTCCGGACACCGCGAGGCGCCCGCGTGCCGTGACGGTGACCGGGTCACCCGGCAGCACCAGTGCGAAGTCGTCGCCGCGCGCGCCCATGGCCTTCCCCCTTGCCGCTGCCGTTCGGCAGCCGGTCCCGAGCCTACGCAGCGGGCGTGCCGGGAGGATGACGCGGAGGTGAACATCGGGGGCGGTCGTCCGGAGGGACCACCGGCTACTCGAGGACCTCGGAGGCCTCGAGCCATGCGAGCTCGAGCTCCTCCTTCTGCCCGAGCAGCCCCTGGAGCTCGGCGTTGAGCTCCCCGAGGCGGCCGTAGTCGTCTGCGGACGCGGCCATCTGGGCGTGGAGCTTCTCCTCCTGGGCCGCGATCTTGCCCAGCTGGCGCTCGATCCGGGCCAGCTCCTTGCGCGCGTCGCGCTTCTCGGCCTCGCTGTGGGCCGAGCCCGACGCCGCTGACGCGCGCCCACCCGAGGCGGTGGCCGCCGTCGTGCGCGCCTCGCCGGACGCGGCTCCGGCAGAGGAGGCGGCGTCCGACGCGGCGAGTGCCTCCTCGCGCAGGCGGAGGTACTGCTCGACGCCGCCGGGCAGGTCGCGGACCTTCCCGTCCCCGAGCAGGGCGAGCTGGTGGTCGGTGACGCGCTCGAGGAGGTAGCGGTCGTGGCTCACGACGACGAGCGTGCCGGGCCAGCCGTCGAGCACGTCCTCGACCGCGGCGAGGGTGTCCGTGTCGAGGTCGTTGGTCGGCTCGTCGAGCATGAGGACGTTGGGCTCGCCGACGAGGAGGCGCAGGAGCTGGAGGCGGCGCCGCTCGCCGCCCGAGAGCTCGGACACGCGTGTCCACTGCTTCTCGTTCGTGAAGCCGAGCTGCTCAACGAGCTGCCCCGCCGTGAGCTCCTTGCCGCCGACGGCGAACGTCTGCTTCTCGCGCTGGATGACCTCCACGACGCGCAGGTCCGACACCTCGTCGAGCTCGCGGACCTCCTGGCTGAGCACGGCGGGCACCACGGTCTTGCCTCGGCGGACCCGGCCCGAAGTGGGCTCGATCTCGCCGGCGAGCAGGCGGAGCAGGGTGGACTTGCCCGCGCCGTTGACGCCCACGACGCCGACCCTCTCCCCGGGCGCGAGCCGAAGCGTGATCCGGTCGAAGAGCGCCGCCGTCCCGGCGGACGGGTCGTCGTAGGCGAGGCTGACGTCCTCGAGGTCGATGACGTCCTTCCCGAGCCGGGCCGTGGCCATCTTCGACAGCGCCACCGAGTCGCGCGGCTCGGGGACGTCGGCGATGAGCGCGTTCGCGGCCTCGATCCGGAACTTGGGCTTGGACGTCCGCGCAGGCGCGCCCCGGCGGAGCCAGGCGAGCTCCTTCTTCATGAGGTTCTGCCGCTTGCCCTCGACCACGGCGGCCATACGGTCGCGCTCGGCGCGTGCGAGCACGTAGGCGGCGTAGCCGCCGTCGAACGGGTCGACGATCCCGTCGTGGACCTCCCACGTGTCGGTGCAGACCTCGTCGAGGAACCAGCGGTCGTGGGTGACCACGAGGAAGGCGCCCTCGGTGGGCCGCCAGCGGGTCTTGAGGTGCCGCGCGAGCCATGCGACGCCCTCCACGTCGAGGTGGTTGGTGGGCTCGTCGAGCATGATGACGTCGTGCGGCTCGATGAGGAGCTTCGCGAGAGCGACGCGCCGCTTCTGGCCGCCGGAGAGCGAGCGCACCTGGGCGTGCCAGTCGACGTCTGCCACTAGGCCGCCCATAATGTCGCGGATCTTGGGGTTGGCGGCCCACTCGTGGTCCGCGCGGTCCCCCACGATCGCCGCGCCGACCGTCAGGTCGCCGTCGAGCACGTCGCTCTGGTCGAGGTAGCCGACGTTGACGTCGCGGCGCTTGGTGACCCGGCCGGCGTCGGGCGTCGCCTTCTGTGCGAGCAGGCGCATGAGCGTGGACTTCCCGTCGCCGTTGCGGCCCACGACCCCGATGCGGTCACCCTCCTCGAGGCCGACCGTCACCCCGTCGAGCACCGACCGGGTGCCGAAGGAGATGCTCAGGTTCTCGCCGCCGAGAAGGTGTGCCACGGGATGGGGGTCCTCACTGTACTGGGAAAAGCGACGACAGAAGCCTAGCCGTCACAGCACGGTGTCGCTCACAATCTTGGCGCCGGCGACCGGCCCGTGCACGGCGAGCGCCTCGACACCCTGGCGCGCGAACGAGTCGACGAGGTCCTGGGCGGCGGCGGCGTCCACGGCGAGCAGCGCGACAGTCGGGCCTGAGCCGGAGACGATCGAGGCCAGCGCGCCGTGGGAGTCGGCCCAGCCGAGGGTGTCGCGCAGCTGCGGCGCAAGCTCGACGGCGGCCCGCTGCAGGTCGTTCACGAGAAGGTGGCGCAGGCCGCCGGAGTCGCCGCTGCGCAGGGCGGTGAGGATCCCGGGCTCGACGTCGGTGGGCTCGGGAGCGTCGAACCCCTCGGCCGCACGCAGCCGGTCGAGCTCGGCGAAGACCCGCGGGGTGCTGAGGCCGTACTCGGCGGGGACGAGGACCCAGTCGAGCCGTGTCGTGGCGAGCGCCGGCGAGAGCTGGTCGCCCACCCCGAGCCCGACGGCGGCGCCGCCCAGGAGCGCGAAGGGGACGTCCGCGCCGAGTTCGGCCGCGAGGTGGGCGAGCTCCTCCTTCGACAGGCCGGAGCCCCACAGGGCGTCGCAGGCGAGGAGTGTGGCCGCGGCATCCGCCGACCCCCCTCCCATGCCGCCGGCGACCGGGACCCGCTTGGTGATCTCGAGGTGGACCCCCGTGGGCCGTTCGGTGACCTCGGCCATGAGCCGGGCCGCCCTGACCGCGAGGTTGCGTTCGTCGAGGGGGATGTCGAGCTCGTCGAGGTCGAGCGTGCTGTCCGGGCTGAGGCTGACGGTGACCCCCGGCTCGGGCGTGCTCGTGGCCGTGACCTCCTCGAAGAGGGACACGGCGAGGTACACGCTGGCCACGGAGTGGTAACCGTCCGGGCGGGCCGGGCCAACCCGCAGGGAGACGTTGACCTTTCCGGGCGCCTTGACCTTCACGGAGCGGGGACGGGGGGTGCTCATGGTCCCCACGCTAGCCGAGGGCCTCCGAGGCAGCGGACGCGGAGCCCGCGGCGCGCTTCTCCTCGGCGATGCGCGCGAACTCCGCCACGCCGAGGACCTCCCCGCGCGCGCTCGGGTCGACGCCGGCTGCTCGGAGGATGGCCTCGGCCGCGGCCCCGGACCCCGCCCAGCCGGAAAGGGCCGCACGGAGCGTCTTGCGCCGCTGGGCGAACGCGGCGTCGATCACGGCGAAGACCTCCTCGCGGGGCGCCGTTGTGGGCGGCGGAGCGGTGCGCGTGAAGGCGACCAGGCCCGAGTGGATCTTGGGGGCGGGCCAGAAGACGTTCATGCCGATGACGCCGGCCTTCCGCATGGTCCCGTACCACGCGGCCTTGACGCTCGGAACGCCGTAGGTCTTCGATCCGGGTCCGGCCGCGAGTCGGTCGGCGACCTCCTCCTGGACCATGACCAGGCCGTGCCGCAGGCTCGGGAAGTGCTCGAGCAGGTGCAGCACCACTGGGACGGCGACGTTGTACGGCAGGTTCGCCACGAGGGCGCCCGGGCCCTCGGGCGTCCCCGGCAGGTCGGTCACCTTGAGCGCGTCGGAGAGCACGAGGTCGAAGCGGCCGACGGCGTCCGGGCGCCACCGTGCGATGGTCTCCGGCAGGCGCCGGGCGAGGACCGGGTCGATCTCGATCGCGACGACCCGCGCCGCGGCGTCGAGGAGGCCGAGGGTGAGGGACCCCAGCCCGGGGCCGACCTCGAGCACCGTCTCCTCGGGATGGATGCCGGCGGCTGCGACGATCCGGCGGATGGTGTTGCCGTCGATCACGAAGTTCTGGCCGAGGGTCTTGGTCGGCCGGATTCCGAGTTCGACCGCAAGTGCGCGGATGTCCGCGGCGCCGAGGAGCGGCTGCGGCCCGGGAGAGGGCTGGGATCCGGGCGAGGGCTGGGATCCGGGGGCTTCAGTCACCCGAGAATCCTACGGGACGCCCGGTCCGCGGCAGGGCGGGCGTCAGCCGCCCACCGCGGTCCGGCAGCCCCAGGGCGCGAGCCCGGCCTTGGCGTAGTACGTGTTCGCGACCGCGATCTGCTGCTCCTTGGTGGCAAGGGAGGCGTTGGGGGCGTACTGCCCGCCGCCGTTGGCGATCCAGGACGGGATGTCGAACTGGAGGCCGCCGTAGTAGCCGTTGCCGGTGTTCGCTGCCCAGTTGCCGCTCGACTCGCACTGCGCGATGGCCTCCCACATGGCGAGGTTCGCCACCGGAGGCGCCGCCTGGGACGTCGGCGCGCTCTGCGCTGCGGGCTGCGCCTTGGGCTTGGTGCCGACGAGCACCTTCTCGGCGACGGGCTGGCGGGTCACGGTCTCCGAGACGAGGGAGCGGGCGGCCTCGCGGCCGTCGACGAGGAGCAGGCTGTACTTCTTCTCCACGGTGCCCGCCACGCCGGCCCGCACGACCTTGGTCTCGCCCTGGGTGAGGTCGGCGCTCTCGGTCTTCTCGGTCGTGAACGGGACGGACTCGCTCACGCTCGCGCCCTGGGTGGCGTCGAGGCGGGTGACCTTCACGGACATGCCGGCCACGATCGGCGCGTAGGTCGGGGCCGAAAGCCTGTCCGAGGGGCCCACGGTGACCCCGAGCTCGGCGAGGAGGTCGCCGACGGTCGCGGCCGTCGTCGTGCGCGTCGCGGGCTGGCCGTCGACGACGACGGTGACGTCCTTGGGCGTCGTGATCTCGACGACGGTGCCCTCCGGCGCGAGGCGCGTGTCCCCACCGAGGGAGACGACTGCGGTGGAGGCCACGCCGAGCTCGGTGACGAGGTTCTGGACGTCGGGCGCGGTGGTGCTCACGGTCTTCTCCGCGCCGTCGAGCTGCACCGTGACCTGCTTCGCGCGGCTGACGGTGATGACGGCGCCGTTCGCGACGGACGCGTCGAGCGAGGGCGAGACCTGGTCGGCCCCGCGGACCTCCACGTCGGCGCCGTTGACGACCTGCCCGACGGTCCCGGCGAAGGTCGTCACGGTGCTGGCCTGGCCGTCGACGTTCAGGGTCACGGTCTTGCTGTTGGCGACGAAGGCGGTGGTCCCGAGGGCCAGCGCCGCCACGACGGCGGCCTGACCCGCGATGCGGACCGGGGAGCGTCGGGTGCCGGGAGGGGTGGTCGTCGAGGCGCTGCGCGCGGAGTATCTGCTCAAGGGGTCACCGATCGTGGTTCCACCCGGGCACGGCAGACGTCGGACTGGAACGGCAGGGGGGCGCCGAGCGTCCGGCGGCCTTCCCCGACCCCGGCTGTCGGACACCACTGTAATCGAAACGTTATCAGAGGCCAATTTCCGTAACGCCGCGGCTACGAATGAGAGACCTCTGTCACTCCCATCCGCCGTACGCCGCCTCGGTGTTGGCGGAGAGGGCGGCACACAGGGCTGCCAGGTCCGCGTCGAGGACCTCCGCCATCGAACGGACGGTGTAGGGGACCATGTAGCTCGCGTTGGGGCGGCCGCGATAGGGGTGCGGAGTCAGGAACGGGGAGTCGGTCTCGACGAGGACCCGGGACGGCTCGGCGATGGCCAGGGCACGGCGCAGGTTCTCCGCGTTCTTGAACGTGAACGTCCCGGCGAACGACATGTACCAGCCGTGCTCGTTGCAGGTACGGGCGAGGTCCTCATCCCCCGAGAAGCAGTGGAAGACAACCGTTTCGGGAGCGCCCTCCTCGGCGAGGATGCGCACGACCTCGTCGTGGGCGTCCCGGTCGTGGATCTGCAGGGTCTTGCCGAGCCGCTTCGCCAGGTCGATGTGCCACCGGAAGGAATCGTGCTGGACTGCGAGCGCGTCCCCCTTGGAGCGGAAGTAGTCGAGCCCGGTCTCGCCGATCGCCCGCACGCGGGGATGGGCAGCGAGGCGCTCGATCTCCTCGTACGCGGCCTCGAGCTCGCCCCGGGCCGCGTACCGCGGCGCGTCGTTGGGGTGGAGGGCGACCGCGCCGAGAAGCCGCGGCTCGTGCTCGAGGGCCTCGACAGTGAAGCGGGACGAGGGCAGGTCGCATCCGACCTGGACGGCGCGGTCGACGCCGACGGCGGCAGCGGCGTCGAGCGCGTCCCTCACCCCCACCTCGACCAGCCCGTCGCGGAAGTTGAGGTGAGTGTGGTTGTCCACCACCGGAACCGGGAGCGGCTCGGGAGCGGGCGGGTACTCGAGGCGCCGCTTCCGGCCGGACTCGTCGTGCGCGGCGCGCCGCTCCACCGCGTCCCGCGCAGCGTCCGCGCCCCCGACGGCCTGCTCGTCTGCGTCGTCCTCGGTCCAGCGGTAGGCGGCGGGCGGGTGGGATGCACACATGGCACCAACTGTAGTGGCGGGCGTGCTCGCGGGCTGAGCTGGCGGGCGGTGCCGGCCCTCCCAGGGACCCCGGTGCCGTAAGGCGTCCGGGCGGGTAACGTGGTCCTAGAGTGTGGCGAACGGCACACGGGCCCGGCGGTCGCCGGCCCGCCCGGAAGGGGGATGCATGGACGGCCATCACGGCGGACAGAACCTCGGAGCGGGCCTCGAACGTGCCGCCGGCCTGGATGCGGCCGGCCAGCAGGCCGGCAGCCAGAACGGAAGCCGGGGTGCCGCCCCACTCGACGGCACGGCAGCGGTCCCGATGGGAGCCGAGGCGTTCAAGGCGACGTGCGAGAGGATCCTGGCCTCCATCGGCCAGGTCATCGACGGGCAGTCCGACGCCGCGCGGCTCGCCCTCACCGTCCTGCTCGCCCAAGGGCACCTGCTCGTCGAGGACGTCCCCGGAGTCGGCAAGACGATGCTCGCCAAGACCCTCGCCCGCACCATCGACTGCTCCGTCAGCCGCATCCAGTTCACCCCGGACCTCCTCCCGAGCGACGTCACGGGAGTGTCGATCTACAACCAGGCCACCCGGCAGTTCGAGTTCCGCCCGGGAGCGGTGTTCGCGAACATCGTGATCGGGGACGAGATCAACCGGGCCTCGGCGAAGACCCAGTCAGCGCTCCTCGAGTGCATGGAGGAGCACCAGGTCACCGTCGACGGCACGTCCTACGCCCTCGGGTCCCCGTTCATGGTCGTCGCAACCCAGAACCCGATCGAGATGGAGGGCACCTACCCACTGCCGGAGGCCCAGCGCGACCGCTTCATGGCGCGCATCTCGATGGGCTACCCGGACGCGGCAGCCGAGGCAGAGATGCTGGAGACCCACCAGTCGGACTCGCCCCTGCTCAAGGTCCACCCCGTGGTCGACGCGGCCGAGGTGCGCTCGATGACCGCAACCGTCAAGGCGGTCTACGTCTCCGGCCCCGTGAAGGAGTACACGGTCGCCCTGGGCCGGGCGACCCGGGAGAGCCCGCAGCTCAGGCTGGGCGCGAGCCCCCGCGCGGTCCTCCAGCTCCTGCGGGCAGCGAAGGCGCGGGCCGCCCTCTCGGGCCGCGACTTCGTGCTCCCGGACGACATCGCCGCGATGGCTCCCGCGGTCCTCGCCCATCGGCTCGTGCTCGACCGGAGGGCAGCCGGCAGCGGGTTCAGCGCAGCAGCGGTCCTCGGCTCGATCATCGAGTCGGTCCCCATCCCGGCCACCGGCCAGCAGCGCCGCCGGGCCTGAGGCGGGCACGCAGTGGGCCGGTCGGAGAGTCGGCGCGCGGGGCAGCGGGCCGGCGGCGCTCACCACTACGGGGGCGCAGTGCGCACGGACTGGAGGGGCGCCCTCACGCTCCGCGGCTGGGGCTTCGTGGGCGCCGCCATCGCTGTGCTCCTGGCCGCCGAGCTCCTGGGCCGGCGCGACCTCCTCCACCTCGCCGTCTTCCTCGGCCTCATCCCGGCGGCGGCCCTGGCCTCGAACCTGCTGTTCCGGCCCTCCCTCGACGTACGCCGCACGCCGACGCCCGACGTCGTCGAGGCCGGGCACACCACCGAGGTCGCACTCAGCCTCGCCCACAGCGGCCTGCTCTCGGGACGAATGTCGATGGCCGAGCAGCTCCCGCCCAGCCTCGGCGCCGGGCCGGGCTTCCTCTACCCGGGAAGGTCGATCGGCAGGGACGGGAGGAGCCACTACCGCTACGAGCTCGCGAGTCCCCGGCGCGGCCTGTACCTCCTCGGTCCGGTGGAGGCGATGCACACGGATCCCTTCGGGCTCGCGGAACGTCACAGCCGCATCGGCGCCCCCACCCGTCTGACGGTCACCCCTCCCGTGCTGCCCCTCGCCGAAGGCGTCCTCGCGGGGCGGCGCGGGACCGAGGGGACGGTCGCGGCGCGGATCCAGTCCATGCCCAGCGACGATGACGTGATGACCCGCGAGTACCGTCCCGGGGACCCCATGCGCCGCGTGCACTGGGCAGCAACCGCACGCCAGGGCGAGCTCATGGTGCGGCAGGAGGAGTCCGCGACGTCGCCCGAGGCGACCCTGATCCTGGACCTGCGGCGCTCCGCGTTCCCATTTCCCGGGCATGCGGCCTCAGACGCCCCGGACTCCCCCGCCTTCGAATGGGCCGTGACCACCGCGATGTCGGTGTGCGCCCACCTGGTCTCGCTCGACTACTCGATCAGGCTCCTCGCACCCGACGGCACCCTCGCGCTCGCCCGCTCCGCGTCGGCGCCGGAGCCGGACAGCCCTGAGTACGCAGGAGCCGCCGGACTGGCCGCCATCGGGGAGTCCCTCGCCGCGATCACCCCCAGGGAGGCCGCGGCGTCCGCAGGGGACGGGTTCTCCGACCTCCTGCTCGACCGGCTCGAAGGCCACCGCGGGCGCGGCCCGATCGTCGCGATCCTCGGCAGGACCTCCCGGGACGCCGCGCGTGAGCTCGCCCCCGCGGCCCTCCTCGCCGAGCGCGCGCTCGCCGCCGTGGTCGTCCCCGTTGCAGGCGGCGGCCGTGAGGCGGTCGAGGCACTCCGCCAGAGCGGCTGGATGGCTGCCGAGTGCACACCGCGCACCCCGGTGGCCTCGGCCTGGGCCGCGCTCGTCGACGACAGTCCGGAACGGGGCGGACGGCGATGAGGGCCCGCCGCTTCGCGCACCTCGGCGTGGAGGCCTTCCTGGCCCTCTCCGTCGCGGGCGGCGCCGCCTCCTACGGCGGCGTCCTGCGGGGATTCAGCTGGCTCTACCCCGTCATCGTCGTCACCTGCGCAGCCCTCGCCGGGACCGCCTTGGCCCGCGCGGCCCTCGCCGGGCGTCGGGGCGCCCCGTGGCACCCGGTGGTCGTCGCCGTCGCGGGCCTCGCGGCCTGGGTGGCGGCGATGTGCGCCATGTTCTTCCGCGCCACGAGCCTCGCCGGGCTCATTCCCGGCCCGCGGACCTTTGCCTCCGCGCGCGAGGCCCTCGACCAGGCCTGGCACACCGTGGTCTTCGACGCCGTGCCCGCAGCACCCAACATCGGAATCGTCGCACTCCTGGCAGGAGCCCTCGGGCTCATCGCGCTCGTCGCGGAGACGATCGCCATCTCGTGCCGCCTGCCTGCGCTCGCCGGGATCGCCCTCCTCGCGGTCCTCGTGGTGCCCGCGACGCTCAAGCCGAACAGCGTGGGGGCCGTCGGGTTCGCCGCCGCCGCGGCGGGCTACCTCGGCATCCTCGCCACGGCTCAGGCCGATGGGGGAAGGCCGGACGGCGGAGGGACCGAGGGCCGGCGGTCCCGGCGGGAGACCCCGCGCGGCGCGAGAGCGCCCGAACGGTCCACCGGAGAGCTCGCGGCGGCAGCGCTCTCTCCGGGCCGGCTCATCATCCTCATCGCGGCGATCGTCGCCGGCGCGCTCGCGCTGCCGCAGGTGGTTCCCGGGTTCGACCGCGGGCTCTTCCCCGAAGGTGCCCGGCTGCGCAGCTTCGGACAGAATGTCGGCCTCAACCCTCTGATCAGCCTCGGGAGCGACCTGCGCAGCGCCGAAGGCGTGGGCATCCTCCGCTACGCGACGAACTCCACCATCCCGCTCTACCTCCGGACCGTGACCGTGTCCACGTTCGACGGCGGCTCGTGGGCACCGGACAACCGGGACGACCAGCTGCAGTACCCGCTCACAGGGATCACGCCGCGCACTCCCATCACGGCGGCGCCCAGCGTCACCACGACCACCGTCATCACCACCGGCGGCTTCACGAGCCCGTACCTCCCGGCCCCCTACGCCCCGACCACCGTGGACGGCCAGCGCGGCCGGTTCGGCTGGGACCCTGCGGACCTGAGCATCAAAGGCGACCCGGGCGCGAGCCGCGACCAGTTCTACACGGTGCGCTCCACGAGGCCCGACATCACGCGCGATGCCCTGGCGACGGCGAACGGCACCCCCCGGGGCCTCAGCTCCGAGGTGCGGGACGTGCCGCGGGGCGTCCCGGCCTCGGTGCGCTCCGCCGCCGAGGACGTGACCCGCGGCAAGGCCACCGCCTTCGAGCGGGCTGTCGCGATCCAGGCGTGGCTGCGCACGTTCCAGTACTCAGAGCGGGCCCCCGTCGAGGACGGCTACGACGGCACCGGCATGGACGTGCTCGAGACCTTCCTGCAGAAGCGCTCCGGCTACTGCATCCACTTCGCCGCAGCGATGGCGGTCATGGCCCGCATCGTCGGCATCCCGAGCCGGATCGCCGTCGGCTTCGCCCCGGGCCGGCCCACCGGGCAGACGGTCGCGATCCCGTCGGCGCAGGCCCTGACTGAGTACCAGGTCGACGGCCGGGACGCCCACGCGTGGCCCGAGCTGTATTTCGAAGGGCTCGGATGGGTACCGTTCGAGCCCACGCCGTCACGCGGCGTCACCCCGGCCTACTCCCTCACCGACTCCGCTGCCCAGTCCGGCAGCACCAACCTGGACCAGCTCAACGAGGGGCTCTTCCCCTCGGGCGTTCCGGGCGCGCCTCCCGCCGAGTCCCAAGCCTCGGCCCCGGCGGCGTCGGGTGCCTCCACCGAGGCCTCCCCCTGGGTTGCCGCCGCGCTCGTGGCCCTCGGCGTGCTCGCGGCCGCACTCGTCCTCACCCTGCCCGCCGCGCTGCGCGCAGCGCAGCGTCGGCGCCGCCTCGACCGCGGCCTCGACGGCATCTGGGAGGAACTCGAGGCCGTGGGCGTCGACCACGGCCTCCCGCCCGACCCCGCGGACTCCCCCCGCGCCTACGCGAAGCGCCTCACGGCTTGGGAGACGGACGACGGCGGGCTGAGACGCGCGCTCGACACCCTCACCGCCGAATACGAGCGTCACGCCTACGGACGCCCCGGGTACGACGCCGACGAGGAGGCCGCCCGCCGCGCCGTCGCCGTCGTGCACGAGAGGGCCCGGCACGCACAGCGCCCCGTCCGGCGGGCCCGCATCGCCGCGCTGCCGCCGTCTGCCTTCGCGTGGCTCGCGAGGGCATTGACAGCTGTGGCCCCCGCAGCCAAGGCTGCAGGGGCCACAATCCGTGCCGCGGCGAAGGCCGCCGCACGGGGGGTCAAGCGGAGGAGCTAGCCCGCCCGAGGCGGTCAGCCCGCGTACGGGTCCGCGATGCTGGTCGTCTCTCCGTCCGCTGTGCCCGCCCCAGGCGGTCAGCCCGCGTACGGGTCCGCGATGCCGATGTACTGCGTCGTCGTGTACTCCGCGATGCCCTCGGCGCCGCCTTCGCGGCCCAGGCCGGACTGCTTGACGCCGCCGAACGGGGCGGCCGCGTTCGAGATGACGCCGGCGTTGAAGCCGACCATGCCGAACTCGATCTGCTCCGCGACGCGGAACATGCGGGCGTAGTCGCGGGTGTAGAGGTACGAGGCCAGGCCGTACTCGGACGCGTTGGCGAGGCGGATGGCCTCCTCCTCCGTCGCGAAGGTCGTCACCGGGGCAACGGGGCCGAAGATCTCGTTCCTGAGGATCTCGGCGTCGTTCGGGACGTCGGCGAGGACCGTCGGGGCGTAGAAGTACCCGTCGCCCTCGAGCGGGGAGCCGCCGGTCGCGACGCGGGCACCCGCGGACACCGCCTCGGTCACCAGCGCGTGGACGTCCTTGCGGGCACCGCCGTCGATGAGGGGCCCCACGGTCGTGTCGGACTCCGTGCCGCGGCCCGGCTTGAGCGCCGACATCGCGGCCGCGAACTTGGAGGTGAACTCCTCGGCCACCGACTCGTGCACGAGGAAGCGGTTGGCGGCCGTGCAGGCCTCGCCCATGTTGCGCATCTTGGCCGCCATGGCGCCCTCGACGGCCTTGTCCAGGTCCGCGTCGTCGAACACGATGAACGGCGCGTTGCCGCCGAGCTCCATGGAAGTGCGCAGCACGTTCTGCGACGCGTCGGCCAGCAGGCGCCGGCCCACCGGGGTCGAGCCGGTGAAGGAGACCTTGCGCAGGCGGTGGTCCTTCATGAGCGGCGCGGAGATGCTCGACGCGGACGACGAGGAGACCACGTTCACGACGCCCGCCGGCACGCCCGCCTCGACGAGGACGGAGGCGAACAGCTGGGTGGTGAGCGGGGTGAACTTGGCCGGCTTGATGATCACCGTGCAGCCGGCGGCGAGGGCCGGGCCGACCTTGCGCGTGGCCATGGCCAGCGGGAAGTTCCACGGCGTGATGAGCAGGCACGGGCCCACGGGCTTGCGCTGCACGAGGATCTTGTTCTTGCCCTCGGGCGTGGTGACGTAGCGACCGTAGTCGCGCACGGCCTCCTCGGAGAACCAGCGGAGGAACTCGGCGCCGTACGTGACCTCGCCCCGGGACTCCGGGAGCGGCTTGCCCATCTCGAGCGTCATGAGGAGCGCGAACTCCTCGGAGCGCGCAGTGACGAGGTCGAACGCGCGGCGGAGGATCTCGGCGCGCTCGCGCGGGGCGGTGCGCGCCCACGATGCCTGGGCGGCGGCGGCGGCGTCGAGCGCGGCGAGCGCGTCCTCGCTCGTGCCGTCGGCGATCTCCAGGAGGGCCTTGCCCGTCGCGGGGTCCTCGACAGCGAAGGTCGCCCCGCCCGTGGCGTCGCGCCACTCGCCGTTGATCAGCAGGCCGGTCGGAACTTTCGCGAGCAGCTCCTGCTCGCGCTCAGGGGTGACAGCGGTGTTCTCGGACACGTCAGGCTCCTTTTCGCAGCACGCTCACCGGCGAGCGTGGGTGGACTGATTCCACGCTAGGCCCCTGCCGCATGGGTGTCCATGCATGACGGAACCACCGTGACGCACTTCACCTGTGCATCTGCACAATCTACTTCCGCGGAATTCCGGGCTTTTCAGCGGGCGGCGACCGATGCGGCATAGAGCTCCCGCTTGCTCGTCCCGGAGCCCTCGGCGACGACGGCCACGGCCTCCTTGAGCCGGGTCCCGGCCGCGACGAGGGAGTGCACCTCCGCGACGAGGTCCTCCATGCTCGACGGCGGCGCCTCCCCCGCGCCCTCGACCACCACGGCGATCTCGCCCCGGACCTCGCTCGACTCGGCCCAGGCGGCCAGCTCGCCGGCGCTGGCCCTCAGGACCTGCTCGTACGTCTTGGTGAGCTCGCGGCACACGGCTGCCCTGCGCTCCGCGCCGAACGCCCCGGCGAGGGCCCGGAGCATCGCCGCCAGACGGTGCGGCGCCTCGAAGAAGACCATGGTGCGGCGCTCGCCGCGCAGTTCGGAGAGCCGCTGGCCCCTCTCGCCCGCCTTGCGGGGGAGGAATCCCTCGAAGCAGAAACGGTCCGTCGGCAGCCCCGACAGGGCCAGCGCCGTCAGGACGGCCGAGGGTCCCGGGAGCGCAGTGACCGTCAGGCCCTCGGCCACTGCCGCCTCGACCAGCCGGTAGCCGGGGTCGGAGACGACCGGCATGCCCGCGTCGGTCACGAGCAGGACCGTGCCGCCGGCACGGACGGCGTCGACGAGCTCGGGCGTCTTGGCTGCCTCGTTGTGCTCGTGGTAGCTCACCACCCGACCGCGGGGCCGTACGCCCAGCCCGGCGACGAGCCGCTGGAGCCTGCGCGTGTCCTCGGCGGCGATGAGGTCCGCCTCCCCCAGAAGCTCGACGAGCCGGCGGCTCGCGTCGCCGAGGTTCCCGATCGGCGTCGCCGCGAGGACCACCGCGCCGCTGCCCGCGCTGCCCGGGAGGGTGCCCGCGGCGTCGTACGGCTCGGTGTCTGCGGGGGGCGTGGGATCGCTGTCGGGCTCGTGCACGGGGCCCAGCCTACGCCGGTAGCATGGGGCAGGATGACCTCCCCGACCCAGACCCGCCCGCCGGTCCGCGGCTGGAACACGCCCCGGCGGCGGATCGTCGACCCCGTGCAGGACGCGGCCCTCGGCACTGTGGAGGCCCTCAGGCAGCGGCTCCTTGGAGCCCAGCTCGCCTGGCGCGAACGGTCGGCACGGGACAGGCTGCTGAGCTGGACGATCCCCCTCGCGGTGGGCCTCATCGCCGCGCTCCTGCGCTTCTGGCAGCTCGACCGCCCGCACGCCCTCGTGTTCGACGAGACCTACTACGTCAAGGACGCGTACTCCTACCTGGTCTCCGGGGTCGAGCGCGCATGGAGCCAGAACGCGAACGCGCTCTTCCTGCGGGGCGACATGAGCGGCCTCCAGGACGGGCCGGAATACGTGGTCCACCCGCCCGTGGGCAAGTGGATGATCGCCCTCGGGATGGCGCTCTTCGGACCAGGGAGCTCGTTCGGCTGGCGCTTCAGCGCGGCACTGGTGGGCGTGCTCTCCGTGGTGATGACGGCGTGGGCCGCCCGCCGGCTCTTCCGCTCCCACGCGCTCGCGGCGGCGGCCGGCCTGCTGCTGGCGATCGACGGCCACCACATCGTCCTGTCCCGCACCGGGATCCTGGACATCTTCCTCTCGTTCTGGCTCCTCGCCGCGTTCTGCGCCCTCCTGATCGACCGCGACGACGGCCGACGGCGCCTCGCGGACCGGCTCGGCCGCCTCGCCGGGCCCGACGGCCGCCTCAGGCCCACAGCGCTCGTCACCGGCCCCTGGCTCGGGATCCGGTGGTGGCGGGTTGCCGCTGGCGTGTGCCTCGGGCTCGCCGTCGGAGTGAAGTGGTCCGCCCTCGCGTTCGTCGCCGCCTTCGGCCTCATGACCGTCCTGTGGGATGCCGGAGCGCGCCGCAGGGCGGGAATCCGCGCCTGGCTGCCCGGCGCCGTCGTGCGCGACGCCCCGCTGGCCGCCGTGAGCATCGTCGTCGTGGGAGCGGCGGTCTACCTCGCGTCGTGGACGGGCTGGTTCCTCTCGGACAGCGGCTTCTACCGCACCTGGGCGAGGGACCATCCGGACCCGTCCTGGAGCTGGATCCCGGACTCGCTCCGCTCGCTCGCGCACTACCACTTCGAGGCATACGCGTTCCACAACGGGCTCAGCTCGCCGCACCCCTACGCCTCAAGCCCGTGGAGCTGGCTGGTGCAGGGCCGTCCGACCTCGTTCTACTACGCCGAGCCGGCGAACACGTGCGGGGTGGAGCACTGCTCCTCCGCCGTGCTCTCGGTCGGCAATCCCCTGATCTGGTGGACCGCCGTCGTCGCGCTCGCGGTCGTGACCCTGCTCTGGGCCGGACGGCGCGACTGGCGGGCTGGAGCCATCCTCGCGGGAGTCGCGGCTGGCTACCTGCCCTGGTTCCTGTACCCCACGCGGACCATGTTCGCCTTCTACGCCGTCTCCTTCGAGCCGTTCCTGATCCTCGCCCTGGCGTTCGGGCTGGGGCTCGTCCTCGGCAGGCCGACCGACCCGCTGTGGCGCCGCCAGGCCGGCTTCCTCGCAGTCGGCGTGTACCTGCTGGCGGCGCTGGTCATCTCGGCCTACCTCCTGCCGATCTGGACCGCGGAACCCATCCCGTACATCGAATGGCGGCTCAGGCTGTGGATGCCGAGCTGGACGTAGCGCCAGATGGCAGGATGGACACGGGGGACGAGGCGGAGCACGCGCGACGAAAGGGTGACGACGTGGCAGGCAGCGCGGAAACGGGACAGCGCCGGAGCCGTACGGAGGTGTCCGCAGAGGCCGTGGCGAGCCTCCCCGGCGCCACGAACGTGACCGACCTCCTGGAGGACCGCGCGGCCGCGACGCCGGACGCCGAGCTCTTCTCCCGACGCACTGCGGCGGGCTGGGAGCACGTCACTGCGGCGCAGTTCGCCGAGCAGGTCCGATCGCTCGCCCGGGGGCTCATCGCGAGCGGCCTCGACATCGGCGACCGCGTGGCCATCATCTCGCCGTCGAGCTTCGAGTGGGCGCTCGTCGACTTCGCCGTCTGGTACGCCGGTGGCGTCCCAGTCCCGATCTACGAGACGTCCTCCCCGTCCCAGATCGCCTGGATCCTCGAGGACGCCGGGGCGAAGCGGGTCTTCGCCGGAAGCCGCGAGCTCGCCGAGTCCGTGCAGGAGGCCATCGAGGCCTCCCCCGCTCTGCGCGAGTCCTGGCTCCCCGTGACGGTCATGACGGAGGACGGCGAAGGGGCCACCCTGCGCAGCCTCGCCGGCCCCGGCCTCGGGGTGGGCGACGCCGAGCTCGAGCGGCACCGCACGGCAGCCGACCTCGAGACGCTCGCGACCCTCGTCTACACCTCCGGCACGACCGGGCGGCCGAAGGGCTGCGAGGTCACCCACGGCAACCTGTGCCTGCTCGCCGTGAACCTCGCCGCGCACCTCCCGACGGTGGTCGGTCCCGGCAGCCGCACGCTCATGTTCCTCCCCCTCGCGCACGTCCTGGCCCGGGCCGTGCAGGTCACGTGCGTCGCCGCCGGGGTCGTGGTCGGGCACTCGCGCCAGGCCAACCTCCTGCGCGACCTGGCCACCTTCCGGCCGACCTTCCTGCTCGCGGTGCCGCGGGTCTTCGAGAAGGTCTACGCCGCCGCGCACGCCAAGGCGGCCAACGGGCTGCGCGGGTCGCTGTTCGAGCGGGCGGCGCACACCGCCCGGGAGTACTCCGAGGCGCTCGAAGCGGAGGCGACGGGCGGCGAAGGCCCCGGGCGCCGGCTGCGGATCCGGCATGCAGTGTTCGAGCGGCTCGTCTACGGGCGCCTGCGGGCGGCCTTCGGCGGGCAGGTCTCCACCATCGTCTCCGGTGCGAGCGCGCTGAGCCCGGGACTCGCGCACTTCTTCCGCGGGGCCGGGCTCACGGTTCTCGAGGGCTACGGCCTGACCGAGACCACCGCGCCGTGCACCGTGAACACGCCGGAAGCGACCCGGATCGGCAGTGTGGGCCGGCCCGTGCCCGGCACCGAGATCCGCATCTCGGACACCGGCGAGGTCCTCGTGAAGGGCATCGGCGTCGTCCGCGGGTACCGCTCGGCGTCCCCGGACTCGCCCGAGGCCGCGGCGTTCCAGAAGGACGGGTTCTTCGCCACGGGGGATCTCGGTTCCCTCGACGACGACGGCTTCCTCACCCTCACGGGACGGACGAAGGAGATCATCGTGACAGCGGGAGGGAAGAACGTGGTCCCCGGCCCGCTGGAAGAGGCCGTCCGCGAGTGCGAGCTCGTCGCGCACACCATCGTGGTGGGCGAGGGACGCCCCTACGTCGCCGCCCTCGTGGCGCTCGACGCCGATGAGCTCCCCGCGTGGGCCCGCCGGCGCGGGCGCGTGCTCACCCTCGAGGACGCCAGGACCGACCCGGAGGTGCTCGCCGAGGTGCAGTCCGCGGTCGACGCGGCCAACGAGACGGTCTCGCGCGCAGAGTCGATCCGCAGGTTCGTGATCCTCCCCCGCGAGTTGACGCTCGAGGACGGAGACCTCACCCCGTCCCTCAAGCTCAAGCGCCAGCCGGTCACCGAGGCGTTCCGCGACGAGGTCGAGGGGCTCTACTCGGCCTGACCCTCCGCGTGGCCCGCGGCGCCCTCGCGGCGCTTCGGCGTGGGCCAGCAGAAGATCGCCATGAGGACCGACACGAGCAGCACGAGCACGCCGATCGTGATCGCGGCATCCATCCAGAACTGCGCCGGGAACAGCCGGATGAGGGTGTCCTCGAGGCGGAAGGTCCAGGTCCCGTCGGCGAAGAACAGCCGGTGGAACTCGGTGAAGAACTGCTGCCAGCCCAGCGCGGCCGCCACGGCGAGGGCGCCGATGAGGCCGACGGTCAGGAGCGAGCCGGCGAAGATCCCGCGGGCGAAGGCGCGCGGTGTCCTGCGCAGCCCGATGAACGCGACGACGAAGAAGATCAGGATCGCGAGCCCAGCCCCGTAGGACGAGAGGACGACCAGCTTCACGTCCGCCATATGGCTGACCTCGCCGCTGGTGAACAGCCGGTCGCCGTTGGGGAAGACCAGGTCCCCCAGGTACCGCGGCCCGGCCACGTTCGCGAGGTAGTCCACCGCGTAGGAGCCGTACGTGAGCCTGTCGTCCGGAGTGAAGCCGTACCCGTCCCCAGGGAAGCCGGGCCGGAAGTACTCCGCCCAGAGGAACAGGGGGCTCGCGACCGCGCGGACGGCGGCGGTGAGCAGCAGGAACGGCAGGAGGACCGCCATGAAGACCTGGACGATGCGGGGACCCACGGGCTTCGACCGGGCGGCGGCCTCGCGCTGGTCCTTGCGCCGCTGCACCTCGTCCTCCGGGGGCCGGACATTGAGGGCACCGGTCGGGTGCGGCTCCGCTGGGACTGCCGTGGCGCCGTCGTCCGTCTTCATCCATGCGAACTCCGGCTCACCGCTGTCCTTCGGCTCGTCGAAGTCAGCCCCCGGTTCGGATCCGGATCTCTTGTCGGTCAACACAGCCACCATCCAGTAGCGGCCCCGCAAGGGCCTCAAGTAAGCAAGGTCTGCCTCCCACCGTACCGGCTTGCCCCGCCCCAACCCGCCAGCGTCATCGACGTGTGGCCGAAGCGTTACCCGCCCGTCTGCAGGACGCCCGGCGGCGTGGCCAGCGCGTGGCTCAGTGCTTGGCGTAGGTGGCCCAGTCCATGTTCCAGTCGCCCCAGCCCTCGAGCGGCTCGATCGGGGGCGCACCTGTGTTGAGGGTCTGCACGATGTCTCCGGGCTTGAACGTGTTGAAGAACCAGGCGGCGTCGTCGGGCAGGAGCCCCACGCAGCCGTGGGAGACGTTCGTGTTGCCCACATACGGGATCGCGGACGGGAGGGCCTGGTGGACGTAGACCCCCGAGTTCGTGAGCCTGTTCGCGTGCTCCACCGTCAGGGGCGGGTAGTACCCCTTGTCCCCCGGCTTGAGGCCGATGCTGCCTGCATTGAAGTGCGAGTACCGCTCCTGCTCCATGATCACGGCGTACCCGGTCGGCGAGAGCCACCCGGCGTCCCCGAGGGTCACCGGGAAGGTCTTCACGTGCTGGCCGTCGAGGAAGACCTGCATCGTCTTGGTCGTGTCGTCCACGACTGCGAGGCGGCTGGGTCCGGTGGTGAAGCTGACGTCGGCGTTGAAGTTGCCGATCATGCCCTTGCCGAAGTCGACTCCGAAGAGCCTGAGGGCGAGAGTGACCTTGGCGTTCGGCGCCCAGAAGGTCGCAGGGCGGATGCGCGCCATCTTGTCGCTGTACCAGTGCCACCTGACGTCCTGATTGGAGGTCGAGGTGATGGCGACGGCCTTCTCGACGGCCTCCTTGTTGGTCACCGGCTCGCTGAAGGTGATCTGGATCGGCTGGCCCGTTCCCACCGTGGAGCCGTTGCGGGGGAAGACCGCGGCATCGGCCTCGTTGGCCGCTGTGACCGTGTGGAAGGTCTGCTTCTTCGTCGTCTCGCGTCCGGCCCCGTCCGCGAGCGTGAACTCGTAGGTGTACGCCATGTTGAACGCGAGCGGGTCCTGCGCAGTCCAGGTCACGCCGTCGGCGCTCACTGACCCCTTCACCTCGACGCCCTTGGCGTCGGCGAGGTGCACGGACACGACCCGGCCGTTGACGGCCTTGACCTGCGGGCTCATCGCCGGGTTCACCTCGGTGGCACCGTCGGTGGGGGTGACTCCAAGTTCCAACGGCTTGACGACCGGGGTCACGAGCCCGGGCTGGGTGCGCAGGGGCGTTCCGGCCTCCGACGCCGGGGCCTGCTGCGTCCACGGCTGGGCGATGGCTATCCCGGCCGCACCCCCCAGGACACCGACCACGAGAATGCCTGCGAGGGCCGCTCTGGACCCCCGTCCCAGTTTCCTGCGTTCCGCCACAGGTGAGTCCCCCTTCGTCCGGCCTTCGTTCAAGGGTACGCCAGAGCGACGCGCGCCCCCGTCACCCCGGGGCAGAGGCCGGGGGTGACCGGGGCGCGGCGGCGACGCCTCGCGAGGCGCCTCAGTAGCGGTAGTGGTCCGCCTTGTAGGGGCCGGCGACGTCGAGGCCGAGGTACTCCGCCTGGTCCTTGCTCAGCTCCGTGAGCTCGACTCCGAGCGCCGCCAGGTGGAGGCGGGCGACCTTCTCGTCGAGGATCTTCGGCAGGACGTAGACCCGGTTCTCGTACTCGCGCGCCGAGTCCTGGCCGTCCTCGGAGCGGTCGCGCTTCGTCCACAGCTCGATCTGGGCAATCGTCTGGTTCGCGAACGAGTTGCTCATCACGAACGAGGGGTGGCCGGTCGCGTTGCCGAGGTTCAGCAGGCGTCCCTCCGAGAGCACGATGACCGAGTGTTCCGGCGCGGCACCGTTGGGGCCGCTCGAGGCGGGGAAGACCCATTCGTGGACCTGGGGCTTGATCTCGACCTTGCGGACCCCGGGCACCTTGGCGAGACCCGCCATGTCGATCTCGTTGTCGAAGTGGCCCACGTTGCCGACGATGGCCTTGTCCTTCATCCCGGCCATGTGCTCTGCGAGGATGATGTCCTTGCCCCCGGTGGTCGTGATGAAGATGTCGCCCTGGTCCAGGACCGACTCGAGCCGCGCCACCTGGTAGCCGTCCATTGCGGCCTGGAGGGCGCAGATCGGGTCGATCTCGGTGACGATGACGCGCGCGCCCTGCCCGCGCAGCGCCTCCGCGGCCCCCTTGCCGACGTCGCCGTAGCCGCACACGACGGCGACTTTGCCGCCCATCAGGACGTCGGTGGCCCGGTTGATGCCGTCCGGGAGGGAGTGGCGGATCCCGTACTTGTTGTCGAACTTGCTCTTGGTCACGGCGTCGTTGACGTTGATCGCCGGGAAGAGGAGCCTGCCCTGCTCGGCGAGCTGGTAGAGGCGGTGGACGCCCGTGGTCGTCTCCTCGCTCACGCCCTTGATGCCTGCGGCGGTGCGGGTCCACTTCTGCGGGTCGCGGGCCTGCCCCGCCCGGAGGACGTCGAGGATGATCCGGTACTCCTCGGGGTCCTCGTCGGTCGCCTCGGGGACGGCCCCGGCGGCCTCGAACTCGACGCCCTTGTGGACCAGGAGCGTAGCGTCACCGCCGTCGTCGAGGATCATGTTCGGACCGAGGGCCGGATCGGTGTCGGCACCGGGCCAGGTGAGGATCTGCTCCGCGGTCCACCAGTACTCCTCGAGCGTCTCCCCCTTCCAGGCGAAGACGGGCACTCCCTGAGGATCCTCGGCGGTTCCGGCGCCCACGACGACGGCGGCGGCTGCTTCGTCCTGGGTGGAGAAGATGTTGCACGACGCCCAGCGGACCTCCGCGCCGAGCGCGACGAGCGTCTCGATGAGCACAGCCGTCTGGACCGTCATGTGGAGTGACCCGGCAATGCGGGCTCCTGCCAGCGGCTGGGACGGGCCGAACTCCTCGCGCAGGGCCATGAGGCCGGGCATCTCGTGCTCGGCGAGGCGGATCTGGTGCCGCCCCGCCTCATGGAGGGAGATGTCGGCAACCTTGTACTCGAGGGTCATGCGTGCTGCTCCTGTGCGGTGCTGGATTCGTGCTGGTCGCCCGGGGCGGCCCCGGCCTGCGTGTGCTCGGGGGCGAGGAGGACGGGGATCCCGTCCTCGATCGCGTAACGGGGCGTCGTGCCGTCCTTGGCCCGCGTCGTGGCCACGAGCGAGTCACCGTCTTGGACGAGGGCGGACCCCGTGACGGGGCACCGGAGGACGGCGAGCAGCGACGGGCTGAGGTTCGGCATGCCCACTAGCCTACAGACATGCGCGCGGCGCGCAGAGCGGCGGCGACTGCTTCCTCAGGGGGCGGGACTAGAAGGGTTCGCGGAGCAGCCGCAGATGACGCCGCACGACGGCTTCGGCGCCGGCCGGGGCCTCGAGCGGGGCGCGGGGAGGCCGGTCCGAGGAGTCTGGCTGTTCCGTGGGGACGGGCGCGTCCTCCTCGCGCACGGCGTCGGCTATGGCGAGCATGTCGTCTGGGCTGCGCGGGGGCGCCGGGGGAAGGGCCAGCCGCAGGACCTCCCAGCCGCGTGGCACCGTGAGCCGGGCGGCGTGCTCAGAGCACAGGTCGTAGCTGTGGGGCTCGGCGAAGGTTGCCAGCGGACCCAGGACGGCCGTCGACTCGGCGTAGACGTACGTGAGCGTGGCCACCGCGGCCTGGCGGCAAGCCGATCGAGAACAATGGCGTAGTGGACCCACGGCACAGAACCCTACTCCCGCTCTCCGGCGGAAGCGGGCATTGAACCCCGCGACCGGGCGTGTGCCTCCGCTCCGGCTCGCCCGCCGGGGCGGCGGCGACTAGAGTCGATGTATGCAGGATCGTTCATTGGCCCACGGCTCCGGGGCCGAGGGCGGCAGCCTTCGCATCCGGGCCGTCCCAGCCGCGGACGAGCCGAGCGGCCGCGGCCGCAGGAGCTTCCGCGAGCGGCGGAGGAATCGGCACGGCCGCGGGCTCAGGGGCGAGATCCTGCCCGCTGTCCTCCCCGCGTCGCGCACGCGGGCCGAGCGCTTCGAGGACTGGGTCTTCGACGCAGCGGAGCGGCTCCAGGACCTCAACGGCTCCAGGCTCGACGGCGTCGAGTACGCCGTCGAGGAGATCCCGCCAGGTCTCGAGCAGATCCTCGTGGAGCGGGGACGTGTCCCCCAGGGCAAGTACACTCCCGGCGGGGCGGGCCGTGCGCCGCGGATCACGATCTACCGGAGAGTCGTCGAGACCGAGGCCGGCGCCCGCACCGAGCTGCAGGACCTCGTCCACGACATCGTCGTCGAGTACACCGCGCTCATGCTCGGCGTGGCGCCCGAGACCCTCGATCCGTACTACCGCGGCTACTGACGCCGCCGGCTCAGTAGCCGAGCGTGACCGGGAGGGCCTGGGCTCCCGCTGCCGGAGCGACGATGGAGGCTGCCGCGATCGCATTGCCGTCGCCGGTCGTGACGAGCGTGCCGTAGGCGGGATCGCCCGTCGCCGAGATGAGCAGGGCCGCCACCGGTGAGCCCTCGGCCTCGGCTGGGACGTCGACGACCGCCGTCGTCCCTCCCGCTACGTCGACCGTCTGGGCTGCGTGGAGCCGCCCGTCGTCGGTGACCGGCACCGCGCGGATCTGGGCCCGGCCGTCCGGCACGCCGACGACGACCCTCCGTGTGAGGCCCTTCCCCACCGCGAGGACGTGGTCGTCCCCGAGCCGGATCGACGCCCCCGGAGACGCGAAGTCGAGCGGCTCCGTGGCGGATAGCCCGCGGGGAACCCGGGCTGAGGCGGTGAAGGAGACGTCCGCCGAGGCGGAGACGCTGTACGTGCCTGCGGGAAGGCCCGCGAGAGAGACCTCCGTGACGGTGCCTGCCTTCGCCGTCACCACTCCGCCGCCCGGCAGCGCGACCGGCCCGTTCCTGCCGTAGACACGCAGCTGCACGACCGCGTCGGCGGCACCGGGGACCGTGAGAGCAAGCGAGGCGGCGGCGTCGGCGAAGCCCTGACGGGCCGCGAGCTGCTTGGCTTGGGCGGGGTCCTGCAGGTCGATCCCCGCGACGGTCTGGCGCGCGGCGGGTGCTGCGGCCGCGGTGATGAGCTCGACGCCGCCCGGCGTGAGTCCCCGGAGGGTCGACTGCTGGATGACGGCCGAGACAGGGCCGCCGGTGCTGCGCACATGGACGGAGAGGTTGGCCTGTCCGGGCAGGTAGCCGCTGAGCACATACGACGCCGTGCTGTTCGGCTTGACCTGCAGCCCGCGGCTCGACGGCGGAGCCTGCGCCAGAGGCTTGTCCCCCACGAATTCGAGATCGACGGTCGCGGGGGTGGCACTCGGGTTCGTCAGCGTCAGGACCGACGTCCTGCCCACCGTGGTGGAGGCGCCCAGGAGCCACTGGTCATTGGCCGGGGCCGTGCAGGACGCCGTGGCAAGTCCCCGGAGGTCGCCGTCGGACGCGGAGAAGCGTGTCAGGCCGGCGATGTCCGGGACGTCTCCCCCGGCCGCGCGGGCCGTGAGGATTGCGGCGGCGCTGACCGACTGGGCGGGCACGACGGCGGCCCTCGGCTGGGCTGCCGTGCCCGCGGCGACGGCCTGTCCGGGCAGGGACTTGAGGAGGCCGCCGTCAGCGCCGGTCACCGAGGCGTCCGGCAGCGTGCCCTGGGTGTCCGAGAGGACGACCGCTGAGACGTCCGTGCGGGCGGTCTTGCTCGCCGGGCTGAACTGGGGATCGCCTTGCACGGGCGTTCCTTCGAGAAGGCGTGCGGGGCCGGCGCAGCCTCGCACGGCGTCGCCCGCGGGCACCTCCGCGGACCGCGCTGTCCCGGCGGCGAGCGAGGCCGGGGCCGGGATCCCCGACGCGTAGACGGTCAGAGCGGCTCCGGCGGCCACGAGCAGGCCCCCGGCGATTGCGGCGCCCGCTGCCCGGGCGCGGCGTCCTCCGCCCGTCGGCGTCTTCCGGCCCGAGGCCGCCGCGCGGCCCTCAGACGGACGCTTCATCGCTTGCACGTTGCCTTCCCTCCGGCCGGGCATCTTCCCCCTGCTTCGCATTCCCGCTGTCCATCTCCTCCGGCGGGTCGGCGTCCTCTCCGCCTCGGTGACGCTTCGTGCCACGGCGGCCGCCGCCTCCGGGAGGGTCGTCCTGCCGCTTGTCGGGACCCCACCCATCCGCCGCGTCGTCGGCGGTTCCGCCGCCACCCTGCGTGTCTTGGCGGGGCGCGTCCTGGCGGTGGCGCCTGGCAGCCGTCTCAGGGAGCAGGAGCCCAGCGCCGGTGCGGCCGCCGGACGTGCGGCGCCGGATCCGGGCCGGCACCGCGAGGAGGACCGTGAGCCCGATCGCGACGGCGGCGAGCAGCCCGAGCGGCGCGGCCGCCGGCACCGCATAGCGCACCTCGAGCCGTCCGCCCTCTTCCGGGAGCTCGAACGCCTGGGCCCAGTCCTGGGCCTCGGGCGCCAGCGCTATGCCGTTCAGGGTCGCCGTCCACCCGGGCCCGCTGCGTTCGGCGAGGACGAGGCGCCGGGCCCCATCGGCGGCAGAAACGTCCACGGAGACCTGCTCGGGCCCCGACGGCAGCCAGGACAGCGTTTGGCCCTTCGAGTCGACGATGCGTGCGCGCTGCGCGATGGCAAACGCGTCGCCCGCCTGCGGCCCGTTCGGCGTGACCCTCCAGAGCCAGCCGGCGTCAGTCCGGCCCACCGGCACGAGGGACGGGACGGAGTCGATGCGCGCGGCCGCGACCTCGTCGGCCGCCGAGCGGTCCTTCAGCACGATGAATCCGACTCCGAGGGCAGTGAGGTCCTTCGATGGATCGACCCCGGCCGCTCCCCCGCTCGCGGCGCCGCCGACGGTGGCAACGGCACGGCGAAGGGCAACGAGGGCGCCGTCGTCGTCAGCGATGCGCTCCGCGCCCCACGGGCCGGTGATGCGGCTCGCCGACGCGGCGGCGGACAGGGCGTCGAGGGTGGTGCCGGCCCCGCGCATGAGGGAGGCCGTCACGCTTCCGTCGTCGGCGCTGCCCAGGACGAGCGTGCGCGTCTGCTGCGGACCGAGGCCGAGGTCTGCAGCCGTGGCTGGAAGGGTCCGCGCGGCGCCGGGTGCCACCTGGATGTCCGGACCCAGGCCGTGCGCCTCGGCGCGCGCGGGGCTCAGACCCGCCCACGCCCAGTGCGCGAGTGCGGCCGCCGGTCCGGCGCCTGCACCGATCAGGGCCACTGCGGTGACCGCGGCAGCAGTCCGGGCCCTGCGGCGGAGCGCCCGCTTCTGGTGCGCATCGCCGTCAGCCACGCGGTTCGCGGCGGCACGGCGGTGCTCTATCAGCCTGTCCGCTCCGAGGACGGCAGCGCCGAGGAAGCCCAGCGTGGCGGCGCCCAGGCTCGGACCCGCGAACGGGGCCACGAGCGTATCCCCGGACACGGCGACCGGGATCCGGGACACGGCCCAGGCATAGGCCAGCGCCAGGATCCCGATCGCCACGAGGGCTCGTGCGGCTGTGCCGCGGCGGCCCCTGAGGAGGACCGCCGCGGCGGCGGCCCCGAGCAGGAGGGGCGCGGCGAGGACGAGCGCACCCACGAGCGACCACGGGACGCCGGCAGGGAGGAACGCGAGGCCGCTGAGGGGCGCCGCGGGGTCGAAGGCGAGCGGCTGGCCCAGGAGCATCTGCCACGGCGACGCCACCGCGAACGGGGTCGGAACGCCCGGGTCGGCGATCCAGGCCCGGGGCCGTTCGGCCGTGGAGACCCACAGAGGAAGGAAGACGGCGACCGTCGGGACGAGCGCCCACCACAGCGCACGCGCCTGACCGCGCAGGGCCACAAGGCCCGCGACGACCAGGATCACCGCGAACGGCACCAGCGAGGGGGCGCCCGCCGTCGCGAGGCCGAGGGCGAGCCCGCCTGCCGCGGCAGCGGTCCACGAGGGCACGCCCCCCGAACCGGGACGCGGCTCATGCTGCTCCGAGGCCGTCATGGCGCGCACGCGCGCGCCGCCGACCGCGCGGAGGAGCCCGAGCGCCGCCCACGGCAGGGCCGCGTGGGCGACGACGGCCCCGATCCGCCCCTCGCCGACGGCGATGAGGAGCGCCGGCGCCGCCGCCCACACGACGGCCGCAAGCACTCTCGGCGCTCGGTGCGCGGTCAGGTTCGCCGCCAGGGCCCATGCCCCGAGCGCCGCGAGCGGGGAGGCAGCCACGAGCGCGAGGGCGAGGGCCCGGTTCGCGTCGCCGAAGCCCACGAGGCCCAGGAGCCACAGCACGAGGTCGAACGGGTCTCCGTAGCCGGGCTCTCCCGCTCCCAGACGGGACCACCATGCCGTCGCGTTGGCGTAGATGTCGCCCATCGCGGAGGAGACAGGGATGAGCGCACCGCCGACCGCGGCCTGCGCTCCGAGGAGGGGCGCGAGCGCGACGAGGGAGGCCAGGAGCGCAGCGCCCGCGACCACGATCGCGCCGGTGCCCGGCCAGCCGCGCGTGGCGACCGCGAGGGCCGCGAAGTCGTGCTGGGAGTCTCCCGTGGGTTCCTCGGGCCCGGCGGCGCTGCCGGATCCGTCGCCGACCACGGCCTCGGAGTCCGCCGCCGCGGACTCGAGGAGGGCCCGGCGGTGTGCCCAGATCTCGGCACGCGACGTCTGGAGCTCTCGGGGGGTGCTGCGCGAGACGGTCCGCGTCCGGCGCGCCGCGCGGCGGCCCCGCGCGAGATGGCCGACCGCGCCGAGGGCTGCCAGGCTCGCCCCGAGCCTGGCAGCGCCGACGCCCGGCTCCTTGAGGACGATCCCGAGCAGGAACTGCCACAGCCCGCCGAGGAGGGCGCCGAGGGCCTGGAACGGGAGCTGCCATCCCGGGGAGTGCTTGAGCCGGGAGTACACCTCGGCGCGTCGGGCTGCGAAGGGGGTGCCCGCGGCCTCCGGCCGCAAGGAGTGCAGGATCCGGGCCGAGGGCACGACGACGACCCGGTGGCCTGCGAGGCGGGCCCGCCAGCAGAAGTCCACGTCGTCACCCGTGGCCGGAAGCCCGGGGTCGAACCCGCCCAGCTGCTCCCACGCGTCCCGGCGGACGAGCATTCCCGCCGAGTTGACGGCGAAGACGTCGCTGCGCGCGTCGTGCTGCCCCTGGTCCTGCTCATCAACGTCGATGAGGGTCAGCCGCTCGCCCCACCGGCTCACGGAGAGGCCGACGTCCAGGAGCCGTCGCGGCGCGTCGGCGTCGAGCTGCTTGCAGCCCGCGACGGCGACGCTCGGCGCGCGCTCCACGGCGCCGAGCAGCTCCGCGAGAGCGTCGGGTGCGGGGGCCGAGTCGTCGTGCAGGAGCCAGACCCACTCCTGGGCCGGGCCGTCGGGGCCGCTCCGCGCAGGGGCAAGCTTGTCCAAGGCGCTGCGAGCCGCGCCCCCGAAGCCGCCTGAGCCGCGCACGGCGACGACGTGGTCGGCACCCAGGGCGCGGCCGAGGACCTCGGCGGAATCGTCGTCGGATGCGGCATCGGCTCCGAGGACGACGTCGACCGGCCGCGTCTGCGACGAGATCGCGGTCAGGGTCAGGGGCAGGTAGGCGCCGCCGTCGTGCGCGACGACGACTGCGGTGACGTGCACAGCCTCCAGGATCAGACCGCCCGCTTGCGCAGGCGGCGGCGCTCGCGCTCTGAGAGGCCGCCCCAGATGCCGAACCGCTCGTCGTTCGCGAGCGCGTACTCGAGGCACTGCGCCCGGACGGTGCACGACCCGCAGACCTTCTTCGCGTCGCGAGTCGAGCCACCCTTCTCGGGGAAGAACGCCTCGGGGTCGGTCTGGGCGCACAGGGCCTCTGCCTGCCACGCGAGCTCCCCCTCCTCCGGCTCGCCCGGGTGGAGGAGGTCGATCAGCACCCCCTTGGGGGTGTGGTCGGCCGGGCTCGCGAGGAGCGCCAGCGCCCTCTCGATGGCCTCGTCCGCCGGCTCGTCGGATTCGTCCTCGGGCTCGTCCAGGTCGTCCACGAGGGCATCGCCGTGGACCGCGTGCTCGGTGAGGAACGCCGTCGCGGCCTCCTCGAGCGCGTTCGCCGAGAGGGCCTGGTACCTTTCGTGCGCGTCGGGGTCCGCCGGGTCTACATACCAGTCCGCGGGAATCCCCCTCGACCGGTAGGCGGCGGACGCCTGCGCAGCGACCGCCGACTCGTACTGGATACGCTCCGCCTGTCCCACGGTGCTCCTCCTCGGGTCGTTTTCTGCGCGGCGAGCCGCGGCGACCAGCGCCAGGAAGATTCCCGGTGCCGGTTCCCCTCGGAGCATGCGATGATCGGTTCATCGACGTCCGCCGGCGCAGTTACTGTCCAGTCCTAATTACATGCGTGTAAGTTGCGGGAGTCAAGCGGGAACGGCGGATTCTAGGCAGAAGAAATTTGTTTAGCCGCCCAACACGCCGAAATGCGTGGCGGCCGGGACGCTCTCGTGACGACGGCGGCGGGCGGGCACAATAGGGCCATGCCCTCGACGATTCTCGACCTCACGCACCACCTCCGCGCCGGCAATTCCGCGTCGCCCCGCCTGACCTGGTACGGGCCCGACGGCGAGCGGGTCGAGCTCTCCGGCCGCGTCCTGGACAACTGGGTCGCCAAGACATCCAACTTCCTCTCGGAGGAACTCGACGCCGGCCGCGGCACCCGGGTCCGGCTGGACCTCCCGCCGCACTGGAAGTCGGTCGTCATCGCGCTCGCGACGCTCCAGACGGGTGCGGTCCTCGTGGACACGGCGCCGGCGGACATCACGTTCACGGGCCCGGAGTCGCACGACGGCGAGGCAGGCGGCGGCGTGCTCGTCGCCGTCGCGCTCGGGGCGCTCGAGATGGCGTATCCCGGCGAACTGCCCGCCGGGGCACTGGACTACGCGGCGCTCGTGCGCCAGTTCGCGGACTCCTACGAGCCCTTCGACCCTCCCATGGAGAGCGACCCCGCGGTGGACGGCCAGCACACGTTCACCCAGACCGAGCTGTTCTCGCGCTTCGCTGTCCCGGCGGCCGATGGGGCGCGGGTCCTCGTGGCGGGGAGTTCCGGACTCATGGATGCGCTCGCGCGCCTCATCGGGGCGTGGTCCGCCGGCGGATCGGCCGTCCTCGCGCACCCGGGAATCGACGACGTCGATCACCTCCGCCGCGTGGAGAACGTCACCGCCTGAGCGGCGCAGCCGGGCTGCCCGGCCGGCGGCCTCCTAGCGGCCGGACGGCCCTTCGCCTGTGCTCCCGAGACCGTGGACGCCCGGGTCCGGAACGCCCGAATCCGGGATGCCGCGCTCGGGGCCACCCGCGCCGTCGCCAGGGTGTCCGGACGCAAGCTCGCCGTCGTGGTGCACCTCGATGAGCTCGTGGTCGCCCTCGTAGCCGGGCTCGGCGTCCAGCTCCTCGTTGAAGACCCAGAAGCGGTATGCGAAGAAGCGGAAGATCGTGCCGAGGATGAGGCCTACGACAGACCCGGCGATGAAGATCGAGACCTTGTCGGTCATATGGAGGATGTACTTCGTGAAGCCGACGCAGCCGGCCGCGATGAGCAGGCCGATGCCGTTCATGATCGCGAACATCACGGCCTCACGGACCGCGTTGGTCTGCTTGCGGTGGCGGAAGGTCCAGTAGCGGTTCGCGACCCACGAGAAGATGCTGGCCACGACGGTGGCGATGGACTTGGCCCAGACTTCGCCGCTGTGCAGGGGGCCGTTGAGCAACCAGATGAACACCGCGGAGTCGATGACGAACGCGAGCCCACCGACCGTCCCGAACTTCGCGACCTCGCGCCAGAAGAGCGAGACGAGACCGCGCAGGCGGTCGGAGATGGTCCTGATCATGGTCCTCCACAGTTCCCTGCCGCCTGGCGCGAGCCGCCGGGGGCGGAGTGATTCTACCGCCGCAGGCTTGGGGCTTCCTGACGTTCTGTAGGCTGGGTGGGTGACTTTCCCTGTGATCGGCGTCGTCGGCGGCGGCCAGCTGGCGCGCATGATGGCCCCTGCCGCAACCGCCCTCGGCCTCGAACTGCGAGTCCTGGCAGAGGCCGAGGACGTCTCCGCGGTCCCTGCTGTGCCCAACGCCCCCGTGGGCGACTACCGCAGCCTCGACGACCTGCGCGAGTTCGCCCGCGGCGTCGACGTCCTGACCTTCGACCACGAGCACGTGCCGACGGAGCACCTGCTGACCCTCATGGCCGAGGGCGTCAACGTCCAGCCGGGGCCTGGCGCGCTCGTCCACGCCCAGGACAAGCTGCGCATGCGTTCGGCCGTCGATGCGCTCGGCCTGCCGAATCCGCGCTGGCGTGCGGCGCACCACGTGGAGGAGCTCGTGGCGTTCGGCGACGAGATCGGCTGGCCCGTCGTCCTCAAGACCCCTCGGGGCGGCTACGACGGCAAGGGCGTCCGCGTGCTGCGCTCGCGCGCCGACGCCGAGGAGTCCATCGACTGGTTCGGCACGATGACTCCGCTCCTCGCAGAGGAGATGGTCGAGTTCAGCCGCGAGCTCTCCGCCCTCGTCGCCCGTACCCCCGATGGCCAGTCGCGCGCGTGGCCGGTGGTCCACACAATCCAGGTGCACGGCGTGTGCGACGAGGTCATCGCTCCCGCTCCCGGCATCGATCCCGCCGTGGCCGCCGCCGCCCAGGAGGCGGCGCTGCGCATCGCCGACGAGCTCGGCGTCACCGGCGTCATGGCCGCAGAGCTGTTCGAGACTCCCGGGCGCGGCGTCGGCTTCCTGGTCAACGAGCTCGCGATGCGCCCCCACAACACCGGCCACTGGACGCAGGACGGCTGCGTCACGAGCCAGTTCGAGCAGCACCTGCGCGCCGTCCTGGGCCTGCCGCTGGGCGCGACCGACGTGCTCGGCGAGTGGGCGATCATGAAGAACTACCTCGGCGGGGCCAACCAGGACCTCTTCAGCGCCTATCCCGCCGCCCTGGCCGCCGACCCCGCCGCCAAGGTGCACGGCTACGGGAAATCCGTCCGTCCGGGTCGCAAGATCGGCCACGTCAACCTCGTGGGCGGCGCGGGGTCGGACCCCGACGAGCTGCGCGCACGCGCCGCCCGGGTCGCGGCGATCATCCGCGACGGCGCCTCGGCGCCCGGCGGCGCCGATGCACCCCAGGACCTGCCCGCCCGCCCGAAGGAGAAGGCATGAGCACGAGCACCCCGCCGCGGCCCGAGCAGGCCCCCCTCGTGGGGCTCGTGATGGGCTCCGACTCGGACTGGCCCGTCATGGAGGCCGCGGCAGACGCTCTCGCGGAGTTCGGTGTCCCCTTCGAGGCGGACGTCGTCTCGGCGCACCGCATGCCGGAGGAGATGATCGCGTACGGCAAGGGCGCGCGCGAGCGGGGCCTGCGGGTCATCATCGCCGGCGCCGGCGGGGCAGCCCACCTTCCGGGGATGCTCGCCTCGGTGACGACACTGCCCGTGATCGGCGTGCCGGTTCCCCTCAAGACGCTCGACGGGATGGACTCGCTGCTCTCGATCGTCCAGATGCCCGCCGGGGTCCCCGTCGCGACGGTGTCCATCGCAGGTGCGCGGAACGCGGGCCTCCTCGCCGTCCGCATGCTCGCCTCGGCCCACGACGAGCTCGGCCAGCGCCTTGCGGACGAGCTCGCGGACTTCGCCAGCGATCTCAACGCCACGGCCACCCGGAAGGGAGCTTCGCTGCGGGAGAAGGTGTCCACCGTCTTCGCAGCGGAGCATGTCCAGGCCCGGGGCGGGCGCTAGGGAAGGGACGACCAGGATGGCCCTGCACAGCCCGCGGCGACACGACCTCGCCGGATTGCCCAGCCACCACACGGATCCGATCCGGCATCCCGAGGACGCCCCGTCAGCGGTGCGGACCAAGCGGGCCTTCACGCTCCTCGCCCTCACGGTCCTCGTCCCCGGTTCGGCGCAGCTGGTGGCCGGGAGCCGCCGGCTCGGCCGCCGCGCGCTGATGGTGACGCTCAGCGTGTGGGCAGTCGCCGCCGTCGTGCTCGTGGTGGGCCTGACGAACCGCGGAGCGGTGCTGACGATCTTCACGCACCCAGTGATCTCGTTCGTGCTCATCGTGCTCCTGCTGGCCCTCGCGCTCGGCTGGGCCATCCTGTTCCTGAACACCCTGCGCCTCATCCGCGTCCCCCTGCTCGCGCGCCGGATGCGCGCCCTCTTGGTCGTCGCGCTCGTGGCCGCGATGGTCGCCACGAGCGGGAGCCTCGCGTACGCCGCGTACCTCATCGGTGTGGGCCGCGGCGCGATCGGCACGATCTTCAGCGGAGGCCCGGCCATCAGCCCGGTGGACGGCCGCTACAACTTCATGGTCATGGGCGGCGACGCCGGTGCAGACCGCGTGGGACGCCGCCCCGACAGCCTCTCGATCATCAGCGTCGACGCCGCGACCGGCCGCACTGCCCTCATCTCGATCCCCCGCAACCTGCAGAACGCCCAGTTCTCGGAGGGCTCGCCGATGCGCAAGATCTACCCGGACGGGTACAACTGCGGCGACGAGTGCCTCATCAACGCGATCAACACCGAGGTGAACGAGAAGTACCGGGACCTCTACCCCGGCGTCGACGACCCGGGGGCCCAGGCCACGCTCGAGGCAGCTTCGGGCACGCTGGGCATCACGGTGCAGGCGTACGTGGTCGTCGACATGGCAGGATTCCAACAGCTCATCGATGCCATGGGCGGCATCCGGATCAAGGCAGGCGGATGGGTACCCATCAGCGGCGCCTCGGTGGACAACTCCGGCACCCACGAGCCTCCGATCGGGTGGATCGCCCCCGGAGAGCAGAAGCTCGACGGGTTCCACGCCCTCTGGTACGGCCGCAGCCGCGAGTTCGCGAGCGACTACGACCGCATCGCGCGCCAGCAGTGCATCCAGCAGGCGATGATCAACCAGCTCAATCCGGCCACGCTCCTGAGCAAGTTCCAGGACATCGCCGGCGCGGGCACGAAGGTCGTCGAGTCCAACATCTCGGCCGACCAGCTCGGCAGCTTCGTGGACCTCGCGCTCAAGGGCAAGAGCCAGCCCACGAGCCGCCTCGTGATCGGCCCCCCTGACTTCGACGCGTCCTTCCCGACGTATCCGGACTTCGATGCGATCCATGCAAAGGTCGCCGACGTCATCAAGTCCGCGACCGGCTCCTCCTCCGACTCCCCCAGCCCCAAGGCCACGGGCGCCGGCGGTCCTGCCGGGCTCGGCGCACCGGGCCCGCTGCCCGCCGCTCTGGCGTCCAGCGTCTCCTCGGGCGTCCCGGCGGGGCCGTACAACGACATCGGGCCCGACGGCGTGAAGGTCACCGCCCAGCGGCTCGACTACCTGTTCCGGACCGGGCAGAACGAGCTGCTGGACGAGATCATGGCCGGCAACGGCGAGTGCACGCCGCTCTGAGAGGACTTCGATGCATCTGCTGAGCAACACCCTGCGGAACTATGCGTGGGGTTCGCCCACCGCGATCGCGGCGCTCCTCGGCCGTGAGCCGAGCGGCCAGCCCGAGGCCGAGCTGTGGATCGGGGCCCACCCGGACGGCCCCTCCCGGATGGTCGACGGCGAGACGTCGGTCCCGCTGCACGAGGCCATCGCGGCGGACCCTGCCGCGGCGCTCGGCCCGGAGAGCGTCGAGGCCTTCGGGCCACGGCTGCCGTTCCTCCTCAAGGTCCTCGCCGCCGACTCGCCGCTGTCCCTCCAGGTCCACCCGACGCTCGACCAGGCCCGGGCGGGCTTCGCCGCGGAGGAGGCGGCCGGCGTCGACCGTTCGGCGCCGCACCGCAACTACAAGGACGACAACCACAAGCCCGAGATGCTCTTCGCGCTCACGCCCTTCGAGGCGCTCTGCGGCTTCCGGGCCCCCGCGGAGGCGGCGGCACTCTTCGAGCGGCTCACGGGGCTCGTCGCGGGGACCGACGCCGCCGAGGTCACAGAGCAGGTGGCCGAACTCCTGCGCGGCCCCGACGAGGCGGCGGCGCTCGCGGCCGCCTTCGGCCGGATGATCGAGGGCGGGCGCGACGTGCGCTCCTGCGTCGATGCGGTGGCGGCGGCCGTGGGCATCCACCTCTCCCCCGGCGGCGCACACGGATCCGGCCGGGACGACGACGCGGCGCTCCGCACCGTCGTCGATCTCGCTGCCCAGTACCCCTCCGACCCGGGCGTGCTCATCTCGCTCATCCTCAACAGGGTCAGCCTCGCCCCGGGCGAGGCGCTCTACCTCCCCGCCGGGAACGTGCATGCCTACCTGAAGGGCGTCGGGATCGAGGTCATGGCATCCTCGGACAACGTCCTGCGCGGCGGGCTCACGCCCAAGCACATCGACATCGCCGAGCTCCTCAGGACCGTCGTGTTCGCTCCCTCCGAGGTGCCCGTGCTGGCCGCCCAGGAGTCCGACCTCGGGCAGGAGCTTTACCGGCCGCCGTTCGCGGAGTTCCAGCTCCAGCGCATCGCGGTCGCGGCGGACGGCAGCCGCCCCGCGCCGGTGCCCGTGGCGCAGGCCGGCGCGGCGGTCGTGCTCGTGGTGGACGGGTCGCTGACCCTGGACACCCCGAAGGGCGACCTAGCGCTCGGGCGCGGCCAGAGCGCGTTTGTCCCCGATGCGGAGGCTCCTGCCCTCGCGCATCCCGGCCCCGAGGGCGTCCTGGCCTTCGCTGTGACCACCGGTCTCCGTTCGGCCTCGGGACTGGCCTAGGCGCCTCCCGCAGGCGCACGACGCCGGCCCCGGGAGTCGGGCGCGTCAGCGCTGGAGGAGCTGGCGTGCCCTTCCGGCGGCTCCCCTAGCCCGGCGAACGGCGGCCTTCGCCGCCCGGCGGCCCTGCAGGAGGGTCCGCCGCGCGATGGGCATCCCGGTCGAGTAGACGGAGTAGAACGGCGAGAGCGGAAGCTCCCAGGTTCCGGCGAGCAGGTCCTCGTGCTGGGCGAACTGCTTCTTGAAGTCGGAGATGCCGTCGTTGAGCAGCCCGTTGAGGTCGTAGCGCGTGCAGCCTGCGGCCTTCATGGCCGTGAACGCGGCCCACTTGACGCCGTAGTTCGCGCGGGCCTTCTGCCCCGCGGCGTTGACGCCGCCGTAGAGCTCGAACGCCGTGCCAGCACTCTTTGCGATCCAGACGAACGCGACGACCTGGTCGCCGTCGAATGCCGCCACGACGGGCGAGTCCTCCCCGAGGAACCGCCAGATGTCCCGGTAGTACCGGTCCTCGTGGATCCCGAAGCCCGCCCGGGCGGCCGTCTCGCGGTAGATCGCGAGGACCTGGTCGAGCTCGGCCTCGGTCGCGACCGTGCGGAACTCGAGACCGCCCCTGAGGTTCTTGCGGACGTTGGCACGGGTCGTGCGCGACATGCCCGCCATGAGGTCGTCCTCGCTCAGGGTGAGGTCGAGGATGAGGGTCCGCGGGATGAGGATCGTGCTCTCGGCGCGGCGGAAGCCCGCGGCGGCGAGACCCCGTTCCCCTGCGGATCCGGCTTCCCAGTCCGGCTCGGCGACGAGTGCCACGGAGCCGTGGGCCTCGCGGACCGCGCGGCCGACGGCGGCGAGCACCCGCTCGGCGTCCTCGGGCGCGCAGACGGGGCCGCGTGAGATGTAGGCCAAGGACTTCAGCGGCCACGGGAGGCCGCGGTAGAGGACCTGCGCGCCCCCGAGGACCGTTTCGCCCTCGCTGACAAGGAGCCGCTCGGTGCGCCAGTGATGGGCCGCCTTGAGCTCGCCCCAGCCCCACAGCTGCAGCGGGTGACCCCCGAGTGCGTTGACCAGGCCGTCCCACGTTGCGCGGTCGGTGCAGGGGCGGACGGTCAGATCGCGGGCGGCCAGCTGGCTCTCGGGGCTCATGTTCCTCCTGGATGATGCGCGGCAGTGTGTCCTCGGCAGCACGATGGGGCGCGGCGAAGGCCGCGCCCCATTCTAGCCGCGGGCCAGCCGCGGCGGCCGGGGGTCAGGCGCGGCGCGCCCAGCTCTCCCACTTGCTCGCGTGGTGCTCGGCGTCGACGAAGCGGACCGTGCCGGACTTCGAGCGCATCACGATGGACTGCGTCTTGACGCGGTCCTTCTGGTAGCGGACCCCCCGCAGGAGGTCGCCGTCGGTGATGCCCGTCGCGGCGAAGTAGCAGTTGTCGCTCGTGACCAGGTCGTTCGTGGTGAGGACCCGGTCGAGGTCGTGCCCGGCGTCGAGCGCCTTCTGCTTCTCCTCGTCGCTGGTCGGCCAGAGACGGCCCTGGATCACGCCGCCGAGCGCCTTGATCGCGCACGCGGCGACGATGCCCTCAGGGGTCCCGCCGACGCCCATGAGGGCGTCGACGCCGGTACCCGAACGGGCCGCGGCGATGGCTCCGGCGACGTCGCCGTCCATGATGAACTTCGTCCGCGCACCCGCGGCGCGGATCTCCTCGACCAGCGGCTTGTGGCGGTCGCGGTCGAGCACGCAGACGGTGACCTGGTTGATCTTGACGCCCTTGGCCTTGGCGATGAGGTGCAGGTTCTGCTTGACCGGCAGGCGCAGGTCCACGAGGTCGGCAGCCTCGGGTCCGGTGACGAGCTTCTCCATGTAGAAGACCGCGGAGGGGTCGAACATGGTCCCGCGCTCGGCCACCGCGAGGACGGCGAGCGCGTTGTTGATGCCGAGGGCCGTCAGGCGTGTGCCGTCGATCGGGTCGACCGCGACGTCGACCTCGGGACCCGTGCCGTCGCCGACGCGCTCCCCGTTGTAGAGCATCGGGGCCTCGTCCTTCTCGCCCTCGCCGATCACGACGACGCCGTTGAAGTGAACGGTCTGCAGGAACGAGCGCATGGCGTCGACGGCGGCGCCGTCGGCCTTGTTCTTGTCGCCGAAGCCGACCCAGTGGCCGCCGGCGATCGCGGCGGCCTCGGTCACACGGACGAGCTCGAGGGCGAGGTTGCGGTCTGGCTCATCGGCTCCTACATGGAGCGAGCTGGAAAGGGTCGAGTACTGGCTGTCGTCGGGCGCAGGGGACACGGAGACCTCTTCTTCGAGCGGGCTTTGTACGCATCATAGTCGTCCGGGATGTCCCCGCCGCGACGATGACGCCGCTCACAGCCCCGCAGCCGGTTGGCGGGAGGAAGGCCCAGTGCGGGACCATGGAGGGGTGAGCAGCACCGAACAGTCCCCTCAGGCTTCCCCGGAGGCCACGCCGGTCAAGCCGGTCATCCCCGCCGCCGCGGCGAAGCGCGCGAACGCCTCCGTCATCGGCATGATCATGGCCCTCGCCGTGAGCCTCCTGGCGATCCTGCCAGTGGTGCTGCTCAACGCCGCGCCGAAGTCGGAGCCCCGCAGGCCGGTGGTCGACGTCTCCTCGATCGCGGCCAACGCCGCTGGCGTCGCGGGCTTCGCCCCTGTCGTGCCGTCGCTGCCCGACGGCTACTCGCCGAACTACGCCCGGTGGAGCGGTGCTGGGACCGACGGCGTGTCACATTGGGACATCGGATACCTCACACCTGCCCAGCAGTTCGTCTCGGTCGTCCAGACCGGCACCGCCAACCCGACCTGGCTGAACGCGCAGGTGAAGAAGGCGCCCGTGACCGGCACGAGGAACGTGGCCGGGGTCGACTGGACGCTGTATGACAAGCCCGGCATCGAGAAGAGCCTCGTTGCGACCGTCGGCGGTACCACGGTGGTGCTGAGCGGCTCCGCCGCGTTCTCCGAGCTGGACGAGGTGGCTGACGCCGTCGTCACGTCCGCCACACACCGCTAGCCGGGCGCTAGAGTAGGCGCGTGCCCCAGACTCTCACTCCTGCCCAGGCGTGGCGCATCCTGCGCGACGGAAACCAGCGATTCGTGGAGGGCGCGAGCGTCCACCCCAATCAGGACTCGGCGCGCCGCCACGAACTCGTCGCATCGCAGAACCCCGTCTGCGTGATCTTCGGCTGCTCGGACTCCCGTCTCGCCGCGGAGATCATCTTCGACCTCGGCCTCGGGGACGCCTTCGTCGTCCGCTCGGCCGGCCACGTCATCGACGAAGCCGTCCTCGGCTCCCTCGAGTACGCGATCGATCCGCTCAACGTCCCGCTGATCGTGGTCCTCGGCCACGACTCGTGCGGCGCGGTCACGGCCTCGGTCGAGGCGTACGAGACCGGGAACATGCCGAGCGGATTCGTCCGCGACCTCGTCGAGCGCATCATGCCGAGTGTGCTCACGGCCCAGCGCAACGGCGTGACCGACGTCGACGGCACGGTGGTCGAGCATGCGAAGCAGGCCGGCGCCCGGCTGATCGAGACGTCGCAGACCATCGCCACCGCCGTCGAGGAGGGCCGCACCGCGGTGCTCAGCGTCTGCTACCACCTCCGCGAGGGCAAGGCGGAGCTCGTCTCTCAGATCGGCGAGATCTAGGCGACACCGTTCGGAACGCGTCGCTGCGGGGGCCTATTCTGGGAGCCATGACTGACTCTGCAGTGCAGGCCCCTGCAACCGACGACTACCGGATCGAGCACGACACGATGGGCGAGGTCCGCGTTCCCGCGGCCGCCCTCTACCGCGCGCAGACGCAGCGCGCCGTCGAGAACTTCCCGATCTCGGGCAAGACCCTTGAGCGCAAGCACATCGAGGCGCTCGCGCGCGTGAAGAAGGCCGCGGCCCTCGCCAACGCGGAGCTGGGGGTGCTCGACGACGAGCGCGCCCAGGCCATCGCGGCCGCCGCGGACCGCGTCGCCGCCGGCGAATTCGACGAGCACTTCCCGATCGACGTGTTCCAGACCGGCTCCGGCACCTCGAGCAACATGAACACCAACGAGGTCATCGCCGAGCTCGCGAGCCGCGCGCTCGCCGAGGCGGGTTCCGAGACGAGCGTCCACCCGAACGACCACGTCAACGCCTCCCAGTCCTCGAACGACGTGTTCCCCACCTCGGTGCACGTGGCCGCGACGGACGCGCTCGTGAACGACCTCGTCCCCGCCCTCGAGTACCTCGCCGCCTCGCTCGAGCGCAAGGCCGAGGAGTTCAAGGACATCGTCAAGTCGGGCCGCACCCACCTCATGGACGCGACCCCCGTGACCCTCGGCCAGGAGTTCGGCGGCTACGCGGCCCAGGTGCGCTACGGCGTGGAGCGCATCCAGGCCTCGCTCCCCCGGGTCGCCGAGGTCCCGCTGGGCGGCACTGCCGTCGGCACCGGCATCAACACCCCGGCCGGCTTCCCGCAGCGCGTCATCGAGCTGCTCGCGGCCGACACCAAGCTGCCGATCACCGAGGCCCGCAACCACTTCGAGGCCCAGGCCAACCGGGACGGCCTCATCGAGGCGTCCGGCCAGCTGCGCAACATCGCCTACTCGTTCATGAAGATCAACAACGACCTCCGCTGGATGGGCTCGGGCCCGAACACCGGCCTGGGCGAGCTGGCGATCCCCGACCTCCAGCCGGGCTCCTCGATCATGCCGGGCAAGGTCAACCCGGTCATCTGCGAGGCCGCGATCATGGTCGCCGCGCAGGTGGTCGGCAACGACACGACGATCGCGCTGTCCTCCACCAACGGCGCCTTCGAGCTCAACGTCGGCATCCCGGTCATGGCCGCGAACCTCCTGGAGTCGATCCGCCTCCTCGCCAACACCTCGCGCGTCATGGCGGACAAGATGATCGACGGCATCGAGGCCAACGTCGAGCGCGCCCGCTTCCTGGCCGAGGCGTCGCCGTCGATCGTGACCCCGCTGAACAAGTTCATCGGGTACGAGAACGCGGCCAAGATCGCCAAGAAGGCCGTCAAGGAGGGCCTGACGGTCCGTGAGGCCACCGTCGCGCTCGGCTTCGTGGGCGAGGGCGAGGGCAAGGTCTCCGAGGCCGACCTCGAGAAGGCCCTCGACGTCACCACCATGACGGGCACCAACAAGTAGCCTCCCACCGGGAGCA
>NZ_BAAAQW010000005.1:341751-366304 GCF_039531875.1 Sinomonas flava | reverse complement strand
CCGTCGTGCTCCCCTAGGCTGGTTCCATGCCCACGCCTGACTTCATCCTCACTCTGCGCGACATGATCGGCGTCCACCCGCTCTGGCTCCCAGGAGTCAAGGCGGTCGTGGCGGACGACGCCGGGCGGCTGCTCCTGGTGCGCCGCGCGGACAACGGCCGGTGGACCGTCCCTGCCGGGATCGTCGAGCCGGGCGAGGAGCCAGCTGCCACGGCGGTCCGGGAGGTCTTCGAGGAGACGGGGGTCCACGTCTCGGTGACGCATCTGGCGGGCGTCGGAATCACCGCGCCTGTCGTCTACCCGAACGGGGACCAGGCGCAGTACCTCGACGTCGTCATGGCCTGCGCGTTCGTGGCCGGCCAGGAGCGCGTCAACGACGACGAGAACCTCGAGGTGGGGTGGTTCCCTGCCGATGCCCTGCCGGACCTTCCGCCCCTGCACCGGCGCGCGATCGAGTGGGCGCTGGATCCGGAGCGCCGAGCACACTTCGTCGGGTCGCCGAGCGTCGCGGAGGCCTGACGGCAGCGGGAACTGGCTCGTCAGGCCGGCAGCAGCAGCGCGAGGACCGTGCCGGCGAGCATGAACGGGCCGAAGGGGATCGCCGACTTCGCCGTCCCGCGGCGCGTGACGATCAGCGCGAGCCCGAAGAGGCCGCCGAGCAGGAACGCCGCGGCCGTGCCCCAGAACAGATGGGACCAGCTCAGGAAGCCCAGGTAGAGCCCCAGGACGCCGGCGAGCTTGACGTCGCCGAAGCCCATCCCGGCCGGGTACACGACCCGCAGGACGAAGTACACGAGCCACAGCACCGCTCCGCCGCCCAGGACTCGGAACGCGGCGCCGACGTCGAGCGCGCCGCCCCCGAGCGCGGCCGCGCCGGCCAGCGGGAGCGCGGCCCAGTAGCTGGGCAGCACGATCCGGTTCGGCAGCAGGTGGCTGCGGATGTCGATCACGGCGAGCCGCGCCGACATCCAGGCGAAGTAGGCGAGGCACGCGACGACGAGCCAGAACGAGAACGGTGCGTCCTGCCAGAGCTCGGGGAGGCGGTGGGTCACCCTTGGACCCTATCGGATGCGCGGCAGGCCGCCGCCCTGCCTGCGGTAGCGTGGCGGCATGACCGACCTCGCCGACGTCTGGCCGCTGTTCGGGCTCACGCTCGGCGCCCCGCGCCTGACGCTGAGACCCCTGCGCGACGACGATCTCCCGGGCCTCGCCGACGCCGTGCGGTCCGGAATCCACGCCCCCGAGCGGACACCGTTCGCCCTGCCCTGGACAGACGCGCCCGCCGCTGAGATTCCCGCGAACTCGGCCCGCTGGATCTGGGAGTGCCGGTCGCGGACCCGGCCGGAATCCTGGCTCGTCCAGTTCGGCGTGTTCGCGCACGACGGCGCGCTGCTGGGCCTGCAGGACGTCGGAGCCGAGGACTTCGCGCACCTCGCCACCGTGGAGACGGGCTCGTGGCTGCGCCAGGATGTCCAAGGGCAGGGCCTCGGGTCGGAGATGCGCGCCGCCGCCCTGGCATGGGCATTCGACTGGCTGGGCGCGGAGGTCGCCCTCACCGCGGCCTACGACTGGAACGAGCCCTCGCTCGGGGTGAGCCGGAAGCTGGGGTACGAGCCGAACGGCGAGAGGCGGCGCGTGAGCCGGCCGGGCGTCGTCGAACGCGAGCTGCTGCTGCGGCTGCCCAGAGAGGCGTTCCGCCGCCCCGAGTGGACCCTCTCGGTGGAGGGCCACGGGGCGGCGGCCGCCTTCCTCGGCGTCGGCGCCTAGCGGGGTCGGCCGCTAGATCTCGGCCCCTTCGAGGAGCTCCGTGACGAGCGCCGCGATCGGCGAACGCTCGGACCGGGTGAGCGTGACGTGGCCGAACAGCGGGTGGCCCTTGAGGGTCTCGACCACGGCCGCGATGCCGTCGTGGCGGCCCACGCGGAGGTTGTCGCGCTGGGCGACGTCATGGGTCAGGACGATCTTGGAGTTCTGGCCCATGCGGCTCATGACCGTCAGGAGGACGTTCTTCTCGAGGGACTGGGCCTCGTCCACGATCACGAAGGAGTCGTGCAGCGAGCGGCCGCGGATGTGGGTGAGCGGCAGGACCTCGAGCATGCCGCGGTCCATGACCTCGTCGACGACGTCCTGGCTCACGAGGGCGCCGAGGGTGTCGAAGACCGCCTGGCCCCACGGGTTCATCTTCTCGGACTCGGACCCCGGAAGGTAGCCGAGCTCCTGGCCGCCCACCGCGAAGAGCGGCCGGAAGACGACGACCTTCTTGTGCTCGCGCCGCTCCATGACGGCCTCGAGGCCGGCGCACAGGGCGAGCGCGGACTTGCCCGTGCCCGCCCGGCCGCCGAGCGAGACGATGCCCACGGAGGGGTCCATGAGGAGGTCGATGGCGAGCCGCTGCTCGGCGGAGCGCCCGTGCAGGCCGAAGAGCTCCCGGTCTCCGCGCACCAGCCGCACCTGCTTGTCGGCTCCGACGCGGCCGAGGGCGGAGCCGCGGGGCGAGAGGATCACGAGCCCTGTGTTGACGGGCATCTCCGCGGCTTCCGGGAGGAAGACGGGCTCATGGCCGTAGAGCGTCGCGACCTGTTCCTCGTCGGCGTCGACCTCGGCGACACCCGTCCAGCCCGAGTCGACAATCTGCTCGTTGCGGTACTCGTCAGCGTCGAGCCCCATCGCGGACGCCTTGACACGCATGGGCAGGTCCTTGGACACGAGCGTGACCGCCCGGCCCTCGTTGGCCAGGTTCTTGGCGACGGCGAGGATGCGCGCGTCGTTGTCCCCGGAGCGGAAGCCGGCGGGGAGGACCTCGGCCGAGATGTGGTTCAGCTCCACCGTGAGCGTGCCGCCCAGGGCGCCGCCGTCGCTCTCTAGCGGGACGGGCCGACTGAGGCTCCCGTGCTCCACCCGGAGGTCATCGAGGAGCCGCAGTGCCTTGCGGGCGAAGTATCCCAGCTCGGGGTCGTGGCGCTTGCCCTCGAGCTCCGTGATCACCACGACGGGGATCACCACTTCATGTTCCGCGAACCGCAGGAGCGCCCTCGGGTCGGAGAGCAGCACGGACGTGTCCAGTACGTAGGTCCTGCGCGCGGCTCCGGCGGTGGCGCCTGCTGCGGCGGACTCGGTGGGCAGTGCGGTGTGGTGTGCCCCGATGCTTGTCACGTCGACTCCAGCCCCCAGGTTTCCCCGGTGTTCTCCAGTGCTTCCGGCTCGGCCGCGAGGCCGGGACCGGCCTCCTGGAGCTGCTGCGACGCAACGTCCATACTCGACCTCCCCGCATCGGGTGGCGGTTCCCGCCCGATGGCGCCAATGTACGCCTCGTCACATGACCGCCGGGTGACATCGGAGGGAGTGTCCGGTAAATGACAGCTGTGTAATTCAGGTCCTGCGGCCTACGCGCCGAAGCGGCGCTGGCGCCCGGCGTAATCGCGGAGCGCGCGGAGGAAGTCGATCCTGCGGAAGGCCGGCCAGAGGGCCTCGCAGAAGTAGAACTCGCTGTAGGCGCTCTGCCACATGAGGAATCCGGAGAGACGCTGCTCTCCCGAGGTGCGGATCACGAGGTCGGGGTCCGGCTGCCCCGCTGTGTACAGGAACCGCGAGATGTCCTCGACATCGAGCCGTTCGGCCAGCTCGGCGATGTCCTCTCCGCGCGCGAGGGCATCACGGAGGAGCTCCCGGACCGCGTCGACGATCTCCCGGCGGCCCCCGTAGCCGACCGCCACATTGACGTGGAGGGGCTCCGACGGGCTGGGCTTCGCGGTGAGCCGGGCAAGCCGCTCGGCAAGATGGTCGGGGAGGATCTCGGGTGCGCCCATGGCGTGGACGGAGACGTTCGGGTCGTCGTCGAGGCGGTCGAGCGTCTCGGCGATGATCTCCGTCAGCTCGCGGAGCTCCTCGGTCGACCGGCTCAGGTTGTCGGTCGAGAGCATGTAGAGCGTGACCACCCGCACGCCGAGCTCCCGGCACCAGCCGAGGAACTCGTGGATCTTGTCCGCGCCGGCGCGGTGGCCCTGGCTCGTGGGGGCGTTGAACTGGCGCGCCCAGCGGCGGTTGCCGTCCACCATGACGCCGATATGGCCGGGAATGCTCTCCGGGCTGAGTGAGCGCACGAGGCGACGCTCGTAGTAGCCGTAGAGGAAACCGGGCAGTTCCATGCCCCTCCCGCCCGATTGATTCCCATGCCATCGCAGGCCTGTAGATGCCGCCTCCTAGGCTACCGCAGGCGCCATGGCGTTCCCCCCGACGGATGGGCAGCACCCTGCCCGAGGGCGCATCCCACAGGCCTACCGGCGAGTAACCTACCGGCCCGTACGATAGAATCCTCGGCATGCAGCTTCAGGCGGCGGCCCGCGCAGAGCTCCTTGCCCTCAAGCCCTCGTGGCGGGGGTGGATCCACACAGTGGCCGCCCCGATCGCCCTCGTGGCCGGAATCGTCCTCGTGGTCCTGGCCCCGAGCGCCGACCTGAAGATCACGAGCGGGATCTACGCGCTCACGGGACTCCTGCTCTTCTCGGTGAGCGCCGTGTACCACCGCGGCACATGGAACCCGCGCACGAAGGCGGTCCTCAAGCGCCTGGACCACACGAACATCATGCTCGTCATCGCCGGCACCTACACGCCGCTGTCCTGGGTCCTGCTCCCCCGCCCCACCGCGCTGCTCCTGCTCACGCTCATCTGGACGGGCGCGCTCGTCGGCGTGGCCTTCCGGGTGATCTGGATGCGGGCGCCGCGGTGGCTCTACGTGCCGGTCTACGTCGTGCTGGGCTGCGCCGCCCTCCTGTTCCTGCCGGACTTCTTCGCGGCGAGCGTTCCGGCGGCCATCCTCATCTGCGTGGGCGGCGCCTTCTACATCGCAGGCGCGGTGTTCTACGGCCTCCAGCGCCCTAACTTCAGCTGGGACCACTTCGGCTTCCACGAGTTCTTCCACGCCTTCACGGTGCTCGGCTTCGCGGCCCACTTCGTCGCGATCATGATCGCCGTCGTGGGCCTGCCAGTCGCCGGCGCATAGCGGAGCGCCAGCGGGGCTCCGGCTCAGCCGCCGGGCGCGAGCTGCTCGCGCAGCTGGTCGGCTGTGCGGACGGGGAGCCGGCAGGCGAACTCCCGGCACACGTAGGCGAGCGGTCCGCCGTCGGCCGCGCCCGGCCGATCCTGCAGCAGGGGCACGACGGCCCCAGCGCGCCCGACGCCATCTGCCCGCCCCGCGCCGTCCCCCGCCCCTGCCGCGGTGGCGCGGTCCGTAGACCCGAGTGCCACGGCGAGCCCCGGGCTCGGGTCGAGGAGTGCCGCACGGTGGAGCAGGCGCGTCTCCGAGGCCCCTCCGCCCTGCAGGGGGCCGACCACCGCAACCTCGAGCGGGCCGGCCACGGTGGCCTCGGCGACGGCGAGGAGCCAGCCGGCGATCCGCGGCGACTGGCCCACGAGGCGCGGGAGCCCGGCGAGGATGGCCCGCGCGACGGCGCGATGCTCACCCGAGCCGCTGTAGGCGGCGAACGACGTGAGGGCCCCGGCGAGCAGCGACGCCCCCGAGGGCGCCTCGTTGTCCATCGCATCGAGGGCGCGGGACCCCCCGAGGGCGGCGGTGGCGCCGGCGCGGGCACCCGAGAGCTCGAGGGAGGCGTCGGAAAGCAGGCCGTCCTCGACGAAGCGGCTCCGGGCGGCATCGAGGAGCTGCCCCGCCCAGCTGTACCAGCGGGCGTCGCCCGTGCACGCGAAGAGGGCGAGCGCACCCTCCGCGCAGCCCGCATAGTCGGCGAGCATGCCCTCGACTCCCCCGGCAGCACCGCCGTGGGAGACCCGCGTCAGCGTCTGCCCGTTCCAGTGGACCTCGGCGAGGAGGGCTGCCGAGGTCTCTGCCGCCGCGAGGAGGTCCGGGCGGTCCAGGACCACCGAGGCGTCGGCGAGGGCCGCCACGGCCAGCCCGTTCCAGCCCGCGACCGCCTTGTCGTCCCGCCCCGGGGGCGTCCGGCGGGAACGAGCCTCGAGCAGCGCGGCCCTCGTCCGCGCGAGGAGCTCCCTCTCGTCGGCGCCCAGCTCGCGGCCCGCGTGGAGCGGCCACCCGGGACCGCCGTGGGAGCCGGGCGGCGAGCCCGGCCGCACGCCGAACACGGACGCCAGCCGCGCGCCGTCGTGCGCTCCCGCCGCCTCCGCGAGCTCGCCGGGGGTCCAGACGTAGTAGGCGCCCTCGACGTGCTGGCCGCCGCGCTCCGAGTCCGCGTCGAGCGACGACGCGAAGCCTCCGCCGGGGAGGCCGAGCTCGCGGACCATCCAGTCGGCGGTCAGGGCCGCGGCCTCCCGGGCCTCGTCTGCCGGGAACTCCGGCGAGGCGCCGAGGCGCACCCAGTGGGCCAGAGCGCGGAGCAGCTGGGCGTTGTCGTAGAGCATCTTCTCGTAGTGCGGCAGCGACCAGTCCGCGGTGACGGAGTAGCGCGCGAACCCGCCGGCCAGAGTGTCGAACAGCGCCGAGCGGCACATCGCCGCGAGCGTGCGCCCGGCGAGCGCCCTCGCCGCGGCCGCGGTCGCCGTGCCCCCTGCGGCGTGGCGGACGAGGAACTCCGCCACGGGCGACGGCGGGAACTTCGGCGCGCGCCCGAACCCGCCGTGGGTGCCGTCTTCCTCCTGGCCGAGGCGCACGACGGCGTCGCGCGCGAGCGCGGCCAACTCGCCGTCGTCCATCCCTGCCTCGGGTGCGTCGAGGCGCAGGAGCTGGTCCGAGAAGAGGCCACCGAGCGCCTCGGCAAGCGCCGCCGCCTGGCGTTCGACGGCTTCCCGGCGGTTCCGCCACGCGTCGGAGACGGCCTCGAGGATCTGGCGGAAGCTGGGCTGTCCCGGGTGCGGAGTCGGCGGGTAGTAGGTGCCCGCGTAGAAGGCGCGGCCGTCTGGGAGGGCGAAGATGCTCAGGGGCCAGCCTCCCTGGCCTGTCATCGCCTGGCACGCGGCCATGTAGGCGGAATCCACGTCGGGCCGCTCCTCCCGGTCGACCTTGACCGGGACGAAGCGTCCGTTGAGCTCTGCGGCGGTCGCCTCGTCCTCGAAGGACTCGTGCGCCATGACGTGGCACCAGTGGCACGCTGCGTAGCCGATCGAGACGAACACGGGGACGTCGCGGCGTGCGGCCTCGGCGAAGGCCTCCTCGCCGAAGGGCTGCCAGTGCACGGGATTGTCGGCATGCTGGCGCAGGTACGCGGAGGGGGATCCTGCGAGTCGGTTGGCCATGGCCCCAGTCTGCCCCATCGAGGGCAGCGGGGATCAGGCCTCGGGCTCGCCCTTCTCGGGCGCGCGCTCGGCCTCCTCGGGCTCGCGCTCGGCCTCGCGGGCCTCCTCGACCTGGGCGCGGTAGCGGACGCGGCGCAGGCGGCGGACCATGTCCACGATGAGCAGGATGGTCAGGACCACCACGAAGGCCGTCAGCAGGAACCCCCACGTTCCCGGCGTGATCTGGTCCTCGCTCAGTCCCGGACGCAGCGTCCCCTCGGGGGACGGCGGGGTCTGGGACAGGGCGATGAGGAGGTTCTGCACCGGACTATCCTAGCCGGGCGAACAGGTCCCCCTCTGTCTCTCCCTCCTGGGGGAAGCCGACCGTGGACTCGATGAGCGAGTAGTCCTCCCAGGGCCACACGCGCTGGCGCAGCTCGAGCGAGACTGCGAAGAACCACCCGTCGGGGTCGATCTGGGTGGCGTGGGCGAGGAGCGCCCGGTCCCGGACCCCGAAGTACTCCGCACACTCCACCTGGGTCGTCACAGGGTGGCGCGAGGTCCACGGGCGGTGCCCCTCGGCGTCGTTCTCCGCCGCGCGCGCCACCCAGTCTGCGTACGGCGACTCGAGCCCGGCGGAGACCAGGGCGTCGTGGATGCGGCGCACGCGGTCCGGATTGAAGGGGACGTCGTAGTAGAGCTTCGCCGGCGCCCACGGCTCGCCCGTGCCGGGGTAGGCGTCAGGGTCGCCCGCGGCGCGGAAGGCCTCGACGGCCACGCGGTGGGCCATGATGTGGTCCGGGTGGGGGTAGCCGCCGTTCTCGTCATAGGCGACGACGACGTGGGGACGGTACTCGCGGATGAGCCTCACGAGCGGCGCCGAGGCCTGCTCGAGAGGGAGCGTCGCGAAGGACCCCCAGGGAAGGGGCGGGAGGGGGTCCCCCTCCGGGAGGCCCGAGTCCATGAAGCCGAGCCACCGGTGCTGGACGCCGAGGATCTCCCGTGCGGCGGCCATCTCGATCCTGCGTGCGCCGGCCATGTCCCGCCTCGGGTGCGGCACGTCGAGCAGGTGGGGGTTCTGGATGTCCCCACGGGCGCCGTCCGTGCAGGAGACCACCATGACCTCGTGGCCCTCCGCCAGGTACTTCGCCATCATGGGAGCACCCTTGCTGGACTCGTCGTCGGGGTGGGCGTGGACGGTCAGGAGCCGGAACGATCGGGGGTTCTGGGACACGCCTCCTAGAATAGTCGGGTGAGCCAGACCCCCACCCTCGCCACCCGCTACGGCACGCCGCGGCGCAGGCTGCCGAAGCGCACTGCGCGGATCCTCGTCGTCGTCGCCCTCGTCGTCGGGATTGCCGCGGCTGGATGGCTCACCGTCCTGAGCACGACCCGCAACGCCGTCACCTCCAAGGACATCGGCTTCCGGACGCCGGACTCCTGGCATGCCGAGCTCGACTTCGCTGTGACAAAGGACGCCTCGGCGAGCGCCGTCTGCGCCGTCAAGGCCCTCTCCGAGACGTACGCCGTGGTGGGGTACCGCGAGGTCGCGATCGGCCCGGACCGCAGCGCAACGGGCACGACGACGTCCCTCACCACCGCGGCGATGCGCACCGAGAGCGCGGCCGTCTCGGCGGTGGTCGACTCGTGCTGGCTCACGTCCAAGTAGTCGGTGTGACGCGGGACACGCCAGAGGCTATCTTTGGCTTGGGCTCCCGCGATCATTAGAATGTACTAATACCCATTGCCCCGCCGGTGGCCAGCAGCGCTCCCGAGGCATCCTGCCTCAGGGGGTTTGCGCATAGCCGCAGGCGGGGTATTTGCATGGAAAGACGTACAAGGAGACGAGATGTCCACCACGACCCATCAGGGCGGCGCCTGGCTCACGCAGGAGGCGTACGACCGACTCAAGGCCGAGCTGGACCACCTTTCGGGGGCTGGCCGACACGAGATCGTCGAGAGGATCGAGGCCGCGCGCCAGGAAGGCGACCTCAAGGAGAACGGCGGCTACCACGCGGCCAAGGAGGAGCAGGGCAAGATCGAGGCCCGCATCCGCCAGCTGACCGAGCTGCTGCGCAACGCCCATGTCGGGGAGAAGCCGGCCGACGACGGCGTGGTCGAGCCCGGCATGCTCGTGGTCGCGAAGATCGCAGGCGAGGAGGAGCGCTTCCTCCTGGGCTCGCGCGAGATCGCCGACGGCGGCAGCGACGTCGACGTCTTCAGCGAGAAGTCCCCGCTCGGCGCCGCGATCGTCGGCCACAAGCAGGGCGACAAGCTCTCCTACACCGCGCCGAACGGCAAGGAGATCGCGGTCGAGATCATCTCGGCCACGCCGTACAACGGCTGAGACTCGCCACCGCGCAAGCGGACCGCGACGGCGCCGCCCCCGCTCGGGGAACGGCGCCGTCGTCGTCTCCGCTGGTGGGATGGCTCGATGGGCTAGGAGATGGCTCGGTGGGGCCGCTGCGGGCGCATGACCAGGGCCGCAACGACCCCGCCCGCGAGGCCGAACAGGTGGGCCTGCCAGGAGATCCCCCGCCCGACCGTCGGAAGCACCCCGAGCAGGACGCTGCCGTAGGCGAGGAGGAGCACGACGGCGAGCAGGATCTGCCACCACGAGCGGTTGAAGAATCCGCGCACGAGCAGGAAGCCGAACAGCCCGAAGATCACTCCCGAGGCCCCGACCGTGACCGAGTGCCCGAACAGGCTGCCGCCGAACAGCCACACCCCCACGCCAGAGGCGAGCCACGAGAGCGCGATGGCGGTGAGGAACTGCCGCAGCCCTGAGAGGAACGCGAGGAAGCCGAACACCACGAGAGGCAGTGTGTTGGCAGCGAGGTGGTTCCAGCTCGACGCGTCGTGGACGAGCGGCGACGTAAGGATGTCCGGGAGGCTCGTGACGTCCCTCGGCCGGATGCCGAAGGTCAGCGACAGCCAGCCGAACGTGAGCATGTTGGCCAGCTGGATCGCGTAGAGGACGGCGACGACGGCAGCCATCGTCACGATGCCGGCCCGCGCTCTGCTGGCCAGCTCGGCCTGCCCGACGGACGCCCTCCCGACCACGCGCTCTCCGCTCAGACGTGGATCACGATGGGCTGGAAACCCTCGGCGCGCAGGGCCCGGAGGACCTGCTCGCAGTGCTCGTGGCCGCGGGTCTCCATGTCGATGGTGATGGCGACATCGCCCATGCTGATCGAGCCGCCCACGCGCGTGTGGTCGACGCCGGTGACGTTGGCGTCGTTCTCCGCGATGATGCGGGAGATCGTCGCGAGGGAGCCGGGGCGGTCGTCGAGCATCATGCGGACCGTGAAGAACCGACCGGCAGCGGCGAGGCCGCGCTGGATGACCTTGAGCATGAGCATCGGGTCGATGTTGCCGCCCGAGAGGATCACAGCGGTCTTCTTGGCATCGATGCCGAGTTCGGCGAGCTTGCCGTCCATGAGGGCCGCGACGCCGACCGCGCCCGCGGGCTCGACCACAAGCTTGGCCCGCTCGAGGAGGAAGACGAGGGCCCGGGCGAGGGACTCCTCGCTCACGGTGACGAAGTCGTCGACGAGCTCGCGGATGATGCTGAACGGGAGCTGCCCCGGGAGCCCCACGGCGATGCCGTCCGCCATCGTCGAGATGCTCTGGAGCGGGACGAGCGCGTCGGCCGCGAGGGACGGCGGGTAGGCCGCCGCATTCTCGGCCTGGACTCCGATGACCTTGATGTCTCGGCCCAGCTCCTTGGCCTTGGCCTTCACGGCGACGGCGACGCCCGCGAGGAGGCCGCCTCCGCCGACGCCCATGAGGATCGTATCGACGCCCGGCACCTGCTCGAGGATCTCGAGGCCGAGCGTTCCCTGGCCTGCCACGACGTCAGGGTTGTCGAACGGGTGGACGAAGACGGCGCCTGTCTCGTCCGCGTAGCGCTTGGCTTCGGCGAGCGCCTCGTCCACGTTGTGGCCGTGCAGGACGACCTCCGCGCCGTGGGAGCGCGTCGCCTGGAGCTTCGGGAGGGCGACGCCGACCGGCATGTAGATGCGGGCACGAATCCCGAGGCGCTTCGCAGCCACCGCGACGCCTTGGGCGTGGTTGCCGGCCGAGGCGGCGACGACACCGCGTGCCCGCTCCTCGGCACTCAGGCGCGCCATGCGCACGTAGGCGCCGCGGACCTTGAAGGAGCCCGCACGCTGGAGGTTCTCGCACTTGAAGTAGACCTCGGTGCCGATCTGGGCGCCGAGCGCTCGGGAGGTCTCAATGGGCGTCTTCGCAATGATTCCCTCGAGCAGCTCCTGCGCGCTCAGGACGTCGTCCAGCGTCACAGCGAGGGTCGAGAGAGTTTCCATGCGAAGTGCGCTCCTCATCAATGGCAGTCAGTCGGCGGCCTGCGGCGGCTCCGGCACCGGGTCGGCGCCGGGTTCCGCGACAGGCACGCTTCCAGTTTCCCACGCCCGGGAGGCGATGTAGCGCACGGCCGCATTCACGACGGCGAGAGTGGGGACAGCGAAGAGGGCGCCTGGAATCCCTGCCAGGTAGGAACCGGCGGCCACGGCGAGGATGACTGCCACGGGATGGAGGGAGACCGCCCTGCCCATGATGAGGGGCTGGAGGACGTGGCTCTCGATCTGCTGGACGGCGAGCACGATCCCGAGCATGATCAGCGCGTTCACGAGCCCATTCGAGACGAGCGCCAGCAGGACGGCGATCGCCCCGCTGAAGAGGGCGCCGACCACCGGGACGAATGACGCGACGAAGACGAGGATGCCCAGCGGCAGGGCCAGCGGCACCCCGAGGATCGCCGCGCCGACGCCGATGCCGATGGCGTCGATCGCAGCGACGACGACTTGGATGCGCACATAGTTCACGAGCGAAAGCCACCCGATCCTGCCGGCGCCGTCGGCGGGGACCCGCGCCCGGTGCGGGAGGAGCCGGATGAGGAACGCCCAGATGCGTTCGCCCTCGAGGAGGAAGAAGATGAGCACGAAGAGGGCGATGAGCAGGCCGGCCAGGAAGTGTCCGGCCGTGCTCCCTGCACTCAGGACCCCGCTCACCAGGGTCCCCTGGTTTGTCGTCACGAGGTTCTGCGCGTCCTTGACATACGTGTCGAGTTCGCCCGCGGAGATCTGGAGGGGACCGCTGGCAAGCCAGGCCTGGATCGCGGTCAAGCCGGCGAGCGCCTGGTCCCAGAGCTCGCGGAAGCCGCCGGCGAGCTGACGCCCGACGAGGGTCAGCAGGCCCGCGACGAGTGCGATGAAGCCGAGCTCGGTGACCGCCACCGCCACGCCCCGAGGCAGGCCGATGCGCCGGAGCCAGTTCACGGCAGGCATGAGGAGCCCCGCAAGCAGGGCCGAGACGAGGACGGGGATGACGAGGAAGCTGAGGTGGCCAAGCGCCCAGACCACCGCTGAGGCCACCACGATGATGACGCCGAGGCGCCAGGACCAGGCGGCGGCGATCCGCAGGGCGAAGGGAAGGTCTGCGTCAGTCACGGGACGCGGCGCGAGCGGGATGCCACGGGAGTTCTGCTCCATGGGCCCATCCTGCCAGAGGGACTCGTCAGCGTTCCGCAGCCGGGGTCAGAGGCTCGACCCGATCCCCCATCGCATGGACGAGGTCTCGCCCTGGGCGAGCCAGCCGAGCCCCTCGCCCGAGTTGAACGCGTTGGCGGGCCCGGTCATGGGCTCGAGGGCCACGGCCTTCGTCCGCCCGGGGAAGGTCACGCTCACGAAGACATGGACGTACTGGCACGCCGGCTCCTGCCACAGCCAGACCGAGCGGCCGTCGGGCGCCGTGAGCGTGCTGCGCGCACGCCCGTCCTGGAAGTCGAGGTCCGTGAAGGCCGCATCGAGCGCGAGCTCCGACACGCGGCGCCCCCGGCGCAGGTCGTTCTCCCCTGCGGCCGGCTCGTGCGAGCGCGGGATGAGGCGTTCGTCCGCGACCAGCCTGGTGGCTGCCGGGACCGTGAGGACCAGGTCCTCGGTGGGCACGTCGCCGATGCGCAGGTATGGGTGGGCGCCGAGCACCCATGGCGCGCGCCCGGGCGAGTGGTTCGTGAGGCTCTGCGTCACGCTCAGGGCGCCGTCGCCGTCGAGCGCGTACTCGACCCGGTGGCGCACGAGGAACGGGTAGCCGTGCTGCGGGAAGACGCTCGCCTCGAGGACCGCGGAGGACTCCGAGCCAGCGATGAGCGCGTACCCGGTGTTGCGGAGGAGGCCGTGGCTCGCGTGGCCGCGCGACGGTTCGGTGAGGTCCAGCTGCTGCGGCCGGCCCTCCAGCGTCCACCTGCCGTCCTCGATCCGGTTCGCCCAGGGCGCGAGGGTGATGCCGGTCGCCCCGGGCGGGATCTGGTCGTCGCCGAACGTCTCGGTGAGCACGACGCCGTCGCGGGAGTAGGAGCGCAGCGTCGCGGCGAGCTCGGTCACCACGGCGACGGCCCCACCCGAGCGGAGCTCGTACTGGCGCCCGGTGGCAGGGATGCTGGGAGAGGTCATGGAGTCACGCTAGCGGTCTTCCCTCCGGCCACTCCAGATGTTATCTTTTGTTAGAAACATTTTGTTTGTGTGAAGGGGGGGCGGCCCGATGCTCGCAGCGGAGCGGCACGCGCGGATCGTCGCGGAGCTCGAACGGAGGGAAGCGGTGCGGGTCGGCGAACTCGCCGCCACCCTGGGAGTGTCCGAGATGACGATCAGGCGGGACATCGAACACCTCGAGGCGCAGGGGCTCGCACGGCGGGTCCACGGGGGCGCCGCACGCCCGGCGGACGTCGGCTTCGCCGACCCGGGCTTCGCCGTCAAGAGCGAGCACCGGCCCGATGCCAAGAGCGCGATCTCCCAGCGGGCCCTCGAGCTCGTGCGGCCGGGCGCGACGATCTTCGTCACCGCGGGCACCACGACCTTCGCCTTCGCCCACCTTCTGGCCTCGGTGCCGGACCTGACGGTGGCGACCAACTCGATCAAGGTCGCGGAGGCGCTGGGGACTCCCTCGCAGGGCGGGGTGCGCACCATCCTCACGGGCGGTGAGCGCACGGCATCGGAAGCGCTCGTGGGGCCGCTGGCCACGGCGACACTGGCCCAGCTGCACGTGGAGACGTGCTTCATGGGCGTGCACGGGCTCCATCCCCGAGCCGGCCTCACGACCCCCAACATGCTCGAGGCGGAGGTCAACCGCGCGGCTGCCGAGGCCGCCGCCCGGCTGGTCGTGCTCGCCGACCACAGCAAGTACGGCCTCGTGAGCCTCGCGAAGATCCTCCCGCTCGATGCGATCGATACCCTCATCACGGATGACGGCCTCTCCGAGGCCGCCCTCGACGAGCTCAGGCAGAGCGTCCCGGACCTCGTCGTCGCCCCCATCGCCTGACCCGGTGTCCCGACCCTCGGAGGAACCATGAGCGCCCACTCCCCCGCGGCCACCAGCACGCGGCTCTCCGACGGACGCGAGCTGATCTACTTCGACGACCCCGGCAGGCCGCCCCGCACGACCTCGCCCGATGCACGGGGCCTTCCCGGGCGCGCCGAGCCCGGCGAGGTGCGGTACGACGAGCTCTCGGGCGATTGGATCGCCGTGGCGGCCCACCGCCAGTCCCGGACCCACCTCCCGCCGGCGGAGGCGTGCCCGCTGTGCCCGAGCACCTCGGGCAACCTCTCGGAGATCCCCGCGGAGGACTACGACGTCGTCGTGTTCGAGAACCGCTTCCCCTCCCTGGGACCCGCGCTCGCGGAGCTCCCGGACTCCCTGCCGTGGGGTCAGAGCGCCCCCGCCGCCGGACGGTGCGAGGTGGTCTCCTTCACGTCCTCCCACACCGGGTCCTTCGGCGGCCTGCCGTACGGACGGGCGCGGACCGTCGTCGAGGCCTGGGCCCACCGCACCGCCGCGCTCAGCGCACTCTCCGGCATCCGCCAGGTCTTCCCGTTCGAGAACCGCGGCGCGGACATCGGCGTCACGCTGCACCACCCCCACGGCCAGATCTACGCCTACCCCTACGTGACGCCCCGGGCCGCGCAGCTCGGTGCCCGCGCACGGCGCTTCTACGACGAGTCCGGCGGCCGTGCGACGCTCCTCGGGGCACTTCTGGACCGCGAGCGCACGGCGGGCGAGCGCATGGTCCTCGACGGCACGCACTTCAGCGCCTACGTGCCCTTTGCCGCGCGCTGGCCGCTCGAGGTCCACCTCGTCCCCCACCGGCACGCCGCAGACTTCGCGGACCTGACGGGCGAGGAGAAGGACGAGCTCGCCGAGGTCTACCTGAGACTCCTGCAGGCAGTGGACGCGCTGTACGACACCCCCACCCCCTACATCGCTGCCTGGCACCAGGCGCCGCTCGACACCGTCCTGCGGCCCGCGGCCAGGTTCCACCTCCAGCTCACGTCCCCGCGCAGGGCGCCGGACAAGCTCAAGTTCCTCGCGGGCTCAGAGGCCGCGATGGGCGCCTTCATCACCGACACCAGGCCCGAGCAGGTCGCCGGACGCCTCCGCTCGGCACTCGCCGGGATACCTGCCGCGGCGGCCGAACCCAGCACAGGACGAAAGGCGCGCGCGTGAGCTCCCCGATCCCTGACCAGGCTGGCCTCGTCCTCGAAGCCTTTGCGGCAGCCTACGGCGGCGCGCCCGACGGCGTGTGGCAGGCACCCGGGCGCGTGAACCTCATCGGTGAGCACACTGACTACAACGAGGGGTTCGTCCTTCCCTTCGCCATCGACCGCTCCGCCCGCGTCGCCGTCCGCGCCCGTCCCGACCGGCGCGTCAGGCTGGCGTCGACCTACGGGCGGGAGGGCGTCGTCGACCTCGGCCCCGACGGGATCACCCGCGAGGCTGCGCGCGGCTGGACGGTCTACCCGGCCGGCGTCATGTGGGCGCTGCGGCAGCGCGGTGTCGAGGTCCCGGGCTTCGATCTCGTCCTCGAGTCGAACGTGCCGCTGGGGTCGGGGCTGTCGTCGTCGCATGCGATCGAGTGCGCCGTCGCCATCTCCCTCGCCGAGCTCAGCGGCGCCCAGCTCTCCACCGAGGAGCTCGTGCTGCTCACGCAGCGGGCCGAGAACGACTTCGTGGGCGCACCCACCGGCATCATGGACCAGTCGGCGTCCCTGCGCGCGACCGCCGGCCACGCGGTGTTCCTCGACTGCCGGGACCAGCACGCTGAGCTCATCCCGTTCGATGCCCCCGCCGCAGGGCTGACCGTGCTCGTCGTCGACACGAAGGTCGCCCACTCACACGCCGACGGCGGCTACGCAAGCAGGCGCGCGGCGTGCGAGCTCGGTGCGGAGGTGCTCGGGGTGGACGCGCTCCGCGACGTCGCCTCGGCCGACCTTGCGGAGGCGCGGGGCCTGCTCGACGAGGTGACGTTCCGGCGCGTGCGCCACGTCGTCACCGAGGACGAGCGCGTGCTCCGCACCGTCGACGCGCTCCGCTCCGAGGGGCCGGCCGCGATCGGCCCCCTCCTCGACGAGAGCCACGCATCGATGCGGGACGACTTCGAGATCTCGTGCCCCGAGCTCGACCTCGCCGTCGAGACTGCCCGGGCGAGCGGCGCCGTGGGCGCCCGCATGACCGGGGGCGGATTCGGCGGCTCGGCGATCGCCCTCGTGCCGACGACGGCGGCGGCCTCCGTCCGGGACGAGGTCGCCGCGGCGTTCGCCCGGGCAGGCTACCGCGAGCCCGAGGTCTTCAGCGTCTCACCGGCGGACGGGGCCCGCCGGCTCCTGTAGCGCAGGAGGGAGGAGCCTCGGAACCAGCAGCTTCAGAGGTAGAGGCCCACGTCGCTCGCGGGCTCGTCGCGCTCGGCGACGGCGTGGAGGTCGCGCTCGCGCAGGAGGATGTAGTCGTGGGCCGAGACCTCGACTTCGGCCCGGTCCTCGGGATCGAAGAGAACGCGGTCGCCGACAGCAACCTGGCGCACCGTCGGTCCCGCCGCTACGACCTCAGCCCATGCGAGGCGCTTCCCCAGCATGGCGGTCGCCGGGATGACGATGCCGGAGGCCGAGCGACGCTCGCTCGCGTCCTTGTCGAGCGCGACCAGGACCCTGTCGTGGAGCATGCGCAGCGGGAGCCGCCGCGGGGCTGCGTCGGGGGCGGGGGCGGTCTCGGTGGCGGCGTCGGGGTCTCGGTGTGGCACCGCATCATTCTAGGCGAGTGACGTCCCGGGAACTCTTTCCCGGCGTCGTTCGTGGAACGGACAGCGTCCTCACGCGGACCACGGAAGCCGCGGACCGGGACAATCGACTGGCACCACACCAGCCGACCACCATCGCCCGCCACCGCAGCGGGCCGTCGACAAGGAGCCGACACATGGCATTCGGGGGGAACCCGGTCTTCCGGGGGAAGAACTTCAGAAGCGCCGTCACGACCGCACCGCCTGTCCCGCACGCACCCTACGGGCAGCAGCCCTACGGCCAGCAGAACCCGTACGGTCAGCAGAGCCCCTACGGCCAGCCCTACGGGCAGCAGGCCCCGTACGGGCAGATGAGCCCGGAGCAGCTCGACCAGATGTACAAGGCGCCGTCGGCGGGTCCGGTCGAGACGGGCCGCATGACCTACGACGACGTCATCATGAAGACGCTCGCGTGCCTCGGCTTCGTCGTCGTCGGCGCAGCCGTCACGCTGTTCGTCCCCGCCGGCGCGGCGATGGGCCTCATGGTCCTGGGCGCCATCGGCGGCTTCGTGCTGGCCCTCGTCAACTCGTTCAAGCGCGAGCCCGTCGCTGGGCTGATCCTCGCCTACGCGGCCCTCGAGGGGCTGTTCCTGGGGGGGATCACCCGCGTGATCGACGGCATTGCCCCGGGGGTGGGCTTCCAGGCCGTCCTGGGCACGGTCGCCGTCGCTGGCGTTACCCTCGCCCTCTACAAGAGCGGCAAGGTGCGCGCGACGCCCGGCCTGATGAAGTTCTTCCTCATCGCGATCGTCGGCTACCTGGCCTTCAGCCTCGTCAACCTCGGGCTCGTGATGTTCGGGGTCGTCTCGAGCCCGTGGGGCCTCCGGGGCATGACGATCATGGGCATCCCCCTCGGCGTGATCGTCGGACTCATCGCCGTCGTCCTCGCGGCGATCTCCCTGATCCTGGACTTCAACAGCATCGAGCAGGGCGTACGCGCAGGGGCTCCCCGGCGCTTCGCCTGGACCGCGGCGTTCGGCCTGACGGTGACCCTCGTCTGGCTCTACACCGAGATCCTGCGGCTGCTCGCGATCTTCAACAGCAACGACTGACGGACTCCGGACGCGCAGCGCACGTCCCGCACAGGCCCTCGGACCATCGGTTCGGGGGCCTGTGCTTGTCTCGCCGGGCAGAGCACTGATCGTGAAGCCGGAGACAGGGCGCCCTCAGCCTGCTCTTCACAGTTGTTACCGGATCGCGACGTTAGGCGGGCTGCCGCCCCGGCTGCCGGGCGGTCCCGCACAGGTACGATGGCGTTCCAACGGGTGATCAGCGTCACAGCTCGTCGTGATGATGCGCGCCCGCCGGACCCACTGCCCGGCCTGCCCACAGGCTGGCCGGCGCCCGGACCTATGGAGGCCCCCTACGTGAAAAGCGCAGCCCAGGCCGCCCACCCGCCCAGGGTGCTGGCGGTCGCAGGTGCCCTGATCGGCGCCGTCCTCGCCGTGCTGCTGGCCTTGGCGCCCCCGGCCGAGGCGACCAGCTCGCCGAGCCCGTCGCCCAGCCCCTCTCAGACGGTGTACCAGAATACGATCAGCGGCTTCCTGAGGAATGAGGGCCAGCCGCTGCAGAATGTCGAGATCAAGGTGAAGGGCAACGGCTTCGAGGGCAGCACCCGATCGGGGGCCAACGGCGCCTGGTCGGTCGGCGTCCCGACTCAGGGCACGTATCAGGTCGAGGTCAATACCTCGACGCTCCCCGAGGGGGTCAAGCTCGCGGACGGGCAGGAGAACCCGCGCAACGTCACGTTCAACCAGACCTCCAACGTCAGCGCGATCTTCGCCTTCGGCAAGGGCATCCAGGTCGCCCAGGCCAACCTGGGCCAGGAGATCATCAACCGGCTCGTCGCGGGCTTGAGCTTCGGCCTGCTGCTCGCACTCTCGGCGGTCGGCCTGTCCCTCATCTTCGGCACCACGGGCCTCACCAACTTCGCCCACGGCGAGATGGTCACGCTCGGCGCCGTGACGGTGTTCGGGCTGGCGGCGGCGGGGCTGCCGTTCTGGCTCGCGGTGCTCCTCGCCCTCGTGGCGAGCGCGGCGTTCGGCTGGGTGCAGGACGCCGCACTCTGGAGGCCCCTGCGGCGCAGGGGCACCGGCCTCGTTCCCATGATGATCGTGAGCATCGGCCTCGCCCTCGCGGTCCGGTACGTCATCCTCTTCTTCTTCGGCGGCGCGACCCAGCAGCTCCCCTACGCGCAGAGCCCGGACATCCAGCTCGGCCCAGTCTCGATCTCGCCGAACAACCTCTGGTCGCTGCTCATCTCGGCCGTCGTCATCGCTGCAGTGGGCGTCGTGCTGCTGAGGACGAGGTTGGGGAAGGCCACCCGCGCCGTCGCCGACAACCCGGCGCTTGCGGCCGCCTCGGGCATCGACGTGGACGGCGTGATCCGGATCGTCTGGGTCACCGGCGGCCTCCTTGCTGGCCTCGGCGGCATCCTCTGGGCCTACTACCGGCCCGGAGTCACCTTCGACATGGGCCAGCAGATCCTGCTCATGATCTTCGCCGGGGTCACCCTTGGCGGACTCGGCACGGTCTTCGGCGCCCTCGTGGGTTCGGTCGTCGTCGGCGTCTTCGTCGAGCTGACGACAGTCTTCGGGGTGTCGAGCGACCTCAAGTACGTGGGAGCCCTGGCGATCATGATCGCCGTCCTCCTGTTCCGGCCACAGGGCATCCTGGGCCGCCGCGAGCGAGTGGGCTAGGGAGGCGCCACATGGACTTCGGATTCATCCTCAGCAACGCGCTCGGTGAGATCGTGAGCCCGACGACGGCGGCCTACGCGCTCGCAGCGCTCGGCCTCGCCGTGCACTTCGGCTACTCCGGCCTGCTCAACTTCGGCCAGGCCGGCTTCATGGCCGTCGGCGCCTATGCCTTCGCGATGTCGACCATCCACCTGGGAACCCCCTTCTGGGTGGGCCTCCTCATCGCCGTCGTCGCGTCAGTGCTCTTCGCGCTCCTCCTCGGCGTCCCCACGCTGCGCCTGCGGGCCGACTACCTGGCGATCGTCACGATCGCCGCGGCCGAGATCATCCGCTACGTCGTGACGACCAACAGCCTCACCTCCGTCACGGGCTCGGCGAACGGCCTGGCCGCGTTCCGGCAGGACTTCCTCCGGCTGAACCCCTTCCCTGAGGGCAATTACCTGGGCTACAGCAGCCCGGACTTCTTCTATCGCGTCTTCGGCTGGGTGATCGTCATCATCGCGGGCGTGGTTGTCTGGCTGCTCATGCGCAGTCCCTGGGGCCGCGTCCTCAAGGGCATCCGCGAGGACGAGATGGCGGTCCGCTCTCTGGGCAAGAACGTCTACGCCTACAAGATGCAGGCCCTGATCATCGGAGGCATCCTCGGCGCCCTGGCGGGCATGGTCTTCACCCTCCCCCGTGACGTCGTGCAGCCGTCCAACTACGGGACAGAGCTGACGTTCTTCCTGTGGACGTGCCTCCTCCTCGGGGGCATGTCCACGGTGCTCGGCCCGGTGGTGGGCGCGATGATCTTCTGGGTGGTCCTCTCCCTCACGCAGGGCGTGCTCTACGGACTCATCGAGTCCGGGACCGTCACCTGGCTCACCACCACGCAGGCCGGGCAGCTCCGCTACATCCTCGTCGGGGTGGCGCTGATGCTGCTCATGATCTTCCGGCCGCAGGGCGTGTTCGGCAACAAGAAGGAGCTGGCATTCGCATGAGCCACGCCGCATCCCCATCTCAGGGTCCAGCCAGCGGGCCGGACGTCTCCCGCAATGAGTACATGACCGACACCAGGCCGATCGCCGAGGGTGAGGCCGGGCCCGGCTGCCGGAAGAGGGACCCGATCGTCGTCGCAGACAATGTGACCCGAAGCTTCGGCGGCATCAACGCGGTCGACGTCGAGCACCTCGAGATCCCACGCCACAAGATCACCGCGCTCATCGGGCCGAACGGAGCAGGGAAGACCACACTGTTCAACCTGCTCACCGGCTTCGACACCCCCAATTCCGGCAAGTGGCAGTTCGAGGGCAAGGACCTCGCGGGCGTCTCCTCCTACAAGGTCGCGCGCATGGGCATGGTCCGCACGTTCCAGCTGACCAAGGTCATGGGCAAGCTCACGGTCATGGAGAACATGCGCCTGGGCGCCTCCGCGCAGCCGGGCGAGAAGCTCCGCAACGCACTGTTCCAGGGGATCTGGGGCAGCCGCGAGAAGGAGATCACGTCCCACGCGGAGGGTCTCCTGACCAAGTTCAAGCTTGACACGAAGCGTGACGACTACGCGGCGTCGCTCTCGGGCGGCCAGCGCAAGCTCCTCGAGATGGCCCGCTCGCTCATGGTGAACCCGAAGCTCGTGATGCTCGACGAGCCGATGGCCGGGGTCAATCCGGCACTGACCCAGAGCCTCCTGGACCACATCAAGAACCTCAAGGCCGAGGGCATGACGGTGCTCTTCGTCGAGCACGACATGCACATGGTCCGCCACATCGCGGACTGGGTCGTGGTCATGGCCGAGGGCAAGATCGTGGCCGAGGGCCCACCCGCCGAGGTCATGAAGGACCAGGCCGTCATCGACGCGTATCTCGGCGCACACCATGACGTGGACTTGGGCACGAGCGGCGGCGTCAAGGCCCTCGAGCAGGAGCTCGCGCAGGACGAGGAGTCCATCGTAGGGACCCAGGACGCCGGCATCATCGCACCCGAGAGCGTCCTCGGGGACGCCGAGACGCTCCGGGTGGACGCTCCGAAGACCGAGCGCGGAGCCGACACTCGGAAGGAGGAGGGGAAGTGAGCGAGAGCAGCACCAGCAGCCAGGGGGCCGGCACCGTGACGGACGAGCGCGTCGTGGCGGTCACCAACCTCGTGGCCGGGTACATCCCGGGCGTCAATATCCTCAACGGCTGCAGCATCGAGGCCCGCAAGGGAGAGCTCATCGGCATCATCGGGCCCAACGGCGCCGGGAAGTCGACGCTGCTGAAGGCCATGTTCGGCCTCGTGAAGGTCCACTCGGGTTCCGTCGTCGTGCGGGGACAGGACCTCACCGGGCTCAAGGCGAACCGGCTCGTAAGCCGCGGCATCGGATTCGTCCCGCAGACCAACAACGTCTTCACGTCCCTCACGATTGAGGAGAACATGCAAATGGGCCTCTTCCAGCGGCCCAAGGTCTTCAAGGAGCGCTGGGACTTCGTGGTCGAGCTGTTCCCCGAGCTCGGCCGGCGGCGCGCCCAGCGTGCGGGCTCCCTCTCCGGCGGCGAGCGCCAGATGGTCGCCATGGGGCGTGCCCTCATGATGGATCCCGCCGTCCTGCTCCTCGACGAGCCCTCAGCGGGCCTGTCCCCCGTCAAGCAGGACGAGACGTTCCTCCGCGTCCACGAGATCAACCGTGCGGGCGTCTCGGTCATCATGGTGGAGCAGAACGCCCGCCGCTGCCTCCAGATCTGCGACCGGGGCTACGTCCTGGACCAGGGCCGCGACGCCTACACGGGCACCGGACGCGAGCTCCTGAACGACCCGAAGGTCATCCAGCTCTACCTGGGCACCCTCGCCGACACCGTGGAAGGCGAGGACAGGTAGAGCGTCCGCTGCCCCGCACCACACGGGAGGGCCCCGGTTCCCGAAGGAACCGGGGCCCTCCCGTCATGTGCGTCGGAGGACGCTCGGCTCAGCTGAGCTTGCCGTACTCCTCCTTGATCGGCTGGGGAACGTTCTTGTCGTCGAACTGGTAGATGCCGATGTAGGCCTCGGTCGGATCGCCCGCGTCGGAGAAGGTCACCGGCCCCGACTTGCCGTCGTAGTCGATGTCCTTGCCCTGGCGCAGCAGGGTGACGCATGACGCGAAGTCGCCGCACTTCTCGCCGCCCTCGGAGACGTCCTTGAGGTGCTTGGCGATGTCGACGCCCTTGGTGCTCTTGGCCTCCTCAGCCGCGAGGGCAATGAGGTTCACCGCATCCCAGGATTCGCCGGCGTAGGAGTAGTCCTTCAGGGACGGGTCGATCGCGAGGAGCTGCTTCTTGAAGTCGTCCTTCGCGAACGTGCCCGGGATCGTGCCCTGCGCACCCTTGAGGGTGCCGGCCTGGAAGTCCTTGCTGTAGTCGGAGGTGTTGCCGTCCACCATGAACATCGACGTCGGCTTGACGCCCTTGCCCGTCAGCAGCGGGACGATCTGCTTGGCCTGGTCGAAGGTGATGAGCGCAATGGCATCCGGCTTGGCCGCGAGAACCTTGTCGACCTGGGTGCTGAACTGCGAGTCGCCCTCGTTGAACAGCTCCTCGGCCACGACCTTGCCGCCGGCAGACTGGAACGCGTCCTTGATGTTCTTCTGCAGGCCCGTGCCGTAGGCGTCATTGAGGACGATCATGCCGAGGGTCTGGGCCCCACAGCTGGCGATGTAGTTGCCGAGCACGCGGCCCTGTAGGACATCCGAGGGAGCCGTGCGCCAGTAGAGGCCCTTGTCGTCCCACGTTGTGAAGTCGGGCGAGGTGTTGGCGGGAGAGAACTGCACGACGCCCGCGCCCGTGATCTGGTTGATGACCGTCTTCGAGACGCCGGAGGACGCCGCGCCGATGATGGCGCTCACGTTCTGGCCGAGCAGGTTCGTCACGGACTGCGTCGCGATGTCGGTCTTCGTGTCACCGGAGTCCCGGTGGATGACCTCGATCGGCTTCCCGAGAACACCGCCTGCGTCGTTGACCTGCTTGACGGCGAGGTTGACGCCGGCGATCTCGGGCGGCCCGAGGAAGGCGAGGGACCCGGTCGTCGGAAGCAGCGAGCCGAGCTTGAGCGGGGTGTCTGTCGTGGTCGTGGCACGCGGGACCGATCCGGACGCGCCGGTGGGGGCGGCGGTAGCACCGCCGCTTCCGCTCTGGGGCGCGGGACAGGCAACGCCCTGCGGCGCCGCGCTGGCGGAGCTGCTGCCAGAGGACGTACTGGAGCCTCCACCGCATGCGGTGGCGAGAAGGGCGACGCCGACACCGAGCGCGGCGAGTTTCGCCGCCCGGGGCGTAGCCTGAAGGCGCTGAATCATGCGTAATCTCCTCCATCGAAGGTGCCGGGCACCCTGATGCGAACAACCAGGTGTTCCTGATTAGAAGACAGGCTAATTCAACGCTTAACCCTGAATACAGTGTTTCAGGTCACATGCTGGTAACGGATGGAGACCACATGGAAAACGTGCCCCAGCAGGGACTCGAACCCTGACTGAGCGGATTTTAAGTCCGCTGCCTCTGCCGATTGGGCTACTGGGGCGTGCACACCAGCCTAGCGAATCCGGTCCGACGTACGACGGCGGC
>NZ_BAAAQW010000005.1:295530-341710 GCF_039531875.1 Sinomonas flava | reverse complement strand
GGGGCGCCGCCGCCGTCGTGACTGCCGGTAGCGGCCGGGACGCCGGACTACTTGGTTCCGGCGGCGACCTTCTCCGCAGCGGGCGCGGCGGGGGCTGCGGCAGCGGGCTTCGGGGCGGGACGGGCGGCGGCCTCGAAGGCGGCGCGCGGGTTGTCGAGCCCCTGGATCGGGGTCGTGTCGCGGCCGGCGAACAGCGAGGAGAACCAGTCGAGGATGACCCGGAACTTGCGCTCTGCCGTGGGGATCGCCATGCCGTGGTAGCCGCGGTGGGCGAGCCAGGCGAGCGGGCCCTTGAGGCCGATCCGGCCGAAAAGGTTGATGTTCGCGACGCCCTTCCAGGCACCGAAGCCGGCAACGGCACCGAGGTTCTTGTGCTTGTAGTCGGTCAGCGGCTTGTCCCAGCGGCTGGCCCACAGGTTCTTCGCGAGGACCTTGGCCTGGCGCAGCGCGTGCTGGGCGTTCGGGACGCACGTTCCGTCCGGGAGGCCCTTGCCGGTGAGGTCCGGCACCGCGGCGATGTCGCCGGCGGCCCAGGCGTTCTCGATGATGCCCTCGTCGCCCGCGATGCGCAGGTCGGGCAGGACCCGCACGCGGCCGCGCGGCTCGAGCGGGAAGTCAGTCGAGCGGACCATGGGGTTGGCCTGGACGCCTGCAGTCCAGATCAGGGTGTCCGCCTCGAACTCGTCAGCGGGAGCCTTGTCCGGCATGGTGATGAGCTTGAGCGGCCCCTCGGCGCTGGCGAGCGACGTGTTGAGGAGGACCTCGACGCCACGGCTCTGGAGGTGCTCCACGACCCAGTCGGCCTGCTCGGCCGTGACCTCGGGCATGATGCGGCCCATGGCCTCGACGAGCACGAACCGGACCTCGTCCTGGCGCAGGCGGCCGTTGTTCCGCACGGCCTCGCGGGCGAGGTCCTCGAGCTCGGCGATCGTCTCGATGCCGGCGAACCCGCCGCCGACGACGACGAAGGTCAGGGCGCGCTTGCGCTCCGCCGGGTCGGTCGCGGTCGAGGCGAACTCGATGCGCTCCAGGACCTGGTTGCGCAGGGCCACGGCCTCCTCGATGGTCTTGTTGCCGATGCCCTTGTCGGCGAGGCCGGGGATCGGGAACGTGCGGGTGATCGCGCCCGCGGCGAGGACGACGTCGACGTACGGGACCTCGACGGTGCCCTGGTCGCCCGGAAGGGCGACGACGGCCTTGCGGTTCTCGTGGTCGATGGCCGTCACGGAGCCCTGGATGACCTCAGTCTTCTTCAGGTGCTCGCGGAGGGAGACGACGGCGTGGCGCGCCTCGATGTTGCCGCCGGCCACCTCGGGCAGGAACGGCTGGTAGGTCATGTAGGGAAGCGGATCGACGACGGTGACGATGCCACCGGCCTCGGCGATCTTCTTCTGGAGGTTGAGGGCGACATAGAGGCCGACGTAGCCGCCGCCGACGACGAGGACGCGCGGGCGCTCGACAAGCTGCAGGGAGGAGGAAGGCATGGAACCAGCGTAGCAGCTTGTGAAAATATTCACTAGCGCTCCGCGGCGCGCGTCCTCGATGCCACGCGGCGCATGTGGAGCGCTCCCGTGACGGCGATCCCGGCGATGAGCGCCGACCACCCGAGGACGACGATCGGCGGCCACGGGTTGTCCGCGGCGGACGGCTCATGGGGCACGGGCGCGGCCGGCTCCGGAAGCGCTGCCGCCGGGGCCGAGGAGGCAGCGGCCGCGCCCGGGGCGGCGGTCGCGGGCGTGCCCTTCCGGTGCACGCGGATCCAGTCCGCGATCGACCCGAGCGGGTTGGCCGCCGCTTCCGGGACGTCCGCCTTCAGGGCGGCCTCCGCGTCGAGGATCCCGAATCCGTAGATCGGGTCCTGGCCGGCCGGTCCGGCGTCCTTGGCGGTCGAGAGGATCCGGTTGATGACCTGCGAGGCGCTCATCGTAGGCCATTTCGCGCGGATCAGCGCCGCGACCCCCGAGACGATCGGAGCCGCGCCGGAGGTGCCGGCCCATTCGGCGTACTGGCCCCCGGGCATGCCGCCCACGAGGCCTTCGGCGGGCGCGGCCACGCCGATGCTGATGCCCTGCGCCGAGGAGTCGACGCTCGCCGTGCGGGCCCTGTCCAGGCCGGCGACCGTGAGGACGCCCGGGATGGTCGCGGGTGCGCCCACCTGGACGTTTCCTCCCCCGCGGTTCCCCGCGGCGGCCACGATCACGACGTCCTTCTGCTCGGCGTAGAGGAACGCCTCGTCCCAGCTCTGGGGCCACGCCGGCGAGGAGCTGCCGAGGGAGATGTTGATGACCTTCGCGCCCTGGTCCACGGCCCAGCGCACCGCCTCGGGTATCTGGTCCTGATCGGACCGGCCCGACGGATTCACCGAGCCGAGCCAGGTCGAGACGGTCAGTAGGGAGGCCTCCGGCGCGACGCCGACGACGCCGTCGGGGCCGCCCGCCGGGTCAGTTTCCTTGGCCTGGGTCGCATGTCCGCGGCCGGCGAGCATCGTGGCGACGAGCGTGCCGTGCTCGGGCTTGGCGCCGAGGGGCTTCTGGCCGTCCGCCGCCCCTGCACCCGAGGCGTCGTGGCCGCCGACGACGACGCCGCGGAGGTCCGGGTGCCTGCCGTCGATTCCGCTGTCGATCACGGCGACCTTGACCCCGGCGCCCTTCGAGACCTGCCAGGCCTTGTCGATTCCGTACTCGGCGATCCAGTACTCGCGGTCACGGATGCTGTCCGCTCTGGCCGGTGCCGCCGGGATCAGGAAGGCGGCGGCCGCGGCGGGCAGGACTGCCGCCACCGCGACCAGCACAGCGAAGAGGGCCGCGGCCGCTCGGGCCCCTGCTCGGTTCCGCGTCACAGCGACTCGGGGGCCAGGGCGCTCAGGGCAATGCCGTCGAGGATGTCATGCTCGCTCGTCACGGCAGTGGCGATCCGGCCGTCAGTGAGCTCCCCCATCCCCGCGAGGATGCGGCGCCACACGAGGGCGCCGGCCCCGATCACGTCCACGCGCCCGGGATGCATGTACGGCAGGGCGGCCCGCTCGGCGTGGCTCATCTCCAGCAGCGACGTGCACGCCGCCGCGATCTGCGCTGCCGGGAGCTCCGTGCCGTGGATGCGCTCGGGCAGGTAGGACGGCAGCTGGAGGGCGTGCGCCGTGAGGGTGGTGACGGAGCCGGCGACCCCGATCACCGCTCTCGCCTCGGCCAGGGGGACGGTGGCCAGGGCCTGTTCGATGCCCGCGTCGACGTCCGCCTCGGCGGCTGCGATCTGCTCGGGCGTCGGAGGGTCGGACCGGAGGTGCCGCTCGGTGAGGCGCACGCAGCCGATGTCGACCGAGCGTGCTGCGCGCACGCCCTGGGCGTCTCCGAGGACGAATTCGGTGCTCCCGCCGCCGAGGTCGACGACGAGGACGGGGACGCCCGACTCGAGCGCGAGGACGCTGGCCGCTCCCGCGAAGCTCAGGGCCGCCTCCTCGTCTCCGCTCACGACCTCGGGCTCGACTCCGAGCCGGGCCCTGATGCCGTCGACGAAGACGCCGCGGTTCCGGGCATCGCGCGTCGCGGAGGTCGCGACGAAGCGGATGCGCTCCGCCCCGAGGGAACGGATCGTCGCGGCGTAGTCGTCCGCGACCGCGAAGGTCCGCTCAAGGGCCTCGGGAGCGAGCTCGCCGGTCGCGTCGACGCCCTGCCCGAGCCTCACGATCCGCATCTCGCGGTGCACGTCGGCCAGGCGGGGTGGCCGCTCTGCCGCCGCGCCGCCGTCGTGCGCCGCGGGCCCGTCTGCACCCGCATCAGCGACCAGGAGGCGGATCGAGTTGGTCCCGCAGTCGATCCCCGCGACCCTCACGCCTCCTCGCCGCCCTCAGTGCGGGCGGCCTCGGTGGCGGAGTCTCCGGCGTCCGAGCGCCTGACGGGCGCCGGCCGGCCGGTCATCGACGGCAGACCCTGCGGCCCGTGGCGTGAGAGGTCCCGGCTGGGCGCCGCGCCCTCCGTGTCCCACGCGCCCTCGCACCAGCACCGGTCCCGCGTCCACCATTCGGCGATGCGCTCGATCGCCTCGTCCCCGAGCTGGTTGACGCCGGGCCCCATCGCGAGCGACTGCCCGACGAGGACGTGCAGGCACTTGACCCGGGAGGGCATGCCGCCGGCGGAGACGCCGTCGATCTCGGGGACGGGACCGGTCCCGGCCCGCCGCCCGATCTCCTCGCGGGCGGCCAGGTACGCCTCGTGCGCCGCCCTGTAGGACGCGGCGAGCTCCGGGTCTGCCTCGAGGCGCGCGTTCATCTCGGCCATGACGCCGGCTGCTTCGAGCCGCGAGACGGCGGACGTGATCACGGGGTGCGTGAGGTAGAAGGTGGTCGGGAACGGCGTGCCGTTGCCCAGCCGCGGCGCCGTGGCGGCCAAGAGTGGGTTGCCGCAGACGCAGCGGGCCGGGATGGCGACGACGTCGCGCACCGGCCGGCCGAGCTGCCGGCTCAGCACCTCGAGGTCGGCGGGCGTGGGCGCGCCGCTGGGCGCGGTGGAGTTCTCGGTCACGGTGGTCCTTGCTTGGTCGGTCAGGGGCGGCTCAGCCGCGGGAGCTGCTCACTCCGTGGCGGCACGGACGAAAGAGTCCCAGAAGCCCTCGGCCCACGGACGGTCTCCCCCGCTCTGGGACGCCGGGCTCCCGGCTGCCGGCGAGGTGGAGCCGACGTCGCCGAACACCCAGTAGGACGTCTCGCCGGGCATGACCATGTTAATGCGGTCGCGGGCCTGCTGCTTGACGTAGTTGGGGTCTTCCCACCGCGAGATCGACTGGCGGAGCCCGTCCTGCTCGGTCTTCCTCGCCGCGATGTCCTGCTCGAGCGAGCTGATCTCGGCACGCTGGCTCAGGAACACCCGCACCGTCGGCGCGAGCATGACCGTGATCGCGACGAGCACGACCGCGAGTGCGAGGATCCGGCCTGAGAACGCCCGTGCCGGGACGGGCGCCTCCGCTGCCGGGGTCGGGGCGCGTCCTGACGGCCCCGCAGTGGCGCGGGACGCCGACGCCAACGACCCCGAGGCGGCCTTCGGCGCGGCTGCGCTCGGGCGGGCGGCGTCCTTGGGGGCGGGGCTGCCGGTGGGGCCGCCGGTCGCGGGCGCGGGCGGCCTGCGCTTCGTGCCGGGGGTGCGGGGCACCGCCGGTCGACGCGTGGCCATGTGCGCTCCTGACGTGGGACGGGGCCGCCGGATGCGCAAACGGCCGCGGCGGCCATGGTGTCTTCCACCATAGCCGCCGCGGCCGGCGAATCCGTGCAGGCCCCCGGGCGGGTGCCCGACTCCTAGGTTCCGTTCAGCTGGCCGAGTGCTCGGCCGGCGAGGGTGACTCAGCCCTTGAAGCGCGGGAAGGCGCTGCGGCCCGCGTAGCGGGCGGCGTCGTCGAGCTCCTCCTCGATGCGCAGGAGCTGGTTGTACTTGGCGACGCGCTCGGAGCGGGCCGGGGCACCGGTCTTGATCTGGCCGGCGTTGGTGGCCACGCAGATGTCGGCGATGGTCGTGTCCTCGGTTTCGCCGGAGCGGTGCGAGGTGATGGTCGTGTAGCCCGAGCGCTGGGCGAGGGACACGGCGTCGAGCGTCTCGGTGAGCGAGCCGATCTGGTTCACCTTCACGAGCAGCGAGTTGGCCGTGCGCGCGTCGATGCCCTGCTGGAGGCGCTCCGGGTTGGTCACGAACAGGTCGTCGCCCACGAGCTGGACCTTGTCGCCGATGCTCTCGGTGAGGATCTTCCAGCCCTCCCAGTCGTTCTCGTCGAGCGGGTCCTCGATGGAGACGAGCGGGAAGTCGTTGACGAGCTCGGCGTAGTACGCGCTCATCTCGGAGGCGGAGAGGGACTTGCCCTCGAACTGGTAGGCGCCGTCCTTGAAGAACTCCGAGGAGGCGACGTCGAGGGCGAGGGCGATGTCCTTGCCGGGGGTGTAGCCGGCCTTCTGGATGGCCTCGGTGATGAGCTCGAGGGCCGCGCGGTTGGAGGGCAGGTTCGGGGCGAAGCCGCCCTCGTCGCCGAGGCCCGTCGACAGGCCCTTCTCCTTCAGGACGCCCTTGAGGCTGTGGTAGACCTCGACGCCCCAGCGGAGGCCCTCGGAGAAGGTCTCGGCGCCGAGCGGGGCGATCATGAACTCCTGGATGTCCACGTCGGAGTCGGCGTGCGAGCCGCCGTTGAGGATGTTCATGAGCGGCACGGGCAGCACGTGCGCGTTCGGGCCGCCCAGGTACTTGTAGAGCGGGAGGTTGGCCGAGTCCGCAGCGGCGTTGGCGACGGCGAGGGAGACGCCGAGGATGGCGTTCGCGCCGAGGTTGGACTTGTTGGCGGTGCCGTCCAGGTCGATCATCGCCTGGTCGATGGCACGCTGGTCAGTCGCGTCGAAGCCGTTCAGCGCCGGGGCGATCTGGTCGAGGACCGCCTCGACCGCCTGCTGGACGCCCTTGCCCAGGTAGCGGCCCTTGTCGCCGTCGCGGCGCTCCACAGCCTCGAATTCGCCGGTCGATGCGCCCGAGGGGACGGCCGCGCGTCCGAGGGAGCCGTCGCTGAGCAGGACCTCGACCTCGACGGTCGGGTTGCCGCGGGAGTCCAGGATTTCGCGGGCGTGGATGGCATCGATAAGCGCCATGGATGTGCTCCTTGGTGGAAACGTGCTGACTTCGAAGGTGGTGATACCAGGGGTGACCACGGTGTCGTCCCCAGCCTAGTCGGCCCCCAGCTGGCCCGCGACCATGTGACGCCTGCCCTCCGCGGGCGGCTCGGGCCGGCAGCCGGCCCCCTCAGAGACGCCCGACGGCGGTGCGCAGCGCCCGCTCGGAGTCGAGCCCCCGCGCCCGGGCCGCCCGCACGACTCCGAGCAGGAAGTCCCCGAGTTCCTCCTCCGTCTCGAACGCCGAGGTCACCCCCTCTGACGCCGAAGTCACCCCGTGCGGGGCCGAGGTCACCCCCTCTGACGCCGAAGTCACCCCGTCGAGCGCACGACGCCGCTCCGCCCGCCCGAGCGCCTTGTCCGCGAGGGCGAGTGCCGGAAGGTGCCGCGGAAGCCCCTCGAGCGCGGTGGGGCCGACAAGGTGCGGCGAGGCGTCGCCGTCATCCGCGGTTCCCTCGGCGAGTGCCGCCTTCTCCTCCCGCTTCGCCTCGTCCCACGAGGCGATGATGTCCTCCACCGTCGCCGGGAAGCTCGGCTGCAGTCCGCCGTCGGGCGTGAAGACGTGCCGGTTGCGGCGCACCATCTTCTCCGTGAGCGCCTCCGCCACCGCGTCGAGGTCGAAGGCGCCGCGCTCCCGCGCGATCTCGGCGTGCAGCACGACCTGGAGCAGGACGTCGGCGAGCTCTCCCTTGAGGTCTTCCTCGGGATGCCCATCCTCGATGGCCTCCACGAGCTCGTACGACTCCTCCACGAGGTACGTCACGAGGGAGGCATGCGTGAGCGCCGCCGTCCAGAGGCAGTGCTCGCGGAGGAGGCGGATCACCTCTACGAGACGGTCGACGGCGGCGCTCACGGTTGGCTCATTTCCTCGCCAGGGCGCGCTAGCCGGCGAGGTTCGAGTAGGCCTCGTTGATGTACTCCACGAGGTCCTCGCGGTCCTCGAGAGGCAGGAAGGCCGCCTCGGCCGCGTTGAGCGTGAGCTCGAGGAGGTCGTCGAGGTCGTAGTCGTAGGCCTCGACGAGGAGCTGGAACTCGTCCGTGAGGCTCACCCCGCTCATGAGCCGGTTGTCGGGGCTGACGGTCACATTGAAGCCCAGCTCGTACAGCATGTCGAAGGGGTGGTCGAGGATGTCCTCTCCCCACTGGGAGATGGCCCCGGTCTGAAGGTTCGAGGACGGGCACAGCTCGAGCGCGATGCCGCGGTCGCGGACCCAGGCGGCGAGCTGCCCGAGCGTCACGTCGAGGATCGGCACGCCGTCCTCGTCGACCTCGTCGGTCGCCTCGACGGCGATGTCCTCGGCGATCCGGACGCCGTGGCCCAGTCGCACCGCGCGCCCGTCCACGAGCGCGGACTGGATGCTCTCGGGGCCGGCAGCCTCGCCGGCGTGGACCGTGGCGGGGAAGTTGTTCTGCGCGAGGTACCTGAAGGCCTCCGCGAAGCGCGACGGCGGGAACCCGTCCTCGGCGCCCGCGATGTCGAAGCCCACCGCGCCGCGGTCCCTGTGGCGCACGGCGAGCTCGGCGATCTCCATCCCGCGGTCCGCGTGGCGCATGGCGGTGATGAGCTGGCCGACGGCGATGACGCGCCCGGTCTCCTCGACCGCGGCGACGCCCTCCTCGAGGCCAGCCTGGACGGCTTCGACAGCCTCGTCGAGCGTGAGTCCCCGGGCGAGGTGCTGCTCGGGCGCCCAGCGCACCTCGCCGTACACCACGCCGTCGTCCGCGAGGTCCTCCACGAACTCGCGCGCCACCCGGCGGAGCGCTGACGCGGTCTGCATGACGGCAACGGTGTGGTCGAAGGTCTCGAGGTACCGCGGGAGCGAGCCCGAATCGGCGGCCTCGCGGAACCACGCTCCTAGGGCGACCGCGTCCGTGGACGGCAGCTCGTGGCCGACCTCGGCAGCCAGTTCGATGATCGTGGCGGGGCGGAGGCCGCCGTCGAGGTGGTCGTGCAGCGAGACCTTCGGAAGGTTCCGCAGGTCGAAGGTCAGGTCCGGGGCGGCGTCGATGTTCGGCTCAGTCACGGGCTCAACTCTAGAGAAGCCCCGACCCGCGGGCCAGACGGCGCGCTACTCGCGCGGCGTCGTGGAGCTCTCGTGCTCCCACGGAGCGTAGTCGTCGGGGTGGGGGTGCGGGTGCTCGCGCAGCTCCCGCTCGTGGTCCGCGGCGGCGCGGGCCGCCGCCTTCCGAGCATCGACGGTGTCGCGCCAGCGGTGGAACAGCGTGATCGAGTGGTCGAGGGCCACGCCGAGGACGAGGGCGAAGACGACCGCCACGACGACGCTGAGCAGCGGGTTGTGGTGGAGCCAGGGGAAGGAGCTCGCGAGCAGGCCGACGCCGAGGGAGTATCCGACCCAGGTCAGGCAGGCGAACGCGTCAAGCAGGAAGAAGGTGCGGTGGCGGAAGCCGGTGCTGCCGGAGACGTAGTTGACCGCGACCCTGCCCCACGGGATGTAGCGCGCGGTGAAGATCAGCACCGCCCCCCGTTTGTCGAGCTCGTGGCGCGCCCAGCCGAAGACCTTCTGCACCTTGGGGCGGCGCATCCACTTCCACCGCTCCGTGCCGATCTTCCGGCCCAGCATGTACGCCATGTTGTCGCCGGCGATCGCCCCGATGAGTGCCGTGAGCCCGAGGATCCAGAGGTTCGGCTCACCGCTGTGGCGCCAGTAGGCGGCGAGCGCCACGATGAGCGTCTCGCTCGGAGCCACCATCGCGAACCCGTCGATGAAGAAGAAGACGAGCAGGATGGGGTAGATCCACCATTGCCCGGCGGCATGGAGAATCACTTCATTGATGCTTTCCAGCATGCCGGGGACTCCTCGCGAATATCGGTCAGTCCAGTGTCGCACGCGGCCCGGCGCGGCGTCATCCGTCCTGAGGCGTAGGCGAGGGCGGCGGCTCAGCCGGCGATGCGGTCGATGATGAGCCTGCGTCCCGGCCGAGCCCCCTCCGGGGCGATCGTCACGGCACCTTCGAGGGCCTCCTTGGCGCGATCGAAGCGCTCGGGGGTGTCGGTCAGGAGGGTCATCAGCGGCTCGCCGGCGCGGACCGACGCGCCGGGCTTGGCATGCAGCCGCACTCCCGCTCCTGCCTGGACGGAGTCCTCCTTCCTCGCCCGGCCGGCCCCAAGCCGCCACGCGGCGACGCCCACCGCGAGGGCGTCGAGCCCCACCAGCGTTCCGTCGGCGGGCGCGTAGACGGTCTCGGACTCCTTGGCCCGTGGCAGGGGCGCGTCGGGGTCGCCGCCCTGGGCGGAGATCATGCGGCGCCAGACGTCCATCGCGCGGCCGTCCTTGAGCGCGGCGGCGGGATCGGCGTCGCGCACCCCCGCCGCGGCGAGCATCTCCTCGGCGAGCCGGACGGTGAGCTCGACGACGTCCCCGGGGCCGCCGCCGGCGAGCACCTCCACGGACTCCTCGACCTCGATGGCGTTGCCAGCCGTGAGGCCGAGGGGGGTGCCCATGTCGGTCAGGAGTGCCACCGTGTTCACCCCCGCGTCTTGGCCCAGCGCGACCATGGTCTGGGCCAGCTCGCGCGCGGACTGCTCGTCCTTCATGAACGCGCCGGAGCCCACCTTGACGTCGAGGACGAGCGCGCCGGTTCCCTCGGCGATCTTCTTGCTCATGATCGAGGAGGCGATGAGCGGGATGGCCTCGACCGTCCCGGTGACGTCCCGGAGGGCGTAGAGCTTCTTGTCCGCCGGCGCGAGCCCCGCGCCCGCGGCGCAGATGACGGCGCCGACCCCGTCGAGCTGGGCCATCATCTCGGCGTTCGTGAGCGAGGCGCGCCAGCCCGGGACCGACTCGAGCTTGTCCAGCGTCCCGCCCGTGTGGCCGAGGCCTCGTCCGGACAGCTGGGGCACCGCCACACCGAAGGCTGCGACGAGCGGGGCGAGCGGGAGCGTGATCTTGTCGCCCACTCCCCCGGTCGAATGCTTGTCCGCCGTGGGGCGCTGTCCGCCGGAGGGTGTCCGCAGCGAGGAGAAGTCGAGGCGCTCGCCTGAGGCGATCATCGCCGTCGTCCATCGGGCTGTCTCGCGGTGGGTCATCCCGTTCAAGAGGATCGCCATGGCGAGGGCGGACATCTGCTCGTCGGCGACTGCACCGCGTGTGTAGGCGTCGATGACCCAGTCGATCTGGGAGTCGGTGAGCTCGCCCCGGTCGCGCTTGGCGCGGATGACGTCGACGGCGTCGTGCGGCTCGTGTGCCTCGGCTGCGGCTTCTGGCAGGGTCACGTGGTGTCCTTCCGGTCGTCGGGGAGGTCCTGGGGCCCGAAGGCGTCCGGGAGGACCTCGTCCATGGAGCGTTCCCCGCTCACCGTCAGCAGGCGCATGCCGGGCGCGCGGAACTCGTAGAGGAGCTGCCGGCAGCGCCCGCAGGGCATGATGACCGTGCCCTCGGCGTCGACGCACACGAAGGCCACGAGGCGTCCGCCGCCACCGAGCTGGAGCTGGCCCACGAGCGTGCACTCGGCGCAGAGTGTGAGGCCGTAGGAGGCGTTCTCGACGTTGCAGCCCGTGATGGTGCGCCCGTCGTCCACGAGCGCCGCGGCGCCGACAGGGAACCTCGAGTAGGGGGCGTAGGCCGCGGCCATCGCCTCGCTGGCCGCGGCCGTGAGGGCATCCCAGTCGATCCCGTCGCCGGCCGCGCGGGGCTCACTGCTTGACATAGGGGATGCCTTCCATGGCCGGCGGGCGCGAGCGGCCCACGAGCCCGGCCACGGCGAAGACCGTGACGACGTACGGGAGCATCGCCATGAACTGGCTCGGCACCGGCGAGCCGATGATGGTGATGATGCTCTGCAGGTTGTCTGCGAAACCGAACAGCAGCGAGGCCAGGAACGCGCCGATCGGGTTCCAGCGCCCGAAGATGAGCGCTGCCAGGGCGATGTAGCCGCGGCCGGCGGACATCTCCTTGCTGAAGGCGTCCACGGCCACGAGCGTGAAGAACGATCCGCCGATCCCCGCCACGGCGCCGCCGAGGACCGTGTTCCAGAATCTGGTCCGGTTGACGTTGACGCCGAGCGTGTCCGCAGCCTGGGGGTGCTCGCCGACAGCCCGGACCCGCAGGCCCCACCTCGTGTGGAACAGGCCCACGTAGACCACGACCACGGCGACATACATGAGATAGCCGACGAGGGACTGGCGGAACAGGATAGGCCCGATGAGGGGGACGTCGGCGAGGACCGGGATCGCGATGCTGCCCAGATGCGGTGGCTTGTTGAGCCCCTCCGGGTTCTCTGTCAGGAGCGTCGAGAAGAGGAAGTTGGTCAGCCCCACCACCAGGACGTTCAGCACGACGCCGACGATGATCTGGTTCACGAGGTACTTGATGCTCACGAGGGCCAGGACGAGGGAGACGAGAGCTCCCGCGACCGCCGCGGAGACGAGGCCCACGTAGACGTTCTGGGCGATCGTCGCCCCGACGGCGGCGCTGAATGCGCCCATCAGGAGCTGACCCTCGATCGCGATGTTCACGATCCCGGAGCGCTCGCACAGGACGCCCGAGAGGGACCCGAACACGAGCGGGACGGCGAGCGTCACTGCGCCGGCGAGCAGGCCGGCGAGCGAGATGTAGGGGGTCTCGGCAGCGCCGCCTGCCACGATCCAGGTCAGGAAGCCCACTAGGAAGGCGACGGCGAAGACGGCGGTGGCCCAGCGCGGCGTCGTGCGCGACCGGACGGTGAGCCACACGGAGTACCCGGCCACCGAGAGCATGATCACCGCGGTGAGCCACCCGACGACGGGCGCGCTGAGCGTGATCAGCGTGACGTTGGCGACGCCGAGGATGGACAGGACGAAGACGACGACGGCCGCCGCGAAGGCGCCAGGAACCCAGCGCGCCGGGGTGCGGCGCTGGCGGTACCACAGGTAGCCGAACCAGCCGGCGGCGGCGAGGGCGACGGCGAACGCGAGCCACGCCGCGACCATCGATGCCTCTCCCCCGGTGTCGACGAGGCCGAAGGCAGCGTTCTTGCTGCCCGAGAGGACGCCGAACATCAGCGTCCCCGCCACCGCGAGGATGGACAGGCCCACAGCGGTCTTCCGGCTCACGAGCGCCCTGCCCCCAGCCAAGGCGGTCGCACCCGCAGGCCGCGGCGCTGACGTGGTGGCGGTCATGATGGGGCTCCGCTCTGGCCCGAGGCGGCCGGGGTGGGTGTGGCGGACGCGGTACCGTCTCGCTTCCTCCGGCGTGGGTTGAGGCCGAAGATGGCGCGCACGAGCGGCGGGGCCGCGATGAACAGGACGATGAGCGACTGGATGACGAGGACGATGTCGATCGGCGTCTGGGTGACGGCCTGCATCGAGACGCCGCCGGCCCGGAAGGCGCCGAACAGGAGGCCCGCGAAGAAGGTGCCCCACGGCGTCGAACGTCCGAGGAGCGCCACCGTGATGGCGTCGAAGCCGATCGACGCCGCGACGCCTGCGGAGAGGTACTTCTCGGTGCCTGAGACCTGGGCGATCCCGGCAAGCCCCGCCAGGGCGCCGGCGAGGGCCATGACGAACACCGTGGCCCGGTTCACGTTGATCCCGGCGGTCCGCGCGGCGTTCGGGTTGGCGCCTACGGCGCGGAACTCGAAGCCGGTCGTGGAGCGGGACAGGATCCACCACACGCCCCACGTGACGAGGATGGCGAGGATGAACCCCGCGTGCAGCCGGAACTGTGGTCCGAGGAGCGCGGGGAAGAGGGCTGTCTCATCCAGGAACGGGGAGATCGGGTTCGTCGAGCCGGAGCGCTGGAAGCCTGGCTGCGTCAGGAGGAACAGCAGGAGGAAGCTCGCGATGTAGTTGAACATGATCGTGACGATGACCTCGTGGGCGCCGGTGCGCGCCTTGAGGAAGCCGACGAGGCCGCCCCAGAGGCCACCGCCGACGATGCCCGCGAGCACCACGAGCGGCAGGTGCACAGCGGCCGGCAGATGCCACGTGAACCCCACATAGGCCCCGAACAGGGCGCCGAAGATGAGCTGGCCCTGGGCGCCGATGTTGAACAGGCCTGCGCGGAACGCGATGGCGACGCCGAGGCCCGCGAAGATGAGCGGTGCCGAGACGGTGAGAGTCTCGGCGAGAGGATAGAACATCGCCGCAGCGTCGGTGCCCTCCCAGTTGAAGATCGACCCCTGGACGAGTGCTGCGTAGGGCCGGAGGACCTCGGAGATGGTGTCGGACGGCCGGGCGAAGAAGTAGCCCGCCGCCGCGGCGACCTTCGGGTTCGTCACCGCCATGAGGACGCCGCCGATCACGATGGCCAGGACCACCGAGAGCAGCGAGACCATCGGCGTCCCCGTGACGATCCGCCGAAAGACAGACTCCTCGTCGTGTCGGCCAGGGGCCTCGGGCGCGGGGACCGGCCGCGGGCCCTGCGCCGACTCCGGGGCGTTTCGGGTCTCAGCCATGCGTCTCTCCTCGGGTGTGGTCGCCGGCCGGTGGGGGCTGCTCGGTCTCCTGGGCCGCGGCTGCACGCGCCTCCTCAGCGTTCATCCCGGCCATCATGAGGCCCAGGACGTCGCGCGGTGTGCCGGCGTCCACGACGCCCATGAGCCGCCCGCGGTACAGCACCGCGATGCGGTCGGCGAGTTCCATGATCTCGTCGAGCTCCGTCGAGACGATCATCACGGGAGTCCCATGGTCCCGCTCGGCGAGGATGCGGCGGTGCAGGAACTCGATGGAGCCGACATCGACCCCGCGGGTCGGCTGGGAGGCGATGAACAGGCGCAGGGGCCGGGACAGCTCGCGGGCCATGACCACCTTCTGCTGGTTCCCGCCCGAGAGTGAGGACGCCGGCACGTCTGCCGACTGCGTCCTGATGTCGAACTCCTCGATCTTCTCTTTGGCCTGGGCGGCGATGCGTGCGGGGCTCATCGCGAGCCCTCTGGCAAACGGCGCCCGGTCGTAGAGGTCGAGGACGAGGTTCTCGGCGACACTGAACGCGCCGACGAGGCCGTCGTGGGAGCGGTCCTCCGGGACGAAACCGACCCCGGCCTCCAGGATCTGCTTGACGGAGCGGCCGAGCAGCTCCTTGCCGTCGAGGACTACCGAGCCGGCGGCATGCTTCGCCAGCCCCAGGATGGCCTCCGTGAGCTCCGTCTGGCCGTTCCCCTGGACGCCTGCGACGGTAAGGATCTCGCCTTGCGCGATGTCGAAGGTGACACCATCGACCACCCGCTGCCCGTTCGGCGCGACGACCGTGAGGTCCCGGACGGAGAAGGTGGTGTCCTTCGGCTCGGCGGGTGCCTTGTCGAGGGTGAGGATGACGGGCCGGCCGACCATCATCGTCGCGAGCTCCGCGGGGGCGGCCGACGGCGCGGCGTCGCCCACCACGCGGCCGCGGCGGATCACAGTGATCACGTCGGCGACGGCCTTGACCTCGCGCAGCTTGTGGGAGATGAAGATGATCGACGTGCCGGAAGCCTTGAGCTCGCCGATGATGGCCAGGAGCTCGTCCGTCTCCTGGGGCGTCAGGACGGCGGTCGGCTCGTCGAGGATGAGCACCTTGGCGTCCCTGACGAGCGCCTTGATGATCTCGACGCGCTGCTGGACCCCGACGGGGAGGTCCTCGACGAGCGCGTCGGGGTCGACGTCGAACCCGTAGCGGGCGGAGATCTCCCGGATCCTCTTCCTGGTCGCCTCGAGGTCGAGGAAGCCCGCCGCCTTCGTCGTCTCGGCGCCGAGGGCGACGTTCTCGGCGACGGTGAAGACCGGCACGAGCATGAAGTGCTGGTGCACCATCCCGATCCCGGCGGCCATCGCGTCCGCCGGCCCGCGGAAGGACACCGCGCGACCGTCCACGAGGATCTCGCCCTCGGTGGGCTCGTACAGCCCGTAGAGGACGTTCATGAGGGTCGACTTGCCAGCCCCGTTCTCGCCGAGGAGTGCGTGCACCTGCGAGTCCTCGACGGTCAGGTCGATGTGGTCATTGGCGGCGAACGTGCCGAAGCGCTTGGTGATGCCGCGCAGTTCGAGTTTCACGGGTGGAACCATCCCCTTCGCGTGGGTGGGGCCAGCGTCACTGCCCATCATGCCAGCGCCGCCCGCCCGTGAGGGCGGACGGCGCGGCGCTCGAGCTGGATGCTGACGGACGCAGCCCTGCGGCTACTTGGAGATCGGGCTGGACTTCGAAGTCACCTTGACAGAACCCGAGATGATGTCCTTCTTGAGCTGGTCGACTTCGCTCTTGAGGTCAGAGGGGACCGTCGAGTCCAGGTCGTGGTACGGGGCGAGTGCCACTCCCCCGTTCTCGAGGGTGCCCACGTACGGAGTGGAGTCGAACTTGCCGTCCTTGTCGTCCTTGATCACCGACTCGACCGCGTTCGCCATGGTCTTCTGGACCGAGGTGAGCAGCACCGACTTGTAGTCGGGCGCCGTGAGATAGCCGTCCGAGTCGACCCAGATGAGCTTCGCGTCGGTCCCGGCCTTCTTGGCGTCGAGGACGGCGGAGCCGGCTCCGGCGCCGACCGGGCCCGCCACGGGGAGGATGATGTCCGCGCCCTGCTGGAGGAAGCCCTGCGTGAGCACCTTGCCCTTGTCGATGGACTTGAAGTCGCCCACGAACGTGCCGTCCTGCTTGTCCTTATCCCAGCCGAGGACCTGGACGTTCTTGTTCTTCTTCTGGTTGTAATACTTGACCCCGTCCGCGAACCCGTCCATGAAGATCGTCACGGTGGGGATGTTGAGGCCGCCGAAGGTCGCGACCTTACCCGTCTTGGAGGTGCCGGCGGCGAGGTAGCCCGCGAGGAAGGCGGCCTGGGCGGTGTCGTAGACGATCGGCTTGACGTTCTTCGGGAAGGTCGGGTCCGAGAAGTCGATGATGGCGAAGTGGCTGTTCGGGTTGGCGGTGGCGATGTTCTTCGTCGCGTCGCCGAGCAGGAAGCCGACCGTCACGGTGAGCTTGCAGCCGGCCTGGACCATCGAGCGCAGGTTCGGGTCGTAGTCGGTGTCCGCCTTGGACTGGACGTGCTTCTCCTGGATGCCGAGATCCTTGGCCGCCTTCTGCAGGCCCTCGTACCCGGACTGGTTGAAGGACTTGTCGTCGAAGCCTCCGGAGTCGGAGACCATGCAGCCGAGGTAGTTCGAGGCCGAGGCGCTGCCCGAGGAGCCCCCGGTCGAGGGAGCCTGACCACATCCGGCAAGCACGAGCGCGGCAGCACCGGCAGCGGCGACGCCGGCGAATCCGGCCTTGGGCAGACGGAAACGTGTGGGGTTCATGGAGTCCTCCAGAGACGCGGGCGCGTGGTACGACTCACAACCTACTCGCCAAACGAATCCTTCACATAGGCGGCGGCGCCAGCGGGCTGGCAATCGTTGGCGATTCGTTACCTGCGTCGCACGGACGTGCGCCGGTGGCGGCTTGGCCCGTCTCAGAGGTCCCGGACGCTCCGCAGCGCCGTCGCCGTGAGGACCTGCACGCCGTAGCCGATGGCCCGCTCGTCGACGACGAGGTCCCCGCGGTGGAGGTCGTACTCCTCCCCGCCGGGGGTGTGGGTCCCGAGGCGGAACATCGAGCCCGGGACCTCTGCGAGGAACCACGCGAAGTCCTCCCCGCCCATGGACTGCGGAGTGAGCACGACGGCGTCCTCCCCCAGCTCCGCGCGCGCTGCGGCCTCGATGAGCGCGGTCTCGTGCTCCGAGTTGACCACCGGAGGCACGCCCCGGGTGTGCTCGAGGCTCACGTCGACGCCATAGGGTGCGGCGACCTGCTGGACGACCTCGTCGAGGAGCTCGCCCGCGCTGTGCCACGCCTCCCGGTCGAGGCACCTCATGGTGCCCGACATCGACCCCGACGCCGGGATCGCGTTGGGCGCCGAGCCCGCGGAGATCTGGCCCCACACCATCGACACGCCGCTGCGCACGTCCACCCTGCGGGAGAGGACGGCGGGGACGTTGATGGCGATCTGCGACAGGGCGAAGACGAGGTCCTCGGTCAGGTGCGGGCGCGAGGTGTGTCCCCCGCGGCCGGTCAGCTCGATCCTGATCGTGTCCGAGGCGGACGTGATCGAGCCGATGCGCGTGCCGATCCTGCCGACCTCGATGCGCGGGTCGCAGTGCAGCGCGACGATCCGCGGGACCCCGGAGAGCACGCCTTGGTCGATGCACGCGAGGGCGCCGCCGGGCATGGTCTCCTCCGCCGGCTGGAACAGGACGCGGACCGTGGCCCGGAGGGGCCGCTCGCGGTCCAGCTCGGCGAGCATGAGCGCGGTGCCGAGCGCGGCCGTCGTGTGCACATCGTGTCCGCAGGCGTGGGTCACGCCGTGGTTTCGGGACGCGAACGGCAGCCCCGACTCCTCGATGATGGGGAGCGCGTCGATGTCGCCCCGGATGGCCGTGGCGATGGGCCCACTCCCGATGTCCACCACGACGCCGGTGCCCTCGAGCCGCTTCGGGCTGAGCCCCGCCGCCTCGAGGCGCGCGACGATGCGGTCGGTGGTGCGGTACTCATGGAACGACAGCTCGGGATGGGCGTGGAGGTCCCGGCGGAACGCGATCAGCTCGTCCAGGAACCCCTCGAGCCGGGGACCCACGAGCGGGGTCGGCTCCGCCTCTGTCGTGTAGTTTCGCACCCGTTCACTCTAGCGTCACCGTGCTGTGCACCAGTGATTGTTGCCCCCGGCCGCCCGCTTCTACAGCACGTCGGTGTCGCCGCTGGCCTTGAGCCCGGCGACCGCGTTCTTCACCTTCTGCGCGTGCTCCTTGGTGGTCACGAGCAGCGCGTCCGGGGTGTCGACGATGACGACATCCTCGATGCCGATGAGCGCGATGACGCGCTTCGTGTCCGAGACCACGATCCCGCTCGCGTCCTCGGTGAAGACGCGGGCGCCCTCGCCGAGGACGGTGACGGCGTCCTCCTCGCGGGCGCTGTTGAGCCGGCCGATCGCGGCGAAGTCGCCCACGTCGTCCCAGCGGAACGCGCCGGGCACGACGGCGACGTCCCCGGCTGCCGCTGCGGGCTCGGCGACCGCGTAGTCGATCGCGATCTTCGGCAGCGTGGGCCACACGCGTGCGGTGACCTCGTCCCGGTCAGGGGTGTCCCACGCCGCGGCGATCTCGGTGAGCCCCTCGTAGAGGACCGGCTGGTTGGCCGCGAGGTGCTCGAGCATGAGCTTCACGGGGGCGACGAACATTCCGGCGTTCCAGAGGTACTCCCCCGAGGCTAGGTACTTCTCGGCGACCTCACGGTTGGGCTTCTCGACGAACTCGGCGACCGCGCGGGCGCTCGGCGCGCCCTCGACGTCCAGCGCCTCGCCGCCCCGGATGTACCCGAAGCCGGTCGAGGGGTGGGTGGGCTCGATGCCGATGGTGACGATCTTCCCGCGCTCGCCTGAGGCTGCGGTGTACACGGCCTCGCGCACGGCCGCCTGGAACACGTCGTCGGGGCTGATGACCTGGTCCGCCGCAAACGAGCCCATGATGATGTCCGGGCTCCTGCGGTGCAGGATCGCCGCGGCCAGTCCGATGGCCGCCCCGGAGTCTTTCGGCTCGCTCTCGAGCACGACATCAGACGGGTCGAGCTCGGGGATCTGCCGGCAGACGGCGGCCTCGTGGGCCAGGCCGGTCACCACGAGGAACCGGCCGTTGGCCAGCGGGGCGAGCCTGTCGTACGTCGCGCGGATCAGGGTGCTGCCGGAGCCTGTCAGGTCGTGGAGGAACTTCGGGGCGGCGGCACGGGACAGCGGCCAGAGCCTCGTCCCCACGCCGCCCGCGGGGATCACGGCCACGAAGCGGTCGAGGACTGATCCGGGCGCAGCAGAAGAGAGTTTCATCGCCCTAACTCTAAGTCAGCCGCTCCCGGCGCCGACGACCCCGACGACAGACAGCCCGGCCGACTGTGACCATTACCACGCCTCTGCACGGAGCAAATACCCAAATTGAGTAAGCTGTGGGCGAAGTCTAGATTTAGGCTGGAGCTCGAGAAGAGCGCGCCCTGCGTCCTGCAGGGCAGCTGGCGCACCGGTAGCCCCCTCCGCATGGGCCCCATGCGGGCACCGGTGCCCGCAGGGAGGTTTAATCAGTGCCGACAAAACCAGCTGGCACCCTGTACCGCGGCCGTGAAGGCATGTGGTCCTGGGTCGGACACCGGGTCACCGGCGTCGTCATCTTCTTCTTCTTGTTGGTGCACGTCCTGGACACCTCATTGGTGCGCGTGTCCCCCGAGACGTACACGGCCGTCATCGGCGCCTACAAGAACCCGCTCATGGCCCTCGGCGAGACCGGCCTCGTCGCCGCCATCCTCTTCCACGCCTTCAACGGCCTTCGAGTCATCCTCGTCGACTTCTGGAAGAGCGGCCCCAAGTACCAGCGCCAGATGCTGTGGGCCGTCCTCGTGATCTGGGTGATCGCCTTCGCCGGCTTCGCCATCCGCCATCTCTCGCTCGCGCTGGGAGGCCACTGATATGAGCGCCCTGCCTGTCATCCCCGAGCCCCGCAGCACGTCCGTCACCGGACGCATCGCGCCGCAGTACAAGCGCTCGCGCAGCCCCAGGACCCAGTTCGAGATGCTCGCGTGGCTGTTCATGCGCCTCTCGGGAATCGTCCTGGTGGTCCTCATCTTCGGCCACCTCACGGTCAACCTCCTCGTCGGCGAGGGCATCCACGCGATCGACTTCGGCTTCGTCGCAGGCAAGTGGGCTGACCCGTTCTGGCAGTTCTGGGACCTGGCGATGCTCTGGCTCGCGATGCTCCACGGCACCAACGGCGTCCGCACGATCATCAACGACTACGCCGAGCGCGACGCGGTGCGCTTCTGGCTCAAGGTGGTCCTCTACGCGGCGTCCGCGCTCATCATCATCCTCGGCACCCTCGTGATCTTCACGTTCGACCCGTGCCCGGTGATCGACGGCGTCCGCCACGTCGCCGACTACTGCCCCGCCTCGTAAGTCCCCCGGAAAGAGAGCATCAAAGCATGCAGGTCCACAAATACGACGTGGTGATCGTCGGCGCCGGCGGCGCCGGCATGCGGGCAGCCATCGAGTCCGGCCAGCGCGCGCGCACCGCCGTGCTCACCAAGCTGTACCCCACCCGTTCGCACACGGGAGCCGCCCAGGGCGGCATGTGCGCAGCCCTCGCGAACGTCGAGGAAGACAACTGGGAGTGGCACACCTTCGACACCATCAAGGGCGGCGACTACCTCGTCGACCAGGATGCTGCCGAGGTCATGGCCAAGGAGGCCATCGACGCGGTCCTCGACCTCGAGAAGATGGGGCTGCCCTTCAACCGCACCCCCGAGGGCCGGATCGACCAGCGCCGCTTCGGCGGCCACACCCGTGACCACGGCAAGGCGCCGGTGCGCCGCGCATGCTACGCAGCCGACCGCACGGGCCACATGATCCTCCAGACGCTCTACCAAAACTGCGTTAAGCACAACGTCGAGTTCTACAACGAGTACTACGTGCTCGACCTCCTCCTGACCGAGGAGGACGCGACCCGCGAGGACGGCACGCCGTACAAGCAGAAGCGCGTGGCCGGCGTCGTGAGCTATGACCTCGCCTCGGGCGAGCTCCACATCTTCCAGGCCAAGTCGGTCGTCTTCGCCTCCGGTGGCGCCGGGAAGGTCTTCAAGACCACCTCGAACGCCCACACCCTCACGGGCGACGGCATGGGCATCGCGTTCCGCCGCGGCATCCCGCTCGAGGACATGGAGTTCTTCCAGTTCCATCCGACGGGCCTCGCCGGCCTCGGCATCCTCCTCACCGAGGGCGCCCGCGGTGAGGGCGCGATCCTGCGTAACTCCGAGGGCGAGCGCTTCATGGAGCGCTACGCGCCGACCATCAAGGACCTCGCACCGCGCGACATCGTCGCCCGCGCGATGGCCAACGAGGTGCGCGAGGGCCGCGGCGCCGGCCCGAACAAGGACTACGTCTACCTCGACTTGACGCACCTCGAGCCCGAGCACATCGAGGCGAAGCTTCCGGACATCACGGAGTTCGCCCGCACGTACCTCGGCGTCGAGCCGTTCACCGACCCGGTCCCGGTCTACCCCACCGCGCACTACGCGATGGGCGGTATCCCGACCAACATCAAGGGCGAGGTGCTCCAGGACAACGACACCGTCATCCCCGGCCTGTACGCCGCGGGCGAGGTCGCGTGCGTGTCCGTGCACGGGTCGAACCGCCTCGGCACCAACTCGCTCCTGGACATCAACGTCTTCGGGAAGCGCTCCGGCATCAACGCCGCCGAGTACGCGAAGACGGCCGACTACGTCGAGCTGCCGGAGAACCCGGCGGGCTACACCGAGGCCCTCCTCGAGGGCATGCGCAACTCCACCGGCACCGAGCGTGTCGCGTACATCCGCCGCGACCTGCAGGAGACCATGGACGCGAACATGCAGGTGTTCCGCGACAAGGACTCCCTCGAGCGGGTCCTCAGCGACATCGCTGTGCTCGAGGAGCGCTACCGGAACATCTCGGTCGGCGACAAGGGCAAGCGCTTCAACCTCGACCTCCTCGAGGCCGTGGAGCTCGGCTTCCTGCTCGAGATCGCCAAGGTCATGACGGTCGGCGCCCTGCACCGCAAGGAGTCCCGAGGCGGCCACTACCGCGAGGACTTCCCCGAGCGCGACGACGTGAACTTCATGAAGCACTCGATGGCGTACAAGGACCCGTCCGTCACAGCGCAGTCCTCACCCGACGGCGTGGCTGGTATCCGGCTCGAGACCAAGCCCGTCATCTTCACCCGCTACGAGCCCATGGAGCGTAAGTACTGATGACTGCTGCACCTGCCGAACCCGCATCCAAGGTCGAACTCCCCGAAGGGGCCGGTGGCGGCTCGGTTCCGAGCTTCGACGTCACGCTCCGCGTGCGGCGGTACGACCCGGAGGTCTCCGACGAGGTCCGCTGGGACGACTTCAAGCTGACCATGTACGGCACGGACCGCGTGCTGGACGCCCTCCACAAGGCGAAGTGGGAGCACGACGGCTCGGTCTCGTTCCGCCGCTCCTGCGCGCACGGCGTGTGCGGCTCCGATGCCATGCGCATCAACGGCCGCAACCGCCTCGCGTGCAAGACGCTCCTGAAGGACCTCGACACGTCCAAGCCGATCACGGTCGAGCCCATCAAGGGCCTTCCGGTCGAGAAGGACCTCATTGTGGACATGGAGCCGTTCTTCCAGTCCTACCGCGAGATCATGCCGTTCCTCATCTCGAAGGGCCACGAGCCCACGAAGGAGCGCATCCAGTCGATCGAGGACCGCGAGCGGTTCGACGACACCACCAAGTGCATCCTCTGCGCCGCGTGCACGTCGTCCTGCCCGGTGTTCTGGACGGACGGGCAGTACTTCGGCCCCGCCGCCATCGTCAACGCGCACCGCTTCATCTTCGACTCGCGTGACGACGCCGGCGACATGCGCCTCGAGATCCTCAACGACAAGGAGGGCGTGTGGCGCTGCCGCACGACCTTCAACTGCACGGAGGCGTGCCCGCGCGGCATCCAGGTGACGCAGGCGATCGCCGAGGTCAAGCAGGCCATCCTGGCCCGCCAGTTCTGAGGTTCCAGCTCTCCCACGTGCGAGGGGCGCCGCTTCTGACGAAGCGGCGCCCCTTCCGCGTTCCCGGGCGGCTCTTCGGCCTACCGGACTGCGGCCCCGCGCCCGCCTCTCCTGAGGGAGGCGATCCACGCGGCCGAGGCGTGAAGCGCAGGGCGGCCGGAACCGAAAGCCTCCGGATGCCGTTCGGCGTGGCGGGTGGCCGCGGTGAAGTCGGCCTCCCGGACCGCGCTCCATGCCGCCGAGACCAGGTACACCTGGCTCACGAGGTTGAACCAGATGAGGAGGCCGACCACGATCGCGAACGGCGCAAGAAGCGGGTTGGACCCGGCCCGGGCCAGTAGCTGAGTGCTGAAGGCCTGGAGGATCGACGTCCCGACGCCCGCGAGGATGGTCCCCTCGATGAGTGCCCTGCGAGAGATCTGGAGCCAGCCCGCGAAGCGGAACAGGATGAACGCCGTCAGCACATTGAGCGCGAGCGGCACGGCCAGGCCCACCAACCAGCCGACGGGCCGCACGAAGGCGCCGTCGATTCCCAGCTGCTGGGCGATGAAGTCCAAGGCCGCCGTGAACACCACGCTCACGGCGGAGGTGAGCACAAGCAGGACGCCCAGGAGGAGCAGCGTGCCAATGTCCCTGACCTTCACGAGGACTGCGTTCGCCTTGATCGGCCCGAGCCCGAAGACTCCCCGGAGGCCGTCGCGCAGGCCGGTGATCCACCCAAGGGACGAGAAGACGGTGACGAGGGTTGCGATGATGGCGGTGACGCTGAGGCCGGTCGGGTTGAGCAGCTGCTGGGGATCGACCAGGCCGTCGCCGCCGTTGACCTTCAACAGGCCCGGCGCCGCCTTCGCAACGTTCTTCACCACAGTGTCCATCAGGGCCGGGTTCCCGGCCAGGACGAGGGCCGCGAAGGAGAAGCCGGTGGCGAGGAGGCCGAAGATGGAGAAGAACATGCGGAAGCCGATGCCGGCACTCATGAGGGGGCCATGCTGGAGCGAGTAGTGCTGGAATGCCCTCACGGGCAGCAGCGCCTTGATCCTGGCCACGAGCCACATCACGACCGCCAACGCCTGCTTCGGCAGGCCGCCCTCACGCCGGGCCCTGCCGACATCCTGCCTCTTGTGGAGCACGTCGAGCCGGAGCTTGGCCCTCTCGGTCGGCAGGGGATCGTCAGCCGGCGTCCGGCCCTTCGGTCTTCGCTGCTCCTGTGCCAAAGTCAAGCTCTTCCCTCAGCTGCCAGAATCCGTCGGCGTCGTGCTCGTACAGGCCCATGCTAGCCACGGTGAAGGATTCGGAGTAGGACCCGAGGGCGGTTTCTGCCTCGTCGAGGCGTTCCGCCGGCACGTCGTGGGCGACCGTCACGTGCGGGTGGTACGGGAACGGAAGGTCCCGCTCCAAGGGTCCCTGCTGGAGCTCCTCGTGCAGCCGGACACACTGGTCGAACCCATCGAGCACGTTCAGGTACACCACGGGAGAGACGGGGCGGAACGAGCCGGTTCCCTTCAGCCCCACCGTGAACGGGCGGGCACGCCGCGCCACCGACCGGACGTGGCGGACGGCCGCGTCCCAGTCGTCGGTCGCCGTCGTGGTCACGAGCGTGATGTGCGCCGGGATGAGGTCGGCCATGGGGTCGCCGAACGAGGCCCGCCAGGCCCGCAGCTCGGCGGCGACCCTGTCAGGGAATCCCAGGATGACCCCGACGAGAGGACTCGTCGGACCGGCGGGGGCGACGCCGTCGGGCTCGGTGCCTTCCTCGAAGTCCGGCATGGCCTCAGGCGAGGGCCGCGGCCGCCGGAGCCAGTGCGGGCAGGAAGCCGACGCGCTCGTAGACCTCGGCGAGGACCGGCACGGCGATCTCACGGGCCTTGGCGGCACCGACGGCGAGCAGCCGGTCGAGCTCGGCCGGATCCTCGAGCAGCTCCTCGGTGCGGGCCTTGATCGGGGCGAGCGTGTCCACGACCGCCTCGGCCACGTCCACCTTGAGGTGGCCGTACATCTTGCCCTCGTACGCGGCCTCGAGCTCGGGGATGCTGCGGCCCGTAACGGTCGAGTAGATGCTCAGGAGGTTCGACACCCCGGGCTTCGCCTCGCGGTCGAAGCGGATCTCCGTCTCCGCGTCCGTCACCGCGGACTTGATCCGCTTCGCGGTGACCTTCGGATCGTCCAGGAGGTTGATGAGTCCGTTCGGGGACTCGGCGGACTTGGACATCTTGGCCGTGGGATTCTGCAGGTCGTAGATCTTCGCCGAGGTGCGCGGGATGAGCGGCTCCGGGACCGTGAACGTCTCGCCGAACCGCGTGTTGAAGCGGTGCGCCAGGTCGCGGGCGAGCTCGAGGTGCTGCCGCTGGTCCTCGCCCACGGGGACGCCGTACGGCTTGTACAGGAGGATGTCCGCCGCCATGAGCATCGGGTACGTGAAGAGGCCGGCGCTCGCGGCGTCGTGCCCGTGGCGGGCCGACTTGTCCTTGAACTGCGTCATGCGGGAGGCCTCGCCGAAGCCGGTGAGGCACATGAGGACCCACGCGAGCTGGGCATGCTCCGGGACGTGCGACTGCACGAACAGCGTGGACTTCTCGACGTCGATCCCGCCGGCGATGTACTGGGCCGCGGTGAGGCGGGTGCGGTGGCGCAGCTCCGTGGGGTCCTGCGGCACCGTGATCGCGTGGAGGTCGGGGATGAAGTAGAAGCAGTCATACTCGTCCTGCTGCGCGACCCAGTTCACGAGGGCGCCGAGATAGTTGCCGAGGTGGAGCGAGTCGCCCGAGGGCTGCATGCCGGACAGGAGCCGCTGGCGCGCGGCGGGAGCGTTGGAGGTCATGGAGTAGGCGCTTCCGGTGTCTAGAGCTTGTAGTCGATCACGAGGGGGGCATGGTCGGACCATCGGGTGTCCCACGCGCTCGCGCGGTCCACGACGGCGTTCCGCGCCACGTCCGCGAGGGCCGGCGTCGCCATGTGGTAGTCGATGCGCCACCCGGCGTCGTTGTCGAACGCCTTGCCGCGCTGGGACCACCAGGTGTAGGGGCCGTCGACCTGACCGGCCAGGTCCCGGTGCACGTCCCGCCACCCGATCTCCTGGCCGAAGAAGCGGTCGAAGTAGGCCCGCTCCTCGGGCAGGAAGCCGGCCCGCTTCTGGTTTGACTTCCAGTTGCGGATGTCCAGCGGGGTGTGGCCCACGTTCAGGTCCCCGACCACGAGCGCGTAGTCGGAGTACTCCGCCAGCTCCGGGAGCCGCTTGAGCATCACGTCGAGGAAGCGGAACTTGTCGTCCTGCTTGGGGGTGCCGACCTCGCCGGAATGGACGTAGGCACTCACCACCGTGAGCTGCCGCCCGCCGTCGAGCGCGAAATCCGCCTCGATCCAGCGGCCGGCGGTCGCGAAGTAGTCGTCGCCGATCCCGATGCGGGTCTCGGTGGGCGCCTCGCGCGAGGCGATCGCCACGCCCGCGCGCCCCTTGGCGTCCGCTTCCGCGTGGAGCACATGCCAGCCGTCGAAGCACTCGTGGACGGTCGGGTCGGGTGCGCGGACCTCCTGCAGGCACAGGATGTCGACGTCCCGCGGCTCCAGCCACTCCGGCATGCCTTTGCGCCACGCCGCTCGGAGCCCGTTGACGTTGACAGTCGCGATGCGCACAGCCCCGTCCTTGGGGGCCGCCTCCGTGGAACTCACCTAGCCACTCTACCCCTCGTCGACGACGGTCCCGGAGACGGGAGTGTCATCGTCGGGACGGAGCATGTCACGGGCGTTCGACGCCGTGATCTGGATGGTCTCGAGGGCACGCGCCACCATCTCGGGGTCGCCCCCGAGGTTCTCCCGGATCACGCGCTCCTGGACCTGGATGATCTTGAACGAATGGTCGAGCTTGAGGTCGCGGACGTCGTCGACCGAGCGCGCCTCCCCTGCAGTCCCGGCGAGCGACGGCGCCCGGCCCGTCAGCTTCTCGGCCGCGCGCTCGAAGCGCTCCTGGGCGCGGCGCCCCGCGCTCCGGACCGTCAGGAACACGAACGTCGCGAAGGCGAGCCAGCCGAAGGACACGATGACCACGATCCAGCCGATGACATCGTTCTGGTTGGCGGCGAAGATCACGGCGACGAGGAAGGCCAGGACGAGGACCGACAGGCCCAGCGCACCGATCCTGAAGCCTCCTCCACGGCGGGCTTGGGCGCCGGCGCCGGACTGGATGGACGGGTTCTGGGGGCCGAGACTCTGCATGCCTCCCATTCTTCCAGACACGGTAGGCGCCCCCGTCCCGTACGCCGAAGTCACCCCCTGTGAGCGCGAAGTCACCCCGTGTGCGCCCGAGGTCACCCCCTGTGTGCGCGAAGTCACCCCGCTTACAGCCACACCAGGTGACCTCGGCGTCACACGGGGTGACCTCGGCGTCAGCGGAGGAAGAGGGCCCGGAGCCTGAGAGTCGTGAAGGCGACTCCGCAGAGGATCATGCCTGCGTAGTAGAGAAGGTGGACCCAGGTCGAGCCCGTGAAGACGCCTACGCTGATCTGCCGCATCAGCTCCACACCGTGCCAGAGGGGGAACGCCTCGACGATCCACTGGATCGGCTTCGGGTACACCGAGAGCGGATAGAAGGTCGCGGAGAAGAGGAACATCGGCAGCATGACGAAGGTGATCAGATCCATGTGCTGGAAGGTCTTCATGTAGCTGGTCACCGCCATCCCGAACGACGCGAACCCGAACGCCACCATGACCGACGCCGGCACGAGGAGGAGGGCCCAGGGGGTCGTGATCAGTCCCATCGCCGCCATGACTCCCGTGAAGCCCAGCGCATACAGAAAGCCCCGGAACAGCGCCATGAGGATCTCCCCCATGGCGATGTCGAGCGGCCCCAGCGACGTGTAGAGCATGCCCTGGTAGAGCTTGCCGAAGTGCATCTTGAAGAACACATTCCATGTCGAGTCGTAGATGGCACCGTTCATTGCCGAGACTGCGAGCAGCGCCGGCGCGATGTACGCGGCGTACGAGATCGGCGTCCCGCCCGGCCCCTCGACCGTGCCGACCAGGGAGCCTAGGCCTACTCCCATGGACAGCAGGTAGAACACCGGCTCGAAGAACCCGGAGACAAGGATGATCCAGTTCTGGCTCTTGATGACCCGGAATCCGCGTTCGACGACGGCGCGTGCGTTCCCCGCGTACAGCCCCCCGAGCAGGCCCCGCCCGGTAGCAGTGGCGCCGGAGCGGTTGGCCATGAGGGTCACGTGCTCATCCTCCTCGTGTAGTTCCGGCGCGCCCACCAGATTCCCAGGACCCCGAGCGCGGCGAGGTAGCCGAGGTGCACGCCGACGAGCCAGGCGGGGAGGCTCAGGCCGTACGAGGCGATGCGCGCGAGCTGGCTCCCATGCCACAGGGGCGAGATCCAACCGATCCACTGCATTCCCGCGGGCATGGTCTCGAGCGGATAGAAGGTGCCGGAGAACAGGAACAGCGGCATGATGACGAAGCGCTGGATCATGGAGAACTGGAAGTTCTCCTTCTCGATGTATGCGGAGTACGCCATGACCGGGGCGCCGAACGCCATCCCGGTGAGGACGCCGAGCGGCACGAGCAGGAACGCCCACGGGCCGGGTGCCGCGCCGAACGCGAGCATGATGAGGAAGAACACGAGGCACTGGACCAGCAGGCGGACGCCCACCGCGAGGATGTGGCCCGTCGCGAGCTGGCCCGGGGCGAGCGGGGTCACGTGCGGCCCGTAGTAGACGCGGCGCCACTTGAAGCCGTCCATCACCGGGTACATCATCTCGTTGGCGCACGTCAGGACGGCGCTGGACACCAGCAGTGCGGGGGCAGCGTACGCGAGGTACCCGACGCCGTCGAACGCCGCGGAGCCGGTGCCGGACCGGTCCACGATCGTGGCCAGCCCCACGCCCATCGAGAAGAGGTACAGGAGCGGGTTGCCCACGCTGGTCACGACGATGGTGACGAGGTAGGCGCGCATCCTGCGAAGCATGTGCTCGGCGAAGTACAGGGCGCCCCAGCGTCTGGCCCTGGCGGCCGAGACGCCGGGGCCGTGCGCGCGCACAAGGCTGGAGCGGTGCCGGGCGCGGGTGTCCCGCGCGGCTGGACGGCCTCCGGCCGGTGCACGCTGGTCAGTCAACGAGCGACCGGCCCGTCAGCCGGAGGAACACGTCCTCGAGCGATGCGCGGCGCACGAGCGAGGTGAGCGGCCGCAGCCCCCGCGCCCGGACCTGCTCGAGGGACCACTCGCCGTCGTGCGTGTAGACCAGGACGCGGTCCGGGAGCAGCTCGGTGCGTTCCCCCACCCCCTCGAGTTGCCCGAGGACCGCGGCATTGCGCTCCGCGCCGAACCGCAGCTCGAGAACCTCGCGGCTCGAATGCTCGCGGATGAGCGCGGGCGGCGACCCCTCCGCCATGATCCGGCCCTTGTCCACGACGATGAGCCGGTCGCACAGCTGCTCGGCCTCGTCCATGTAGTGGGTCGTGAGGACGAGCGTGACCCCCTGCTCCTTGAGGCGGAACAGCCGATCCCACAGGACATGCCGGGCCTGGGGGTCGAGGCCCGTGGTGGGCTCGTCGAGGAGGAGGATCGTCGGCTCGTTCACGAGCGAACGGGCGATCGTCAGGCGGCGCTTCATGCCCCCGGACAGCGAATCGACGCGCGCCCCGGCCTTGTCCTCGAGCTGGGCGAAGGCGAGGAGTTCGTCGGCCCGGCGCTTGAGGTACGCGGTGGGGAGGCCGAAGTAGCGGCCGTAGATGATGAGGTTGTCGCGGACGCGGAGTTCCTCGTCGAGGTTGTCCTGCTGGGGCACGACCCCCAGATGGGCGCGCACCTCGGGACCCTGCAGCTCGGGATCCATGCCCATGATGGTGAGCTGCCCGGAGGTCCGCTGGCTCACTCCGCCGATCATGCGCATCGTCGTGGACTTGCCGGCGCCGTTGGGCCCGAGCAGGCCGAAGGACTCGCCGGCAGCGACGTCGAAGGAGATGCCATCGACCGCTGTGACCTCGCCGAAGGACTTCGTCAGGTGGCGTGCCGAGATGACGGCATTGCTCGTCGCCTCTCCCACTGCACTCCCCCCGAGTTGCATGGCACCACAGCGTGACACCTCTCGCACTCTAGTGCCGCGCGGCAGGTCTCACAACGAACGTTTCACCCCCGCGTGTCACGCGGGCTGCCGGCCGCCGCGGCGGGCGACCCCGCGCCGTCGTGCCCGGCCTGGCGCCCGTAGCAGCCCAGGATCTCGACCGCGTAGTCCAGGAGGGCCGCGGCGCGCGGCGTGAGGTCCATGTCCTCGGGCCAGATGGCCACGACGTTCGTGCGCGTCGCCGAAGGCTCGATGGGGCGCACCGCGATCGGACGGCCTTCAACGGAGGTCGCGGTCGTGTTCGGGCGGGACATGAGCAGCCCATAGCCCACCCCGCGGCCCACGAGCGCCTGGACGAGGATGATCTGCGGCACCCGCGCCGCCACGCGCGGCGTGAGCCCGCGCGCCGCGAACGCCTGAAGCGTGTTCTCGATGCTGGGGCGCGCCTCGTACATGACGAGGGGCTCGTCGGCGAGGTCGGCGAGGTCGACGGCGTCCCTCGCCGCGAGCGGGTGGTCGGGGTGCAGGTGCGCCTCGAGCTCCGTCGCATAGATCTCCCGGTGCCGGTAGCCAGCCGGGAGGAAGAGGTCGTAGACGATCGCGACGTCGAGCTTGCCTGCCTCGAGGTCCGGCAGGAGGTCTTCGTGGGTCCCGACGGTGATCTCGAGGTCGATCCCGGGATGCCGGCGGGGAAAGCCGTCCACGACGGCGGGCACGATGCTCGTCGCGAAGCTCGCGAAGCAGCCCAGCTTAACGGGGCCGCGCAGCTTCCCCCCGCTCTGGGTATCCAGGACGAGCTCGCGGGTGTCCGCGAGGATCCGGCGCGCCTGGGTGGCGAAGTGCTGGCCGGCGGGGGTCAGCGCGAAGCCGCGGGCCTTGCGGCGCACGCACAGCTGCTCGCCCACCGTCCTCTCCAGCCCGGTGATGGCCTGCGACAGCGCGGACTCCGAGATGTGCAGGTGGACCGCGGCGGCGCTGAGCGTCTCGTAGTCCGGCAGCGCCGCGAAGAGCTCGAGCTGCCTGAGCGTCACGTCTGCCATGAGGACCTCCAGACGGGAAGGAGCGACGGCCGCACCAGCCAAGTTGAGTCGCTTAAGTTAAGTTAGACCGAAGTACTTTGCCGATTCTCTGAAGTTTACACGAGGAAGTGGTATAGGCCACGATGGGTCTTACCGTCCTTTCCTCAGTCCGCCCCATGAGGGCTCTGCTGACACAACCCTTCGCACCCTGCGGCGAGACCGCATCCGAGTGGCATCACCGACGATGCCGGCACCCCAAGGACAGACACGCAATGACCACACCCGGCGCAGCCTCAGCCCCATCCTCCGCAGCGAACCAGCGACGCGTAGCGTTCGCCACGATCATCGGAACCACCATCGAGTGGTACGACTTCTTCATCTACGCCACCGGCGCGGCCCTCGTGTTCGCCGAGCTCTTCTTCAAGCCGGCGGGCAACGACATCGCCCTCCTGCTCTCGTTCGCCACCGTCGGCATCAGCTTCCTCTTCCGCCCGCTCGGGGCCTTCCTCGCCGGCCACTTCGGAGACGTGATCGGCCGGCGTGCGATGCTCGTCATCACCCTGATCCTCATGGGCGCTGCGACCACCCTCATCGGCGTGCTGCCGACGTTCTCCCAGGTCGGCATGGCCGCGCCCATCCTGCTGCTGCTCCTGCGCATCCTCCAGGGCGTCTCCGCCGGCGGCGAGTGGGGCGGGGCAGTCCTCATGGCTGTCGAACATGCTCCCAACCACCGCCGCGGCCTTGCCGGCGCGTTCCCGCAGCTCGGCGTCCCGCTCGGCATGCTCCTCGCCTCCGGGGTCATGGCGATCATGACGGGGCTCGTCTCCCCCGGCAAGGCGTTCCTCGAGTGGGGCTGGCGCGTGCCGTTCCTGCTCAGCGTCGTGCTGATCGTGGTCGGCTACTTCGTGCGGCGTGCGGTCGAGGAGAGCCCCGTCTTCGCTGAGATCGCCGAGCGCGGCCAGCAGACCAAGGTGCCGATCGTGGCCCTGTTCCGCAAGCACTGGCACCTCGTGGTCCTCGCCTCGCTTGTCTTCGTCGGCAACAACGCCGCGGGCTACATGACCACCGGCGGCTTCATCCAGGGCTACGCCACGGGCCGGCTCAAGATAGACTCCACCGCCGTACTGCTCGCCGCGACCGTCGCGTCCGCCATGTGGTTCGTCTCGACGCTCGTCGCCGGGATCCTCGCCGACAGGATCGGCCGCAAGGCCACCTACCTCATCGGGTTCGTGTTCCAGGCGCTCATGGTCTTCCCGCTGTTCTGGTTCGTCAACATCGGCAACCTCGGCGGCCTCTACGCCGGCCTGGTCCTGTTCTCCATCGGACTCGGGCTCACCTACGGCCCGCAGGCGGCCTGGTACTCCGAGATCTTCCCCGCCTCGGTCCGGTTCTCCGGCGTCTCGATCTCGTACGCGATCGGCGCCATCCTCGGCGGCGCCTTCGCGCCCACCATCGCCCAGGCCCTGCTCCAGGAGACCGGCACCACCGCAGCCGTCTCGGCCTACCTCCTCGTGATGACGGTCATCTCCATCGCCGCGGTCCTGATGCTCCGCGACCGGCGGGGCATTCCGCTCGGCCCGGACCACGAGGCGGAGCAGGCCACGGGCGCCACGGTCTTCGGCCCCCGCTCCGCGCCCGCCGCCACCGAGGCCGCGAAGGCCTGACACCCCGTCCCCCCGTCTGAGGGTCACGTCCTGAAGGTCAGGTTCTGGAGGTCACTTCACGTGACCTCCAGAACCTGACCTTCAGAGTCTGACCTTCAGAGTGTGACCCCCAGGATGTGACCCCCAGACGGCTGGGGTCACCGGGACTTTCCGCGGTCCGCCCTCAGGACCTCGAGCCGCTGCCGGTACTCCGTCTCGTCGATCTCGCCGCGGGCGTACCGCTCGCGGAGCACCGACTCAGCCCCCGCCCCGGACGCCTCCTGCCAGTGCCGCCGCCACCAGAAGCGGCGCGCGAACACGAAGAAGAGGATCAGGACGAGGAACCAGAACAGCGGGAAGAGCAGGAACCAGGGGAACCAGGGCCCTCCCCAGTGGTCCGCGGCATTCTGGGTGGCGATGAGTGCTGCGTTCATGGCGCACGCCTCCTTGACTCGACATCGGCTGTCCTTCAGCCGCTGACTCCAGTCTTCGCGCCGCGGCCGCAGGGCGCGTCGGCCGCCGGGAGACACTTCGGCCGGCCCCCTACTCCCGCGGGAGCACCGCCGGGAGCACACACGTCCCAGCCCTCACGCCAGCCACCCCGGCCGTACCAGCCCCGACTCGTAGGCGAGGACCACGAGCTGCGCCCGGTCCCGGAGATCCAGCTTCGTCATCGCCCGGGAGACATGCGTCTTAGCGGTCAGGGGCGTGATGAAGAGCCGCTCGGCGATCTCGGCATTGTTGAGCCCCTGGCCCACCAGTGCCACCACCTCCCGCTCGCGCTCGGTGAGCAGGCCGACGTCGATCGGCTCGGCCCGCTCGGCCGGCCCCTCCGCTGCGAGCCGGGTGAGGAGCCTGCGGGTCACCGACGGCGAGAGCATCGCGTCGCCGTCGTGCACGGCCCGCACCGCGCGGACGAGGTCCTCGGGCTCGGTGTCCTTGACCAGGAAGCCGCTCGCCCCGGCGCGGATCGCGCCGGTGACATAGTCGTCCAGCTCAAACGTGGTCAGGATGATGACCTTGAGGCCCTCACGATGCGCACCGAGGATGGCCCGGGTGGCCTCGAGGCCATCGCCGCCTGGCATGCGGATGTCCATGAGGACGACGTCGGGCGCGAGCCGCTCCGCCTCGGCCACCGCTGCCGATCCGCTCCCCGCCTCCCCGACCACCTCCATGTCCGGCTCGGCGTCCAGCAGCGCGCGGAATCCGGCGCGGATGAGGGCCTGGTCGTCCACCACGAGGATCCGGATCACCGGGGCTCCCCTCCCCCGGCTCCCGCCTCGGGGAGCTCCGCGCGGAGGTGCAGCCCGGCGTCGTCCGCCAGGGTGAGGGACCCGCCCGCCGCCTCGACCCGCTCGCGCATCCCGGTCAGCCCCGACCCGGGAGCGGCGCCGCGCAGGCCCGAGCCGTCGTCGTGCACCTCCACGACGACGGCGCCGCCCTCGCGCGCGATCCTCACCCCGGCGGTGCGCGCGCCCGCGTGCCGCACGGTGTTGGTGAGCGCCTCCTGCACCACCCGGTGCACGATGCGCTGGATCGCGGGCGACGGCGGCGGGTCCAGCTGGGCCGTCAGGGTCACCTCGAGGCCCGTCCCCCGGGCATCCTCGACGAGCGCGGGCACCCGGTCCAGGGGCTCGTCGCGGCCGACGGGGGCGTCCTGCCGGAGGACCCCGAGGAGCTCGCGGACCTCGCCGAGCGCCTCGTGGCTCGCGTTCTTGATCGCCTCGAGGGCCGGGAGGAGCTCCTCGGGCCGCCGGTCGGCCAGGTGCAGCGCGACGCTCGCACGGACGTTGATGAGGGAGAGCGAGTGCGCCACCACGTCGTGGATGTCCCGCGCGAGCTCGAGGCGCTCCTGGTCGCGCGCCTGCCGGCGGTGCGCCTCCCACTCGCGGCGCCGGGCTGCGAGCCGCTCACGGCGGACCCGCAGCCCCTCACCGAGCAGGAGCACGACGGCGGCCCACGCGCCGACCGCCGCGACCCTGAGCCATTCGCCGCTGGGGGCGGCCCATGCGGCGGCCGCCGCCACGAACACCGCGCCGGCGGACCACGTCCAGAGGCGGGCACCGGCGGCCGTCGCGAGGACGAGGGCGATGGCGGGCGCCGCGAGGACCGGGCCCCACGGGTAGCCGAGGGCGAAGTAGGCGATGGTCACCGCCACCGCTGCGGCGGCGGCCGGCCCCGGCCAGTGCGGGAGGGCGAGCAGGAGCGCCGGCCCCGCGACGAGGAACAGGACGGCGAGGAGGTCGACGGCGCGCGCGTCCGGCTGGCGCACCGCGGCGCCGTGCGTGCCGAGCACCTGGACGAGGACGAGCACGGCGACGCCCGCCACGCGGAACGGCCACGGCGTGCGGCGGCCTGCCCACGCGGGCCGCGGCCCCGCCTCAGTCCACCCACGCATATGCCGAGCCTACGCGCGCGCGGGGGCGGCGTCGTCGTCCGCGCGACGGAACGCGGGCGGCGGGCGCGTACTCCCGGCGGAGTAGGCGCCCGCCAGCACTCTGGGGCCCCCGAGCGCACTCTGGGGGTCACCTCCTGGGGGTCACCCGAGGTGACTCCCAGGAGATGACCCCCAGGCGGGAGGAGTCAGGCGAGGCCGGCGGTGCGCTCGGCCGCCTCGACCACGTTGGTCATGAGCAGGGCCACGGTCATCGGTCCCACGCCGCCCGGGTTGGGCGACAGGTATCCCGCGACCTGGGCGACATCGGGGTGCACGTCGCCGAACACCTTCGGCTTGCCGCCCTCGGGGTCGTCCTCGCGGGTCACGCCGACGTCGAGCACGGCCGCGCCGGGCTTCACGTCCTCGGCCTTGACGATGTGCTTCACCCCGGCGCCGGCGACGATGACGTCCGCCTCGCGCAGGTGCCTGCCCAGGTCCTCGGTGCCGGTGTGGGTGATCGTGACCGTGGCGTTGATCTCGCGGCGCGTGAGCAGGAGCGGGATCGGGCGGCCGATCGTGACTCCGCGCCCAACGACGACCACGTGCTTGCCCTTGAGGTCGTAGCCGTTGCGCACGAGGAGCTCGATGACGCCACGGGGCGTGCAGGGCAGCGGCGTGTCGATCTTCCCGTTGACGTTGAGCACAAGGCGCCCGAGGTTGGTCGGGTGGAGCCCGTCCGCGTCCTTCGCCGGGTCGATCCGTTCGAGGATCGCGTCCGTGTCCAGATGCTTGGGCAGCGGGAGCTGCACGATGTACCCGTGGCAGCCGGGATCGGCGTTGAGCTCGTCGATGAGGGCTTCGACCTCGGCCTGTGTGGCGTCCGCCGGCAGCTCCTTCTGGATCGAGTTCATCCCGATCGCCTTGGACTGCTTGTGCTTCATGCCCACGTACAGCTGGGAGGCCGGGTCCCCACCCACGAGCACGGTGGCGATGCCAGGGGTGATGCCCTTGGCCTTGAGCGCAGCGACACGCTCCTCGAGCTCTGCCTTGATCTCCGCGGCGGCTGCGCGGCCGTCGAGGACGACGGCCCGGTTCTCTGTCTGCGGCGCCATCGTCTCGCTCACCACGCCTCGTGCCCCGGGTAGAGGGGGAAGTCGTTCGCGAGCTTGTCCACGCGCGCCCGCAGGGCCTCGAGGCCGGACCCGGCGGAGCCGGCGCCGCCCTTGAGCGCGGTCGCGATGATGTCCGCGACCTCGGTGAACTCGGTCGCGCCGAACCCGCGGGTGGCGAGCGCCGGCGTGCCGATGCGCAGGCCCGAGGTGACCATCGGCGGGCGCGGGTCGAACGGGACCGCGTTGCGGTTCACAGTGATGCCGACCTCGTGGAGGAGGTCCTCGGCCTGCTGGCCGTCGAGCTCCGAGTTGCGCAGGTCGACCAGGACGAGGTGCACGTCGGTGCCGCCCGTGAGGACGGAGACGCCGGCGTCGGCCACGTCCTTCTGGTTGAGGCGGTCCGCGATGATCTTCGCGCCCTCGAGGACGCGCTCCTGGCGCTCCTTGAACTCATCGGAGCCGGCGATCTTGAAGGCGACGGCCTTGGCCGCGATGACGTGCATGAGCGGTCCGCCCTGCTGGCCCGGGAACACGTTGGAGTTGAGCTTCTTGCCGAACTCCTCCTTCGCGAGGATCACCCCGGAGCGCGGGCCTGCGAGGGTCTTGTGCACGGTCGAGGTCACCACGTGGGAGTGCGGGACGGGGCTCGGGTGCAGGCCCGCGGCGACGAGGCCGGCGAAGTGGGCCATGTCGGTCCAGAGGAGCGCGCCGACCTCGTCGGCGATCGAGCGGAACGCCGCGAAGTCGAGGTGGCGCGGGTAGGCTGACCACCCGGCGATGATGACGTTGGGGCGCTCGGCGAGCGCCTGCTCGCGCAGCCTGTCCATGTCGACCCGGAACGTGTCCTCTTCGACCTGGTACGCGGCGACCTGGTAGAGCTTGCCCGAGAAGTTCAGCTTCATGCCGTGCGTGAGGTGGCCGCCGTGGGCGAGGGAGAGTCCCAGGATCTTGTCGCCCGGGTTGATCATGGCGGACAGCGCCGCGGCGTTGGCCTGGGCACCGGAGTGCGGCTGCACGTTCGCGTACTCCGCGCCGAAGAGCGCCTTGACGCGCTCGATCGCGAGGCTCTCGGCCACGTCCACGTACTCGCAGCCGCCGTAGTAGCGCTTGCCGGGGTAGCCCTCGGCGTACTTGTTGGTCAGGACCGAGCCCTGGGCCTCCATGACGGAGCGCGGCGCGAAGTTCTCCGACGCGATCATCTCGAGGGTGTTGCGCTGGCGGCCGAGCTCCTGCTCGAGGACGGCCGCGATCTCGGGGTCGACTTCGCTCAGCGGGAGATTGCTGACGGTGGACACGGTAGGAGTGGTGGGGCTCACGGGATCTCCTGGTCGAAGGTTGCGGGAGGCTACTGGTCAGGCTACCGGCCCTGCCCGCCGCCCGGTACTGGATGGCGGAGCATGAAGGCGCGGCTTCTCGACCCCCGGCCCAGGCGTACGATCCGCGGTGTCCCAAAAGCATGCCGCTCCCCGGTGGTGACCCACCCAACGCCAGTCGCGACCGCTCCAGCATATCTGCACGCCCGGGAACAGGAAGAGGCCCCCGCATGTTGGAAGAGATAGTTGACATGTCAGTGAGCTTCTCAGGGAGGATCGGGTGGACAGGATGAAGGCAGTTGTCATCGGAGCGGGCCAGGCGGGCCTGAGCGCCGCGTACTGGCTCGGCCGCCGCGGGCTCCGGGCCTGGGAGGACTTCGTGGTCCTCGACGCCAACGAGGGGCCCGGCGGAGCGTGGCGCCACCGGTGGGACTCGCTCACGTTCGACGCCGCGCACGGCCTCCACCCGCTCCCCGGCGTCCCGCTCGAGGCGCCGGACCCGCACGAGCCGGCCTCCGCCGTCGTGAGCCGCTACTACGGCGACTACGAGCGCGCCCTCGCGCTGCCGGTGATCCGGCCCGTGCGGGTCGCCTGGGTGGAGCGGGCGCACGACGGCGGCGCCCTCCTCGTGCGCGCCGCCGACGGGCGCGAATGGCGGACGGAGACGGTCATCAACGCCACCGGGACCTGGGACAGCCCCTACTGGCCGCACTACCCCGGACGCGAAGCCTTCCAGGGCAGGCAGCTGCACACCCACGACTTCGTCTCGGCGGAGGAGTTCCGCGGGCAGCGGGTCCTCGTCGTGGGTGGCGGGACAAGCGCGGCGCAGTTCCTGCTCCAGCTCGACGCCGCCGGCGCCCGGACCGTCTGGTCGCCCCGGCGGCCGCCGCAGTGGACCGAGGTGCCTTTCGACGCCGACTGGGGCGTCGCCGTCGAACGCCGGGTGGGCGAGCGCACGCGTGCCGGCCTGCCGCCGCTGTCAGTCGTGGCCGCGACCGGGCTTCCCCTCACGGAGCAGTACCGCGCCGGGATCGACGCGGGCGTGCTGGTTTCGCGGGGGCCGCTGGCGCGGATCACCCGCTCGGGTGCCGTCCTCGCCGACGGGACCGAGCTCGAGCTCGACGCCATCCTCTGGGCGACGGGCTTCCGGGCCTCCCTCGGGCACCTCGCGACCCTCCACGTGCGCGAGCCGGGCGGCGGGGTCCTCATGGCCGACGACGGCGTGCGAGTCGTGCGCGAGCCCCGGCTGTTCCTCGTGGGCTACGGGGCGAGCGCCTCGACCGTGGGGGCCACCCGGGCGGGGCGCGCCGCGGCCCTGGCCGCCGTGAGGTTCCTCTCAGACGCGAGCGGGGCGGCGGCGTCGTCCGCCCAGGTTCCGCGGGAGGACGCGCTCGCGTCGGTACCCTAGGACGCGTGGAACGCAACACCTTCATCGTGACCCTCTCGTGCCCGGACCGGCCCGGCATCGTCCACGCCGTGTCGGGCGCGCTGCTCGACGCCGGGTGCAACATCACCGAGTCCCGCCAGTATGAGAGCCCGGACACGGGGACGTTCTTCATGAGGGTCACGGTCGAGACCGCCTCGGAGCGGGCGGCGCTCGAGGCCTCGCTCGCGCCGGTGGCGGACGCCTTCGCGATGAAGCTCGGGATCTTCAACGGCGGCGAGCCGGTCCGCACGCTCATCATGTGCTCCAAGGACGGGCGCACCCTCAACGACCTGCTGTTCCAGCAGCGCACCGGGACGCTGCCGATCGAGGTGCCCGCCGTCGTCTCGAACCACACCGACCTGGCGCCGATGGCCGAGTTCTACGGGGTCCCCTTCGTGCACTTGCCCGTGACCTCCGCGACCAAGGCGGACGCCGAGGCGAAGCTTCTCGCCCTCGTCGAGGAGCACCGGGTCGAGCTCGTCGTGTTGGCCCGGTACATGCAGATCCTCTCCGATGACCTGTGCCGCGCCCTCGAGGGCCGGGCGATCAACATCCACCACTCATTCCTGCCCTCGTTCAAGGGCGCCCGGCCCTACCACCAGGCGCACGCGCGGGGCGTGAAGATCATCGGCGCCACGGCGCACTATGTGACCGCCGACCTCGACGAGGGGCCGATCATCGAGCAGGAGGTCATCCGGGTGGACCACTCGAAGACCGCCGAGCAGCTGGTCCAGCTGGGCCGCGACGTCGAGGGCCGCACCCTGTCCAGGGCCGTGCAGTGGCATGCCGAGCACCGCGTGCTCCTCGACGGGCACCGGACGGTCGTCTTCGCCTGACCCTGCCCCCTGCCCCCGCCGCCGAGGTCACCCCCTCTGCGCCCGAGGTCACCCCCTCTGCGCCCGAGGTCACCCTTTACCGCGCCAGACGGGGTGACCTCGGCACCACACCGGGTGACCTCGGCACCACACGGGGTGACCTCGGCACCACACGGGGTGACCTCGGCGGGCGGTCAGGAGTGGTGGCCGTTGGCCTGCCGGTGCGCGCGCGCTAGGTCGACGTAGTGCGTGGCGTTGCGGCGCACCGACTCGACCTCCTCGTCAGAAAGCTCGCGACGGACCTTCGCAGGCACGCCCGCGACGAGCGAGCGCGGCGGGACAACAGTACCCTCGAGCACGACGGCGCCTGCAGCCACGAGCGAGTCCGATCCGATCACCGCCCCGTTCATGATCGTCGCGCCCATCCCCACGAGCACGTTGTCCTCCACCGTGCACCCGTGCACGACGGCGTTGTGCCCCACCGACACGCCGGCGCCGACGGTGCAGGGGAAGCCGGCGTCCGCATGGAGGACGACGTTGTCCTGGAGGTTGCTCCCCACCCCGACCGAGATGGCTGCGGTGTCGCCCCGGACGGAGACGCCGTAGAACGCGCTGGAGTGCTCGGCGAGGTGGGCATCGCCGATGATGCTCGCCGTCGGTGCCACGAAGGCGCTGGGATGGATGTCCGGGGCTATGCCCCCGAATTCGATGACTGGGCTCATGCCCTCAGCGTAGTTGCGCCTCGCAGGCCGTGCGCGGCGGGGCCGCCGGTTCGGCAAGACTGGAACCGTTGCCGCACCTGTTGCGTTTACTTCTTGACGACAAGACCGATGAAGGGGAAGCTGTACCGCATGGTCTCCACGCTGCGTTCGACGACGAGCGCCACCGACAACCCGGGCTCACAGTCCGCCCTGCGAAAGCTCAACGAGCAGCGCATCGTGGAAACCCTCATGGCGGGACCGGCCACGCAGGCCGAGCTGTCACGGCAGACCGGCCTCTCCACCGCGACCGTGTCCAACATCGTCAAGGTCCTGCACGACGCCGGCGTCGTCGCCACCGAGCCGACCACGAGTTCGGGCCGGAGGGCCTTGAGCGTCCGTCTCAACAGCAACTCGGCGGTGGCGGTCGGGATCGACTTCGGGCGGCGGCACCTGCGAGTCGTCCTGGCCAACCTCGCCTACGAAGTACTCGCGGAGGAGAACATCACCCTTCCGCTGGGACACGAGGCCGATGTCAGCATCTCCGCCGCAGTGGACCTCCTGGACTCGCTTCTGGAGGACGCCGGCGTGCGCCGTGCGGACATCGTGGGCGTGGGCGCCGGGATCCCAGGGCCGATCGACCACCGGACGGGCACGGTGGCCCAGGGCGCCATCCTTCCGGAGTGGGTCGGGTTCCACCTCCTCGCGCATCTCGAGGAACGCCTCGGCCTGCCCGTCTTCGTGGACAACGACGCCAACCTGGGCGCGCTGAGCGAGGTCACGTGGGGCCCGCACAGCGGCGTCGAAAACCTCGTCTTCGTCAAGATCGGCTCGGGCATCGGCGCCGGGCTGATCCTCAACGGCCTCCTGTTCTACGGCCAGGTCGGGGTGACCGGCGAGATCGGCCACGCCACCATCGTCGAGCACGGAGCCGTGTGCCGCTGCGGCAACCGCGGATGCCTTGAGACCGTCGCCTCGACGACCACCATGTCAGAGCTCCTCTCGCGCGGCCAGCCGGAGCCGCTCACCCCGGACGAGATCGTCCGGCGCGCGCTCGCGGGCCACCCCGCCGTGCTGCGGGTCATCGATGACGCAGGGCTCGCCGTCGGCCGCGCCCTGGGCAACGTCGCCAACCTCATCAACCCCGAGGTGATCGTCATCGGCGGCCCTCTGGCCGACCTCGGAGAAATCCTGCTCGAGCCGATACGGCGGGGGCTGCTCCGTCACGCAGTCCCGCTCATCGGCGAGACCACCTCCGTCACCATGTCCGCGCTCGGCGCCCGCGCCGAGGTGCTCGGCGCCGCCGCGCTGGTCTTCCAGAACGCGGACATCGCCCACCGCTGACCGCTCGCGCCCGACGCCGGCCACGCACCGCGCGCGGTGACCTCACCATGATTGCGTTAAAGGCTTGACGGCAACCTGTGCATGCTTGTTTACTTTCTACTCAGACGGCGCCGCCGATCAGGCCGCCGGACAACGACGTTCGACCAGGAGGCAGCGGCACATGGCGCCGAACGAAGCGGTGATCCTCGAGATGAGGTCCATCACGAAGGAGTTCCCGGGAGTCAAGGCACTCTCGAACGTCAACCTGAAGGTGAAGGCCGGCGAGATCCACGCCATCTGCGGGGAGAACGGCGCCGGCAAGTCCACGCTGATGAAGGTGCTCTCGGGTGTCTACCCGCACGGCTCCTACTCGGGCGAGATCGTCTACCAGGGCGAGGTCCAGGAGTTCAAGGACATCCGTGCCAGCGAGCACGCGGGCATCGTGATCATCCACCAGGAGCTCGCGCTCATCCCCGAGCTCTCGATCATGGAGAACATCTTCCTCGGCAACGAGCCGACCAAGCGCGGCGTCATCGACTGGAAGGAGGCCCGCAAGCGGTCCCTCGAGCTGCTCGCCCGCGTGGGCCTGGGCGACGACCCGGACACGCCCATCAAGGAGATCGGCGTCGGCAAGCAGCAGCTCGTGGAGATCGCCAAGGCCCTCAACAAGTCGGTGCGGCTGCTCATCCTCGACGAGCCGACGGCGGCGCTGAACGAGTCGGATTCCCAGCACCTGCTCGACCTCATCGTCGGCCTCAAGGGCCGCGGCGTCACGAGCATCATGATCTCCCACAAGCTCAACGAGATCGAGCAGATCGCGGACGAGATCACAATCATCCGCGACGGGAAGTCCATCGAGACCCTCAACGTCAGGGCCGACGGCGTGGACGAGGACCGCATCATCAAGGGCATGGTCGGCCGGACGCTCGAGTCCCGGTTCCCTGACCACACCCCCACCATCGGCGAGGTCCTGTTCGAGGTCCGTAACTGGAACGTCCAGCATCCGCAGGTCGCCGACCGGCTCGTGTGCAAGAACTCGAGCTTCTTCGTGCGCAAAGGCGAGATCGTGGGCTTCGCCGGGCTCATGGGCGCCGGACGCACGGAGCTCGCCCGCAGCATCTTCGGCCACTCGTACGGCAAGTTCCTCTCGGGCCAGACCTTCATGCACGGCAAGGAGGTCAGGATGCGCACCGTCGCCCAGGCCATCGAGGCCGGACTCGGCTACGTCACCGAGGACCGCAAATCGCTCGGGCTGAACCTCCTGGACGACATCAAGACGACCACCGTCTCGGCAGCGCTGAAGAAGATCACCCGGGGGCTCGTCGTCGACCGCAACCGCGAGTACAAGGTCGCGGAGGAGTACCGGCGGTCGCTGCGGACCAAGACCCCGAGCGTCGACGAGGGGGTGGCCAAGCTCTCGGGCGGCAACCAGCAGAAGGTCGTCCTCGCCAAGTGGATGTTCACCGACCCCGAGCTGCTCATCCTCGACGAGCCGACCCGCGGCATCGACGTCGGGGCGAAGTACGAGATCTACGGCATCATCCAGAGGCTCGCGAGCCAGGGCAAGGGCGTCATCGTCATCTCGTCCGAGCTGCCCGAGCTCCTCGGCCTCTCGGACCGCATCTACACCATCTTCGAGGGCGCCATCACCGGGGTCCTGACCAAGGAAGAGGCCACGCAGGAGAGCCTCATGAAGCTCATGACCCAGACCCGCAAGACGGCCTGAGACGAAGAACCAGGAGACCGAAGGACACCCCATGGACGCCCTCAAGAAGCTCTTCGGCGGGAACACCCGCCAGTTCGGCATGATCTTCGCCCTCGTGGCGCTGATCGTGCTGTTCCAGATCCTGACCGGCGGTCTCACGCTGACCCCGGACAACGTGATCAACCTCTTCAATGGCAACTCCTACATCCTGATCCTCGCCATCGGCATGGTCCTCGTGATCATCGCAGGCCACATCGACCTCTCGGTCGGCTCGGTCGCGGCGGCAGTGGGGATCATCGTGGCCCTCGCGATCCGCGACTGGGGCCTCCCCTCGTGGGTCGGCTTCCTGCTGGGCCTCGCCATCGGCGCGGTGATCGGCGCGTGGCAGGGCTTCTGGGTCGCGTACGTCGGCATCCCCGCCTTCATCGTCACGCTCGCCGGCATGCTCATCTTCCGCGGCGTGAACCAGTACATCGGCAAGTCGAACACCATCCCCGTGCCGCGTGACTTCCAGACCATCGGCGCGGGCTTCCTCCCGGAGGTCGGCCCGGACACGGGCTACAACAACCTCACCCTGCTCCTCGGGCTCCTCGGCGCGGCCGCGGTGGTCTTCTTCGAGGTCCGGAACCGCCGCATCGCGAAGGAGCTCGGGGCCGAGGTCCCGGAGCTGTGGGTGACCGTCACCAAGCTCGTCCTCGTCTGCGGCGCGATCCTCTACGCGACCTACCTCTTCGCCACCGGCCGGCCCGGCACCTCGTTCCCCGTCTCGGGCATCATCCTCGGCATCCTCGTCCTGCTCTACGGCTTCATCTCGGCCAAGACCGTCATCGGACGCCACATCTACGCGGTCGGCGGCAACCGCCACGCCGCCGAGCTCTCCGGCGTGCAGTCCAAGAAGGTCAACTTCCTCGTCATGATGAACATGGCCATCCTCGCGGCCCTGGCCGGCATGGTCTTCGTGGCCCGCTCCACGGCGTCCGGCCCGTTCGACGGCACCGGGTGGGAGCTCGACGCGATCGCGGCGGTGTTCATCGGCGGCGCGGCAGTCACCGGCGGCGTCGGCACGGTCATCGGGTCGATCGTCGGTGGCCTCGTCATGGCGGTCCTCAACAACGGCCTCCAGCTGCTCGGCGTGGGCGCGGACCTCACCGCGATCATCAAGGGCCTCGTGCTCCTGGCCGCAGTCGCCTTCGACGTCTACAACAAGATGCAGGGCAAGCGCTCCATCATCGGCCTGCTCATCCGCGGCGGTGGCGGCGGCACCGGCACCAAGGGCACCCCGCTCCAGCCGGACGAGACCACCAAGACCAGCGAGGTCCTGGCTAAGGACGCCTGAGGCGCCTCGGCCGACCACACGGCGTCGTGCGTCCCCGCGCGGCGCCGGCCACAAGTTCCCCACGAAACACCATCACGAACACACAGAAGAAAGCGGAGAACATGCGCATGTTTTCAAGGGCAGCCAGGGCCGTCGCGGTCGTTGGCATCGCAGCACTGGCGCTGACGGCCTGCGGCCGCTCGGAACCGAGCAGCTCCGGCGGGACGGGCGGGGCCAGCGGCTCCGGCGGCTTCGCCAAGGACGCGCTCATCGGGGTCGCGCTGCCGCAGAAGACGTCGGAGAACTGGGTGCTCGCCGAGCAGCTGTTCAACGACGGCCTCAAGGGAGCCGGCTTCAAGGGCGACGTCCAGTTCGCGAATGGCGGCGTGTCGGAGCAGCAGAACCAGATCTCGGCCATGGTGACCAAGGGCGCCAAGGTCATCATCGTCGGCGCGATCGACGGCTCGCAGCTCGGCACCCAGGTCCAGCAGGCCAAGGCCTCGGGCGCGACGGTCATCGCCTACGACCGCCTGCTGAAGAACACGGACGCCGTGGACTACTACGTCGCGTACGACAACTACAAGGTCGGCCAGCTCCAGGGCCAGGCCCTCCTCGACGGCATGAAGGCCAAGAAGCCCAGCGGCCCGTACAATATTGAGCTCTTCGCCGGCTCCCCCGACGACGCCAACGCCAAGGTGTTCTTCGACGGCGCCATGAGCGTCCTCCAGCCGAAGATCGACGACAAGACGCTCAACGTGGTCTCGGGCCAGAAGTCGTTCGAGCAGGCCGTGACGCAGGGCTGGAAGGCCGAGAACGCGCAGAAGCGCATGGACACGCTGCTCGCGGCGAACTACACGTCCGCGAACCTCGACGGCGTGCTCTCGCCGAACGACACGCTTGCCCGCGCGATCATCACCTCGGTCAAGGGCGCCGGCAAGGCGGTCCCGATCGTGACCGGTCAGGACTCCGAGGTCGAATCGGTGAAGTCGATCATGGCCGGCGAGCAGTACTCGACGATCAACAAGGACACCCGCAACCTGGTGAACAAGGCCATCGACATGGTCAAGCAGCTCCAGGCGGGCCAGAAGGTCGACGTGAACGACGAGAAGTCCTACAACAACGGCGTCAAGACCGTCCCCGCGTTCCTGCTCCCGCCGGTCATCGTGACCAAGGCCAACGCCAAGGAGGCCTACGCGAACGACCCGACCCTGAGCAAGCTCACCCAGTAGCCAGGCTCAGGCACCGGGGGCCCTGCCCCTGGGCGTTCAGCGCAC
>NZ_BAAAQW010000005.1:289302-295511 GCF_039531875.1 Sinomonas flava | reverse complement strand
GTGCGTGGTCGCACCCTCCCGATGGCCCGCAGGGCGTTGAGGATCGTGGCGAGGTCCACGAGCTCCTGGAGCAGGGCTCCGGCGACGGCGGGCAGGGCACCGGTGAGCGCGACGAGCATGAGCCCGACGCTGAGCGCGATGCCCAGCCAGATCGACTGGAGTGCGACCCGGACGGTGTGCTGGGAGATCTCGACGGCCTTCGCCGTGCGCGAGATGTCCTCGACCAGCACCACGGCGTCCGCGGATTCGCTCGCGGCTGTCGAGCCGCGCGCGCCCATGGCGATCCCGACGTCGGCGGCGGCCAGGACCGGGGCGTCGTTGACGCCGTCGCCGACCATGAGGACGGGGCGCGGCTCGGCGGCGCGCACGATCTCGACCTTGTCGAGCGGCAGCAGCTCGGGCCGGACGTCCGTGACGCCCAGCTCCCCCGCGATGCTGCGCGCAGTGGTGGGCGAGTCGCCGGTGAGCATGAGGGCGTGCCCGACGCCGGCCGCCGCAAGCCGCTCGAGGGTCCCCTTCGCTTCGGGGCGCGGGAGGTCCCGGAGCACGACGACGCCGCCGAAGGCGCGGTCGACGGCGACGTAGACGGCCAGTTCGCCCGGGCCGAGGTCCGGCTCGTCGAGGCGGGCGCCGACCTCCGAGCCGACATAGGCACGCTTGCCGACCAGGACGCGGTGGCCACCGACGTGGGCGAGGACGCCATTCGTCGCCGCCTCCTCGGCTCCCTCGCCCCGTTCGAGCACGAGGCCGCGGGCGACGGCGGCGTCGACGACCGACGAGGCGAGCGCGTGGGTCGAGTACTGCTCGGCGGAGGCCGCGAGCGCCAGGAGGGTGGCGGCGTCGAACGTGCCGGCAGGCCGGACGTCGACGAGCTCGGGGCGGCCGCGCGTGAGGGTGCCCGTCTTGTCGAACGCGACCGTGCGGACGCGGGAGAGGACCTCGATGACGGCCCCGCCCTTGACAATCACGCCGTGCTTGGCGGCCCGGCTCATGCCGCCCATGAAGGCCACCGGCGCGGCGATCAGCAGCGGGCAGGGCGTGGCGACGACGAGGACCTCGGCGAAGCGGTGCGGGTCCCCCGAGAGCCACCAGCCGAGGACGCCGAGGGCCAGCGAGAAGAGCGTGAACGGCACGGCGTACCGGTCGGCGAGCCGGACCACCGGGGCCTTGCTCTCGGAGGCCTCCCGCACGAGGGCGACGATCTGGGAGAACTGGCTGTCCGCCGCCGACGTCGTCGCCCTTACGAGGGCGGCGGCCGTGCCGTTGACGGAGCCGGAGAGGACATCCTCGCCCTCCTCGCGGTCCACGGGCAGGCTCTCGCCCGTCAGGGACGACTCGTCGAAGCTCGCGGCGGCCGAGACGAGGACGGCGTCCACGGGGACGACCTCCGAGGGCCTCACGACCAAGAGGTCGCCGGGGCGGATCTCCTCAAGCAGCACATCTTCGACCATCGCGCCGTCGACCTGGCGGTGCGCGACGCGGGGGGCGCGGTCCAGCAGCGCCTTCAGCTCGCGCTTGGCGCGGCCCGCCGCGAAGTCCTCGAGCGCCTCGCCGCCGGTGAGCATGACGACGACGATGATGGCGGCGACGTACTCCCCGACCAGGAGCGTCGCGACGATCGCGGTGACGGCGAGGATGTCCAGTCCCCACTTGCCCTTCAGGAGCGAGCGGACCATGCCGACAGCCGTCCATGCGGCAACTCCCCCGGCGAACAGGCTCGCGATGATGCGCGCCGGCCCATCCTGGCCTGCGGCAGCCAGCCCCAGGGACAGGGCGAGGACGGCGATCGCCGCGACGACGAGCGGATTCTGACGGGCCACACCCACGATCCCCATGCTTCGATCCTGCCCCTGACCTCGGTGCGCCGTCCAGCAAGGCGAGGCTGTCCTCGTCAGCTGCACGGGACGTGGAAGGATGGCCCGTATGACGCGTCACATCCAGCACCCGTGGCTGTCCCTGCAGACCCCGTCGGATCCGCTCGCCGCCACCGGCGAGACGCTGCGGTGGGGCGTGGTCTCCACCGGCGGGATAGCCCGGACGGTCACGCGGGACCTCACGCTGCTGCCGGACGCGAGCCTGCACGCCGTGAGCTCGCGTAGCGCGGACCGCGCCGTGCAGTTCGCCCGGGAGCTCGGCTTCGCCCACGCCTATGGGGACGAAGACGGGGTCCCCGGCTACCGCCGCCTCGTGGAGGACCCGGATGTGGACGTCGTGTACGTGGCGACGCCGCATGGGCAGCACCACGAGGTGGCCAAGGCCGCCCTCGAGGCGGGCAAGCATGTCCTGGTCGAGAAGGCCTTCACGGTCACCGCCCACGAGGCCCAGGAGCTGGTCGACCTCGCGGCGGCTCGGGGGCTGTTCCTCATGGAGGCGGTGTGGAGTCGGTTCGTTCCGGGCATGCAGCGGGCCTTCGAGATCGCCGAGTCCGGGGAGCTGGGCGAGGTGCAGTGGGTCTCGGCCGATCTCGGGTTCCCCGCCCCCAAGGACCCTGCCAGTCGGCTCTGGGACGTCGCCGCGGGCGGCGGCGCGCTCCTCGACCTCACGGTGTACCCGCTGCTGTGGGCCATCGGGACGCTCGGCTTCCCCGACTCGCTCACCGCGGTGGGGACGCTCACGGACGACGGCGTGGACTCCCAGAACATCCTGACCCTCGCCTACAGCGGCGGCCAGCTCGCGGCCCTGACATCCTCCCTCCTCGCGCACGGACCCCGGACGGCCACCGTGGCCGGCAGCGAGGGAGTGCTGACGACCGTCGGGAGCATCAACAACCCGACCGAGCTCGTGGTCCGCCGTGGATGGGACCCGGCGCGGGTGGAGAGGCTCGAGATCGTGGCGCGGGGGTACGTGTACGAGCTGCGCGAGGTCACCCGCTGCATCCAGCAGGGAGTCACCGAGAGCCCCACCATGCCGTGGCAGCACACCCTCGACACCATGCGCCTCTTCGACGGGGTGCGCGCGCAGCTGGGGATCAGCTACCCCAACGACGCCCGCCGCTGAGCGGCCTGCCCGCAGCTTCTTCTCCTCCGGCTCTGGACCTCCGGCGCAGGACCCGCTTAGCATTGCTGCCGTAGCGACCTCGTGGGGAGGAGGGCCGATGCGCACTGCCGCACCGTGGCGAGTCCGCGCCGTCGCGCTCGCCCGCCACGCCGCAGCAGCTGCCGGCCTTGGCCTCGCCTGGCTCGTGGTGTCAGGCTCCCCCGCCTCCGCGGCATCCGGCGACCTTCTGGGCGGCACTGTTGCATCGCCGTCGTCCGTCGTCTCCAGCGTGGCTTCCCCTGCCATGCCCGAGGCTGCAACCATCGTGAACGCCCTACCCGCGGTGAGCCCTGCAGGCGGGACCCCGGGCGAAGCTATCAGCGGCACGACCGCCCTTCTCGGTGCCGTCGCCGGGGGTGTCCCCGACGCGCTCGCGCCGGTGACGCACGGTCCCCTCGCTCCGGTTGCCCCCGTCCTGGATCCCGTGGTCGGCGGCACCACGGCCGCGGTAGGCGGGGTGGTCTCCGTAGTGGGAGACGCCGCGGGCGGAGCAGTGGACGACGCCGCGCTCCCGCTCCCTGATCTCGTGGCGCCAGTGACCGAGAATGTCGTGGCGGTCGAACCGGCCCTGTCAGCACCCGTGCCAGAGTTTGTTCCACCGGGCGGCGCCGAAGCTGAGGCGCCGGCCGCACCCGCACAGGCCGCGGTCCTGGACTCCGCCCCGCCTCTGAGCGCTGGAGCGGCCAGTGCCCCCACGCCGTGGTCGCTCGCGTCCGGCTACGCGTTCACGGAGTTCGCTGCACACCATGCTGCAGACGCGCTCTCGGGCATCGTTCCGGTGCTGCCCTCGGACGGGCAGCCGCTGATCTCGGTCCTTCCGCCGGCTCCGGCCCCGGGCTCGCTGGGGGGCTCGTCGTCCGGCCTGGGCGGAGGACCGATCGGAGCGGCGGCGCTGGCGACCGCGTCGTTCTCCCTCGGGCTCCTGTGGCTCATGGGAGCAAGGCTGCGCCTCGCCGGCCCGCCGTTGCCGGCGGCACCCGCGTTCGATCCAGGCTCAACTCCCGACTAGAGGGGACGCGTCTGCCCTCACGCAGACCCTCATCCCCCGGCGCTCCGCGCCATTCCGTCCTAGTCAGGAGAATACTGTGAATACCCTCGCTCGAAGGGTGCTCCTTGGCACCCTCATGGCCGGAGGCCTGTTCGGCCTCGGCCAAGCCGCGGCAACCGCGGCAGACAACACGACCCTCACCACGGTCCCGGCCGTGGCGGCCACCGCCCCCACCCAGCTCACCACCGACGGCCTCCTCACCGGCAGCGGCACCGGAGCGGGCACGGGCGCGGTCCTGGGCGACACGACCCTCACCACGGTCCCGGCCGTGGCGGCCACCGCCCCCACCCAACTCACCACCAACGGGCTCCTCACCGGCACCGCCGGCACCGGCACCGGGACGGGCACGGGCGCGGTCCTGGGCGACACGACCCTCACCACGGTCCCGGCCGTGGCGGCCACCGCCCCCACCCAGCTCACCACCGACGGCCTCCTCACCGGCACCGCCGGCACCGGCACCGGAGCGGGCACGGGCGCGGTCCTGGGCGACACCACCCTCACCACCGTCCCGGCCGTGGCGGCCACCGCCCCCACCCAGCTCACCACCGACGGCCTCCTCACCGGCAGCGGCGGCAGCGGCACCGGAGCGGGCACGGGCGCGGTCCTGGGCGACACCACCCTCACCACCGTCCCGGCCGTGGCGGCCACCGCCCCCACCCAACTCACCACCGACGGCCTCCCCACCGGCGCCGCCGGCAGCGCCGTTGGCAGCGGCACCGGGACGGGCACGGGCGCGGTCCTGGGCGACACCACCCTCACCACCGTCCCGGCCGTCTGCCTCTCGGCTCCACTGTCCCTGACGACGAACGGTGAGGCCGCCGCCCTGCCCGCGGGCACCTGCGGCGGCAGCGCGGCACCGGCCGCTGAACCGGGAACCGGCACGCCCGCAGGCGACGGCTCAGGTTCGGGCACCACGCCCTGCTCCTGCACCACGGGAACAACGCCGGGGACCGTCCCGGATGCCGGCGCCGCAGCTGAGGGCGTTCCCGGAGGCGTGACGCCTGCCGGCGGCGCGGACATCACCGCTCGTGCCTCGACCGGCGTCACAGCCGGTTCCGTTGCTGCCTCGGCACCCATGCTGACCGGCGCCAGCGAAGCCTACGCGGCGGGCACCTCTTCGGCGGGGGCTGCCGGACCGGCTGCATCCACGCAGGCAGCGGGCGCGGCTGCAGCCTCGGCCGCACCTTCGGCGGCTGCAGCACCCGTGGCGGCACCGGCCGCCATGTGCCTGGCTTCCCTGGCCGAGGACACCGTGGGCGGGATCTCGCTCACGCTCGCTGCACTCCTCGCCGCGGCGGCGCTCGCCATCGGCCTGACCCTTGGGATGGTCCTCGGCGGCACTGTTCGCCGCCGGGTCCGGGCCTGACAGCGTCCTCGTTTGCCCGGGCTTGCCGGCCCGGGCGACGAGGACAGGTCCTCAAGCCGTCGGCGATCCAGACAGCGCGCACGACGGCGCCCCGCACCTCGGGCGAGAAACTTCGCGTGAGGCGCGTGGCGCCGTCGTGCCTTGGAACAGCCTGGGCTCAGGCGGCGATGGCCGCGAGCCGACCCGAGCTGCGGCCGAAGATGGCGGCGCCGAGCGAGATGCGGCCCGGTCCAACGAGGGCCACCGCGGCGGCGCCGGCGGCGAGGAGCAGCACGAGCTCCATGCCGCCCTTCTCGACGAACATGCCGGCCGAGACGTGGACGAGGAACAGTGCGCCGAGCATCTCGACGGCCAGGAGCGTCGCGGCCACGCGGGTCAGCAGGCCGACGATGAGCAGCGCGCCGCCGACGAGCTCGAGCCCGGCGGCGATCGGCGCGGCGACCTGCGCGGCGGGGACACCCATCTGGGCGAAGGCACCCTGAGCACCCGGGATGGTGTACTCGAAGAACTTCTGCCAGCCGTGGGCGAAGAAGACCGCACCGAGGGCGATCCGCAGGACTGCGCGGGCGGCGTCGGCGAGGGCGGGGCTGGAAGTCGTGGCCATGGAGGCTCCTTGCTGTCGGTGGTCATCGGGATCGGTGGCCGCCCAGCAGGCGACACGCGGTTCAATCTTCAATTGAACTTTCAACCATTGTGCTGCCACCGATGCATGGTGTCAAAGCGGCGCCGACTTCCCCCGCAACACTGTGCCGGACATCA
>NZ_BAAAQW010000005.1:277407-289259 GCF_039531875.1 Sinomonas flava | reverse complement strand
CCCGAGGTGCGGGGCGCCGTCGTGCGCGTGAATCGACTGCTCCAGAAATGTCGTTATGAGCTGTCAGAACGACACTTTCTCAGCAATCGATGAGGGGACCTACTTGCGGAGGCCGTCCACGACCCCGTTGAGGGTCGCCGAGGGACGCATGACCGAGGAGACCTTGGCCTCATCCGGGTGGTAGTAGCCGCCGAGGTCGACCGACGAGCCCTGAACCGCCAGGAGCTCGGAGACGATGGCCTCCTCATTCGACGCCAGGGCCTCGGCGACGGGCGCGAACGCGGCGGCGAGGTCGGCGTCGTCCGTCTGCTGCGCGAGCTCCCGCGCCCAGTACTGGGCGAGGAAGTAGTGCGAGCCGCGGTTGTCGATGGTGCCGAGCTTGCGCCCCGGGGACTTGTTCTCCTCGAGGAACGTGCCCGTTGCACGGTCGAGCGTGTCCGCGAGGACCTTAGCCGCAGGCACACCCGCCTGCTCGGCGTAGAGCTCGAAGGACGGCACGAGCGCGAAGAACTCGCCGAGGCTGTCCCAGCGGAGGTAGTCCTCCTTGACGAGCTGCTGGACGTGCTTCGGGGCGGAGCCGCCGGCACCCGTCTCGAAGAGGCCGCCGCCTGCGATGAGCGGGACGATCGAGAGCATCTTGGCGCTCGTGCCCAGCTCGAGGATCGGGAAGAGGTCCGTGAGGTAGTCGCGGAGCACGTTGCCGGTCACCGAGATGGTGTCCTCCCCCTTGCGGAGGCGGTCGAGCGTGTAGGCGGTGGCCTCGGCGGGCGCGAGAATCTCGATCGTGAGGCCCTCGGTGTCGTGCTCGCCGAGGTACTCGCGCACCTTGGCGATGAGGTTGCGGTCATGGGCGCGCTCCTCGTCGAGCCAGAAGACGGCCGGGGAGCCGGTGGCGCGGGCGCGGTTCACGGCGAGCTTGACCCAGTCGCGGATCGGCACGTCCTTGGTCTGGCAGGCGCGCCAGATGTCGCCCGCCTTGACAGCGTGCTCGAGGAGGACGTCGCCGGCGGCATTGACCAGCTGGACGGTTCCGGCGGCAGGGATCTCGAAGGTCTTGTCGTGGCTGCCGTACTCTTCGGCCGCCTGGGCCATGAGGCCCACGTTCGGCACCGTGCCCATGGTGGTGGGGTCGAGGGCGCCGTGCTCGCGGCAGTCGTCGATCACGGTCTGGTAGACGCCCGCGTACGAGGAGTCCGGCAGGACGGCGAGCGTGTCGTGCTCCTTGCCGTCCGGGCCCCACATGTGGCCGCCGATTCGGATCATGGCCGGCATGGAGGCGTCCACGATGACGTCGGAGGGCACGTGGAGGTTGGTGATGCCCTTGTCCGAGTCGACCATCGCGAGGGCCGGTCCGTCCGAGAGGCACTTCTGGATCGCGCTCTTGACGCCCTCGCGGACGTCCTCGGGGAGGTCGTCGAGGCCGTTGAGGATCGAGGCGAGGCCGTTGTTGGGGCTCAGGCCGGCGGCGGCGAGCTGCTTGCCGTAGGTGTCGAAGAGCTCGGCGAAGTACGCCTTGACGACGTGGCCGAAGATGATCGGGTCCGAGACCTTCATCATCGTGGCCTTGAGGTGCGCCGAGAACAGGACGCCCTCCTCCTGGGCCCGGGTGACCTGGGCCGCGAGGAAGGTGTCAAGGGCAGCGGAGTCCATGAACGTGCCGTCGACGACCTCGCCCGCGAGGACCTTGATGCCCTTCTTGAGCTCCTTGACGGTGCCGTCCTCGAGCACGAGCTGGATGGTCAGCGAGTCGTCGGCAGGCAGCACGACGGACTTCTCGTTGGCGCGGAAGTCGCTCTCGCCCATCGTGGCGACGTTGGTCTTCGAATCAGCGGTCCAGGCACCCATGGAGTGCGGGTTCTTGCGCGCATAGTTCTTGACCGAGAGGGGGGCACGGCGGTCCGAGTTGCCCTCGCGGAGCACGGGGTTCACTGCGGAGCCCTTGATCCTGTCGTAGCGCGAACGGATGTCCGTCTCCTCGTCCGAGGAGGGGTTGTCAGGGTAGTCCGGGAGGGCATAGCCCTGCGACTGGAGCTCGGCGACGGCGGCCTTGAGCTGCGGGACGGAGGCGCTGATGTTCGGGAGCTTGATGATGTTTGCCTCCGGCGTCTTCGCCAGGGCACCCAGTTCCGCAAGCGCGTCCGACGTGCGCTGCTCCTCCGTCAGGTAATCACCGAACGCTGCGATGATGCGCCCCGCGAGGGAGATGTCGCGGGTCTCGATGTCGATCCCAGCCGTCGAGGCGAATGCCTGCACGATGGGCAGGAACGAGTGGGTCGCGAGCATCGGCGCTTCGTCGGTATGCGTATAGATGATGGTGGCCATGGGTGGGCGCCTCCCTGTGGAGCTGCTTGTGCGGGATCTTCTTCCAGATCAACGGGTCCAATCTACCCGAGCCTTCCTCGCGTGGCAGACTGAGTCGTTTTACACTGTGTGACGTTCAGGTGGTACGCGCACCGGGGCCCTGCCCCCGGTCACTAGCTGGGGGCAGCACACATGACATCCGAGGCGTCGATGCCTTCAGGCAGCCACAGGGAGATCCACGAGGACCCGGAGGACTCGGCCGGGTCCGGCACACTCGTGCTCCGATCATGGCGGGAGCCGGACGGGCGGCTGCGAGTGCGGCTGCTGAGCGCCTCCGGCGCGGAGGCGCCTGCGAGCGTCCTCGTCACCGACAGTCCTGACTCGGTCCTCCACGCGGTCGAGGGCTGGCTGAAGGAGCAGGCGGGGGAGGATTCTTCCGACGCGCGCCGCGCCGCCGGCGCCTGAGCCCGATAGCGGGAGCCGAATAGCTGGTCCTTGAAGGAATTTGTCAATTGCACACCCGTTATTGACAGGCTCGTGACCGCGTCATCATCCTGATCGTACGCAGCAGCCGGGCTCGCGTTTGAACACTGCATCTCGCCGATCTTCGAGGGCGTCCTTGTCCTGCTGCCTGAAGTATCACGGTATGACGAGGGGATCAGTGCGGTGGTATGGCGAGTCCGTTTACTCGGATGCTGGCAACTCAAACGCGATGGAGAGACCGTTCAGGTGGGGCTCCGGCAGCAGCGGCTGATCGCGGCCCTCGCTCTGCTGGGCGAACGCCCACGGCAGTTCCTCTCCGGCCTGCTCTGGCCCGACAGCTCTGAGGCGCAGGCCAGCGGCAACCTCAGGGCGGCCCTGTTCAAGATCAGCCACCAGCTGCCCGGCCTGCTCGACGACAGGACCGAACCGGTGGGCCTCAGCGGCTCGGTCACCGTGGACCTGCACGAGTTCCGCTCGCACCTGGCAGGGGCCGGTGCGGCAGGGCCAGCCGACGTCCCGCCGGACTTCACCGACGTGCTCCGCTCCGCCGAGCTCCTGCCAGGTTGGTACGACGACTGGGTCCTCTTCGAGCAGGAGCGGCTGCGCGAGCAGCGGGTCCTCGTCCTGGAGTCCCTCTCCCGCCGGCATCTGCTGGACGAGGACACCGAACGCGCGCTCGACGCCGCCCGGTCGGCCGCCGCCATCGAGCCCCTGCGCGAATCCGCGCAGCGCCTGCTCATCGAGGTCCAGCTCCGGGCCGGCAACGCGGCCGGGGCCCGGCGCACCTTCATCGACTTCGAGGCCCGCCTCTGGGAGGAGCTCGGCGTCGAACCCTCCGATGGCCTCAGGAACCTCCTCGGACCGGTCGCGATGGCGACCGTCCGGAAGATCGCCACGACCGAACCGGCCGAACCCAGCCGTTCGCGGGCAGCACGCCTCGACCCGCGCCCTCGCCCCCGCCTCTCACCCATCGCCATGCGCCCCGCCTAGCGCACGACGGCGCCCCCTCACCCCCCTGCCTCCCGACGCTCTCGCGCCGGGTCGGTCCGCCCTGCCCTGTTCCGCATCCGGAGAGAAACGAGTACCCGTGAAGAAGCTGAAGTCTCTGTCAACGGCCGCCGCCGCTGCGCTCACCATCACCGGGCTCCTCGCCTTCCCCGTGGCGCCCGCGTCCGCAGCCCCTGGCCAGGGCAATGCTTGGGGGAAGTATCTCAACGTGGCATCACGGGCGTTCGCCAACCCAGCCCACAAGGTCGCCGTCGACTCCGCCGCGGTGTGGGGTCCGCTGAAATCGTCGGACGACTCGCCAGCCTCGGCCACCGCGAGCGCTCAGGCCAACTGCTCCGGCTGCTCGGCCCAGGCAACCACCCTTCAGGTCCTCTCCTCGGCTCAGGCCGCCAACATCTGGGCCAACAACACCGCGACGGCCTACACAACGGGCAACTGGGCGTCGTCGACCGCGGTCTCGGTGCAGGTCGTCACGGCCACAGGGTCAAACGTGATCATCGCCAACAACCGTGCCGTGTCAATTAACGAGGGCTGCACCGGGTGCACCTCGACGACCGCGGCGTTCCAGTACATCATCGTGGGCGGCAAGGCGCAGGACCTCTCAGACACAGCCAGGAGCATTGTGCGGCAGATCGAGCAGCAGCTGAGCTTCAGCTTCCAGAGCGACTCATGGCGCCCCGAGAGTGAGCGATCGGCGCGCGCCCATGCCTCGGCGAATGACGCTGCCGAGCGGGCACGTGCCGTCATCGCGGCCGATACGGGAGGTTCCGTGGAAGCCCGCATCAACGTCGACGCGGAGGACTGAGAGCTTCTCGCGCGTTCCCCGGGCCTCCTTCGGCTGACAGCGGGAGGGGGCCTCTTCCGTGGTACCCGGCAGTGAAGCGGCCGGGGTTCCCATGCAGCGCCGATAACGCCCTGATAACGGGCGGATAACTGGCCTCCCGATTGACTGGTGCCATCGATTGGATCAGCAATCGACTTGAATAATCCGCAACGCATCAGGAGTGATTGCAATGACCAAGTTGTCCATCGCCGACCTCGCAACTGAGACCGTAGAGCTGCTCCCGAGCCGCGACACGATGGTCCTCAACGTCCTCAGCGCCAACATCGCGGGCGTGGTGGCCGCGAACACGGCAGCTGCGCTCAACGTCGGCACGGCTCTCTCGGCAGCCACCGCCGTGGCGGGCCAGTCCATCAACGTCGTCCAGCTCTAGCGCCCACTGCGCCTCACGGGGGTGGCCGCCGCATCGCGGCCATCCCCGGAAGCACATCCGACAGGCCTAAGCCGTACGCAGACAGGAGCAGGACATGACGCAGGAACTCGCAGCACACCCCACGCGCTGGCAGCGCGCGGCTGGTCTCGAGCTCCTGGGCCTCGTCTCCGGAACCGGGCTCAATCGCAGCAGCTACCTGGTGCGCCGCGCGGACGGCCAAGTCGTCCAACTCACCGAGCTCCTTCACAGGATCCTCAACGAGGCGGAGCGACCGCTTCCCCCCGCGGAGCTGGCCCAGCGGGTAAGCAGCAGCTATGGACGCGAACTCGACGTCGACGGTCTCACCCTGCTGGCCGAGTCGAAGCTTGAGCCGCTCGGCTTGCTGAAGCATCCGGGCACGGACGTTTCGGCTCCGGCCCCGACCGCAGCCCCTCTTCTGGCCCTCAGCGCGAAGACGACGATCGTGCCGCGCGGTGCGGTGGAACGCCTGTCTGGGCTCCTGAGGGTTCTCTTCTGGCCACCCGTCGTCATTGCCGCGTGCTTAGCACTCGTGGCACTCGACATCCAGCTCTTCGTCGTTGCCGATGCCGCCACCGCACTCACCGCCGTACTCATGACGCCCCAGATGATGCTGGCCCTCGTCGTCCTCATGACTGTGGGAGCTCTCGTCCATGAAGTCGGCCACGCAACGGCCTGCCGCTACGGCGGCGCAACCCCAGGCGTGATCGGCGTCGGACTCTACCTCGTCTTCCCCGCGTTCTACACGGATGTCACCGACTCGTACCGCCTCGATCGTGCGGGGCGCCTCCGCACCGACCTCGGCGGCCTCTACTTCCACCTGTGGTGGGTGTTGTCGGCTGGAGCGGGCTATCTGCTCACGGGGAGCCCCTTGCTGCTCGTGCTCGTCATCGTGACCCAGCTGCAGATGGTGCAGCAGCTGCCGCCGGCTGTTCGCCTCGACGGCTACTTCGTCCTTGCGGACCTCGCTGGCGTCCCTGACCTCTTCTCGCGGGTTGTCCCTGTCCTCAGGAGTCTCGTCCCGGGACGCTCGCCGGACCCGCGCGTTCTCGAACTCCGCCCCATCTCCCGATGGATCGTGACGTCGTGGGTCCTCATCATCATCCCGTTTCTGGCATTTGTGCTCGCGTGGGTGGCGATAAGCCTCCCCTTCATCATCAGCCAGGCCATCGGCGCAGCAGCGGTCCATGCGCAGACTCTCGCCGTCGCCGTCGCCCTCGCACAGCCTCTGGAAGCCACCATGGCCCTCTTGGGGATCCTGCTTCTGGCAATGCCGACTGTAGGGGCGGTCCTGGTCCTCTCGAGGGTTGCCCTCTCAATCGGGCAGTGGACGGTGGGCCGTCTCCGGGTCAGACCGCCGCACCCGCTCCCCCGACATGCAGCCCCGTCCCGCCGGCTAAGGATCGGACGCCACAGCTAGACAGGCGGACTTCATACGATCGCTCTCACTCGTTGAGAGATCCGACCCTCACGGTCGAAAGGAGGTGAATACCATGCAGAAGATCACCACAGCTGACCTCGCCGCCGAGGACATCGAGCTGCTTCCGAGCCGCGACACGATGCTTGCCAACCTCGGAAGCCTGAACTGGGCACTGGTGGGTGCGACCAACACCGCACTGGCCGCCAATGTTCTGACCATTGGCTCCGTCGCGACCGCTGGCGCTGTCCAGAGCATCAACGTCATTCAGGGCTGAACCAGCACCTGACCTGCCCGGCGTCATTCGCCTCCCCTTGCGTCTGACGCCGGGCACCCTTACCACTAGGAGCACAGTATGTCAGTTCGAGAATGTGTGGACATCACCGAGGAGCACGCCGAACTCCTCCCGGCCCGCGACACCATGTTGACCTTCAACGTCAGTCCGACGATCAACGTCGCTCCTGTCATCGGAGTCAATATGGCGTTCGCCATCAACGCCGCAACGATCGGTTCAACTGCCGCGGCCACCGCGCTCCAGGGGTTCGGCGTCTCTGTTGGCTGACCCGGCTCTGGCCAGGAGCCGGCCCCCCGCGGGATCAGACCCCCGCGCGGCGCCCAGGACTGGCCCCGAGACGCGCTGAGGGAGGTCGGGGATATCCCCGACCTCCCTCAGTCTTCCCCTCGTGTCAGTGGAAGAAGTGCCGGGAGCCCGTGAAGTACATCGTGATGCCGGCGGCCTTCGCCGCCTCGATGACCTCTTGGTCGCGCACCGAACCGCCGGGCTGGACCACCGCGGACACGCCGGCGTCGATGAGGATCTGCAGCCCGTCGGCGAACGGGAAGAACGCGTCCGACGCCGCAACCGCACCGCGGGTGCGCTCCGGAGCCGAGCCGGCGCCGCCGGTTCCCTGGGCGCCGCCGGCCGAGTCGACGTCGGACGCCACCTCGACCCCGAGGGTGTTGGCGCGCTCGACGGCGAGGCGGCACGAGTCGACGCGGTTGACCTGGCCCATGCCGATGCCCACCGAGGCGCCGTCCTTGGCGACGAGGATCGCGTTGGACTTCGCCGCCCGGGATGCCTTCCAGGCGAACGCGAGGTCCGCGAGCGTGGCCTCGTCGGCGGACTCGCCGGCGGCGAGCGTCCAGTTGGCGGGGTCGTCGCCCTCGGCCGCGAAGGTGTCCGAGACCTGGATGAGCACGCCGCCCGAGATCTGCTTGATCTCGGTCGCGTACCGGCCGTAGCCCTCCGGCAGGGCCAGGAGGCGGATGTTCTTCTTCTTCGAGAGGATCTCGACGGCCTCCGGCTCGAAGTCCGGGGCGATGACGACCTCGGTGAAGATCCCGGCCACGGTCTCCGCCATGCCCTTGGTCACCGTGCGGTTCGCCGCGATGACCCCGCCGAACGCGGAGACGGGGTCGCAGGCGTGGGCCTTGCGGTGGGCGTCGGCGATCGGGTCCTCGGCACCGGGCGTGGCCACGGCGATGCCGCACGGGTTGGCGTGCTTGATGATCGCGACGGCGGGCTCGTCGAAGTCGAACGCGGCGCGCACGGCGGCGTCGGCGTCGACGTAGTTGTTGTAGCTCATCGCCTTGCCGTGAAGCTGATCTGCCTGCGCGATCCCGGCCGGAGCCGCCTTGTCCACGTACAGCGCGGCCTGCTGGTGCGGGTTCTCGCCGTAGCGGAGCACCTCGGAGCGCTCGAGGGCCAGACCCGCGTACGCCGGCCAGTCGACCACCCCGTCGCCGTCCTCGTCGAGGAACTGGCTGGCCGTCCACGTCGCCACCGCGGTGTCATACGCGGCCGTGTGGGCGAACGCCCTGGCTGCGAGCCGCTGGCGGGTCTTGAGGTCGAACCCGCCGGCCTTGGCCGCAGCGACGACGTCGCCGTAGGCTGCCGGGTCGACGACGATCGCGACGGCGGCGTGGTTCTTCGCGGCCGAGCGCACCATCGCCGGGCCGCCGATGTCGATCTGCTCGACGACGTCGTCCAGCGCGGCGCCCGACCGGACCGTCTCGACGAACGGGTAGAGGTTCACGACCACGAGGTCGAAAGCCTCGATCTGCATGTCCTCGAGGGTCTTCATGTGCTCGGGCACGCGGCGGTCGGCGAGGATGCCGCCGTGCACGCGCGGATGAAGCGTCTTCACGCGCCCGTCGAGCATCTCCGGGGAACCGGTGACCTCCTCGACCTCCTGCACCGGGACGCCGGCGCCAGCGATCCGCTTCGCCGTCGAACCGGTCGAGACGATCCGAACGCCGGCCTCGTGCAGCCCCTTCGCAAGGTCCTCGAGGCCCGTCTTGTCGTAGACCGAGATCAGGGCTCGGCGGATGGGAACACGGTCCAGCTGGATCACAGGCACTCGTCTTTCTCGAAACGGGGCGGGGAGGGGTCCCGGCCATTCTATCGACCGCCCGGGCGGCGGGCCCCGCCCCCTGCACGCCGCCCCAGCATGTTTCCCGCCGGGGCGGAAGGGGCATGTCTCAGTGGCCGGCACGATACCGCGCGAGGAAGGCGCCCCCACATGCGAGCCATGGTCTACCGCGGACCGTACAAGATGCGGGTCGAGGAGAAGGACATCCCGGCCATCGAGCACCCGAACGACGCGCTCGTCAGGGTGGACCTCGCCGCGATCTGCGGCCTCCGGGCGTTCCGCGGCGCCTGATCGCCGTCGTATTGTCCAATCACCAGCGTCCACCGAAGCCACCAGAGAAGGACCATCATGGGATTCAGCCTCAGCCGCTCCGTCCTCCGCCTCGCCACGGGCGCGTTCATCCTCAACCAGGGCCTGTCCAAGCTCCGGCTCGACCGCGACAGCGCCACCGGCCTCCGGGACATGACCGCCAATGCCTTCCCGCAGGCCCAGCAGCTTGCTCCGGAGACGTTCGGCAAGGCCGTGGCCGCCGCCGAGATCGGGCTCGGCGCCGCCCTCCTGGCCCCGTTCGTCCCGACCCGGCTCGCGGCGCTCGGCCTCACTGCGTTCTCGGGCGGCCTCCTGGCCGTGTACGCCAAGACGCCCGGGATGACGGAGTCCGACGGCGTCCGGCCCACTCAGGCGGGCCTCACCATGGCCAAGGACGTCTGGCTCGCCGCCATCGGCGTCGCCCTCCTCGTCAGCCGCCGCCCGAGGAAGCCCCTCAAGACGGCCAAGGCCAAGGTGCGCAAGATCACCAAGTAGCGGTGCCCCCGCCCGTCTCGGGTACGCCAGATTCACCGCCCCGCCGTCTCGGGTACGCACGACGTCGGCGACGCGGCCCGCGCGGCCCGGCCGCCCGCCGTCGTGCGTACCCGAGAGCGCCAGAGGCGGATTTTGGCGCACCCGAGAGCGCCCAAGGCGCGTTTTGGTGTACCCGAGACCGAGGGGAGGGGCGGGGCTAGGCTTGGCTCCATGAGCACCTCCACCGCGCTGCCCACCGGGGACACCGTCGTGCAGAACCTTCCTTGGCGCTGGGGGGTGCAGGGGAAGATCTTCCTGATCGGTGGGCTGGGCTTCATGTTCGACGCCTGGGACGTGACGCTCAACGGCGTCCTGATCCCGCTGCTCTCCGCCCACTGGAGCCTCGAACCGGCCCAGGCGGCGTGGATCGGCACCGCGAACCTCATCGGGATGGCCGTCGGCGCCTTCGCGTGGGGCACGATCGCCGACACGGTCGGCCGCAAGGTGGCGTTCACCGCGACCCTGCTCATCTTCTCCGTCTTCACGGTGGCCGGCGCCCTGAGCCCGGACATCGTGTGGTTCTGCGTCTTCCGGTTCCTCGCCGGCTTCGGCCTCGGCGGCTGCGTCCCGGTGGACTACGCGCTCGTGGGCGAGTTCACGCCGCGGAGGCAGCGCGGACGCGTCCTGACCGCCATGGACGGCTGGTGGCCGGTCGGGGCCGCCCTGTGCGGCTTCGTGTCCGCCTGGCTCGTAGGGGTGTTCGCGGACTGGCGGCTGCCGCTGCTCGTCATGGTCCTGCCCGCCCTGCTCGTGTTCTGGATCCGCCGGGGCGTGCCCGAGTCGCCGCTGTTCCTCATCCGCAAGGGCCGCAGTGCGGAGGCTCGGGCCGTGATCGACGGGCTCGTCGAGCGCACGGGCGCCGAGTCCGCCGAGTACCGCCTCCCCGAGCCCCACGACGTCCCGCGACTCTCGCCCGGCTCGTGGGCAGAGCAGCTGGCCAGGGTGTGGCGCTTCAACTGGAGGGTCACGGGTGTGGCCTGGGCGCTCTTCTTCAGCATCCTGCTGGTCTACTACCTCGCCCTCACCTGGATGCCGCGCATCCTCATCGGGGCTGGCTTCGCCGAGTACCGGGCCTTCCTCACGACTGCGGGCATGGCCGCCGTCGGCCTGCTCGGCGTCGTGGTCGCCGCGCTCATCGTCGAACGCGTGGGGCGCAAGTGGATCCTCGCGGTCACCGGGCCGCTCTCGGCACTGACCCTCGTGGTCGTAGCGTGGGTCGTCGACGTTCCAGCCGCGGCCATCGGCTGGCTCCTCGCGTTCGGCTTCGTGGTCCAGGTGGCGATTCCGGTGCTGTACGCCTACGTGTCCGAGCTCTACCCCACGGAGCTGCGCGGCTCCGGCTTCGGCTGGGCCTCGACGTTCTCCCGCATCGGGGCCGGCATCGGCCCGCTCGTGTTCGCGGCCTGGTTCTGGCCGACCCTCGGCTTGGCTGCCTCCTTCGCGCTCACGGGCGGCCTCGTGGTGCTCGCAATCCTGTGGATGGCAGTGTCCGCGCCCGAGACCCGGCAGCGCTCGCTCTCCTGAGCTTGCGGCGGCCTGGCGGCTGGCAGGCCGGGCAGCGCACGGTGTTTGGGCCGCACGGCGTCGGGTAGCCGAAAGGATGACGGTCCGGAGAGAGGCCGCAGGCACAGGGCGACCGCCTGACAGGCGCCGCCCACTGCCGAAGTACAGCGCCAACCCTCAAGGAGAAACGCATGTCCACAGTGCAGGAATCCATCGACGTCGCCGTCCCCGTGTCCACCGCGTACAACCAGTGGACCCAGTTCGAGAGCTTCCCCGAGTTCATGGGCGGGGTCGAGTCGGTCGTCCAGCGGGACGACACCCACCTCCACTGGACCACCAAGGTGGCAGGTCAGACGCGCGAGTTCGACACGGAGATCACCGAGCAGCACCCCGACGAGCGGATCGCGTGGAAGACCACCGAAGGCGTCAACCACGCCGGCGTCGTCACGTTCCACCGGCTCAACGACACCGAATCCCGGGTCTCGGTTCAGTTCCAGTGGGATCCGGACTCGGCCACCGAGAAGCTCGGCGCTGCGTTCGGCGCCGACGACGCCCAGGTGAAGAAGGACCTCAAGCGGTTCAAGGAGTTCGTCGAGTCTCACGGCGCAACCGGTGCCTGGCGAGGCGACGTGGACTCACGTCCCCAGACCGGCGACGCGTTCTGACGCCTGTCTGATCCAGCTCACGCAGCGC
>NZ_BAAAQW010000005.1:262920-277368 GCF_039531875.1 Sinomonas flava | reverse complement strand
GGCGTCGTGCGCTGTGCGCTGTGCGCTGTGCGCTGTGGCTACGCCACTGGGGCCGGGACCTGCCCGACCGCGATGCGACGCAGGACGTCGATGAGCAGCCGGCGCTCTACCACCTTGATGCGCTCGTGGAGGGACTCCTCGTCCTCCCCGTCGGCGATGACCACGGCCTCCTGGGCGATGATCGGGCCGGTGTCCACGCCGGCGTCGGCCCAGTGGACCGTGCAGCCGGTGACCTTGACGCCGTACGCGAGCGCGTCGCGGACGCCGTGCGCGCCGGGGAACGCCGGGAGGAGCGCGGGGTGCGTGTTGAGGTACTTGCCCTTGAAACGCTCGATGAAGTCCGGGCTCACGATCCGCATGAAGCCTGAGGACACGACGACGTCCGGGCTGTAGGAAGCAACCTTCGCGGTGAGCGCGGCATCCCATTCGTCGCGGGTGGGGAACGAGTTGAAGTTCACGACGAATGTCTCGAGGCCTGCTTCCTCGGACCGCTCGATCCCGTAGGTCCCCTCGCGGTCGGCGCCGACGGCGGCGATCTCGACGCCCGCGAGGTCGCCGGACTCCACGGCGTCGATCAGAGCCTGGAGGTTCGAGCCGGTGCCGGATACGAGGACCACAATTCGCATGGACCCACCATACCGGCGGGCACCGCCCCTCCCCCGCCCCGAGGTCACCCCCAGTGAGCGCGAAGTCACCCCCTGTGAGCGCGACGTCACCGCCAGTGAGCGCGACGTCACCCCCTGTGAGCGCGACGTCACCCCCTGTGAGCGCGACGTCACCCCCTGTGAGCGCGACGTCACCCCCTGTGAGCGCGACGTCACCCCCTGTGAGCGCGACGTCACCCCCTGTGAGCGCGAGATCACCTTCCAGAGACACCGCACGGGGTGACCTCGGCACCACACGGGGTGACCTCGGCGCCACACGGGGTGACCTCGGCGTCACACGGGGTGACCTCGGCGTCAGAGGGAGGTGGCGGCCAGCTCCCGCTCCGCGCGGGACCGCTCGAGCCACGGCCCGAGGGCGTACCCGATGCAGGCGCCGACGGCGGTCTCAGCGCCGACCCAGACGAGCATCCACAGGGGGTCGACCCCCAGCTGGGTGAAGCGGCCCATTCCTGCCGAGCCGCCCGTCAGCCACGCGAGCCCCGCCGCGAGCGTGCCGGCAGCGGCCCCGACGAGGGCGCCCAGGAACAGCGCGGAGACGGGGGCGGTGAACCAGCGGGCCCTGACCTTGATGGAAAGCCACTCATCGAAGTGGTCCTCGCCCTCGCGCACAAACCACCAGCCTGCCAGGACCCCGGCGAGCACGGGGACAACCAGCGCCGCGGGACCCAGGAGGAGTTCTCCGCTGGGGAGGGCGGCGAGCGCCGGCACGGGCGGCAGGGGCCCGACAGCGGTCGCGAGCGCCCCCGCCGTCGACCCGGCCCCGAGCGTGACGCCGGCGCCCGAGGCCCAGCCCAGCGTCCACACGAGCATGTGCGGGGCGTACCCCAGCTGCGCGACGGTGAGGGCGGCTCCGCCGACCGGGTCGGCACCGACGGCCTCGTACACGGTGACAATCTGGGCCCAGTGCGCCACAAGGGTGGCTGCGAGCAGCAGGCCGGACAGTGCCAGGGAGCCGAGCAGCGCGACGAGTCCGGCGCGCAGGACGGCCCACACGTAGCTTCCGGCCCACCGGGAGTACTGGCCGGTCCGGGCAATCCAGTCGACGGCGTCGACGCCGATCAGGCGCGTCCAGGATCCCGCCTCGCGCCGGGCCCCGATCACGAGCCCGAGGCCGAACGGCGCGAGCGGCGTCAGCGCCGCGGCGATGAGCCCCCCGCCGACCTGGGGCGTGCGGCACAGGAAGCCGGTCGCGAAGCCGAAGGCGGCGTAGGCCGCCGCGGCACCGGCGAGCGCCTGCCACAGGTTGTCCGCATAGGAGGCGCGGGCCAGCCGCCGGCCCGAGCGCCACGCGAGCAGGATGGGGACAAGGGTCAGCCCGAGGGGGATGAGCGAGAGGGTCCCCGCCTCAGCCGGGACGTCTGCGCCTGCCGCGGGCGCTGCGACGCTGAGGCTGAGCGGCACGCCGTGGACGAGGAGCCAGGCCTGCCCGCCGAGCCGCGCGACGGGCTCCGGGCCCCATGCCCCGAGGCCGCCGGTCAGCCAGACCGCGACGATCGGGACGAGCGCGAGGACGGCGGAGATGATGATCGCCTGGATGGCTTCGACCGCGCCCTGGAGCCACAGCGGCATGGGCAGGCCCCGGATTCCTGACTGGTCGGCGCGGAGTTTCATCGCCCTCCACTGTGCCACGGACGCGGGCCGCCGGGGCTCAGGCGCACCGGGCTCGCGCCCGCCGGCGCACGACGGCGGCCGCGCGCCGTCGTGCGCCGCGCCACCCGGCGCTGCGGTCAGGAGAGGCGGAGACGGTCCTCGGAGCTGAAGGGGCGGATCTCGTCGGTGCGCCCGTCCCGGACCTTGGCGACCCATGCGGGGTCGGAGAGGAGGACGCGGCCGACGGCGACCAGGTCGAACTCGTCGCGGGCGAACTGGGCGAGGAGCGTCTCGAGGCCGCGGACCTCGGAGCGCCCGCCCTCCTGCCACGTGACCTCGAACGCGTTGTCCAGGCCCACCGAGCCCACAGTGATCACGGGAAGGCCGGTGAGCTTCTTGGTCCAGCCGGCGAGCCCGAGCGAGGCGCCCTCACCGTCCCCGGTGCCGTCCGCCTCGGGGAACGCCGGCTCCCAGTGGCGCCGCGTCGAGGGGTGGAAGGCGGAGACGCCCGCGTGGGCGAGGGTCTTCAGGATGGTGCCCAGCTCTTCGGGAGTCTCGGCGATCCGGGCGCCGTAGTCGCCGGACTTCCACTGGGAGAAGCGGAAGATCACGGGGAACTCGGGCCCGACGGCGGCGCGCACGGCCGCGGCAACCTCGGCCGGGAAGCGGAGACGCGCTTCGAGCGAGCCGCCGTAGCCGTCGGTCCGGCGGTTGGTCCCGGCCCAGAGGAACTGGTCGAGGAGGTAGCCGTGGGCGCCGTGGAGCTCGACGCCGTCGAAGCCGGCCTCCTGGGCCGCGACGGCGGCGCGGGCGAAGTCCTCGCGGATCCGGGCGAGCTCCTCGACGGTGGCGGCGCGGCCGCGCTCGGCGCCGTTGGGAGCGACGCCGGAGGGGCTCAGGCTGGGCAGCTGCGGGTTGAATTCGGCATGGTTCCCGCGCGCCGCGCCGAGGTGCCACAGCTGGGGGACGATGCGGCCGCCCTCGGCGTGCACGGCGTCGACGAGGCGGCGCCAGGCATCGAGCTGCTCGCGGCCGAACAGCCGCGGGACAGAGGTGCTCGGACCCGAATCCTGGGAGACGTAGACGCCCTCGGTGATCAGCAGGCCCACGCCGGCCGCGGCGCGGCGCGCGTAGTAGCCCACGACGTCGGGCGTCACCGTGCCGTCCGGGGAGAACTCGCGCGTCATGGGAGCCATGACGAAGCGGTTCGGGAGGCGGACGGGTCCGAGGTCGAACGGTGTGAAGAGGCTCGAGAGCGGGGCGGTGGACGTGGTGTCAGGCGCGTGCTCGGTTGTCATGACAGGCCCAACCGGCGGCCTGGTGCGGGGCATTCCCGGACGCCAGAGGCTGTGACGCGAATCACTACACGGCGTAGAATTGAGGTATCGGCGGAGCGGCACTCCACCGACGCCCGCCGGGCACGAGCCCCCGGGCAGCTTGGGGTTCGGAGGAGACATGACCACCGCGGCGCCGCACGCACATGGTGTCCACTTCGGGCGCAGGGACGTCCAGAACGTCGCCATCGGCGTCGGCATCATCGTGATGCTCGTCGGCATCCTCGGGTTCGTCCCGGGGGTCACCGGCAGCTACGGGGACCTGAGGTTCATCGGGCCCGACTCCCACGCCATGTTCCTGGGCGTGTTCCAGGTGTCCATGCTGCTGAACATCGTGCACCTGGCCATCGGGGCCGTCGGCCTGACCATGGCGCAGAGGTGGACAGGGGCGCGCAGCTTCCTGCTCTGGTTCGGCGTCGTCTACATCCTGCTGGGCGTCTACGGGTTCGCGGTCGGCACCGCGTCCGCCGCCAACGTCCTGGCCTCCAACATGGCCGACAACTGGGCGTTCGCCGTCCTCGGGCTGGCGATGATGGTGTGCAGCTGGCTGTTCACCCGCAGCTAGGTCGAGGAGGAGAGGGCCTAGGCACCTCGCGTCCTGCTGTCCCTGCCATCGCGGCGCGGGCCCTGCTCGAGGCCCGCGCCGCTCGCTGCCCGCGCCGCTCGCTGCCCGGCCTAGAATCGGGGCCGTGACCCAGCCCGCGCCCCCGCCCTTCTCGGCCGTCGTCCCCCTCTACGCGGCGGGGTTCACGACGGCGTTCGGCGCCCACAGCATCGCAGCGGGCCTCGGCGCGGAGAGCGGCCCTGGCGGTCTGGGCCTGAACCTGTTCGCGCTCGGCGTCCTGCTGGCCCTGTACGACCTGGCGGAGGTGTTCCTCAAGCCCCTCTTCGGCTCGCTCGCGGACAGGCTCGGCCCCAAGCCGGTGGTCGTCGGCGGGCTCGTGGCGTTCGCCGCGGCCTCGCTCGTGGGGGTCTTCGTCCAGGCGCCGTGGGCGCTCGCCGTGGCCCGGCTCGGGCAGGGCGCGGCGGCGTCGGCCTTCTCGCCTGCGTCGTCGGCGAGCGTCGCACGGCTGGCCGGCCCGCTCACCGGGCGGTATTTCGGGCGCTACGGCTCGTGGAAGGGGATCGGGTACGCGATCGGGCCGCTGCTTGGGGCCGCCGCGCTCTACCTCGGCGGCTTCCCGCTGCTGTTCGGCGTCCTCTCGCTGGTCGCCGCGGCCGTCGCGGTCTGGGTCGCGGCGGCGATGCCGCGCCTCGAACCGCTCCCCCGCCGCCGCTACACCGTGGCGGACCTCGCGCGCCAGATCGGCGACCGCTCGTTCCTCGGCCCCACCCTCGTGCTCGCCGCCGCGACGGGATCGCTCGGCGCCGCCGTGGGCTTCCTGCCCGCCCTCGCGGCCCAGTCGGGGCTCAGCACCGCCGCCGCGATTGCGGCCGTGACCGTCCTCGCCATCGCCTCGTCCCTCGTCCAGCCGCGCGTCGGCGCGCTGAGGGACGCCGGCCGCCTCACCGACACGCGCGGCATCCTCCTCGGCCTCGGGCTCATCGTCGTCGGGGCGCTCGTCGGGGCCGCCGGCGCAACGGCCGGGACCGCGGCCGCTGGCGTCGCCGTCTACGCCGCGGCGCTGCTTGCGGGCGCGGGGATCGGCCTCGCGACCCCGCTCGCGTTCGCGCACCTCGCCGACGCCACCCCGCCCGAGCGGATGGGCCGCACGATGGGCTCGGCGGAGATCGGACGGGAGGCTGGCGACGCCGGCGGCCCGCTCCTGGTCGGGGCGGTCGCCGCGGGAGCGGGCCTCGGCTGGGGCCTCGCGGCCCTCGCAGGCGCGGTAGCGCTCGCCGGGCTCGCAGCCCCGCGGCCGGTCTCCCGCGCCGGGCGCTGACGGTCCCGCCCCGTCCTCCCCGAGTTAACCTGGGCTTCCACGTCGCGTCACGCCTCCTCTGCCCTTCGGTCAAATGGCCACAGGATGGTGGAGGGGTGAGGATCGCGATTGTTGCCGAGTCGTTCCTGCCGCAGATGAACGGGGTCACGCACTCCATCCTGCGGATCCTCGACCACTTCCAGGAGCGCGGCGACGAGGTGCTCGTCATCGCCCCCTCCGGTGAGGGGGCCAGCGCCGTCTTCCCGGTGCCGGAGCGGGTGGCCGGCGCACAGGTGCACCGTCTGCCGGCCTTTCCCGTGGCCGGGTACCCGAACGTGCGCGTCGCATTCGGCGCCGTGCCCAAGGTCAAGCGCATCCTGAGGGCGTTCGCCCCGGACGTCGTCCACCTCGCCTCCCCGTTCGAGCTGGGGTGGCGCGCGGTCCGCGCCGCGGACCAGCTGGGCCTGCCGACCATCGCCGTCTACCAGACCGAGGTGCCCGGGTACGCGGCGCGCTACGGCCTGCCGTTCCTCGAGAACTGGGCGTGGCAGCGTGTGGAGGCCATCCACCTCCTCGCGGACCGCACGCTCGCGCCGTCGACCTTCGCGTTCAACCAGCTGCGCGGCCGCGGCGTGCTCGACGTCGAGCTGTGGCGCCGCGGCGTGGACACCGTGCGCTTCACTCCCTCGAAGCGCGACGCCGCGTGGCGGGCCTCCGTCGCCGGCTGCACCCGCGAGGGGCGCCCGGTGAAGGTGATCGGGTACGTGGGCCGGCTCGCCGCGGAGAAGCAGGTGGAGGACCTCCGCGTCCTCGCGGACATCGCCGGGACGAAGCTCGTGGTGGTCGGCGACGGCCCGCTGCGCACCCAGCTCGAAGCACAGCTGCCGTCCGCCCACTTCACCGGCTTCCAAGGCGGGGAGGACCTGGCCAGGATCGTGGCGAGCTTCGACCTCTTCGTCCACCCGGGCGAGTTCGAGACGTTCTGCCAGACCATCCAGGAGGCCATGGCCTCGGGTGTCCCCGTCGTCGCCACGGGACGGGGAGGCCCGCTTGACCTCGTGGACAACTCGAAGACCGGTTGGCTGTACACGCCGGGACGCCTCGACGAGCTGCGCTCGTACGCCCTCGACCTTCTCGGGGACGACGCCAAGCGCGCCGCCTTCGCCGCCGCCGCGCGGCGGAGCGTGCGGGGCCGGTCCTGGCGCGCCATCTCCGAGCAGCTCATCGGACACTATGAGGCCGTGATCGCCCGGCGGGCGTCGCTCGCGGCCGGCTGACCAGCGAAAGGGAACACCATGAAGATCTCCGTCATCGGCTGCGGATACCTCGGCGCGGTCCACGCTGCGACCCTGGCGTCGATGGGCCACGACGTGGTGGGCATCGACACGGACGCCGACAAGGTCGGCCACCTCTCGAGGGGCTTCGCGCCGTTCTTCGAACCCGGGCTCGAGGACCTCCTCGCCGACGGCCGGGACAGCGGCCGGCTCACGTTCTCCACCGACATGGACCGGGTGGCGGACGCCGAGGTGCACTTCCTGTGCGTCGGCACCCCGCAGTCCAAGACGAGCGACCTCGCGGACCTGGGCTATCTCGAGGCCGCGACGCGGGCGGTGGGCGCGCGGGCCAAGGCGGGCTCCGCCGTCGTGGGCAAGTCCACCGTCCCCGTCGGAACGGTGCACCGGGTCCGGGAGTGGCTCGCGGGAGCCGACGTGGCGCTCGCGTGGAACCCGGAATTCCTACGGCAGGGCACCGCGGTGAAGGACTCCCTCGTGCCGGACCGCCTCGTGTACGGGGTGGAGGACTCGGACGACGCCGCCGGGCCGGGGTCCGCAGGACACGGCACCGTGCGCACGCTCGACGAGGTCTACGCTCCCCTCCTGCACGCCGGCGTGCCCCGGATCGTGACCAGCTTCGCAACCGCGGAGCTCATCAAGTCCGCCGCCAACGCGTACCTCGCCACGAAGCTCTCCTACATCAACGCCATGGCCGAGCTGTGCGACGCCGCCGGCGCGGACGTCACCCAGCTCTCCGCAGCGATGGGGCTCGACCCTCGGATCGGCCAGCGGTACCTCGCCGCCGGCCTCGGCTTCGGCGGCGGCTGCCTGCCCAAGGACATCCGCTCCTTCCGGGCGCAGGCGCGCGAGCTCGCGGTGGACTCGGTGGATGCGTGGATGGGCCTCGTCGACTCGATCAACGTGGGCCAGCGCGGCCGGGTGGCCGCGCTGGCGGCGGAGCTGTGCGGCGGCGCGGTCTCCGGCCGCCGGATCGCGGTGCTGGGCGCCGCGTTCAAGCCGGACACCGACGACATCCGCGACTCCCCCGCGCTCGACGTCGCGGTGCGGCTCGCAGGCGCGGGAGCGCACGTGGTCGTGACCGACCCCAAGGCCATCAACAACGCGTGGATGCGGTACCCGCAGCTGCAGTTCGAGTCGTCCCTCGCGGCGGCGGTGGAGGGCGCAGAGATCGTCCTGCTGCTGACGGAGTGGCCCCAGTTCCGCGCCCTCGACCCGCACGACCTCGCGGGCCGCGTGCGCCGTCCCGTCATCATCGACGCCCGCAATGTCCTGCCCCGGACAGAGTGGCGCGCGGCCGGATGGACGGTCCACGGCGTCGGCACCGGGGATGCGGCCCGGGTCCACGTCGCCTGACCCACCCCGTCAGCCCAGAGCGAAGATCTGTCCACAGGGCGCGGTCCCGGTTCGAAACGCGTCGGAGGGGCGTGGGAGCATGGAATCCATGGCCCCCACCCCCTTCCCCGCACCCCGCGACGGCCTGGCGAGCACCGGCCTGCCGCTGGTCGACGCGGTGACGATGCTGCACCGGGTGGGTCCGGCCGCCATGGCCAAGGCCAACGCCTACACGCGTGGTGGGCACGTCCTCGAGCTGGACTGGAACTCCGGAGCGCTCGAGCTCGGCGGCCTGGTCCAGGGCAGCGACCCCGAGCCGTACGAGGTCAAGGTGTACCTCCAGCCCTCCGGTTCCACCTTCAGGTACGACGGCGGGTGGTGCACCTGCCCCGTTGGCACGGACTGCAAGCACATGGCCGCCACTGTGCTGGCCTCCAACGCGGACCACCTCCGCGGGCTGGCGGGCGCGGCCCGGGGCCGCGCCGAGGCCGCGGAGCCCGCATGGAAGGCGGAGCTGCGGCAGATCATCTCCCCGTCCGGCGCGCGCAGCCGCTCGGGCGCGGCGGCGCAGCGCCTGGGCCTCCAGTTCGAGTTCCGCGACCTCGACGCCGCGTTCTCCCGCCGCTTCAGCGGCCCGCACGCGCCCCGCTTCAGCCAGGGCCGCAAGCTCGCGATGCGCCCGGTGGCCAGCAGCCCGAAGACCGGCAAATGGGTCAAGGGAAACCTCACGTGGAGCACGTTCGGCCGCCAGGACTACAACGGGGACTACGTCGAGGCCCACTTCGCCTGCTTCCGCGAGATCCAGGCCCTCCGCCTCGGGACGGGGTCGGGGTACTGGAACGGCAATGACCCCTGGATCTACCTCGACGACTTCATCAGCCCCCTCCTGTGGACCCTCCTCGATGCGGCGGCCCACGTGGGCGTCGAGCTCGTGGGCACCCGCAAGGGCGTCTCGGTCGAGGTCGCGCGTGAGCTCGCCTCGGTGAGCCTCGAGGCGCTTCCCGCGGACGACGGCGCGATCCGCCTCGTGCCCGTCCTCGCCATCGGCGGCGTCCCGGCGCCGACCACCGCGGCGGGAACGATCGGCGACCACGGGGCCTACGCCGTCGTGCGCGCCGGCACCGAGGAGCGCATCATCCTCGCCCAGGCTGCGTCCCGCCTGGGCGACCGCGAGCGGGCCCTGCTGCAGACGCCCGAGGGCATCGAGATCCCCGCGGACGACCGCGAGTCGTTCGTCGCCGAGTTCTACCCGGACCTCGCCCGCGCGGTCACCCTCACCGCGGACGACGACGCGCTCGGCCTGCCGCCCATCGAGCCGCCCGCGCTCGTGCTCACCGCCCGCTTCGAGCCGCGCGACGTCCTGCGGCTGGACTGGCACTGGGAGTACCGTTCGGGCGACGCCGTCCGGCGGCTGCCGCTCGTGGCCTCCCCCGGCGAAGGCATGCGCCGGGACGAGTCGGAGGAGGAGTCCAGGACAGCCGCGGCTGCGGCGGCCCTCGCGGACAGCGTCCTGAAGGGGAAGCCGCTCGGCCCGGCCAGGCTCGAGGGCCTCGACACCGCGGACTTCGCGGAGCGCACCCTTGCCGTCCTCGAGGCCGCGGACGGGATCGAGGTCCGAGTCGAGGGGACAAGGCCCGACTACCGGCAGCTCCACGGCGCCCCCGAGCTCGTGGTCAGCACGGTCGAGAGCGAGAAGCGCGACTGGTTCGACCTCGGGCTCATGGTCACGGTGGAGGGCCGCTCCATCCCGTTCCAGGACATCTTCACGGCCCTGGCCAAGGGGCGGGAGAAGGTCATGCTGCCGGACAAGACCTGGTTCCGCATCGACACCCCTGAGATCCGCCGCCTCAAGAGGCTCATCGACGAATCCCACGAGCTGCGCGAGTGGCGCGCCGAGAGCACCTCGAAGAAACCGCCGCGGCTGAGCGTGTACCAGGCCGGGCTCTGGGACGAGATCGCCGAGATCGCGGGCGAGACCGTCCAGGCCCCGCGCTGGAGGACCGCAGTCGACGGCCTCCTCGACCCGCATGCGCTCGATCGGGTCCCGGTGCCCGCCGACCTGCAGGCGGAGCTGCGTCCCTACCAGGACGAAGGGTTCCAGTGGCTCGCCTTCCTCCACCGGCACGGGCTCGGTGGCGTGCTCGCGGACGACATGGGCCTGGGCAAGACCCTCCAGACGCTCGCGCTCATCCTGCACGCGCGGGCCGGGGAACCGAAGCCGCCGTTCCTCGTCGTGGCGCCTACCTCGGTCGTGGCGAACTGGGCCACGGAGGCGGCGCGCTTCGCGCCCGGCCTGAGGACAGTCGCACTGACCGACACCGAGGGGAAGTCCGGCGTGCCGCTCGCGCAGTCGTGCGCGGACGCGGACCTGGTCGTGACGAGCTACGCCCTGTTCCGACTGGACTTCGAGGCGTACGCGGCCCTGGCCTGGTCGGGCCTCGTGATGGACGAGGCGCAGTTCCTGAAGAACCGTGCGACGAAGGCCCACCAGTGCGCCCGGGACCTCGACGCGCCGTTCAAGCTGGCTCTCACGGGAACGCCGCTCGAGAACAACCTCATGGAGCTGTGGTCCCTCTTCGCGATCGTGGCCCCGGGCCTCTTCCCGGCCGCCCACCACTTCGGTCAGGACTTCGCCAAGCCGATCGAGAAGAACGCCGATGCGGACCGGCTCGCCCGGCTCCGGCGCCGCGTCCGGCCGCTCATGCTGCGACGCACCAAGGACGCCGTCGCGAAGGAACTGCCGGAGAAGCTCGAGCAGCGCCTCGACGTGGACCTCGACCCCACGCACCGCAAGCTCTACCAGCAGTACCTCCAGCGCGAGCGGGAGAAGGTGCTGGGCCTCGTCGAGGACCTGGACCGCAACCGCTTCATCGTCTTCCGCTCCCTCACCCTCCTGCGGCTCATGGCCCTCGACCCGTCCCTCGTCGACGATGCGCACGCGGGAGTGTCGCCCGCGAAGCTCGACTCGCTCCTCGAGCAGCTCGCCGACGTGGTCGCCGAGGGGCACCGTGCCCTCGTGTTCAGCCAGTTCACGTCCTTCCTCAAGAAGGCCGCTGCGCGGCTCGAGGCCGAGGGCATCGCCTACGAGTACCTCGATGGTTCGACGCGCCGCCGCGGCGAGGTGGTGTCCCGCTTCAAGGAGGGCCAGGCGCCGGTCTTCCTCATATCCCTCAAGGCGGGCGGGTTCGGGCTGAACCTGACGGAAGCCGACTACTGCTTCCTCCTGGACCCGTGGTGGAACCCGGCAGCCGAGGCGCAGGCCGTGGACCGCGCGCACCGCATCGGGCAGACCCGCCGCGTCATGACGTACCGGCTCGTGGCGAAGGGCACGATCGAGGAGAAGGTCATGGAGCTCAAGGAGAAGAAGGCCGCCCTGTTCTCCTCCGTCATGGACGACGACGCCATGTTCGCGTCGACGCTGACGGCCGACGACGTCCGCAGCCTCCTCGACTGAAGCGCACCCCGCGACCGAGGCGCGCCCACGGCGGACACGAGAAGACAGCTGAGTCCCAGCAGACTCTCAGTAAAGATCACGGTTTGGCAACGGAGAACCGATCCCTTACCGTAGAGGTCAAGGTTCGATAACGGACCGGGGCCTCTACCCCGCGAGGCGGAGGCTGACAATCGCCGCAGCCTTTCGCGCTGCCGGCTGCATATGCCGGGTGCTGCCGTCCACCGTTCGCCGCCGTCTGCGCAGACACCTCGACCTGACCGTTGACCGTCAGGGACCGGTGGCGCACGACGACTTCTGGGGACAGAAGGAGTGCCGGTGGAGTCCCGAGCATACACACCGTTATGAAGAAGACATCTTTCGCTTCCTCCGCCCGCCGCTCCCTCGCCGTGGTGGCCGCCTCCGGTGCCGCGCTCGGTGCCGCCGCCCTCGGAGCCCCCGCCGCCAACGCCGTCTCGGGCTCGACGTGGGACGCCCTCGCCCAATGCGAGGCCAGCGGCAACTGGTCGGCCAACACCGGCAACGGCTACTACGGAGGCCTCCAGTTCACCCAGAGCACCTGGGCGGCCTACGGCGGCGCAGGGTCCCCCGCCAACGCCAGCCGCGACCAGCAGATTGCCGTCGCGGAGCGCGTGCTCGCCGGACAGGGCTGGGGCGCATGGCCTGCCTGCTCCGCAAAGCTGGGCCTCTACGGCACGGCCGGCGCCAACCCGACTCCCGTCCAGCCGGCCCCCGCCCCGGTCCAGACCCAGCAGGCGCCCGTGCAGCAGGCACCCGTCCAGAAGGCGCCGGCCAAGGCCGCCGCTCCCGCGCCGGCCGCCACCACCCAGGGCCGCCACGCCGCGCAGGTCCCGCTGAGCGGCAAGACCTACACGGTCGCCGCGGGCGACACACTGAGCGGGATCGCCCAGAAGCTCGGCATCAAGGGCGGATGGCAGACCCTCGCCGACGCGAACGCCTCCACCATCAGCAACCCCAACCTGATCTTCGTCAACCAGGTCCTCCAGCTCCCGGCCCAGTAAGGCCGGGCGGACGCGCGCGGCGCCGCACCCCCACGAGGCCGCGCGCAACCACCCTCCCCCTCTAGCGCCGCATCAGGACTCGCCCACCCGCCCTCGCGGGCACCACGGCGGGTCCTGGTGCGGCGCTTCACTCGTACCCGGTCGGCCAGCGGGTTGGGGAACACGGTTGCGGGAGAGGCCGGGAGACCACCCTTGCGCTGGGATACCAAGGGCTGTACATTTGGGATACCAAAAGGAGAGACGCGAATCACACCCTCCCGTCTCGTCCCCCAAAAGTTGCGCAGTCTCCTTGTCCCCCTCCCAGAGAGTCAGCCAATGAACAGCACCCCGGACACTGTCGTCCCCGAGCTGGACACCGCCGCCCCGACGGACACCGCCCCCGGCCACGCGCCGTCGGCCGTCCCCGCCGGGCTCAGCACCCGCCTCTACAACAAGGACCTGGCCCCCACCCAGCGCGCCGGCCGCAGCTGGAGCGCCTACAGCATCTTCACCCTCTGGGCCAACGACGTGCACAGCCTCGGCAACTACGCGTTCGCGATCGGCCTCTTCGCCCTGGGCCTCGGCGGATGGCAGGTCCTCGCGGCGCTCGGCGTCGGTGCGGCCCTCCTGTTCGCCCTCCTGAACCTCTCCGGCTTCATGGGGCAGAAGACGGGCGTGCCGTTCCCCGTCATGAGCCGGATCGCCTTCGGCATCCACGGCGCCCAGATCGCCGCCCTCGTCCGCGGCGCCGTCGCGATCGCCTGGTTCGGCATCCAGACCTACCTGGCCTCGGTCGTGCTGCGCGTGCTGCTGATCGCGGTCGCGCCCGGCCTCGCCCCGCTCGACGAGGGCCAGATCCTCGGCCTCTCCCCCCTCGGCTGGATCGCGTTCGTGGGCCTGTGGGTCGTCCAGGTCGTCATCGTCTCCTACGGCATGGAGATGATCCGCAAGTACGAGGCCTTCGCCGGTCCGATCATCCTCGCCACGATGCTCGCACTCGCCGTCTGGATGTTCGCGCAGGCGGGCTTCGAGATCGCGTGGAGCACCGACAAGAGCCTGACGGGCGGGGACATGTGGCTGCACATCCTCGGCGGCGGCGCCCTCTGGGTCTCCATCTACGGCACGTTCGTGCTCAACTTCTGCGACTTCACCCGCTCCGCCAAGACCAAGGGCGCGATCGTCAAGGGCAACTTCTGGGGCATCCCGGTCAACATGCTCCTCTTCGGCGCGATCACCGTGGTCCTCGCCGGGGCCCAGTTCAGGATCAACGGCCAGATCATCACGAGCCCGTCGGACATCGTCGCCTCGATCCCGAACACGTTCCTGCTCGCCGCCGCGTCCCTCGCGCTCCTCGTCCTGACGATAGCCGTGAACCTCATGGCCAACTTCGTCGCCCCCACCTACGCCCTGACCAACCTGTTCCCCCGCCGCCTCAACTTCCGGCGGGCCGCGATGGTCTCGGCCGTGGTCGGCCTCGTGATCCTGCCCTGGAACCTCTACAACAACCCGATCGTGATCGTGTACTTCCTCGGCGGCCTCGGCGCACTCCTCGGCCCGCTGTTCGGCGTCATCATGGCGGACTACTGGCTCATCCGCCGCGGCAAGGTCAACGTCCCGGCGCTGTACACCGAGGCGGCAGCCGCCGACTACCACTACACCAAGGGCGTCAACCCCCGCGCCATCGCCGCCCTCGTGCCCGCAGCGGCCGTCGCCCTGGCGATCGCCTTCATCCCAGCCCTGTCCATGCTGAGCTCGTTCGCGTGGTTCTTCGGCGCTGGCATCGCGGCCGTGAACTACTGGTTCATCGCCGACCGCACCCGAGCCCTCACCGATGCGGACGGCGAGTCCATCGCCGTCCCCAGCGTCCACTGACGCCCACCTCCACGCGCCATCCCGAGCACGACGGCGGCGCCCCGGC
>NZ_BAAAQW010000005.1:236938-262883 GCF_039531875.1 Sinomonas flava | reverse complement strand
TCGTGCCCCACCGCAGCCCCCTGCGGGGCCTCCTCACCAGCAGAAGCCAGGTACTCCCATGCGCATCCTTGTCGCCAACGTCAACACCACCCAGTCCATGACCGACTCCATCGCCGCGGCCGCACGCGCGGCCGCATCGGCGGGCACGGAGATCGTCGGCCTCACGCCACGCTTCGGTGCCGACTCGTGCGAGGGCAACTTCGAGTCCTACCTGGCCGCCCTCGCGGTCATGGACGCGGTCTCCCGCTACGAGGGCGAGTTCGACGCCGTGATCCAGGCCGGCTACGGCGAGCACGGGCGGGAGGGCCTCCAGGAGCTCCTCGACGTGCCCGTCGTGGACATCACCGAGGCCGCCGCCTCGACCGCGATGTTCCTCGGCCACAGGTACTCCGTGGTGACGACGCTGGACCGGGCGGTCCCGCTGATCGAGGACCGGCTCAGGCTCGCCGGGCTCGACGCCCGCTGCGCTTCGGTGCGGGCGTCCGGGCTCGGCGTGCTCGAGCTCGAGGAGGACCCCGAGCGGGCTGTGAAGGAGATCGTCGCCCAGGCCGAGGCAGCGGTGGGCGACGACAGGGCGGAGGTGATCGTGCTCGGCTGCGGCGGCATGAGCGGCCTCGACGCCCGGATCCGCGAGCGCTGCGGCGTCCCCGTGGTCGACGGCGTCGCTGCCGCCGTCGCCGTCGCGGAGGGCCTCGTCCGGCTCGGGCTGAGCACGTCCAAGGTGCGCACCTACGCGCCGCCGCGCCCCAAGAAGGTCACCGGCTGGCCCCTCAGCTCCGCCTGAGGCGTGCCTTGACCTGTCCCGGCGCCTCTGCCTACGGTGCCCGTACCGCCGAGAAGTGACGCGGGCCACCCGCACGGCACCGTGTGCCCGGCCCGCGCCAAGCAGATCGACTGCATCAGCACGCGGGGTCGGGACCGGCCCCGCCGAACCAAGGCAGGGGGCCAGCATCCATGGCAGGCAACAGAGCGGTCGCGTACAAGGGGCCGGGCAAGGTCGAGGTCATCGACACCGACTACCCGACGTTCGAGCTCAAGGACGGGCCCGGGGTGAACCCGGCGAACGTGGGGCGGAAGGTCCCCCACGGCGCCATCCTGAAGACGGTCACCACGAACATCTGCGGCTCCGACCAGCACATGGTGCGCGGCCGCACGACCGCGCCGAAGGACCTCGTCCTCGGACACGAGATCACCGGCGAGGTCGTCGAGGTCGGTCCCGACGTGGAGTTCGTCAAGGTCGGGGACATCGTCTCCGTCCCGTTCAACATCGCGTGCGGCAGGTGCCGGAACTGCAAGGAGCGCAAGACCGGCATCTGCCTCAACGTCAACCCCGACCGGCCCGGAAGCGCTTACGGGTACGTGGACATGGGGGGCTGGGTCGGCGGCCAGGCCGAGTACGTCCTGGTGCCCTACGCCGACTGGAACCTCCTGGTCTTCCCGGACCGGGACCAGGCGCTGGAGAAGATCATGGACCTGACCATGCTCTCGGACATCTTCCCCACGGGGTTCCACGGCGCCGTCACCGCCGGGGTCGGGGTCGGCTCGACCGTGTACGTGGCCGGGGCCGGCCCGGTGGGCCTCGCGGCGGCGACGGGCGCGCTCCTGCTGGGCGCCGCCGTCGTCATCGTGGGGGACATGAACGCGGACCGGCTCAAGCAGGCGGCGAGCTTCGGCTGCGAGACAGTGGACCTGACCAAGGGGGGCCCGGCGGAGCAGATCGAGCAGATCCTCGGCGAGCCGCTCGTGGACTGCGGCATCGACGCGGTGGGGTTCGAGGCCAAGGGCCACGGCTCCGGGGCGAAGGAGGCCCCGGCCACCGTGCTGAACTCGCTCATGGACATCACCGCCGCCGGCGGCGCCCTCGGCATCCCGGGCCTCTACGTCACGGGCGACCCCGGCGGCATCGACGAGGCCGCCCAGAAGGGCTCGCTGTCCCTCTCGCTCGGCACCGGGTGGGCGAAGTCGCTGTCCTTCACCACCGGCCAGTGCCCCGTCATGAAGTACAACCGGGGGCTCATGATGGCGATCCTCCACGACCGCGTCCAGATCGGGAAGAACGTCAACGCCACGGCGATCGGCCTCGACGACGCGCCTCGCGGCTACGCCGAGTTCGACGCCGGCGCCGCCACCAAGTACGTCCTCAACCCGAACGGCTACGTCAAGAACTAGCAGGCACCGGCAAGAACGCCCGCGCGCACCCCTGACGGTCGTGGACCCTCACGTTGCTCCACTTGCTGGACGTAAAATGGGTCCAGACCTCAGGGGTGCGTCATGTGCGATCTGCCCAAGCGCCGCTTCAGGGCGGCCATCCGTCCAGCGCGGGTCCTCGTCGCGGCCGTCGGGATCGCTGCGATCGCGGCCGGGTGGCTCGTGCCGACGCTCCTCTCCGCCGTCCCGATCGGCGCAGGGGCCCTGGTCCTCCTCGCCGCCGTCGTGCCTGCCGTGCGGGACATCGAGCTCGGCCTTCCGGGAGACCTGAAGCTCACCGCAGCGCTGTCCGGGCGGCAGCAGGACATCGAGAGCGTCTTCGAGCAGCAGCGCGGAGACCTCCAGCTCTGCGCCCAGCTGCTGTGCGGAGACCCGGAGCAGGCCAAGGCCCTCCTCGAGGCGGCCTGGTCGCGGACGGCGGAGGTCTGGCGCGGCCCGGTCACCCCACAGCTGCGGCTCTACACGCTGTGCGTGCTCGTCCAGCTCCTCGAGAAGAGGGACCGCTGGGCGCAGCCCGAGACCCCCGCCGAGGCGAAGACCCTCCTGGCGAAGCTGCCGATCGGCGAGCGCGTCGCCGTCGTGCTCCATGACTTCGCCGCGCTCACCATCGCCGAGATCGCAGGCCTGACCGAGAGCACCACCTCGACCGTCACCGACCGCCTCGCGCGCGCCAACCAGCAGGCCCAGCTCTCGCTCGGCAGCGGCCCCTCCGGGAGCGGGGCATCGTGAACAGCGAGCTCCGGCAGCGGCTCTACGCCGAGGCGACCGAGCTCGCGGCGAGGCATCCCGCGGACCTGGAGAGCGCCGTCGCCCGCGGGCACGAGCGGCTCCGGAACCGTGCCACGCTCCTGAGCGTCCTCACGGCGGTCGCCGTGCTCGCGGCCGCGGCGGCGCTCGTCATCGTGCGGCTGGTCGGGCCGGCCGGGGGCGACGCCAGCCGCTCCGCGACGGTGATCGGGATCGTCGTCTCGGCGCCTGGGCAGCAGCTCCCGCCGGGCCTGAAGATCCAGGCCTCGGCGAAGGCCACCCTGAGCGACGGCCGTACCCGGCAGCTAGAGGACGGGGTGGTGTGGTCGAGCGCGAATCCTTCCGTGGTCGCGGTCGACGGCGCAGGGCTGCTCACGGCGGTCGCCGAGGGTTCAACCGCCGTCAGCGCCACGTTCGGCGGCTTCACCTCCTCGCTGACGTTCTCGGTGGTCCCCGGGTCCACCTTCACCCCCACCCCCTCGGTCACGGTCCGCGCGCTGCAGATCGACCCGGAAAGCACGAGCGTCCGGGCTGGGCTGACCACCGCGTTCTCCGCCCAGCTGCGCCTGAGCGACAACTCGGTCATTCCGGCCTCCCAGCTGACGTGGAAGACCAGCGACGAGAAGATCGCCACGGTGGACGCTGCGGGGACCGTCACCGGGGTCGCACCGGGCAGCGCGCTGCTGACGGCCACCGCCAAGGACCCGCTCGGGGCCTCGTACGAGGCGCTCGCCCTCGTCGTCGTGACCCCGCCGGAGGTGGTGCGGGTGCAGGTCGCGCCCGCGACCGTGCCCCCGCTGTTCGTGGGCGACAGGCCCGTGAAGCTGACCGCGACCGTCACCTACACGACCGGGAAGTCCGAGGTCGTGGACGCGGTGGCCTGGTCCTCGGAGAACGGCGAGGCGGTCCGGATGGACGACCACGGCAACGCCTACCCCGAGAAGGCCGGGACCTCCCGGGTCACGGCCATGTACCAGGGGACCACGAGCCAGCCGGTGACCATCACGGTCAAGCAGATCGACTAGGACGCGCCGCCTGACTCCCCGGGCGCCCCCGCGTACGCTAAAGCCATGGCTGCACCCGAGCGGACACGCGTGGCGGTGGTGGGCGGCGGCCCCGCGGGCATGGTCCTGGGGCTCCTGCTCGCGAGGGGCGGGATCGAGACGGTGGTGCTCGAGAAGCACCCGGACTTCCTCCGCGACTTCCGCGGCGACACAGTCCACGCGTCGACCCTCGCGCTCCTGGACGAGCTCGGGCTGGGCTCCGCGTTCGCCGAGCTCCCCCACCGGCTCATGGACCGGGCGGAGATCCAGCTCGACGCCGGAACGGTGCGCCTCGCGGACCTGGGCCGTTCCCTGCCCGGGCTGCACCGGCACGTGGCCCTCGTCCCGCAGTGGGACTTCCTCGAGATGCTCGCCGAGGCCGCGGAGCGCGAGCCGCACTTCACGCTGCTGCGCTCAGCGGAGGCGGTAGGCCTGGCGCACGACGGCGGGCGGGTCGCCGGGGTGCGGTGGCGCGACTACCGCCCCACGGCGGTTGAGCGCAGCGCAGCGGAGTCGAGACCCCTCCCCGAGCACCTCCTCGCCGCCGACCTCGTCGTCGCGTGCGACGGCCGCTGGTCGGACGTGCGCGCGGCCGCGGGGCTCTCGGCCGAGACCTTCGGGGCACCGATCGACGTGTGGTGGTTCAGGCTGCCGCGCCACGAGGGCGATCCCGACGGCGGCGTCGGCCGGCTCTCCGGGCGCGAGTTCATGGTCATGATCGACCGCGGCCACGAGTGGCAGTGCGGCTACCTCATCGCCAAGGGCCAGGACGCGCAGCTGCGCGCCGAGGGCCTCGAGGCATTCCGGGCCCGACTCGCGCGGCTGCAGCCCTGGCTCGCCGACCGGCTCACACGGTGGCCGGGCTCGTTCGACGACGTCAAGCTCCTCGACGTCCGCGTCGAGCGCCTGCGCGAGTGGCACCGGGACGGCCTGCTCCTCATCGGCGACGCCGCGCACCCCATGTCCCCGGTCGGCGGGGTGGGCATCAACCTCGCGATCCAGGACGCCGTCGCCGCGTCCCGGATCGTCGGCCAGTGGATGCGGCATGCACCCGGCCCCGTCCCGGAGAAGGTCCTCGCCGAAGTCCAGGCGAGGCGGCTGCCGCCCACCCGGCTCATCCAGGCCTTCCAGCGGCTCGCGCACCGCGGCGTGGTGAGCCGGGCGCTCAAGGGCACGCTCGCGACGTCGGCCACCCGGGTCCCGCTCCCGCTGCGGCTCCTGGCCCGCTTCCCGCTCCTCCAGCGCGTCCCCGCCCGCCTCATCGCGATCGGACCCCGGCCCGAGCACGCGCCGAGCTGGGCGCGCCGGCTCGAGCGGCTCGAGCCGCGCTGAGGACCTCCCGGCGGGTCAGCGCGGGGGCAGTCGGACGGTCAGCTCCTGCGCGGCCTCGTTCAGGGCGGGAAGGTAGTCGAGGAGCCTCTCGCGGCTGACGCGGTAGGCCGGGGCCGCGACGGAGAGCGCGGCCACCGTGACGCCGTCCGGATTCCGCACAGGGACCCCGATGGCGCGGATGCCGGCCTCGTGCTCTTCGTCGGCGACGGCGTAGCCCTGACGGGAGACCTCGTCGATCTCGTCCCGGAACCGCTGCCTGTCCACGATGGTGTGCGGCGTGAAGGCCGTGAGCTCCAGATGCTCCACGAGCTCGGTCCGGGCAGGCTCGGCCGCGAAGGCCACGAGCACCTTCCCCATCGAGGTGCAGTGGAGAGGGCCGCGCCGTCCGGGTTCGCCACTGACGCTCACCGAGTGGCTGCCCTGGACATGGTGCACGTAGAGCTGGTGGTGCCCGTCGATCACCGACATGAGCGCGCTCTCGGCGGTCCGGTCGGCGAGCCTGCGGAGCACCGGCAGGGCGGACCCCGCGAATCCGTGCCGGTGGGCCACACGGCTCGCCAGGGAGAAGGTCTGCAGCCCGAGGCTGTAGCGCCGGCTGGCCTCGTCGACTGAGGCGTAGCCGTCCCGCACGAGGGCAGTGGCCAGCCGGTGGGCGGTGCTCGGCGGGAAGCCTGCCTTCCTGGCCACCTCGGAGAGGGATGCCCCGTCCGGATAGTCGCCGAGCAGGGTCAGGAGCAGCAGGGCCTTTCCGACCATGTCGGGAGGAGTCGGCGTCATGCCCTCAGTATGCCAGAGCCATTCCACGATGTGGGAGACCATGCCGGTAGAAGGAAAAAGTCGCCCGCTCCCCCTTGTGCCCCACCCCGACGGAGGCGCACACTTGATTCCGGTTGGCGACAAGCCATTCCATAATATGGAACATCACATCGAGGTGATCTCATGACACACCACTCCACAACCGGCCACGGGCTCGCCCGTGCGGTCGCAGCGTCTCCGGGACGGGCCCGCTGGGCGCGGCTCCTCCCGATAGCGTTCGTCACGTACTCGCTCGCGTACCTGGACCGCTCGAACTACTCCATCGGCGTCGCCGGCGGCCTGAAGACCGACCTGAATTTGGACGCGGGCGTCTCGGCGCTCCTGGGCGCCCTGTTCTTCCTCGGCTACTTCCTGTTCCAGGTCCCTGCCGGCGTCTACGCCGAGCGGCGCAGCGCGCGGACCCTGATCTTCTGGAGCCTCATCGCCTGGGGCGTCCTCGCGTCCCTGCAGGGCGTGGTCTCCAACGTCCCCTGGCTCATGGTGGTGCGGTTCCTCCTCGGCGTCGTCGAGGCCGCCGTCCTGCCCGCCATGGTGATCTTCCTGAGCCACTGGTTCACGAAGGCCGAACGGGGCCGGGCCAACACCTACCTCATCCTCGGCAACCCGGTCACCGTCCTCTGGCTGACCGCGGTGTCCGGCTACCTCGTCGAGGCGACGTCGTGGCGGTGGATGTTCATCATCGAGGGTGTTCCGGCCATCGTGTGGGCCTTCGTCTTCCGGGCGCTCGTCGCCGACCACCCGCACCAGGCGCGCTGGCTCAGCAAGGACGAGCGCAGCTACGTCGAGGACGCACTGGACGCCGAGCAGCGCTCGATGACCCCGGCCGCCTCGCTGTGGAGCGCGCTGCGGTCCCGCAACGTCGTCATCCTGTCCGTGCAGTACTTCCTGTGGAGCCTCGGCGTCTACGGCTTCGTCTTCTGGCTCCCCTCGATCGTGAAGGCCGCGAGCGGCGAGGGCATCGGGATGACCGGGCTCATCTCCGCCATCCCCTACGTCTTCGCGGTGATCCTCATGGTCGTCAACAGCCGACTCTCCGACCTCTCGGGCCACCGCAACCGGTACGTCTGGCCGTGGCTCGCACTCAGCGCGGTGGCGTTCTACGGCTCCTACCTCATCGGGCCCTCGAACTTCTGGGCGGCCTTCGTCCTGCTGGTGGTCGCGGGTGCCGCGATGTACGCCCCGTACGGGCCCTTCTTCGCCGCGATCCCCGAGCTCATGCCCCGCGACGTCGCCGGTCCGGCCATCGCGCTCGTCAACTCCCTCGGCGCCCTCGGCGGATTCGCCGGGTCCTACCTCGTGGGCTGGCTCGACGGCGCCACCGGATCGAGCAGCGCCTCGTTCCTGCTCATGGCGGTCAGCCTCGCGGGGTCCGCGGTGCTCATCCCGCTCGTCCGCCCGCGCGCCGCGAAGCCGTCCCGGTCCGCGCTCCGCACGGCGGAGTCCTGAGACGATGCGCGTCTGCAGGATCGCCCACGCCGGCGGCACGAGCTACGCGAGCTGGGAGGGTGAGGAGTTCGCCGAACTGGCCGACCCCTTCGCGCCCCGGCCTCGCCACACCGGGGCGAGGATCTCCCCCGCCGCAGCGCGACTGCTCGCGCCGGTGGAGCCCCGCACGGTGGTCGGCATGGCGCACAACACCGGCGCGGCCGACAGTGCGCTCCCCCCGGCCGCGTTCCTGAAGGCCGCGCGCTCCGTGGTCGGCCCCGGGGCCGCCGTGCGCCTGCCGGACGACGCCGGCCGGACCGTCGCCGAGGGCGAGCTCGCCCTGGTGATCGGCCGGGAGACCACGGACGTGCGCCCCGCGGACCTGCTCTCGTGCGTCCTCGGCCTCACCGTGGCCAACGACGTCACCGACCGGAGCGCCCAGCACGACGATCCGCTGTGGACCGCGGCCAAGAGCAGGCACACGTTCACCCCGGTCGGGCCGTGGATCGAGACCGGCCTGGACAGGGCCGACCTCCAGATCACCGTGACGGTCAACGGCGTCGAGGCCAGCCGCGCCTCCACCGCCGGCCTCGCCCGCGACCTCGGCGAAATCCTGGCCTACGTGGCCCGGCTCATGCCGCTGGGTCCGGGCGACCTGGTCCTGACCGGGGCCCCCGGCCCCGAGGCACCCCTGCGCGCTGGGGACGCCGTCGGCGTTCGCATCGACGGGCTCGGGGAGCTCGGCAACCCGGTGGAAGCCTGGCACGCACGGCAGGGGGCCGCGGCATGAACGCCCTGGACGCCGTCACGTTCGGCGAGGCCATGGCCATGTTCATGGCCTGCGAGCCCGGGCCCCTCCACGAGGTGACTGCGTTCGCGCGGGGACTGGCCGGAGCGGAGACCAACGTCGCCGTCGGCCTGGCCCGGCTCGGGCACCGGTCCGGATGGATCGGGAGGGTGGGGGCAGACCCCTTCGGCAGCTACGCCCTCGCCACGCTCCGCGCTGAAGGCGTGGACACGGGAGCGGCCACGGTCGACGACGCCGCCCCCACCGGCTTCCAGCTCAAGGGACTGGCCCTCGGCGGCGACCCAGAGGTGTTCTACTTCAGGAAGGGCTCCGCCGGCAGCCGGCTCAGCGCGAGCGAGGCGACGGACGCGTGCATCGCCTCGGCGCGGCACCTCCATCTCACCGGCATCCCGCTCGCGCTCTCCGCCAGCACCCGCGCCTTCGCGGTGCGCGCCCTCGAGATCGCGCGGGCCAACGGGGCGACGGTCTCCTTCGACCCGAACATCCGTCCCACCCTGTGGAGCAGCGAGGCCGAGCTCGTCGAGGCGACGAACGCCATCGCTGCCGCGGCCGACTGGGTGCTGCCGGGCCGGACCGAAGGGCTGCTGCTCACCGGCCGGGACAGCGCGGACGGCATCGCCGACTTCTACCTCGCCCTCGGCGCCTCGCGCGTCGCAGTCAAGGACGGCGCCGCCGGGGCGTCCCTGCACACGGCCCACGGCCGGCTCGACCACGCAGGCTTCCGGGTCGGTGTCGTCGACACGGTCGGGGCAGGCGACGGATTCGCCGCCGGCCTCATCAGCGCCTACCTCGACGGGCTCGACGACGCGGCCGCCCTCGAGCGCGCGAGCGCCGTGGGGGCCCTGGCCACTACCCACCGCGGCGACCGCGACGGCCTGCCCACGCGCGGAGGGCTCGACGCCTTCATCGCCGGCGCCGCGTTGGCCCCGACCACCTAGGAGGACCCGCTTGGAGCTCCAGATAGCACTCGACCGCCTCCCCCGGGCACGGGCGCTCGCCCTCGCCCACGAGCTGGCCTCCTCGGCGGACATCGTCGAGGTGGGCACCTCGCTCATCAAGGCGCACGGCATGGACGTGGTCCGTGAGATCGTCGCCGCGGTCGGACCCACGCCCGTCCTCGCGGACCTGAAGACTGCCGACGACGCCGCCACCGAGTTCGGCATGGCGTTCGACGCGGGGGCGCGGGCGGCCACGGTGCTCGCCGTCGCCCACGACGCGACCCTCGAGAAGGCCCTCGGCACCGCCGAAGACTACGGTGCCGAGACGGTCGTCGACCTCATGGCGACTACCGAGGCGCGGCGCGCGCAGCTTGCCGCGTGCCTGCCCGACGACGCCGTCCTGGCCGCCCACGTGGCCAAGGACGTCCAGTCCGCGCACGACGGGCCGGCCAGCCTGCTCGGCGCCTGGGCCACCGGCCGGAAGCTCGCGCTCGCCGGCGGGCTCGGGGCCGACGACCTGCCCGCCCTCGCAGGCATCCCGCGCCTGCGCGTGATCGTCGGCAGCGCCGTCACCGGTGCTGCCGACCCCCTCGCCGCGGCGCAGGAGCTGCGCCGTCGCCTCACCAGCCTCGAAAGGACCCGCAGTGGCCGATGATTCCTTGACCACGATCGCCCGCGAACTGGAGCCTGTCCTTGCCGGCGTCGACCGCGACGAGCTCGAAGGGACGGTGCGCGCCCTCGAGGAGGCCCCGCGCGTCTTCGTCACCGGCGAGGGCCGCTCCGGCCTCATGGGAAGGGCGTTCGCGATGCGCCTCATGCACCTGGGCCTGACTGCCTACGTGGTCGGCGAGACGACGACCCCGGCCCTCCGCGACGGCGACCTCCTCGTCGCGGTCTCCGGCTCCGGCACCACGGCCCACACCGTCCAGGTCGCGAAGGCGGCCGTCGCGGCGGGGGCACGGGTCCACGCGGTCACCTCCGACGCGGAGTCCGCGCTCGCGCGGCTGGCGGCGACGCGGCTGGTCCTGCCCGCCGCCACGAAGCACCGCCGGCCCGGCGAGGCCCCCAGCCGCCAGCCGCTCTCAAGCCTGTTCGACCAGGCCACCCATCTCTCGCTGGACGCGGCATGCCTGATCCTCGCCGAACGGAGGCAGGTCGACAACGACGCGGCCCGGGCGGCCCACGCCAACACGGAGTAGCACGACCGACGAGCAGCACCGCCGACGAGCAGCGCGGCTAGGCCTCGGCGACCGTCGTGCTGGCGGCCCAGGAGCCGTCCGTGCCGGAAAGGCTGTCCACGAGGCCAAGCCCGCGCTGCGCCCACACGATCTCGCCGCGGGCCCGCTCGACGAGGCCCTCGTAGGCGAACCGCTTGAAGGCGATCGTGCGCTCCTGGTCCTCGGCGGGCGTGACCGCGAGGCGGCGCACGAGCATGGGGTTCTCGACAGCCGCGATCCGCCGCAGCTCGCCCTCCCACTGGGCGAGCTCCGCCTCCCACTGCTCGATGTGCGCGCGGAAGAACGCCCGCGCCGCGGCCGGGGTCGCGTTCTCGAGGTAGGCGGCCTTGAGGTGCGCAGGGTCGCGGACGCGCGCGTACTCGAGCGGCGTCCGGATCCACGCGGCGAAGGCCCGCTCGCCCGCGTCCGTGACGTGGTACACGCGGCGCGTCCCGCGCTGGCCCCTCGCCTGCTCCTCGCCCTCGATGAAGCCCTCGGCCTCCATCTTGCGCAGCTCCGGGTAGATCTGCGAGTCGGGCGCATGCCACACGTGGCCGACCGACAGCGAGAACTGCTTCTGCAGGTCATACCCCGAGAGCGGACCGACGCGGAGCAGCGCGAGCAGAGCGAACTTCAAGCTCATGGCGGTCTCCTTCGGCGTGGGGGTGGGCCTGCGGCACGGGGAAGCCCGCTCCCCCGTGCCGGGGCCACAACCTTACGCGGGCTGGTAGTTCGTCCGCCAGCCACCGTGGTATGTTGCGCGCGCCACCGTCGAGTACGGCACCGGGCTGACGACCGCGCGCACTTCGATCTGCTCGTGGGGCTCGACGGCGGCCTTCGAGCTTCCGCCGTTCGGCTCGCCCCAGACCACCTTGAGCTCTGTCCCCTCGGGCACATTCGCGTCCACGGTGCCGAGCGAGAGGCCGCGGCGCTCGTTCGCGCTGTAGCCGGTGAACATCGAGAAGCCGACGACGGTGCCGTCGGCGTCGACCACCGAGTCGTAGTTCGCCGAGCCGTAGTTCGCCAGCGGGAGGTCGAAGAACTTGTAGTGCGGGCCGTCGACGTCGAACAGCGAGGAGAAGATCTTGCCCAGGTCCTCGGCGTTCCATGCCAGGGTGACCTTGCGGCGCTGGGTCGCGGGATCCACCTTCTCGAGGGCGTCGCGGCCGATGAAGTCGTGGTCGAACTTGACGAACGAGCCGTAGCCGAGCTCCCACGGGGTGAGGTAGTAGTCCTCGATGTTCTCCGACACGAAGGAGCCGGCCAGGGTTGCGGTGGCCTCGTAGCCGTCGGCCGGGAGCCACTCGCGGTAGGCGCGCTCCGCCTCGCCCGTGTAGATCGCGGGCAGCGGCGACGGGATCCACCCGGACTCGAGCGTGTTCGAGGGGTAGGCCCGGGACCCGACCGGCACGAGGCCGAACTCCGCGCCTGCCTCCACGATGGCGTTCATGATCCGGTCGTGGTCCTCGTACGGACCCCAGATCTCCAGGCCCGGCGCGCCGGCCATGCCGTGCCGGAGCGTGCGGACGGTGGTGCCGTCGATCGTCATGGTGGACATGTTGAAGAACTTCAGCTTCTCGAGCGGGCCGCCGTTGAGCTTCTCGATGACCTGCCACGCGTTGGGGCCCTGGATCTGGAAGCGGTAGTACCGGCGCGAGACCGCGTGCCCGTAGGGGCGCGACGGCGAGCGGCGGTCCACCTCGATGTCCAGGTTGCTGTAGCCGCCGGTCTCGCCGTGGAACAGCAGCCAGTTCGCCGCAGGAGAGCGTCCCACGTAGACGTACTCGTCCTCGGCCTCGCGGAAGAGGATGCCGTCCCCGATCACATGGCCGGAAGCGGTGGTCGGGACGTACTGCTTGGCCTTGTCCACGGGGAAGTTGGCGGTCGAGTTGATGGCCGTGGCCGTGATGAGCTTGATGGCGTCCGAGCCGCGCATGAACAGGTTGTCCATGTGGTGCGACTGGTCGTAGAGCACGGCGGTCTCCCGCCAGGCCCTCTGCTCCTTGATCCAGTTCTGGAAGTCGGCCGGGACCACGGGGTAGATGTAGGAGCCGATCTGGGAGTTGCGCAGGAGCTCGACGGTGTTGCCCGATGCGTAGAGGACTTCCTGCAGATTCTTGGGTGCCACGGTGAACCTCTCGTTCTGTCTCGGTAGGGCTGGTTCGGTGCTGTTCTGACGGTGGGCTAGAAGACGATGGTCTGGTTGCCGTGCCGGATCACCCGGTCGGTGGCATGCCACTCGACGGCTCGGGAGAGCACGGCGCGCTCGACGTAGGCGCCGCGCGCCTGGAGGTCGGCGGCGGAATGGGCGTGGGTCGCGCGGGCCACGTCCTGCTCGATGATGGGCCCCTCGTCGAGGTCCTTGGTCACGTAGTGCGCGGTGGCCCCGATGAGCTTGACCCCGCGTTCCTTGGCCTTGCGGTACGGCGCGGCCCCGATGAACGCCGGCAGGAACGAGTGGTGGATGTTGATCAGGGGCACGCCGATGCCGTCAAGGAAGTCCGGCGAGAGGATCTGCATGTAGCGGGCGAGGACCACGAAGTCGACGTTCCCGGCGAGCAGCTTGACGATCTCGGCCTCAGCGGCCGACTTGTCCGGGCCCGCGGACGGGACGTGGAAGAACGGGACGCCGAAGGATCGGACGTCCTCGGCCGTGTTGGTGTGGTTGGAGATGACCATCGGGATCGTCACGGGCAGCTCCCCCCGGCGGTGCCTCCAGAGGAGCTCGAGGAGGCAGTGGTCCGACGTGGAGACCATGATCGCCATCCGCTTCGGCACGGACCGGTCGGTGAGCGACCACTCCATGCCCATCGGCCCGAGGGTCTGCGCGAGGTCCGCCTCGATGTCCGGCATCGCGACGGCGAGATCCCTCCGGCCGAACACGACCCGCTGGAAGAAGTCCCCTCCCGTGGGGTCGGTCGAGTACTGGTCGAGGCTGACGATGTTGCCCTCGTGCCGCGTCACGAGCGCCGCGACGGCGGCGACGATCCCCGGCCGGTCCGGGCCGTGGACGATCAGGCAGGCCTGGTCCCGCTGGGGCCCGGTGTGCACGACCATGCCTGCTCCCCTCAGCTGCGCTCTGCCGTGAAGGACCGGACCCAGTCGGCGGTCGCCCCGAGGCCGCCGAACGTGTAGAAGTGCAGGCCCACCCCGCTCAGCCGTTCGGCCTCGCTCTCCTGCGCCGGCCCTCCCTGCCGGGGCGCGGCGAGCGCGGCGGCGAGGTCGTCGACGAAGCGGTCGGGGCCGGCGTCGCCCATCAGGTTGGTGAGGGAGAAGCCGTACTTCTTCACGATCATCGCGTTGGCGCCCACTCCGAAGCGGCGGGCAAAGCCAAGGAGCCGCTTGATGCCGGCAGGGCCGGGGGTGCCGACGCGGACCGGCGCGTCGATGCCGCGGGAGCGGACCGCGTCGATCCATGCGACCACAGGGTCGATGTCGAACGCGAACTGCGTGATGACGACGGCTCCGAGTCCTTGCTGCTTGAGGGCCGCGGCCTTGTCCTCGAGCGCGCTGGCGAGGACCGGCTTCGGGATGTCCGGATGGCCCTCGGGGTACCCTCCGATGCCCACTTCCTTCACCCCGTACCGGGGCAGGATGCCGCTCTCGATGACGGACAGCGAGTCCTCGTAGGGGCCCTCCGGGGTGGCGGGGTCGCCGCCCACGGCGAAGATGTGCTCGGAGGCGCCGACCTCCTGCAGCCGCCCGAGGAACTCCTCGAGCTGGGCCTGGGACGCGAGGCGGCGGGCGGAGACGTGCGGGACGGGGACGAAGCCGCTGTCCCGCACTGCCTTCGCGGCGGCCACGCGCATCTCGAGGTCCTCGTTGCCGAGGAACGTGACGTTGATCCTCGTGCCCTCGGGGATGCGGTCCTTCGCCTCGAGGAGGGCGGGCACGTCCTTGCCCGTCATCTCGAGCGAGAAGCCGTTGACGAGCTGGAGCGAGGCTGAACGGTTCCTCGCGGGGGCGGTTCTGCTCACGGTGCCGGACTCCTTTCGGCGGCGCGGCGGTGCGCCTTCTTCGACTTTACCTATGCACATAGGGACTGTCTATAGGTATCTGTCAGGGGCCGGCCAGCACGTGCCGCTCGCGGCCGACGGCGAGCCCCACCGCGAGCTGCGCGCCCAGCACGAGGACCACGAACAGCAGGGGCACGAGCCACCCGCCCGTGGCCGTGAGCAGCCCGCCGAACGCAACGGGGCCCACCGCGGCGATCGCGTAGCCGCCGGACTGGGCCATGCCCGAGAGCCGCGCCGCGACGGCCGGGGTCCCGGCGCGCAGGCTGAACAGGCTGAACGAGGTGGCCAGCGACGCGCCCGAGGATAGCCCGAACAGCAGCACCCACGCGAGGAACAGGCCGGGCGCGGCGAGGAGGCCCGCCATGGCCGCGAGCCCGCCCACCGGGATCAGTGCCGGCGCCCACCGGGCGAGCCGGCCCCGCAGGAGGAACGGGGTCACGAGCGAGCCGCCCAGCGAGCTGACCTGCAGCAGCATGACGTCCGCGCCCGCCACGACCTCGGGCCTGCCGTTGCTCAGCGAGAGCGGCGCGAGCCAGGTGACGAGCATGTAGAACGTCATCGCCTGCACGCCCATGTACGCGAGGACCTGCCACGCGACCCCGTCGCCCCAGACCCCCAGACGCGAGGGGACGCGGCCCGCGGCGGGCGGCCGGGCGGCGTCGTGCGCCACGGCAGGACCGCCGGCGGACGACGGCGCGCGGCGATGCAGCCCGTGGGCGGCGGCCCAGGCGGCGATCGCCACGGGGACGAGGGCGCCCGAGGCGAGGAGCGCCCAGCGCCAGCCGAGCGGCCCCTGGCCGGCGTCAAGGTGCGAGACCGGCACCACCACGCCCGAGGCGAGCGCGCCGAAGCCGCTCAGCGTCGCGGTGAACACGGCGGTGGCGGCAGGGACGCGGTCGGCGAAGTCGCTCTTGATCACCGCGGGCAGGAGCACGTTCGCGATGGCGAGGGCCGAGCCGACGAGGACCGTCCCGGCCCACACGTTCGCGTCGGCGCCCGGCACCGAGCGCCAGAGCGTGCCGAGGGCGAGCGCGACGAGGGAGACGAGCACCACCGGGCCGGTGCCGAACCGCGTGCTGAGGGCGTGGGCGAGCGGCGAGACCACCGCGAACGCGATGAGCGGGATGGCCGCGAGCAGCCCCAGCGCTGCTTCGGTCGTCCCCAGGTCCGCCGCGATCTGGTTCAGGAGCGGCCCGACTCCGGTGATCGGCGAGCGGAGGTTCGCCGCGACGAGCAGGACCGCGGCCAGGAGCGCGAGGCGCGGGCGCCGCACCCGGGTGGGTGCCTGCTCCCGCGCTTCGCGACCCATGGACGCTCAGCCGGCCGCGAGGGCGTCCGGATCGAGGTGCGCGATCGAACGGGTGTCCTGGAAGGCCCGAACGCCCTCGATCCCCTGCTCCCGGCCGAAGCCGGACTGCTTCATCCCGCCGAAGGGGGCGCGCAGGTCCAGCCTCGTGGCGCCGTGGTCGTTGACCCAGACGTAGCCGCACGCCAGCTGTCCGCCCACGCGGTTCGCGGCGTCGGGGTCCGCAGTCCAGACGGACCCGCAGAGCCCGGCCCACGTGTCGTTCGCGGCGCGGATGGCCTCGTCCTCGGTATCGAACGGGATCACGGGGATCACCGGGCCGAACTGCTCCTGCGTCACGACCCGCAGCGACGGGTCGGGGTCCACGACGATCGCCGGGCGCAGGAAGTTGCCGCCGGCCAGCTCCGGGTCGGTCGGCAGCGTGCCGAACTCCCGCACGTCCGCACCGGAGGACTTGGCCTCCTCGATGATCTCCGCGACGAAGGCCTTCTGCGCGGACGAGTTGAGGGGCCCCATCGTGGTGCCCTCGTCGAGCCCGTACCCGATCACGGCCTTCTCGAGCCGCGCCGAGAGGCCAGCGACGACCTCGTCGAGCCGGGAGCGGTGCACGTAGACGCGCTTGGCGTTCATGCAGATCTGCCCGGTCGTATCGAAGATCGCCGCGTAGAGCCGGTCGAGGTGGGTGTCGTCGACGATCGCGTCCTCGAGCATGACGGCGGCGTCGTTCCCGCCGAGCTCGAGGGTGACCCGGGTGAGCGACTTCGCGGCCATCTCCATGATCCGCTTGCCGCCCCCGACGCTGCCGGTGAAGCAGACCTTCGCCACGTCCGGGCTCGTGATGAGCGCGGACATGTCCGCGTCCTTGCCCGTGACGACGTTCAGGACTCCCGGGGGCAGCTTCTCCGCAACCCGCTGGACCACGCGGGTGGTGGCGAGAGGGGTCGAGGGCGGCGGCTTCACGATGGCGGTGTTGCCGGCGATCAGGGCGTGCGGCAGGGACGCGCCGAGGATCGCGATGGGCCAGTTGAACGGCACGATCACGGTGACGACGCCGAGCGGCTGGTACTTCACCGTGGTCGTGACGGGGATGCCGGGAGCCGGGTCCAGGACCTTGCCGGTGTCGACCTCGTCCGCCAGGGCGACGGCGAGGTTCCAGCGGATCTCGAACACGAGCGAGTCGACCCACGCCTCCATGCGGATCTTGCCGTTCTCCTGGGACAGGATCGCCGCGTCCTCGTCGCGGGCCTCGGCGATGCCCTCGATCGCCGCCCGCATGTGCTCGGCCCGCTCCTGCGCGCTCAGGGCGGACCACGCAGGGAAGGCTTCCTTCGCGGCGGCGATCGCGTCGTCGACGTCGGCGGGGCTCGCTGCGGCGGCGTGGCCGACGACGGTGCCCGGCTTCCCCGGGTCGGGGACCTCGAGCGTCGCGGCGGCCTGGCGCTCCCGGCCGCCGATGTACAGGCCGGTGCTGACGGGCGCCTTCGGCGCGGCGGTGCTGAGTGTCTCGGTCATGGTGTGCCTCCTGACGGTGTCACTTCTGCACGATCGGGGTCCCGTGCGTGTGGAACGTCTCGATCGTCTTCATCCCCCAGGCCTGCCGTTCATGCGCGGTACACCGTCCGGGCGAACTCGTGGTACGGGGCGGGGGCCACGGTGGCGCGGATGCGCACCTGACGGTGGTCGGCGTCGACCGCTGCCTTGCGCGAGATCGGGTCCTCGCCCCACACCACCTCGACCTCGGCACCGTCCGGCACCTGGGTGTCGACCGTGGCGAGGGACATGTACAGCTGGTCGTAGGCGACGTACCCGGCGTCGGTCGAGATCCCCACCCGCTGGCCGTCCTTGAGGACCTCGTCCATCTGGAACAGCCCGTAGCGGGCCTTGGGGAAGTCGAGGTACTTGGCGGGCGTCCCCGGTTCCATCTGCGAGCGCACGACGGCGGCGACGTCCTCCGCGTTCCAGATCAGCGTGGCCTTGCGGCGGCGCTGGTCCTCGGCGTGCCGTTCGAGGGCCGCACGGCCGTGGAAGTCGTGGTCGAAGCGCACCGACCTGCCGAGGCCGATGTCGTATGGGGTCATGTAGTAGTCGTGGACGTCGGCCGAGTACAGAGACCCCCCGATGGACCCCGCACGGGCTGCGGGCAGCCAGTCGCGGTACTCGGCGAGGTCGTCGTCGAAGATCGCGGGGAACGGCGTGGGCACCCAGCCGGACTCGAGCGGGGAGGCCGAGTACGCCTTCGCCCCGACCCTGCGGATGTCGAACTCGGCCCCGGCGTCCATGAGCGCCTCGAGCACGGCCTCGTTGTCCTCCCACGGACCGTAGAACTCGAAGCCGGGCTGTCCGGCCATGCCGTGGCGCAGCGCCTTGACGGCCCGGCCGGCGATCTCGACGTCGCCGATGTGGAAGAACTTGATCTCCGGGATCGGCCCGGCGAAGACCTTCTCCATCACCTCGTTCGCGCGCGGCCCCTGGAGCTCGTAGCGGTAGAAGGTGGGCGGGCCCTGCCGCATGTGCGAGTTCGCCTCGAGGCGGTAGCGGACGTCCTTGCCGGCGGCCTCGGCCTTCTCGACGTTGAAGCGCACCCAGTCGATGAGGAGGTGGTGGCCGATGAGCACGATGCCCTCGGGGCCTTCGGCGTTGTAGAACAGGATGCCGTCGCCGATGAGGTAGCCGTCCTGGTTGACCGAGATGAGCTGCTTGGCGACACCCTGCCGGAAGGTGCCGAACGTGTTCGGCGAGATCGAGGAGAGCAGCGGGATGAGATCCGCCCCGGAGAGGAACAGCTGCGTCATGTGGTGCGACTGGTCCATGAGCGCCACCGTCGTGTTCCACGCGCGCATCTCGTCGCGCCAGTTCGTGAACTCGGGCGCCACGGGGAAGGTGAAGGCAGGCCAGTTCTGGTTGCGCAGGAGCTCGACAGGGCTGCCGGCTCGGACGATTGCCTGGGCGAGGGATTCGGAGGTCATCGTCGACCTTTCCTTTCGGCGCAGGGCAGGCGCCCTGAGGCGGGGGTTGGTGCCAGACAACCACCGCTCTGGTCTCAGGTCAAGCAGTCCAATACATTATTGTCCACAATCGCGTCAACCGAAGGAGATCGGCACGATGGCACCCCAGAACCTCCAGGACGTTCTCGATGCGGCGGGCGGCACGCCGCAGGGCACGGTCGAGCTCCTGCGCAACTCCCCGCTCGGCACGTACATCTACCCGGTGGTCCCCGCCGAGTTCACCAACTGGCGGCGCGAGCAGAAGGCCTGGCGGGAGACCGCGGTCCTCTACGACCAGTCGCACCACATGGTGAACTTCTTCCTCAAGGGGCCGGACGCGCTCAGGCTCCTCTCGGACACGGGGATCAACAGCTTCGCGAACTTCCCCGTGGACACGGCGAAGCAGTTCGTGCCGGTCGCATCCAACGGCGGTGTGATCGGGGACGGGATCCTGTTCCACGAGGCGGAGCAGGACTTCGTGTTCGTCGGCCGGGCGCCCGTGGCGAACTGGCTCCAGTTCCACGCCGAGACCGGCGGCTACGACGTCGAGGTCGCCTACGACGACCGCTCCCCCTCGAGGCCCTACGGCGCCGCCGTCACGCGCTCGTACTACCGCTTCCAGATCCAGGGCCCCAACGCGTGGCAGATCATCGAGAAGCTCGCCGGCGGCCCGGTCGAGAAGGTGAAGTTCTTCCACATGGGCCACATGACGATCGCCGGCGAGCAGGTCCGCACGCTCCGCCACGGCATGGCCGGGGCGCCGGGCCTCGAGATCTGGGGTCCCTACGCCCAGCACGGCGCGATCCGCGACGCGGTCCTCGAAGCCGGCGCGGAGTTCGGCATCGAGCCGTGCGGCTCGCGGGCCTACTCCTCGAACACCCTCGAGTCGGGCTGGATCCCCTCGCCCCTGCCCGCGATCTACACGGGCGAGGCCGAGCGGTCCTACCGGCAGTGGCTGCCCGCGAACAGCTACGAGGCCATCAACGCCCTCGCCGGCTCCTTCGTGTCCGGGGACATCGAGGACTACTACCTGAACCCGTGGGAGCTCGGCTACGGGTCCTTCGTGAAGTTCGACCACGACTTCATCGGCCGCGACGCCCTCGAGAAGCTCGACCCGGCCGCGCAGCGCCGCAAGGTCACCCTCGCGTGGAACGACGACGACCTCGCGGAGATCTGGGCCTCGTTCCTGGACCGCGACCGGCCGGGCTACCAGTTCTTCGACGTGCCCAACGCCAACTACGGCTCGTCCAACTACGACTCGGTGGTCGACGCCGACGGCGCCGTCGTGGGCCTCTCGCTCTTCACCGGGGTCACCGCCAACGAGCGGCGGGGGCTCTCGCTCGCGACCGTGCACCCCAACGTCCCGCTCGGCGCCGAGGTCCGCGTGGTGTGGGGCGAGCCCGACGGCGGGTCCCGGAAGACGACCGTGGAGCCGCACGAGCAGATCAGCGTGCGCGCCGTCGTGAGCCCTGCACCCTATTCGGTGACGGCCCGCACCGAGTACCACGGAGGCTGGAGGACCGCCGGCGCCAGGAGCCGCTGAGGCCGGGGGTCAGGCGGTCAGCTCCCGGAGCGCATCGATGACGCTGAGCAGGTGGCGGCGCACCGCCTGCTCGGCGGCATCGGGATCCCGGGCCAGGATGGCGTCGATGATGGCGGCGTGCTCCAGCACGGAGACCTTGGCGCGCGCCGGACGCGACGAGAGCTTGAACTGGTGGCGGATGCTCTGCGCGTGCAGGCGCCCGAGCACTTCCGCGGCGGTGCGGTGATGGGCCAGCTCCCGGACGCGCCGGTCGAGCAGCTGGTGCAGCCGCGCGTACTCCACGAGGTCGCCCTCCGCGACTGATGCGACCATGTCCGCACGGAGCCGCGCGAAGGCCTCCGCATCCGCCTCGGACAGGCTCGACGCCGTCTTGGCCGCACACAGGCCCTCGACGCCGATCCGCACCTCGATGATCTCGATGGCCTCCTCCAGCGTCACCGCCCGGACCCGGGCCCCACGGTTCGGCAGCCTCTCGATCAGGCCCTCGGCCGCGAGCTCGAGCAGTGCCGTGCGCACCGTGGCCCGGCTCGCCGAGAATGCCTCGCTCAGGTCCACCTCTATGAGCCGCTGGTTCGGCGCGTACTCGCCTCGCATGATCGCGTCGCGGATCAGATCTGCGACGCCTCGCTCCCCCGCCGGGACAACCGCCCCAGCGGGCGCCTTCTCCGCGGCTGACGACATGTGCACTCACTCCCCGGGATCGGCGGACAGGGCAGCGGCCCCGACGCAGGCGACGGCATTGGCTGCAATCCTAAGACCCATCCAAAATCGTTGACAATCTCGTCTCCGGATCCGTAGCGTCAGTGACAGCAGTCACATCGGCCGCGCTCTTCGAGGGCGACGACGCGGAAGGGGGTGCGGGATGGCGGCACGCCTGAGCCTGAACGACGTCAGCCTGCACTTCGGCGGCGTCAGAGTCCTCCAGGACGTGAGCTTCGAGGTCGAGCCGGGCAGCATCTTCGGCCTGGTCGGGCCGAACGGCGCCGGCAAGACCTCGCTGTTCAACTGCATCAGCGGGCACTACAAGCCGAGCTCCGGCTCGATCACGATCGACGGCACCGAGGTGGTGGGCAGCGCCCCGTCGCGGCTCGCACGGCTCGGGCTCTCGCGCACCTTCCAGCACCCGGCGCTGCAGCTGCGGGCGACCGTCCTGGAGAATGTGCTCCTCGGCGGGCACCTGCGGCTCCCGGGCGGCCCGGTCTCGTGGGCCCTCTCGCTGCCGCACACCACCCGCGCCGAGCGCGCGATGCGCGCGGAGGCCCTCGAGCTGCTCGAGCGCGCTGGCCTCGGCTGGGCCGCCCACCTGCCCGCGGACGAGCTCTCCCATGGGCTCCACAAGGGCATCGAGCTCTGGCGCGCGCTCCTGTCGAAACCGTCCCTGCTGCTGCTCGACGAGCCCGCCGCAGGGCTCTCCCACGGCGAGGTTGAGCAGCTCATCGAGACCGTCAGGCAGGTCCGCGCCGAACAGGACATCACCATCGTCATCGTCGAGCACCACATGGGGCTGATCTCCGCCCTCACCGACCGCGTGGTCGTGCTGGACCACGGCAGCAAGCTCATGGAGGGCACTGCCGCGCAGGCCCAGTCGGACCCACGCGTGATCGAGGCCTACATCGGGAAGGACGCCGCGGATGACGCTGCTTGAACTCGACAGCGTCACCGCATCCTACGGCCCAGTCCAGGTGCTCGACGGCGTCTCGCTCACCGTCCCCGAGGGCGGCTCCGTGGGCATCCTCGGAGCGAATGGCGCAGGGAAGACGACGACGCTGCGCGCCATCAGCGGCACCGTCCGCACCGGCGGCCGCATCAGGTTCGCGGGCCGGGACATCCGCGGACGCCGCCCCGACCAGGTCGCGGCGCTCGGGATCGCCCACGTCCCCGAGGGCCGCGGGACACTGGCGCAGCTCTCCGTGCGGGAGAACCTCCTCGTCGGGGCCTACATGCGCAAAGACCGCAAAAAGATCTCGGCGGACATCGAGTACTGCCTCGACCTCTTCCCGCAGCTGAGGGAACGGATCGGCTCCCGTGCGGCGGCGCTGTCTGGCGGCGAGCAGCAGATGCTCGCGGTGGGGCGGGCGTTCATGGCCAAGCCCAAGCTGCTGCTGCTCGATGAGGCCTCCCTCGGCCTCGCGCCGGGGACGGCGAGGTCCGTGTACGAGGCCATCCGCCGTCTCAGGGTCGAGTCAGGCATCGCGATGCTCGTCGTCGAGCAGAACGCCAACCTCGCCTTCACCCTCGTCGATACCGCAACGGTGCTCGAGACCGGCCGCAGCGTGCTGACCGGGACCTCGGCCGAGCTCAAGGGCATGGACGAGATCCGCCGCGCCTACCTGGGGGGCTGACCCGCGTGGAAACCTTCATCCAGCTCACCGTGGACGGCCTCTCGACGGGTTCTGTCTATGCCGCCCTCGCCCTCGCCATCGTGCTCGTCAACCAGGCCACCGGCCTGATCAACTTCGCGCAGGGCGGCATGGCCGTCCTGTCCGCGTACCTCGCCTACGCCTTCCTCGAGGCGGGCCTGCCGCTCATCCTGGCCCTCCTCGTCGCGGTCCTGGCCTCGTTCGGCATCGGCGCGCTGGTCGAGCGCTTCCTCATCCGACGCTTCGAGCGCGGAGACCCGGACACCGCCGTCGTCGCGACCATCGGCCTGCTCACGCTCGTCACGGGGATCGTCGCCGTGGTCTGGGGCTACAACAACCGGCAGTTCCCCTCGCTCTTCCCGCTCACGAGCGTGGACATCCTCGGCGCCGTCGTGAGCCTCCGCTCGCTCGCGACGACCCTCACGATCCTCGCGATCATGGGAGTCCTCCAGCTGCTCTTCATGAAGACCAAGCTCGGGCTCGCCCTGCGCGCGGTGGCCGACAACCCGGCGTCGTCCGCTCTCTCCGGGCTCCCGGTCGGGCGGCTCCTCATGGTCGGCTGGGGCCTGGCAGCCGCCCTCGGCGCGATCGCCGGCGGGCTCGTCGGCCCGCAGCTGACCCTCACCCCGGGGATGCTCGACGGCGCGCTCGTCTACGCGCTCGCGGCCGTGATCCTCGGCGGCCTCGACAGCCCGGTCGGCGCCGTGGCCGCGGCATGGGCGATCGGCGTGCTGGAGAACCTCGTGGCCGTGTACATCCCGCTCATCGGGCACGACTTGAAGATCGCGGTGCCGTTCGTGCTCATCTTCGTGATCCTCGTGCTCCGGCCCCAGGGCCTGTTCGGGCGGAAGGTCGTGGTGCGAGTCTGATGGCAACCCTCAGTTCATCCCTCCGCAGCAGGGGGGCACGGATCGCGCTCATCGCCGTCGTCGCGATCGTGCTCCTCGCCGCCCCGCTCTTCATGCCGGCGATCGCGAACCTGACCCTCGTGCGAGTGGGGGTGTACGCCGTCGCCGTCCTGGGCCTGAACATCGTGATGGGGTACGCCGGCCAGGTGAACCTGGGCCAGATCTTCTTCGTGGGCCTCGGCGCTTACGTCACCGCCTACGGGGTCAAGCAGGGCTGGAACATCCTGATCGTCCTGATCGCCGCGTGCGTGATCGCCGGGATCGTCGGGCTCCTCGTCGCCCTGGCGGCGGCACGCCTCGGCGGGCTCGCCATCGCGATGGTGACGATCGCCCTGCCGATCGTCGGCGTCCCCCTGGCCAAGCGGCTCGACACCTTCACCGGCGGCTCGCAGGGGATCTCGGCGATCTTCTCCACTGCTCCCGACTGGTCAGGCCTGTTCAACGACCAGTGGCAGTACTACATCATCCTCGTGGTGGCCGCGGCCGGGTTCCTGCTGGCCCGCGCCCTCGTGCGCGGGAAGTACGGGCGGGCGTTCGCCGTCGTGAAGGACAACGAGGCGGTCGCGGCGTCGATGGGCATCTCCCCGTACTGGACCAAAGTCCTCGCCTTCACCATTGCCTCGGTCTACGGCGGCGCGAGCGGCTTCCTGTACCTCGCCGCCGTGCAGTACACCTCGCCGGAGACACTGAGCTTCGGGCACTCGATCAGCCTCCTCGCGGCGATGGTGATCGGCGGCGCGGGGAGCATCGTCGGCTCACTGATCGGCGGCGCGTACTACGTCTTCGTCCCGCAGTTCACCAACGCGATCGACCCGAACTTCACCACCGTCAGCCAGGGCGTGATCCTCCTCGCGGTGCTGTTCCTGCTGCCGGAGGGGCTCGTGAGCCTCCCCCGCGTGCTCCGGCGCCCCACCCGCCGGAAGCCCGCCCGGGCGGCCCCTGCCGGAACACCGCCCTCGAGCGCGGCTTCCCCGGACCCGGCACCGCAGAATCCAGCACCAGCCAGCACAGAGAGGCACGATCCGTCATGAAGGAACGAAGAAGGACACACGGAGTCCTCGGCGCCGTCGCAGTGGCGTCGGTCCTCGCGCTCTCCCTGGCAGGCTGCCGCGGAAGCGCGAACGAGGGCGGCGGGGGCGGGGGCTCGGCAGCCTCCCCCGGCATCACGGACACCACCATCACGCTCGGCATCACGACCCCGCTCAGCGGCGCCACCGCCGGCCCGGGCACCTGCACGGTCGCCGGCGCGAAGGCGTACTTCGGCGCGAAGAACGCCGAGGGCGGCATCAAGTTCGGCGACGGCAAGACCCGCAAGGTCGAGATCAAGACCTACGACGACGGCTATGACCCGCAGAAGTCGCTGGCGAACTTCCAGCAGATGGTCTCGGACAACGTCTTCGCCGAGGGCATCGGCCTCGGCACCCCGACGAACCGGGCCTTCCGCGAGGCCGCGATCAGCCAGAAGGTCCCCCAGATCCTCGTCATGACGGGTGACCCGCTGTTCAGCGACCAGAAGCAGAGCCCCTGGCAGCTCGGCCTCGTGCCGATCTACCAGAACGAGGGCGAGGCGTTCGGCAAGCTCGTCGCGGCGTCCGGCGGAGCGCACAAGGTCGCGATCCTGTCCCAGAACGACGACTACGGCAAGGGCTACGTCCAGGGCTTCAAGGACGCGATCAAGGGCAACTCGAGCATCACGGTCGTCGGGGAGCAGACCTACGAGGCCACGGACACGTCCGTCGACGCGCAGCTCACCCAGCTCGCCGCGACGGGCGCCGACGTGTTCTTCAACGCCATGTCGATCACCCCGCTCGTCATCGCCTCGCTGCAGAAGGCGCAGCAGATCGGCTGGAAGCCCAGCTGGTTCCTGCCGTCCAACACGTCCAGCCCCACGGCGATCCTGCAGCCCGGCGGCGCCACGGCGTACCCGGGCGTGTACACGGTCGCCTTCGCGAAGGCGCCGCAGAGCCCCGAGTTCGCGAAGGACGAGGACGTGGTCAAGTTCCTCTCCGACCTCAAGCAGTACGGCAACTACTCGGACACCCCCGCGTTCCCGCACTGCATGTGGAGCTACATCGCCGGGGCCACCCTCGAGAAGGCGTTCGGGAGCATGACCGACCCGACGCGTGACAGCTTCATGAAGGCCCTGAGGAACATCAAGGGCCTCGAGGCGCCGCTGATGCTCAAGGGGACCTCCGTCGACACGACGAAGGACGGCCAGCCGGCCATCTCGACCGTCCTCGTCCAGAAGTACAACGGCAAGGGCTACGCGACGTCTTCGACGTTCGGCTGACCTG
>NZ_BAAAQW010000005.1:49634-236902 GCF_039531875.1 Sinomonas flava | reverse complement strand
CCGCCGTCGTGCGTGGCCGGCGTGGTGCCCGGCCCGAAGGCTGTGGGCTGGCCGAAGAGTGCGGCCGGCCCGTCAGCTGGGGAATATCCGGGCCGGCCTGTTAATTTGTAACTCGATTTTACAAACTCGTCGGGGCCTGGTCAAGGGCTCCGCTCAGGAGGCCCGGTACAGCTTCCCGATCACGAGCTTGGCGAGCTCGGTCGCGGGGGCGCGGTTGTCCGGGAGCGGGGCGAGGTTGGCCCACGTCACGAGCGTGACCCTGTTCGCCGGGTCGTAGCCCATGAAGGAGTTGTAGCCGGGGAGCTCCCCGGTATGGCCGTACATCGCTCCGAACTGCGCGATGTTCATGCCGTAGCCGGCGTTGGGCTGGGTCATCTGGATGCTCTCCATGCGGGTGCGCTGCATTTCCGCGGAGAGCAGCCTGCCCGAGCCGAGAGCCTCGACCCAGGTCGCAAGCTCGGGAGCGGTCGAGATCCCCGACCCCGCGGCCCACGCCCACGAGGGGTTGACCTCCGTGTAGTCGGTCGGGGCGAGCGTGCCGGCGCGGGCGGAGGCGAGCTGGTCCGGCGGAAGGAGGGAGGTCTCGATCGTGCTCTCGAACGTCCCGTACGAGTAGCCGCGCGCGAACGGGGCGGCGATCGCCGAGGAGTCCGGGGCCGGCAGCTGCGTCTCGGTCAGCCCGAGCGGGGTGAAGAGCCTGTCGCGGAAGATCTGCTCGAGCGGCTTGCCGTCCAGCTTCTCCGCGATCGTCCCGAGGAGCACAGTGTTCGTGTTCGAGTACTCCCACTTCGCGCCCGGGTCGAACGTGGGTGCGTGCGAGAAGGCGACCTTCAGCAGTTCGTCGGGCTTCCACACGCGCATCCGGTCAGCGTCCACGGCCCGGTTCCAGTCCGCGTCGAAGGTGTAGTTGTAGAGGCCCGAGCGCATCTCGAGCAGCTGCGCGACGGTGATCCTGTCCCCGTTCGGCACTCCGTCGCGGTACTTCGAGACCGGGTCCTTGAGCCCGATCTTGCCCTCCTGCGCGAGCTGGAGGATGGCGGTCCCGGTCCAGGTCTTGGTGTTGGACCCGACCCGGACGTGGTCCCCGACCGTCACCGCCTCGCCGCCGCCGCGCTCCCGCGTCCCGTACGCGAGCTCGAGGTTCGGCTGGCCGGGTCGCTTCAGGAGCAGGACCGCGCCGGGGACCTGCATCTCCTTCGCGGCGTCGTTGAAGGCGGTGCGGATCTCGTCGTCGCTCACCTTCGCGATCGCCGGGGCAGACGACGACGGCGACGCGCCGCTCCCGGCCTCCGCACCGCCCGTCGGGGTGCTTGCAGAGGCCGACGACGAGGCCGCCGGGGCGGTGGACGCCGGGGTGCAGCCTGCCAGGGCCAGTGCCAGGGCTGCGGCTGCCAAAGCGGCCGCGGGGGCCAGGGCGGGGGCCGTGGCGAGGGGACGCGCGCGCGTCATTGCTGTCCGTTCCGGCCCCTCTCCCCGGGCACAGGGTATCGCAGGGATCATGCGCGGGGCAGGCCGCGCACGAGCGGAACCTTGCCGAGGGCCGTGCGCTCGAGCGCGGCGACGGGCACGAGGCGCACCCCGACCCCCGCGGCGCCCGCGGCGGCGAGCGCGGACTCGACCCGGGCTCGGACCGCGTCCGTCGCCGTCTGGGGCGAGAGCCCCTCGAGGAGGACGTCGATGCCGTCCCCGCGCTGGACCACCTGCCACCCGTTCAGGGGAACCCCATCGAGGGCATCGTGGAAGACGTTGGGATGGATGGCCACGGTCGTTTCGCCCACTGCGAGCGCGAGCACGTCCTCGATGCGGCCCTCCACCGCGGCGAGCAGGGCGAAGGCCCGTCCGCAGGGGCATCCTCGGCCGTCGACGGCGATGCGGTCGGACATCTCGTAGCGGATGAGCGGGAGCGTCCGTGCGAACGGGACGGTCACGAGCAGGCGGTCCCCCGGCGTTCCGGGCGGCACCCGCCGGTAGTCGGCATCCACGGGCTCGGCGATCACGAGGTCTTCGTAGAGGTGCCGGCGGCCCGCGCTGCACGTCGAGCCGATCCCCGCCGTCTCCGTGGCCGCGTAGACGTCGGCCGGGGGGACACCCCACGCGGCCTCGGCGTCCTGGGAGGTCTGCGGGGAGAGCACCTCGGAGGCGCTCATGATGGCGCGCGGGGAAATGTGCAGCCGGCCAGCCAGCTGCTCCCGCGCGAGGGGGCGGAGCACAGACGCGTAGCCGACGAGCAGGGTGGGGGCGAAGCCGTTGAGGGCCGAGACCGTCTCCGGCAGCGGCGCCGTCGCGTCGAGGCGGATCGTCGGGATCAGCGCGGTGGGCAGGGAGGCGCCTACGGCCGCGGACTGGTGCGTGGGGCGCCGCGAGCTGACCACCGCGACCCGGATCGGCTGGCCCGGGCGCACGGGGACGCCCGCCCAGTCGGTGGCCCGGGCGTACGAGGCCAGGACGGCGGCCCACTCCGTCCGGTCCCAGACGAAGACGCCCCGCCGGCCGGTCGTTCCCGCGGTCGCTGCCGCCCACCAGGGCCCCCGCAGCGGTGGGCTGGCGCGCCACGGGCGTCCGGGGTCGCCGTCGTGCTCCACGAGGTCGGCGAGGTGCGCCTCGACGTCGGCGAGGCGCAGGCCGCGGCGTGTGACCGCGTCGTCCCAGTGCTCCATGAGCTGCCCCTTGGTCACGGGCGGGAGAGCCGCCAGGGGCGCGTCCTCGAGCCCGGCGTGGAGGCGGCGGTAGAACGGAGAGCGCTCGACGGCGTGGCGGCGCGCCGCCGCCACGGCCCGCTCCCTGTGGGCGTCGATCCGCTCGGCGCTCCAGCGGTCGCGGGCGCGCCAGACGAAGCGCAGCGCGAGGACTCGGGCCATCAGGGCGGCGTCCATGGCATCAGGGTACGGCCCCGCGGCCCACGGCGCGGGCGAAGTAGGGCCCGTGGACTCTGGGCAGCGCAGCCGGGCGGGCGGACACTGCGGGTAGGGGACGCGGACGACGTCCCGGACCGATCGGAGGTAGCCGCGATGATGTACTGGAACGGCAACATAGGCGTGTGGGGCTGGATCTTCATGATCCTGAGCTTCCTGCTGTTCTGGGGTGCCATCATCACGGGCATCGTGTTCCTTGCCCGCTCCGTCCGGCACGGGGGGCAGGGCTCGGGAGCCTGGGGACAGCCCGGGTGGGGCGGCGGGGCGATGCCGGGCGGCATGGCTCCCGGGCAGTACCCCGGCCCCGGACCCGAGCAGGTCCTCGCGGACCGCTTCGCCCGCGGCGAGATTGACGAGGCCGAGTACCGCGCCCGCCTCGACGTGCTGAAGCAGCACCGTGGCGGGGCGTGATTCCGGCGGTACCCTTCGATAGATGACCCAGGAGCGATGGCGGAAGCTGACTGAGTGGCCCACGCTCGCCGCCGCCTTCGTGTTCCTCGCCGCGTACTCGGTGCAGGTGATCGGGAACCTGGATCCCGAGGAGGGCCTCTGGGCGGAGATCTTCCTGTGGGGAGCGTGGGCGGTGTTCGTGGTGGACTACGCGGGCCAGCTGTGGCTGGCCCCGCACCGCGGGCGCTGGTTCATCCGGAATCTGCACGAGCTGGCGATCCTCGCGCTGCCGGCCCTGCGGCCGCTGCGGCTCGTGACCTTCCTGCGGATCGTCCACAACAAGGCGGGCTCCGCGCTCCGCGGGCGCCTCGTCGTATACGTCATCGCGGCCGCGGGGACGCTCGCCTACTGCGGAGCGCTCACGGTCGAGGACGTCGAGCAGAACATCCCCGGGGCCAACATCCGCAGCTTCGGCGACGCGATCTGGTGGGCCCTCGAGACCATCACGACGGTCGGCTACGGCGACCACTACCCGATCACGGTGATTGGGCGACTGGTCGCGGCGGCGCTCATGGTCTCGGGCATCGCGGTGCTCGGCGTCATCACTGCCTCCATCGCCGCGTGGCTCGTGGAGAGCGTGTCCGCGCGGACGGCCGCCGAGATCAGCGAGGTGGAGGCCGAGGTCGAGGAGGTCGAGGCGGAGGTCGAAGCCCTCGACGAGTCCCTCGAAGCCAGGGTCCAAGCCCTCACCGAGCAGGTCGCCCGGCTTACCGCCGCCCTCCAGGCGCGCGACGCCGCGAGCCGCGTCGCCCCGCCCGAGCAGTCCTAGCCGGCGCTCCCCGCGCCCGGCGACGCGGCGGCGTCGTGCGCCGGGGCCAGCCCCGAGCGGATCTCGCGCTTGAGGATCTTGCCCGTGGGGCCCTTGGGCAGCTGGTCCACGATCCGCACCTCGCGCGGGTACTTGTACGCGGCCACCTGGGACTTGACGAAGTCGCGCAGCTCCTCAGCGGTCGCCGCGCCCTGGGCGGTGAGGGCGACGACGGCCATCACCTCCTCGCCCAGCTCCGGGTCCGGGATGCCCACGACGGCGGCCTCCGCCACGGCCGGGTGCTCGTAGAGGACCTCCTCGACCTCGCGCGGGTACACGTTGTAGCCGCCGCGGATGATGAGGTCCTTCTTGCGGTCCACGATCGAGTAGCAGCCGTCGGTGTCGACCCGGCCCATGTCCCCGGTCAGGAGCCAGCCGTCGCGGATGGCCTCGGCGGTGGCGTCCGGCCGGTTCCAGTACCCCTTCATGACGTTGTGCCCGCGGACGGCGATCTCGCCGACCTCGCCCTGGGGAAGGTCCCCGCCGTCGAGCCCGACCACCCGCAGCTCGACGCCCTCCACGGCGGTGCCGATGGAGCCGGGCTTGCGGACGCGGTCGGGGTGGTTGAAGGCGGCGACCGGGGAGGTCTCCGACAGGCCGTAGCCCTCGAGGATGATGCAGCCGAACTCGTCCTCGAAGCGGTGCAGGACCTCCACGGGCAGGGCCGCGCCGCCCGAGATGCACACGCGCAGGGAGGAGGTGTCGTAGCGGCCGTGGTCCGGGAGGTTCAGGAGCGCGCCGTACATCGTGGGGACGCCCGCGAAGACTGTCACGTGCTGGGACTCGATGATCTCGAGGGCGTCCTGCGGGGCGAACCGCGGCAGCAGGGCGATCGTCGCCCCGGCCAGGACGGTCGTGTTGAGGGCGCAGGTCTGGCCGAACGTGTGGAACAGGGGCAGGCCGCCGAACACGACGTCCTCCGAGGTGAGGGTCAGGAGCGTGCGGACGGTCAGGTCCGCGTTGAGGATGAGGTTCCGGTGCGTGAGCTCGGCGCCCTTGGGCCGCCCCGTAGTGCCCGAGGTGTAGAGGATCACCGCGGTGTCGCTTTCGGCGCGGTCGGCGACGTCGCCGAGGGGCTCCTCGCCGGCGAGGACACCCGCGAAGGCGCCGGGCTGGACCGTGATGATCCGCGTCCCGGTGCCCTGGGCGCCCGCCGCGGCCTCGTCCGCGACAGCCGAGGCGGCGAGGAGCACCTCGGCGCCGGAGTCGCCGAGGTAGTAGGCGATCTCGCGCTCCTTCAGCAGCGGGTTCATCGGCACGACGATCGCGCCTGCCCGCAGGGCCGCGTAGTAGGCGACGGCGAACTCGGGGACGTTCGGCAGCATCACCGCCACGCGGCTGCCGGGGGTGATCCCGGCCCGCACGAGCATCCCGGCGAGCCGCGCCGTCGCGTCCTCGAGGTCGGCGTAGGTCCAGGCCTCCCCGGCGCACGTGATGGCGGTGCGTCCGCCGTGCCGGGACGCGGTGGCGACGAGATGCTCGGCGAGGTTCATGGGGGCTCCTGACGGGACGTTACTGTGGCGTAGGCCACATCGATTGTGGCGTGGAACTCCGTTTCAGGTCAACCGGGATTCAGTCTCACGCTCGCACTGCCAGACCTCCCTGCTAGACCTCGAAGAAGCCCCGCAGCGCCTTGGCGAAGACCTGCGCGTCGACGTCGTGGGTCTGGCCCTCGAGGACCTCGAGCCGGGCGTCGGGGATGGCGTCCGCCGCGGCGCGGGCGCCGGCGTGCAGGAACTCGGGGCTCGCGCCCCCCGCGAGGACGAGGGTCGGGGCAGTGATCCGGCCGAACACGTCCACGGGGACCACCGAGCCCTCGCCCATCGCGGCGTCGTCGTAGGCGAGGGTCGGGGCGAGCGCCGTGCCGGCCGGCCAGTACGGGGACTGGCGCGCCCCGGCGATGGCATCCTCCGGCACGCCAACGTAGCGCATGAACGTCTCGAGCGCGCCGTCGCGGTCGCCGGCGTCGAGCCTGGCGTTCAGGTCCCGGGTGTAGTCCTCGGCGCGGGCGCGGCCGGCGTCGTCCGTCATGAACGGGGGTTCCCACATCACCAGGGCGCTGACGGGGAGCACCGCGGCGGCGCGGGCGGCGAGCACCGCGCCGGAGGACAGCCCGACGAGGGCCGCTCCCCCGCGCTCGTGCGAGGCGGCGTCGAGCAGCGCGCCGATGTCCTCGATCTCGCGGCCGACGGCGAACGGCTGGGTGTCGGTGCTGTCGCCGCGCCCGCGCCGGTCGTAGTTGTAGACGGTGAAGGCCTCGGCGAGCGCCTCGGCGATGTGGGCGTCCGCGCGGCGGTGCACCGAGGCCCCGGAGACGAGGATGAGCGGGGTGCCCGCACCGAGGCGGTCGTAGGCGATGGTGGTTCCGTCGGGGGAAGTGACCTGGGTCATGGGTACACCGTACGGTCCGCCTGGCCGCCGGGACACCCACCGTCAGGTTTTCGCGAGGGTGTCGAGCTCGTCGGCGAGGATCCGCGTCAGCTCGTCCTGCTCGGGGACGACCGCCGGGTCCGCGATCACGGAGACCACGAGCTCGCCGGCGTAGGAGAGGACGGCGAAGCACACGCCCACGTTCCCGGGCGTCATCGTGATCGGGACAATCGAGGCGATGCGGTGGCCAGCCAGGTGGATCGGCTCGGCGGGGCCGCGCACATTGGTCAGGAACGTGGTCACGAGCCGCTGCCGGTCTATGAAGTGCTGGAACACGCCAGCGCGGGCGAGCGCCCGGAAGGCGACGCCGAGGGGCCCGACCGAGGCTCCGCGGGACGGCCCGGAGCGGTTCCCGGCCTGCTCCAGGACCCGCGCGAGGCGCACGGCGGGGTCCGGATCGGCGGGCACCTCCGTGGGGACGATCCCATTGATGTTCCCCAGCGTCGTGGCCTCCCGGGGGCCGCGCGGGGTGATGGGCACCGAAACCACGAAGGACCGGTGGGCCTCGCCACGGGAGCGGAGCGTGGAGGCCAGGGCCCCTGAGACGGCGACGAGGACCAGGTCGTTGAGCGTGCAGCCGCGCGCGTGGGCTGCGTCGAGGGCCTCCTTGAGGGGCAGCGCCACGGTCCTGACGCTCCGAATGCTCCCGGTGGGCCGGTTGAACGAGGTGGTGGCCTCCGCGTGGGTGCGGTGTCGGCGGGTGAGGCCGAGCTCGCGCAGACCGCGCGCCGCCGTGGCGAGGGCGCGGGGCGTGTTCGCCAGCGCGCGCAGGCGCTCCCGCCACGCGTCCGCGAGCAGCTCGCGCGGTGTAGGGCCGGGCTGCGGGAACGCCGGTGCGGGGGGCGTCGGCAAGGGGGCCTGCAGCACTGGCGCCGCGCCGGGTCCCGGGCGGTCGTCGTCGAGTTCCGAGCGGTCGTCGCCGAGTGCGGAGAGCACGGCGAGGCCTCCGAGCCCGTCGGCCATCACGTGGTGCGCAACGAACACCAGCGCCGCCCCGCCACCGTCCGCGGCGCGGACCAGTCGGGCCTTCCAGAGGGGCTGGTCCTTCGGGAGCCTCTCGCACGCGAGCCTCGCGGCCTCGCGCAGGAGGTCCCCGCGGCCGCCGGAGACGGCACCCTCCGAGAGGTGGCGCGGGAGGCTGAACGCGGCGTCGTCCACCCAGACCGGGCGCCCGAACCCTGGCGGCGACGGGACGAGGCGGCGGCGCAGGCGCGGGACGCGCGCGATCCTCTCCCCCAGCGCTGCGGTGAGCTCGGCGAGCGACGGCGCGGCCCCGGCGTCGAACATCAGGACCGCGGCCATGTGCATCGGGACCTGGCCGCGGTCGGTCGCGAGGAGCGTGAGGTCGTTGCTGCTGATGCGGTCGATGCCCGGCCTGCGTCCCATGGCTGCCTCCCCGTGTGGCTGCGGTAGGACCAGCGTAGGCTCGCCCGCGGCTACTGGCGCCAGCGGAGGCGGCTGTCCGTGGCCGAGGTCCTGCAGGTGTAGAGCACGCCGGTGGAGCTCACGCCCTGGGTGCCCTCGGTGCTGCAGTAGGCACCGGGGGTGACGAGGGGGAGCGTGGATGTCGGTGCGGGGGCGGGCTCCTGCGCTGCGGCCTGGGCCGGCTGGCTGGTGGGCGCCAGCTGGCCGGGGCAGCCGGCGAGGATCGCGGCCATGGCGTCGTGCTCGGCCTAGGTCACCCACAGGCTGTAGGTCGCCTTCACGGAGACCTGCCGCCCGACGTAGTCGCAGCGGAAGCCCCTGTTCGGCGGCAGCCAGGTGGCGGCGTCGCCGTCGCCCTTCTGCTGATTGGTGGGCCCGTCGGTGGATTGCAGGTTCAGCGGGTCGTTGGCGAGGGCGACGCGCTGCTCGTAGGTGAGCTGCTGTGCGCCCTTCTGCCACGCGTCGGAGAGCGCGACCACGTGGTCGATCTGGACGTCGTCGCTCGTCGTCGTGCCGCGGAGGAACGCGATGGTTGTAGCCGTGTACGGGTCCGCGAGGGTGCCGGAGGCGACCTTGCAGGGGACGCTGTTGACGTATGTGATGTCGGTGAGGTCGCGGTTGAGCATGTCGTTGCGTGTGTCGCAGCCGTTCCGGTCCACGTCGAGCCAGGCCGGCCCGAACTCGTCCCGGCTGTACCCGGTCTTCGGGGCGCGGCCCTTGACCGGGATCGTCTCGAGGAGGACCGCTGCTTCGGTGCCGTAGGCGGGCTGCGGGTTGGGGGCGGCGTAGACGGTCGCCGTCGTGCTGTCGGCGGCCTGGGCGGGCGACGGCGCCGCAGCACCGAGGCCGGCGACGATCGCGAGCGACGTGGCGAGCCAGGTGGAGAAGGCGACGGCGCGGGTGCGGGCGCTGGGGCGTGGGCGGGTCACAGGGGGCATGAGGACATCGTCCCGCCCTCGCGGCCCGGGGCCTCCGGTCCTGAGCCAATCCTTGGCGAATCCTGCGGCGCCTTCCCGTGGACCGAGGGTGATGCCCGGACGATGGCAGGGGACGATGCCTGTCCCCGCGCGGTGACGGGTCAAACCGGATTTGACCCGTCACCGCGCAATCAGGGAACCGTCGTCGCCCTGTGGCGGCGGCGGTGTCCCGTCGGTCAGAAGGCGCCGACGCCGTTCGGGGTGCCGAGCCCGGTCACGCCATCCCACCCGCTGCGCGCCGTGCACCACTGCGCGGTGGGGCAGGAGCCGTTGGAGCCGGACGCGACGTCGAACAGGGAGCCCGCGTGGGCGTACGGGATCGCGTTGGCGTAGCCGGTGAGGCCTGCGCCGGTGTGGCCCGCGAGCGCGTAGACGGAGGCGATGATCGGCGAGGCCAGGCTCGTCCCGCCGAACTGGCCCCACGTGGAGCTCTTGGACGACGTCGGGTAGAAGACGCCGAGGCCGCCGTTGGAGGGGTCGGAGACGGCGGCGACGTCGTTCATCGCCCGGTTCGCGCAGCCCGTCCCGTAGCCCGCCGCCGCGGCGAGCGGCGCGTTGTAGGCGGAGCAGCCCGAGCCCGTGCCGGACCAGGTGGTTTCGGCCCAGCCGCGGGCGGTGCCCGGGGCCGGGTTGAGGCTCGTCCCGCCCACGGCCGTGACGTAGGAGGACGACGCCGGGTAGGAGGCGCCCTGGTAGCCGGAGTCGCCGGCGCTCGCGGTCACGGCGATCCCGGGGAACCTGTAGTACTTCCCGTAGGTCGCGTCCGAGGCGTCGGAGCCCCCGTAGCTGTTGGAGATGGCGACAACGCCGGGCTGCCTGGCGGCGGTCTGGACGGCGGTGCCGAGGTTGGTGAACGACGCCGAGGCGGCCTGGACCACGGTGATCCTGCAGTCCGGGCAGGCTGCGGAGACGGCGTCGACGTCGAGGGCCTGCTCCTGCGCCCAGCCGAGGTCGAACCTGGGCAGGCGGGTGCCGCCGTTCTGGTCGAGGATCGTCAGGCAGCCGTTCGCCGTCGTGCAGGCGGGGAGTCCGTACTGCTGGCGGTACGTGGCGAGGTCCCGCTCGAGGTTCGGGTAGCCGTACGCGTCCACGATCGCCACCGTGCGGCCCCCGGAGGCGGTGCCGTCCAGGCGGTACGCGGAGCGCAGCTGCGAGGGGGTGAGGGCGGTCCCGGGCGGGGTGGTGGCGTTGGTGATGACCCGGCCGGTGGGGTCGGTGGCCTGCCGCGCAGCGCAGGCGGCCTCGCCCGGCCGCGGGTCCGAGCAGACCTTGATCGAGTGCTCATCCGCCTTCCCGACGGGCGGCGTCGCGCTGGCGGCAGTGGTTCCGGTGACGGCGGCCGCTGCGACGAGCAGTCCGGCGACGGCGGCAGACAGTAGCTTCCTGATAGGAAACGCCCCCTCTGGTGGTGGTTTCTGGAGCTGGCCGGCGACCACCTCCACAGAAGAAGCTAGGGGGACGCGGCGACCGGCGGGAAGGGGTGTCCGCGAAAGCTCAGGGAATCCTTGCAGGACGCTGCGGGAGCTCGGCCTCGAATGTCGGAGCCCCTCGGTACCGTGATAGAACAGCCGGGGCTGGCAGAGGGGGCAGACAATGATCGTCGAATTCGGGTGGTTCCTGGACCGCGCGCCGTGGGCGTACACGCGCCCGGGACTGAACCGTGTCCGGGTGGGCCGCAAGGGGTTCGTCTCCCTCCTGCAGACGCGCCTCGGCCTCACGCGCCCCGATACCCAGAACGCTGAGCGGGTGAGCCAGTACCTCCGCCGCCTCGAGCACCTCGACTCCCCCGGCGCCTGGTTCCACCGCTCCCTCGCCGCCGACCCGTGGTCCACGGCCTACGAGCTCCTCAGCGCCCGGGACGACGCCGTCGCCAACGGCTGGGACGGCACCCTGCCGGAGCCCGAGCCGGGGACACACGACGGCGGCCCCTCGCCGCTGCTGCGCACCCTCGCCGCCGCGGAGCGCGCCGGCGAGGGCGTCCCGGGAGGCGCGCTGGCGCCGTCGCTCGCGGACGACATCGTCGAGCTGATCGCCGAACTCGAGTCCACTCCCCTGCCGCTGGGCATCGACGAGCTCGTCCTGTCGCATCCGGAAGACACGTTCCCAGCGGTGTGGCGTCGGATCATCGGCGCCCTCCGCGACCGGGGCATCAGGGTCAGCGAGGCGCCGGCGCCGCACCGGCTTCCCGAGCTGACGGTCCTCCAGGCCGAGACGGAGTGGGAGGCCGCCGAGCACGCCGCGCGCTGGCTCGCCGCCGGAACGAACGAGCGCACCGCCGTCGTGTGCTCCGACCCCACCGCTGTCCTCGACCAGTACCTCACGCTTCACTGCCAGCCGCGTCTGGGTGTGGGCGAGCGCTCAGCGTGGCGGGCCCAGGACCAGCTCATTCCGCTGTTCTTCGAGCTCGTGTGGGAGCCGGCCAACGTGCACCTCTTGGCCGAGTTCCTCACGCTCCCAGACTCGCCGGTCCGCCGCGGCGCGGCGAAGCACCTGCTCAGGGCCCTCGCGGAGGAACCCGGCGTCCGCGGCGTGGCATGGTCCAGTGCCATCGCCGCGATCGGCGCCGACGACTCGCTCGGGCCCGACCTCGCGGCCACCCTCGACCGGACGTTCCGCGCCCGCCTCCTGTCCGAGGCGGACCGCCCCTCGGGCGCGCAGCTCGTCGAGGCCACGGCATGGCTGACCTCCGCGCTCACCGCGCGGGCCGCCGTCGTGCCGCGCCTGCAGGCGACCGCGGCGCAGCTCGGCCGCGTCCTGGCGCTCCTCGCGCCGCTGCCCCACGTGTCCCGGCGGGACCTGCGCCGGATCATCGCCTCGGTCGTGACCGAGGGCGCCGAACCGCTAGTGGGTGCCGAGGCCGCGCCCTGGCTGCGCCTGAACCACCTCGCGGAGCTGGGCGAGGACGTGGACGACGCCCTGTGGTGGGGATTTCAGTCCGCGTCCACACCCGCCGTCCGCCGCTGGGACGCGCACGACGCCGCGGCCCTCGCTCAGGTGGGCGTCGAGCTTCCCACGCCGCAGCAGCTCACCGCCCTCGCCGTGCGGGAGACGCTCGCCGCAGCGGGCCGGTGCCGCAGGCTCGTCGTGGTCCAGATCGCCCAGCGCAACGGCGAGCGCGTCGAGGCAAACCCTCTCCTCGAGGCGCTCGTCGCGGGGCAGCCCGCGAGCACCGGAGCCGGGACCGGCGCGGCGGAAGCCGGCAGCGGCATGGCGGAGCGGATCGCGTCGGTGACCAGGTCGCCGTCGGACCTCGTGATCGCGGGCGCGGGGGCGCACGACGGCGTGTGGCGCCTCGCCGGGCGCGAGGCCCGGCTCACGCGCGCGGCGGCACTGCGCCCGGTGGCGCCGCGGGCCGAGCTGGAGGTCGGGCCGAACGCCGCGCTCGCTCCGGAGCGGCTCTCGTTCTCCCAGCTCGAGGTGCTCCTAGGCTGCTCGCTGCGCTGGGCGCTCGAGCGCAAGGGACGGCTGACGGTCCCTGACGCCGCCGACATCCCCGAGGGGTCGCGCATGATCGGGACCTTCGCGCACCGCGTCATCGAGCGCCTGCACGAGGTGCTGCACGCCTCGAACCGGGCGGTGCCGACCGGCGGCGAGGTCGACGCGGCGATCGAGGAACTCCTGCCCGAGTTCGCCTCCGAGCTGCTGCTGCCCGGGCAGAAGGCCCGCCGGCTCACGGTGGTGGCCGCGGTCGCCGAGGCCGCGCGCACCTTCTTCGCCACGCTCCAGCGCGGCGGCGTCGCGCTGCAGGCGGTCGAGAAGGAGTTCGAGAAGGACCTGCGGCTCGTCACCGACGACGGCGTGCTGAGCATCCCGGTCGTGGGCAGCGCGGACGCGGTGGGAATCGACGAGGAGGGGCGAACCGTCGTCGTCGACCTCAAGTGGTCCTCCACCGGCCGGTACCTGCGCGAGAAGGTCCAGAAGGGCACGGCGCTCCAGCTGGCCCTGTACCAGTGGGCGCTCAACGGCGGCGATGCGCCGCCCGACCACCCCACCGCGTATTACCTGCTCAAGCAGCACGACTTCGCCTCGGCTCACGCGCACTTCGGCCCGTCGGTGCCGCGCGTGTGGGCGCCCGAGGAGCTGTGGAGGCGGGCGGTCCATGCGGCGGAGCACGTGGTTGCGGATGTCCTCGCCGGGCATGTCACGGCGACGAAGCCGTTTGCCGACGTGTTCGCCGCGGTATCGGCACAGGCTTCGCAGAGCTCCGCTCCGACCGGCGCAGAGGGCGGCTCCGCTCCCGTCCCCGCCGGCCCGACGACTGTCGAGGAGAGGGAGACCGCGGAAGGCCGGCTCTATGTCGAGCCGGGGTGCCGGTTCTGCCGGTTCGGAGCCCTGTGCGGGCTGAAGGGGGACTACTCATGAGCGCGGTCGGGACGGAGAGCAGGGCACCTGGCGTCGGGGACTACGGCGTAGGGGACCACGGCGTCGTGGACCGGGACGTCCTGAACCGGGACGTCCTGGGCAACGTCACGATGATCTCGGCGAGCGCCGGGACGGGCAAGACGTACACCCTTACCGAGAAGCTCGTGGAGCACATCCGCGCCGGCGTGCGTCCCGATCAGATCATGGCGACCACCTTCACGAGGAAGGCCGCCGGCGAGCTGCGCGAGCGCATCGCCGCCCGGCTCCTCGACGCGGGCGACTCAGCGCTCGGCGCCGCGTCGCAGGAGCTCGGCGCGAGCCTCGTGGGCACCGTCAACAGTGTGTGCGGGCAGCTCCTGTCGGAGTATGCGATCGACGCCGGCCTCTCCCCCGCGCTGGAGGTGATCGGTGAGGACCAGCTGGACGCGATGTTCAGGCTCGCGACCGACGAGGTGCTGGCCGACCATGCCGAGACGCTCTCGCCCGTCGCGTGGCGCATGGGCACGCACCCCGATCAGGAGGCGGAGTACAGCACCGAGCCCTGGAGCACGACAGTCCAGCGGGTCGTGACGTACGCGCGGACCAACCTGCTCGACGCCGACGCGGTGCGGGCCTGCGCGGAGCGGTCGTGGACCGAGTTCGAAACGGCGCTCCTCGACCCCGCGTCCGCGGACAACCGTGCCGACTGGCTGCGCGAGCTGCACGCCCTGCGGGCGGAGATGGAGCTGACCGTCGCGCGCGGCGAGCACAGCGACGGGACGAAGGCCAAGCTCTCGACGAAGGCGTTCGAGGAGCAGTACCCGAAGGCGCTCGCCAAGATCGCCAAGGCGCAGGCCGTCGAGACCACACCGTGGGAGGTGTGGCGTGGGTTCCTCGGCTCGAACCCCGCGGCGCCGCTGAAGAAGGTCTTCTGGGACCTGCGCGAGCGCATCCACGCCGAGCTGCTCTCCAACCCCGCGTTCCACCGCGACATCGAGGGCTACATCCGCGGCGTGCTCACGTGCGCCGCCGACTGCCTTGACGCCTATGAGGAGTTCAAGCGGGACAACGCGCTCATGGACTTCGTGGACCAGGAGGCCAAGGTCCTCGAGCTCGCCCGGCACAACGCCGCATTCCGGGCATCATTCGCCGGGCGGATCCGGGTGCTCGTGGTCGACGAGTTCCAGGACACGAGCCCGCTCCAACTCGCCCTGTTCCTCGAGCTCAGCTCGCTCGTGGAGCAGGCGGTGTGGGTGGGCGACCCCAAGCAGGCGATCTACGAGTTCCGCGGCACCGACCCGGAGCTCATGGAAGCCGTCATGGCCGCCGTGCCGGCCGCGAGCCGCAGGCAGCTTTCCGAGACGTGGCGCTCGCGCCAGGCCCCCGTGGACCTCTCCAACGCGGTGTTCGAGCGCGTGTTCGCAGCACACGGGATGACCACGGAGTCCGTGCACCTCGAGCTCCCGCCGTCCAAGGCCGCCGAGTACGCGGGCGGCGTGGGGTCGGTCGAGGCGTGGACCAGGAACCAGAGCAAGGCGGAGGACCGGCTCCGCTCGACCGCCGCCGGGGTCTCGGCCCTACTGGCACGGCGCCCAGACCTGCGGCCATGCGACATCGCCGTCCTCGCCCGGTCCAACGACGAGGTCGTCAAACTCTCCGCCGCGCTCGACGAGCTGGGCCTGCGGGCGAGCCGCAACCCCTGCGCGCTCGGCGCCGCGCGGGAGGTGCAGCTGGCGCGGGCCGCGATGGCCTACGTCGCAGACGGGTGGGACACGGTCGCCCTGGCCGAGCTGGTCGCCCTGCACCCCGACCACCCCTCGCACGGGACGTGGCAGCGGGAGCTGCTCGCCGCCGTCGTGCCCCGCCCCGCGACCCCAGACGCGCTCCCGGAGGGCGCGCACGACGGCGGGGCCGCGCCGGAGCCGGTCGGCGCCCGGGCCGTGCACGCGGCGTGGCGGCAGGCACCCGTCGTCGCGGCGCTGGACGCCCTCCGGGAGCAGGCCGCGGCAGCGACTCCCACCGAGGTGTTCGAGGCCGTGACTGGGGTGGTCGGGCTGCCACAGCTGGTAGCGGGGTGGTCTGCACCGGAGCGGCGGCTGCGCAACCTGGACGCGTTCCGCGGGGCGATCGAGCTGTACTACGAGCGGTGCAGGGCACTGCGGTCGCCTGCGACGCTGCGGGGGTTCCTGGACTTCTTCGCCTCCGACGACCACGACTCCGCCGAGAACGCCGGGCCCGACGTGGTGAACGTCCTGACGTACCACAAGGCGAAGGGCCTCGAGTGGCCGGTGGTGGTCATGGAGAGCCTGGACAAGGAGTCCAAGCTGCGCCCGTTCGGGGCGGCCGTCGAGTCGACCCGGGCGCTGGATCTGGCAGACCCGCTCGCGGGGCGGTGGATCCGGCTGTGGCCGAGCCCGTTCCCCTACGGCGGGTCGCCCCTGGACACGGCCGCGAAGGCCAGCGACGCGGCCGCCCGGTTCCTCGAGCGCGACCAGCGCAGCCAGGCGCGGCTCATGTACGTGGGCATGACGCGGGCCGCGGAGACGACCGTGCTGACCTCGAAGACCGGGTCCCCGGGCGTGCTCAACGACCTGGGGCTCGGCGAGCGGTTCGTCTCCTGGAAGGACGGTGCCGTGTCGATCGGCGGGGACACTTCCGTGCCCGCGCGGATCGAGGCGCTCGAGCCGGCTGCGGCTCCCGAGCCCGACGGCGAGTGGCCGGGCCGGTTCGTCGACGCGCCAGTCACGGCTCCGGCCGTGGCGCGCAAGCCGGCGCGGCTCAAGGCGAGCGAATCGCTGGCAGCCGGGTTCGACGCAGAGATCGGCGAGGTCGCCGTTCTCGGCGGGAGGCTCGCGGAGCACGGCTCGGACGACTGGGGCGCCGTCGGCTCTGCGGTGCACGCGTATCTGGGCACCGAGTTCCGCGCCCTTGACGACGCGGGACGGCTCCGCCTCGCGGAGCGTCTCGTGGGCCGTTGGGGTGTGGGGACGACGGTCGACGCCGCGCTCCTCACCACCGCGGGCGAGCGCTTCGAGGCCTGGCTCGACGCCGAGTTCCCCGGCTGGGCGCGGCATCGCGAGGCGGCGATCGGCTGGCGCCCTGAGGGACAGACGATGGAGGGCTGGATCGACCTGCTCCTCGAGGGCACGGACGGGTTCGTGCTCGTGGACCACAAGACCTACCCGGGCACCGACCCAGAGGGCCACATCCGTGCGCACTATCTCGGGCAGATGGCCGCCTACCGGCAGGCTGTCGAGGCGGCGACCGGCAGGCCCGTGCTGCGGGTGCTCATGCACCTGCCGGCGCTAGGACGGGTGTTCGAGGTGTCGGGGGTGCCAGGAGCATGAGCGGCACGCAGGCACAGGGCCGGACGCTGGAAAGGCTGCGCGTGTGGGAGTCGGCCGCGGTGGCCCGACAATTCGCCGCGGCCACGGCGAGCGGACTCCGAGCATGGTGTATTGCTGTCTACCTCACACCGATGATTGCTGCGGCGGCGGCGCGAGGCCAGTTGGTCCGATGCGGCCGTGTCTCGGCGATCGTGGGACCCCGGCCATGGCTGGCGCGGCATCTGCCGTACTTGGCTGTATCTGCATTCATGATCGTTGCAGCATTCATGTCCGGGCTCCTCGGTCTGGGTCCGATTATGGAATCGCTCCTTCCGGTCTACTTCCTTGGCGTGGGCGTCTGGGTTGCCTTCGTGACCGCCGCGTCTGCGTTCATGACGCCGGAGCGGAAGCAGCTGCTGAAGAGCACTAGCGCCTTCGCTCGCCGCCACGGCCGCGGACGGGGAGATGCCGTCAACCTGCTCACCTACCCCGAGGAAACCACCGACGACGAGCTGCGGGCAGCTGCTGAAGAGATCATCGTTTCCACGAATCCGACGACCATGGTCGTCGTGTGCTGTCTCACCCAACGGGAGGCTGAGGCATTCCTCGGTCTGGAGGTGGGGCTCGAGCGGGACGGGGCCGGATCGACCATCCTTGTCGGGCCGCCCGTCCCGCAGCCGGACGCCTCCGAACACACATAGGCCCGTGCCCGTGAAGACCCTCGGGATCGACCTGGCCAGACAGTAGCCGCTAGGAGCACTGTGCCACCCGTTCTCAACGCACCTGCACCGGCACTACTCTGCGGGCATGGCTGAGACCTTCGTCCTGGTGCACGGCGCGTGGCATGGGGGGTGGGCGTGGCGGCCCGTCGGGGCAAGGCTCCAGGCAGCGGGGCACGTCGTGCATGCCCCGACCTCGCCGGGCCTCGCGCCCGGTGACGATCCAGCCGGCGTCGGGCTCGGCGCCGCCGTGGACGCGCTCGTCGAATACGTCGAACGGCGCGACCTCCACGGCGTGACGCTCGTGGGGCACAGCTGGGGCGGGTTCCTCCTCTCGGCCGCCGCTCCGCGACTAGCAGATCACACGGCCCGCGGAGGTCGCGGCCGCCGTCCTCTCCCTCACGGACAAGCAGTGACGTCCGCGGGCGAGTCTGTGACCAGACGGATGAGGTGAGTGGAATGCGGTGGGTGCTGCACGTGGACCTCGACCAGTTCATCGCTGCCGTCGAGGTGCTCCGGCGCCCGGAGCTCGCCGGCAGGCCGATCATCGTCGGCGGCCGGGGCGACCCGACGGAGCGCGCGGTGGTCTCGACGGCGTCCTACGAGGCCAGGGCGTTCGGCGTCGGCTCCGGCATGCCCCTGCGGATCGCGGCCCGGAAGGTGCCCGACGCCGTCATCCTGCCTGTCGACCACGAGGCCTACCTCGCGGCGTCGGAGGAGGTGATGGCCGCGCTCCGCGCCCAGCCTGGCGCCGTCGTCCAGGTCCTCGGCTGGGACGAGGCGTTCATGGGCGTCGAGACCGAGGACCCGGAGGCATACGCCCGCCAACTTCAGGCAGCCGTCCTGAAGCGGACACGGCTTCACTGCAGCGTCGGCATCGGCGACACCCTCGTCCGCGCCAAGGTCGCCACGGGCTTCGGCAAGCCGGCCGGCGTCTTCCGCCTCACGGCGGCGAACTGGCTCGAGGTCATGGGCAGCCGGCCCACGAGGGACCTGTGGGGCGTCGGCGCCAAGGTCTCCGCCCGGCTGGCGAAGCTCGGCATCACCACCGTCGCCCAGCTCGCCGCCACCGATCCCCAAGACCTCGTCCCAGAGTTCGGCCCCAGAATGGGCCCGTGGTACGCGCAGCTCGGCCGCGGGGAGGGCAGCAGCGTCGTCGATGACACCCCCTGGGTGGCCCACGGGCACAGCCGCGAGACGACCTTCCAGCGCGACCTGACCGACCCAGCGCACGTGGACGAGGCCGTGCGTGAGCTGACGGCGCGGGTCCTCGAGGACGTCGCGGCCGAGGGCAGGCCCGTGGTCGGGCTGACCCTCAAGGTCCGGTACGCCCCGTTCACCACGACCACCCACGGGAGGAAGATCCCCGAGACCTCCGACCGGGACGAGATCCTCGCCCACGCCCTCGGCCTCGCGTCCGCCATCGAGGCCGGTCGGCCCATTCGACTCCTGGGGCTCCGGGCCGAGATGGCGATGCCCGACGATGCCCGGCAGGGGCACACGCCCACTCGCAGCGGCTGGTGACGGCGTCGCTCTCTCTTTGCCCGAGATCGCATCTTGCCCTGTGCCCCATCAGTGGACGGGCCTATCATGTCCACACAACGTTGCGGCTGGGGGCGCAGTCCAGCAAGAAAGAAGCACGCAGTGGACGCCCCCCAAGTCCAGTTAGTCCGAACCTCAGACGGCGGCTCGCTGCGCGTCTTCAGCTACGGCAGCGGACCCGGTGCTGTCTTCGCCGCGGGCAGCCTCACCCGCACTCTGCTCTACGGCAGATTCGCCAGCCGGCTCTCCGCCACGATGCCGGTGCACGTGTACGACCGGCGGGGCCGCGGCGGGTCGAGCCCGCAGCCGCCGGACTACTCCATGGACACCGAGGTGAACGACCTGAAGGCCGTCCTCGACGCCACCGGGAGCCGGGTCGTCCTGGGGCACAGCTACGGCGGCGGCATCGCGCTCGAGGCCGCCCTCCGCCTCCCGGTCAGCCGCGTCGGTGTCTACGACCCCGCGGTCAACATCGACGGCTGCCTCCCCACCCAGACGCTCCCCGAGCTCGTCGCCGCGGCGGCCAAGGGCGACCACGTCGGCGCCGTCATGGTCTTCTCGCGGGAGATGGACCCTGTCCTCGCACGGGTGCCGCTGCCCGATCCGGCCGCCCGGGCGCTCGTCTGGGCCGCGTCGCGCCTCACCCGCGAAGGACACTCCTGGAAGGAGATGGTCCCCTCCCTCGCGCACGAGATCACGCTGCTGGACGGCACCCACGCCGCCGCCGACCGGTACGCCGGCATCCGGGTTCCCCTCCTGCTCCTGGCCGGGGCGCACAGCCCCTGGTACTTCCGGACCATTGCGTCCGGCCTCGCTGCTTCCCTGCCGGGGAGCACCAGCATGGTCATCCCGCGGGCAGGCCACAGCGCGCTGAACCATCCCTCGGAGAAGATCCTCGGCCTCTTCCGGCGCTTCCTCCAGCAGCCGGCGTAGGCGCGGCGTCCGCCTCCCCCCGCGACGCCTGCCCGCCCCTACCCCAGCGGCGGGATCGCGCGGCCGGGGTTGAGGATGCCGTGGGGGTCGAGGGCGTTCTTGACCGCGTGGTGCATCGCGAGGCTCACCGGCGAGAGCTCCTTGGCCAGCCCGGCGAGCTTGAGAGTCCCGACGCCGTGCTCGCCGCTCACGGTCCCGCCGGCGGCAAGGGCGGCGTCGATGATCTCGCTGAACGCTTCGTGCGCGCGGCCCCGCGCGGCGTCGTCCCCGGGCGTGGTGATGATGAGCGGGTGCAGGTTCCCGTCGCCGGCGTGGGCGATGTTGGCGATCAGCACGTTGTGCGCCGCGGCGATCTCCTCGATCCGCGCCAGCACCTCGGGCACTCTGGCCTTGGGCACGCAGACGTCCTCGGTGAGCACCGGGCCGAGCCGCTCGAGCGCCGGGTACGCGAGGCGCCGCGCCGCGTAGAGCGCCTCGGACTCCTGCTCGTCCGCCGAGATCGCGGCGAGGCTCGCCCCGGCCTCCTCGAAGCAGCGCGCGAGCTCGGCGGCCTCGAACTGGCCCTGCTCTCCCGGCGCATCCGTCCGGCCGATGAGCACCGCATTCGCCTCGGTGGAGAGGCCCATGTGCTTCCAGTCGTCCACGGCCTTGAGGCAGTGCCGGTCCACGAGCTCGAGCACCGACGGGCTGATTCCGGACTCCGCCACGAGCGCGACGGCCCGGCCGGCGTCGACCACCGAGTCGAACATGCCGGCCACCGTGATCGGCGCCGGCGGCAGCGGCCGCAGTCGCACCACGACCTCGGTCACGACGGCGAGCGTGCCCTCCGAGCCGACGATGAGGCCCACGAGGTTGTAGCCCGCCACGCCCTTCGCCGTGCGCGTGCCCAGCCGCGTGGCCTCCCCGGTGCCCGTGACCACCTCGAGCTCGAGCACGTAGTCCCGGGTGACGCCGTACTTGACGCAGCACATCCCGCCGGCGTTGGTCGCGACGTTCCCCCCGATCGTGGACCACGGCGACGACGCCGGGTCCGGCGGGTACCAGAGGCCGTGCTGGGCGACGTGGGCGCGCAGGTCGTCGTTGACCACGCCGGGCTGGACCCGGGCCCACCGCTCAGCATGGTTGACCTCGAGGATGGCGTTCATCCGCTCGAACGAGACGACCACGCACCCCTCGATCGCGTTCGCCGCGCCCGAGAGTCCGGTCCCCGCCCCGCGCGCGACGAGCGGGGTGCCCGTCTCGGCGCACCAGCGCACCGCCGCGGCCACCTCCTCGGTGCTCTCGGCACGGACGACGGCGAGCGGGTCGCCGTAGACGGCCCACTCGCCTTCGTCGTGGAGAAAGCCCGCGAAGGAGGCCGCCGAGGTCAGGACGCGGCCCTCGGGCAGGAGGGCTTCGAGGGTGGCCGCGGCGGAGTCGGCGGAGGATGCTGGCATGTCTGGACTCTACCGAAGCACGATGGCGAGGCCGTCGGGGTCGGTGACCCGCGCGCCGTCGTGCGTCCGCTCTGGGGCCAACCCCCGCTCGGCAAGGGTCGCGACGGCGGCGTCCACGTCCGCGACCCGCAGCGCGAGGTGCGGGAACCGCGGGCCGGTGCCGGCCGGCGTCGTGAGCTGGAGGGCGTCGCGGCCGAAGCGGAAGCGGCCCTCCCCCGCGGGCTGCATGCCGAAGGTGTCGGCAAAGAGACGGCCGGCGGCGTCGGGATCGCTGGCGGCGTAGGCGAAGTGGTCGAGGGACTCCGCGACGGCGCCGGGCGTCTCGGGGATGCGGAGGTCGAGGTCTCGCTGGAGGAGCTCGATGCGGGCGCCGTCGGGCATGAGGACGAAGGCAAGCCGGCCGAAGCCGGTGCCGGCGGGCTTGGGCGGGGTGGCGTCGAGGCAGCCGGCGGCGAGGAGGCGGGCGTAGTCGGCGTCGAGGTCGTCGCTCAGGAATGCGAGGTGGTCCGGGCCGAACGGCAGCGGCGTGAGCGCCTCGGGGTCGTGGATGAACTCGACGAGGCCGCCGGCGAGCTGAACGTACGCGATCTGCACCGGCGTGCCGACCACCGTCTCGTGGAAGACGACCCGGGCGTCGAGCGCGGCGTAGAAGTCGAGGGACGCGCGGATGTCGCGCACGACGACGCCGAGGTGGTTGAGCTCGTGGATCACGCGGGCGCCTTCCGTCGGTCGGGCTGTTCGTCGGAGAGCCTACTGGCGATTCTGCTCGCGCGCTGGCGGGGCGCGGGCTGATTCTGCTCGCCCCTGCCGCTCGCCCCCGCAATTGTCGGGTTCACGCGGGTGCAACGCCCGCGCACCCGCGGGAACCCGACAATTCCGGCGGGAAGTACCGGCGGGAAGTACCGCCCTGCGCCTCGCCAGCTCCGGTCAGATCCACCGGGGCGCGGCGGGCACTTCGGCGAGCGGCTCGCCGTCGTGCGCGGCGGTGAGGTCCTGCCCGGGTTCGGCGCCCCGGCCGGCGGCCCAGCGCACGACGGCGGCCAGCCGGCCCCCGATGACCGTCGCCCCGGGCCCGGGGTCGCCGAGGGTGAGCCCGTCGTCGTCCCCGTCCACGACCCGCAAGGCCAGGCCTGCCGTCTCGCCGCGCTTCTCCCAGGCCTCCCAGATGTCCCCGAGGAGGCGGCGCAGCACGTCGGCGGGGATGTCGGCGAAGCGGGCGCCGTTGCCGAGGTCGACCGCGTGCAGCCACACCTCGCGGATGCGCATCCACACCGTCTCGGACACGGGAACGAGCCTGCCCTGCGCCGTGCGGACCTCCTCGCCCCACTTCGCATCGGGCAGGTCGCGCCACTCGACCGAGAGGTGGATCGCCGAGTGGTCGAACAGGTTCACCAGCGCGATCGGCGGCAGGGTGGCGCCGAACTCGATCTCCTCGTTCCGTGCCTGCGGCGAGGAGTACATGGGCGTCTCCACGCCAGTGGCGGCCCACTCGACGAGCCGCGCGATCGCCCGGGCGTTGTAGCCCACGTGGGCTATGACATGCCGGCGCGACCACCCCGGCAGCAGCGAGTGCCCGTCCATCTCCGCGTAGGAGAGCTCGCCGAGCTTCCGGGCGAAGAACGCCGTCCCGCGCCGGGCGGTGAGCAGCCCGGCGCGGACCTCCGCGTCCTGGACGAGGTCGTGGCGGGCGACCACCTCAGGCGCCCGTGTCCGCGGCCGCGTTCTCGGGAAGCACGACGCCGGCCGGCAGCACCGCGGGCAGCTCCGCCTGGGCGCGGGCCACGTTGCGCAGCTCGCCGATGCCCTCGACCGAGACCGTCACGGTCTGCCCGTCGGTCAGGTACACCTCCGGGGTGCGGGCGCGCCCGACCCCGCCGGTCGTGCCGGTGAGGATGAGGTCGCCCGGGTTGAGGGTGATGATCTCGGAGATGTAGGAGACGAGGTGCTCCGGGGTGAACACGAGGTCCCCGATCGAGCCCATCTGCATCCGGTTCCCGTCCACGTCGGTGGTGATCGCCGCGTCCCGGTCCAGCTCCTCCGGGGTGACCATGACCGGCCCCACCGGGGTCGAGCGCTCCCACATCTTGCCCTGCAGCCACTCCTTCGTGCGGAACTGGTACGAGCGCATGGAGATGTCGTTCGCCGCCGTGTACCCGGCGATGTACTCCCCCGCCTCGGCCTCGGGCACGCGCCGGGCCTGCTTGCCGATCACGACGACGAGCTCGGCCTCCCAGTCGATCGCGTGGTCCGCGGCGGGCAGCTCGATCTCGTCGTACGGGCCGGTGAGCGTCTCGGCGAACTTCGCGAACAGCGTCGGGTACGCCGGCAGGTCCCGGCCCATCTCCTTGATGTGCGAGGCGTAGTTCAGGCCCACGCACAGCACCTTCGACGGCGTGGGGACCACCGGGGCGAGGTCCGCGCCCTCGATCGGGTGGCGCGCGCCGTCGGCCTTCGCCGCGATCTCCTGCCAGCCGGGCACGGCCAGCAGCGTGCCCAGGTCGGCGTACCCGGTCACCTCGACGTAGGCGTCCTCGTCCTGCCGTACGGCGACGGTGCGCCCCGTGCCGAGGCCGGGGGTGCGGAGGGTGGCGAGCTTCACTTGATGTTCTCCTTGGGGGTCTGGCCTTCGATGAAGGTGCGGTTGAAGTGCAGGCGCTCGAAGATCGGCGCATCGCCGAACGCGAACAGGTCGAACTGGGTCTCTGCCTCGATGGACCACGCGGCCCACGACGGCACCACGATCATGTCACCCTTGGACACGGCGGTCCGCTCGCCGTTGAGGACGAACGCCCCTTCGCCCTCGAAGACCTGGTAGACGCTCGAGCCGACCTCGCGGGTGGTGGGGGTCTGCACGCCGGCGCGGAGCCGGTGGAACTCCGCCCGGATGGTTGGCATGACGTCCCCGCCCGTGGTCGGGTTGACGAACCGGACGGCGGCGTGGCCCTGCCCGACGGTGGCCGGGTGGCCCTCGTCCTCGAGCGCGAGCTGCTCCGTCAGGGCCCGGTCGGTGTGCTCCCACCGGTACGCCCCGATCGGGGAGGACACTGTGTTCTCGAGCTGGGACAGCGGGCGCAGGCCGGGGTGGCACCACAGCCGTTCGGAGCGGGAGATCTCCGGGGTGGCCTCGTCGGTGACCCGCTCGGTGCCGAACTCGAAGAACCCCGCGTCCATGCCGTGCACGAACGGGATGTCGAGCCCGTCGATCCACGCCATCGGCTCGTCGCGCTCGTTGTGGTGGCCGTGGAAGTTCCAGCCGGGCGTGAGCAGGAAGTCGCCGCGGGACATCCGCACCGGGTCCCCGTTCACCACGGTCCACACGCCCTCGCCCTCGACGACGAACCGGAACGCGTTCTGGGAGTGCCGGTGCTCCGGGGCCACCTCGTGGCCGCCGAGGTACTGGATGGCGGCCCAGAGGGTCGGCGTCGCGTACGGCAGGCCGCCCAGACCCGGGTTGGCGAGGGCGATGGCCCGGCGCTCCCCGCCGCGGCCCACGGGCACGAGCTCGCCGGCGCGCTCGGCCAGCGGCAGCAGGGTGTTCCAGCGCCACACGTGCGGCACGGCCTTCGGCGAGGGCACCATGGGCATCAGCTCGTCCAGCTGGGTCCACAGCGGGATCATGTTCTCCTGCGCCATCGTGGCGTACATCGCCTCGAGCTCGGCGGCCTCCTCGGGCGTCGGCTCGGCGGCGACCATCGCGTTGTGCGCAGTCTCGTGGGTGACGTCGCCTTCGATACTCATCGTGGCCTCCTTGCCATGGTTCTTCCGATTCTCCGTCATTCCGGGCGCCGTTCAGCGCGACTCGGCCAGGGCGGCCTGCCGCGCGGCGATGTCCGCCCGGAGCTCCTTCTTGTTGATCTTGCCGACCTTGGTGGTGGGGAGCTCCTCGACGACGACGAGCCGCTCGGGGAGCTTGAACGCCGCGATGCCGTAGCTCCGCAGGGCCTCCTGGACGCGCTCGAGGGTCAGCTCGGCGCCCGGGCGGAGGGTCACGTAGAGGCAGAGCCGCTCGCCCAGGACCGGGTCCGGCATCGCGACGGCCGCGACCATCGTGACCTCCTCGAGCCGGTAGACGAGGCTCTCGATCTCCTCCGCAGAGATCTTCTCCCCGCCGCGGTTGATCATGTCCTTGTCGCGGCCCTGGACCACGAGGTTCCCGTCGGGGCGGCGCTCGACGACGTCGCCGCTCGCGTACCAGCCGCCATCGGTGAAAGCGCGCTCGTTCGCCTCCGGCGCCCGGTAGTAGCCGCGCGGGGTATAGGGCCCGCGCGTCAGGATGGCCCCCGCCTCGCCGTCGGGGAGGTCCCGGCCGAGCTCGTCGACGATCCGCACCTCGTCCGCCTCGCTGACCGGGCGGCCCTGGGTGGTGCAGACGACGTCGTCGGGGTCGTCGACCCGGGTCATGTTGATCAGGCCCTCCGCCATGCCGAACACCTGCTGCAGCTGGGCCCCGAGGACCGGCCTGACCTTCCGCGCGAGCTCATCCGGCATCCGCGACCCGCCCACCTGCAGCACCGCCAGGCTCGCCAGCTGCGTGCCCCCGGCCTCCTGCTGGTACTCGATCCACCGCTGCGCCACGGCCGGGACCGCCGCCGCAATCGTGACCCGTTCGGCCTCGACGGTCGCGAACACGCGCGCAGGCGAGGGCGAGGGGAGCATGACGGCGGTCCCGCCGGCGAAGAATGCCCCGAGGATGCCCGGGCAGGCGAGCGGGAAGTTGTGGCTGGCCGGGAGGGTGCCGAGGTACACGGTCTCCTCCGTCAGGCCCGCTGCCTCCGAGCAGACCCGGACGTTGTACGCGTAGTCGTTGTGCGTGCGCGTGATGAGCTTGGGCAGCCCGGTGGTCCCGCCGGAGAGCAGGAAGCAGGCCGGGCTGTCGGGGTCCGGGGCGGCGGCGTCGAGGCGGGCGCGGGCGCCGGCGGGGTGGTCGCCCGGGGCCAGCAGCGGTTCCAGCGGCGTCCCGGCGGGGCCGGCGTCCCCGCTGACGAGCGTCCACTCGACGCTGGGCACGGCCTCGGCGACCTCGGCCGCGAGCTCCCGGTGGTCGAACTCCTTGATGCGGTCCGGCACCACGAGGGCCCGGACCTCGGCGAGGTCGGCGAGGAACGCGAGCTCGTAGCGGCGGTGCGCGGGCAGCGCCATGACCGGGATGATGCCGGCCCGGAAGCACGCGAGCGTGAGGACCGCGAACTGCCAGCTGTTGGGGAGCTGGACCAGCACGCGGTCGTCGGGACGGAGCCCAAGCGCGAGGAGGCGCTCGGCCCCGGCGTCCATGCGGTCCGCGAGCTCGCGGTACGTCATCCCCACCGCGCCGTCGACAAGGGCGGTCTTCTCGGGCAGCCGGTCGGCGGTGTCGTGGACATAGGCGCCCAGCGCCCGGTCCTCCCAGTACCCCTTGGCCCGGAACTCGGCGGCGAGCTCGGCGGGCCAGGGAACGGTTCCCTCACGGGTGGGGTGCGTCATGCGTCCTCCTCGACGGTGAGCGGGGTGTCGGCGGGCTCGATGACCACGGCGTCGAGGGCCACGAGCCCCTTCTGGGTGACCCGCAGGGGGTTGATCTCTGCTTCGGCGATGCGGGGGTTGGCCAGGAGTGCCCCGCCGAGTGCCTGCACGGCGTCGGCCAGCGCGCCGGCGTCGAGCTCGGGGCCGCCGCGGAAGCCGTGCAGGAGCTCGCGGGCGGCGAGCTCGTCCGGCATCGCGAGCGCGGACCGGCGCGAGACCGGGAGGGAGCGCACCGCGACGTCGGCGTAGACCTCCGTGGCGATCCCTCCCACACCGAGCACGACGACGGGCCCGAAGACCGGGTCCCGGCGGGCGCCGAGCACGAGGTCGACGCCGGGTTCGGCCATGCGCTCGAGCAGGAACGCGGACGCGCCCGCGGCCTCGAGCGCGTCGAGGGCCGCATCGAGCCGGGCGGCGGAGTCGATGCCGAGGTGCACGCCGCCGATCTCGGTCTTGTGGAGCACGCTCGCGTCAAGCAGCTTCACGGCGACCGCTCCCCCGGCGCGCGCCAGCTCCGCGAACGCGGCGTGGGCCTCAGCGCGGGTGGCAGCCCGGCGGCGCTCGGGGGTGCGGATGCCGAGCGCGTCGAGGAGGGCCTTGGCGCGGTCCTCGTCCCAGGGCCCGGACAGCGGGCCGGTGCCGTCGGAGGGCCAGCGCGCGGCCGCGCCGTCGTCCTCCCCCTCGCGCAGGTGCTGGGCGCGGGCGTCGGCGGCGAGGGCTGCGAGGCCTCTGGCGAGCGCCGAGGGGCCGGCGAGGACCGGGACGCCGAGCCCGGCGGCGGCCTCGCGGGCGCGCCACACGTCGCACTCGGGCCCGTCGACGCCGATGACCGCCGGCACCCCGTCCACGCCCGCGTCCTTGAGCGCCGCGGCGAGGTCCAGGACGGGCTCGGTGATCGCGTAGATGCCGAGCAGGTCCACGGCGGGGTCGTCCGCGACGGCGCCGAGCACCCGGTCGTAGCCGGGGCCCGGCCGGCCCGTGTCCACGGGGTTGGCCTGGAAGGTCAGGGGCGGCAGGACCTCTGCGATGGCCCGCTGCGACTCGTCGGCGAGGCGCGGCAGGGGCACGCCGGCGCCGTGGAGGTGGTCGGCGATGATGAGGCCCGGTCCCGCCTGCGCGGTGACGAGGCCGACGGCGGCCGCCTCCCGGGGTGCCGGACGTCGCCCGGAGAGGGCGGTCGCCGCGTCGACGAGCGCGGTCTCGTCGTCGACGACCACGGCCCCGGCCTGCCGCAGGACGGCGCGGGTGGTGCGCCAGGAGGTCGCGAGGGCTCCGGTGTGGGACTGGGCGAACTCGGAGACGTCGTTCCGCCCCACCACGAGGGCGACCACCGGCTTGCGCGCGGAGAGCCGCCGGACGGCGTCGAGCAGGCGGGGCCCGTCGGCGACGGTCTCGAGGTGGAGCGCGACAGCGGCGGTCGCCTCGTCCTCGGCGAGGTACTCCAGCACGTCCGGGGCGGTGACGCCGAGCCCGGCGCCGATGCCGACCCCGAGGCTCACGCCGACGCCCGCCCGCTCGAGGTGGAAGGCGAGCACGTGGTTCACTCCCCCGCTCGCGGCGACCACGCCCACCGAGCCGGCGTGCAGGCCGGCCACGCCGGGGACGAAGCTCGCGCGCAGGTCCCTGCGGGGCACGAAGAAGCCGGAGGTGTTGGGGCCGAGCACGCGGATGCCGGTCTCGGCAGCGACGGCCCGCACGGCTGCCTCGTGCTCGAGGCCAGCTCCCCCGGCCTCGGCGAACCCGCCGGCGCACACGAGCGCCGCGGTGACGCCGTGCGCAGCGGCCTCGCGGAGCGCGTCGGCGGTGGCCGCGGCCGGGACGCACAGCACGGCGAGGTCGACCGGCTCTGGGCTCGCGGCAACGGCCTCCGCGATGCCCCCGAACACGCCGGGGGTGGCGGCGGGGCGGCTGTTGACGTGGAGCACGGGGCCGGCGAACGCCGCGAGCGACTCTGCCATCGCGGCGCCGAGCTTGCCCGGGGTCGACGACGCCCCGACGAGCACGATGCCCCGGGGTTCGAACAGCGCGGACAGGCCGGTCCGCACGCTGGGCTGCACGCCGGGGACGGCGAGGGCGCTCACCGCGCCGCCCCCGCCGCGAGCGCCGGGGCCTGCCGGTTCGCGGCCTCCTCGGGGAGCGCGACGGCGTCGGCGCGGCCGGAGAGCACGAGCGTCTCGGCGGCGGCCTCGTCGCCCTCGTCCACGACCACCGCGGGGATGCCGCGGCCCAGCCGTGCCTCCTCGGCGAGGAGCCGCCGGGTCAGGACGGTGCCGCCGCGCACGACGACGGCCGCGGCCTCGGCGGGCACCGCGCCTGCCGCGGCGGCCACCTCGGCCTCGGAGGCGGGCGCCGTGACGAGGAGGGCCGCGTCAGGCCCGGCCGCTGCGGCGTCCTCGACGGCAGCCAGCCACGCGCCCGAGGGGTCGGAGAGGCCGAGCCGCCCGGCGGCGTCGTGCGTCAGGGCGAGCCAGCGGCCCGCGAAGGCCGTCTCCCCCAGGGTGAGCGGGGTCGCGAGCGGCGCGGCGCCGTGCTGGGAGCGCCAGAAGCCGCGGGCGTCGGCGACGAGGGCGGGGTCGCGGCGGGCGATCCGGTCCAGGCCGATGCTGCGGGAGAAGAAGTGGAAGGCGAACTGGGAGGGGGCGAACGCCTCGTGGTAGCGGCCGAAGTGCTCCCACCAGCTCAGGCCGCCGCTGGCCGAGTCCTGGATCTTGGCCGTCTGCGGGATGCGTTCGGCCTCGTAGGCCTCAAAGGCGTCCTCGAGGGTCGGGTGGCCGGCGGTCAGCTCGCGGGCCAGGACGATCGCATCCTCCATGGCCATCTTGGTTCCGGAGCCGACGGAGAAGTGGGCCGTGTGGACGGCGTCGCCGAGGAGCACGACGTTGCCGGCGTGCCACGTGCGGGTGCGGCGGGTGCGGAAGGTGCCCCAGCGGGAGTTGTTGGCCACGATGGTCCCGCCGGCGAGGTCCTCGGCGAAGAGCTCCTCGAGGAAGCGGCGGGTCTTTTCGTCGGAGGAGCCGGGCGGCTGGGTGACGTCGAACTCGTCCAGACCGGCGCGGCGCCACGTGTCCTCGTCGGTCTCGACGATGAAGGTGCTCAGGTCGTCGCTGATCGGGTAGGCGTGGGCGGCGAAGTTGCCGAACTGGCTCTTGCGGTGCACGAAGGTGAGCCCGTCGAAGAGGTGCGTGGTGCCGAACCAGATGAACTTGGCCGTGGCCGCCTCCGCGGTGTGGCCCAGTGCCTCGCCGAGCTCCTCGCGGGTGCGGGAGTTGGCGCCGTCGGCCCCCACCACGATGTCGAAGTCGCCCTCGCGGCAGAGCTCCTCGAGGGAGGGGACCTGGTGGCCGAAGCGCATGTCGACCCCGGCGGACCGGGCGCCGTCCTGGAGGAGCCGGAGGAGGGTCTTGCGGTGGATGGCGGCCATGCCGTTGCCGGCCATCGAGCGGCGCTCGCCCTTGAGCCAGACCTCGATGGTGTCCCAGTGCGTGCCGTAGTCGCGGAGGCCGTCGCGCAGGACGGGGTCCACGGCGTCGATCCCGCTCAGGGTGGCGTCGGAGAAGACGACGCCGAAGCCGAAGGCATCCGCGGCCTGGTTCCGCTCGAAGAGCACGACCTCGGCCTCCGGCATCCGGCGCTTGAGCAGGCTCGAGAAGAAGAGGCCGCCGGGGCCTCCTCCGATGCAGGCGACGCGCAGCGCCATGGCAATCACTCCTTGGTGGGTTTCGGAAATCGTCCTCCCCGCCATGATGTAACAAAAACTCGGGCAACGTCAAGAGTTTGTTTCTATCGATGGCCGCTAGACCCCGAGCGGCGGGGTGGCCGCGAACCGGCCCCCGATCACCTCGTCGACGTAGGCGTTGGCGGGGCCGGCCAGCTGCGCGTGAACCCGGCGGAAGAGCTCGTACGCGTCGCGGCCGAGCCAGCCGTCTGGCTGGAGCTCGAGCGGGAGCAGTGGGTCGCTGAACGCGAGGCCGCGCGCGTCGCCGACGAGCATGGTGCGCTCGACCATGGCCTCGTGCCCGGGCCTGGCGGCGTTGGCGGGGGCGTCGTCGAGCGGGGAGTAGCGCTGGATGAAGGCGCGGTAGTCGGCGTCGAGGGCGGCGAGGTCCCAGCAGCGGGCGGCGAGCCGGCGGTCCTCGGCGAGGGAGCCGCTGCTGGCCCAGAGGACGTCGATGCTGGCCTCGCCGGTCTCGGCGGCGAGGGCCTTGGCCTCGTCGAAGCGGGGCTGGGCGGCCATCCACGTGGACGGGGAGAGCTGGCCGAAGCCGAGCCAGGCGAGCTCCCGGCGCAGGGTCTCGCGCACGGCGCGGTTCGCCTCGGGGACCTGGTAGATCACCATCGTCCAGCGGCCGGCCCAGGGCTCCTCGGCGCGCTGGAAGATCCGCTTGCGGCCCTCGACCAGGATCTGCATCATCCGCGGCGAGAGGACGTAGACGGTCTCCCGCCCCTCGCGGCGGGTGGTGAACCAGCCCTCCTTGCGCAGGCGGGAGAGCGTGACGCGCACGGCGGCGGGCTCCATGCCGAAGGCGCCTAGCAGGGTGACCAGCTCCCCCAGCCGCGCCTCGCCCTGGGCGTACCGCAGGTAGTCGCCGAAGAGGTTCAGGATCACCGCGCGCGGCTTCTGGTTCATCGCACCTCCGAATGTGCAACAAAAGATTGACGGTATTGCGCCCTACTGTTACACATTAAGCGTCACCTTCTGCTGTGGCCCGCGCCACAACCTCTTCTCGTCATCTGAGAACCACCTCGACACCCTTCGACACCCAGGAGCAGTAATGTCGCTGTCCTCCACCCAGGCGAAGCCGCGTTCGGCGGCGGCCGTTGTCTTCCTCTGCTTCGTGGCCATTGTCTTCGACGGCTACGACCTCGTCATCTACGGCGCGATCACGCCGGCCCTGCTCAAGTACGAGCCGTGGGGGCTCACGCCCGTCACGGCGGGGGCGATCGGGAGCTACGCCCTCGCGGGCATGTTCTTCGGCGCGATCCTGGTCGGCTACCTGACCGACGTGCTGGGGCGCCGCAAGGTCCTCATCGGCTCGATCGCGTTCTTCTCGGTCCTGATGCTGCTCACGGCCGCCGCTCCCTCCGCCGAGCTGTTCGGCGTGTTCCGCTTCCTGTCCGGCCTCGGCCTCGGCGGGGTCATCCCGACGGCGATCGCCCTCACTGTCGAGTACTCGGCCGCAGCGAAGCGGAACTTCAACAACGCCGTGATGTTCTCCGGCTACTCCGTGGGGGGCGTGCTCGCTGCGCTGCTCTCGCTCGCGCTGCTGCCCGCGGTCGGCTTCCGGGGCATGCTCGCCATCGGCGGCCTCCCGCTCGTGCTGGTCCTGCCGTTCCTGTTCAGGTTCCTCCCGGAGTCCCCGGCGTTCCTCGTGGGCAGGGGGCGCATCTCCGAGGCGCGCGCCCTCGTGGAGAGGTACGGGATCGAGATGCCGGCCGCCTCGGTGCTCGGTGCGCCAGCGGAGCGGAACCGGTTCCGGACGCTGTTCACGGGCCGGCTCCTGGCCGCGACCCTGCTCTTCTGCGTCGCCGGGATCTCGGGCCAGATCCTGGTCTACGGGCTCAACACCTGGCTCCCCCAGCTGATGATCCTGGCGAAGTACTCGCTCGCCTCGTCGCTGACCTTCCTGCTGACGGTGAACGTGGGCGCGGTGGTCGGCGTCATCCTGTCCTCCCGCCTCGCCGACCGCTTCGGGCCGCAGCGGGTCACGGCCGTCTCCTTCGCGAGCTCCGGGATCGCGCTGGTGCTCATGGGCACGGGCGTCATGCCGATCGTGGTGATGTACGTGCTGGTCGCCGTGGTGGGCTTCGGCTCCGTGGGCGCCCAGATTCTCGTCAACGGCTTCGTCGCCACCTACTTCCCGAACCGGGTACGGGCGACGGCGCTCGGCGTCACCTTGGGAGTCGGGCGCATCGGTGCGGTCCTCGCCATCTCGGGCGGAGGCGTGCTGGTGGCTGCCGCGCTCGGGACGTTCGTCAATTTCTCGGTGTGGGCGATCGCGGCTGTGGTTGGCGTGGCGGCCGTGCTGCTTGTGCCGCCTGCCGACCGGGTGCGGGCGGCTGTGCCGGCCGGAGGGACATCGGGGGACGTCGACGAGCCTGAGGCGTCGGGGATCGTGCACTGAGAGGGGTAATCGTGTCCATGTGACATCTCTCAGTGGCTCGACCACAGAAGCCTCGACCACGTTCGAACGAGCGTGTTCGAGGCTTCTCCTTGGAGTCTCTGGATACTGCCCCTTGCGCAAATGGGAGCCGCCATGGCGACGAAAGCTCTTTGGGTGAGCCCCCAACGGTGGCATGAGGCGGACGTCTTCCGAACGGCCTCTACTCCGCTGCGCACCGAGTTCGGCGCGCGCGAAGGCGTCTGGGCACACCGTGTCACCTCGCTTCGGCGAGGACCCATCAATCTTCGTTTCGCTGGCCCTCCCTCCGGGCGGCATCAGTGGTCCGCTCTGAAGCTCAACCCGCGCCGCGACCGCACGTTCTTATGGAATGGGCGCGCCGCGGCCCAGCCCATTGCGGTATGTCGTGTGGTTCCACTTCAGCCACGCATGAGTCTAAGGTCGTCGTAGAACGATTCTCGGAAGCTCGATCGAGAGGTGCAGAAGTGGCGAAATACAAGGTCACCCAATCGGCCGTCACGCAACTCTTGGAAGATGTACGCGGTGAGCGCATAGCGATTCCCGAACTCCAGCGACCTTTTGTTTGGGACAGCGTAAAAGTCCGCGACTTGATGGACTCGTTGTACAAGGGGTACCCCGTCGGCTACCTCATTACCTGGCAGTCAGTCGGCGCGCATCTCAAAGGAGGGAACGTCGCCGCCCACCAGCAGATCTTGATTGATGGCCAGCAGCGAATAACGGCACTTCGCGCAGCTGTAGCGGGAATGAAGACAGTGAACAAGCGCTACAAGCCCGTCCGGATTACGATCGCGTTCAACCCCGTAACAGAAGAATTCGCAACTGTAACACCCGTCATCGCGAAGAGTCGCGAGTGGATACCCGATATTAGCGAGCTGTTCAACGCAACATCGACGTACCGCTTTGTCAAAGCATACTTGGAGGCGAATCCCGACGCCGACAGCCTCGCTGTTGAGGAGAACATCGCCAAACTCGAATCAATTAAGAACGCCCAGATCGGCATGATTTCGCTAAACGATGATCTTGACGTGGAGACGGTCTCTGAGATCTTCATCCGGATCAACTCAAAAGGGGTTCCGCTGAGCAGTGCGGACTTCGCAATGAGCAAGATTGCGACGTACGGTGACAGAGGCAGGAATCTGCGGAAGCTCATCGATTACTTCTGCCACCTTGCCGTTGCGCCGCACGCTTACGAGGACATCAGGGAAAACGATGGCGAATTTTGCTCGACCCCATACATCAAGGAGATCGCCTGGCTCAAGGACGACGCAGAGGATCTATATGACCCGAGCTACAGCGACGTCATCCGGGTCGCAGGACTGCTCGGCTTCAGCCGCGGGAAAGCATCTTCAATTGTCAGTGAGCTTTCTGGGCGCGACCCCGAGACCCGAAAGGTAGATGAGAGTCTGATACCCGCCGCGTTCGACAAGCTCGAAGATGCGCTCCTGCAGATCGTCAGGAAGTACCACTTCGAGAACTTCATCTTGACGATCAAGTCTGCAGGATTCATTGCGGCAGATATGATTGGGTCGAAAAACGTGCTCAACTTCTCCTACGCGCTCTATCTACGCCTTCGCGGGGATGACACGCTTTCTGAGGGAGAGCGGAAGCGCATTGTTCGCCGCTGGTTCGTCATGTCAATGCTCACTGGTCGCCACTCAGGAAGCTTCGAGTCAACATGGGAGCAGGACATGCGCCGGATCGGAAGTCTTGGCGCGGCCGCATATCTCAAGCAAATTGAGCAATCTGAACTAACGGACGGCTTTTGGGAGGTGGCCCTTCCGGCCGCTCTTGAAACCACGAGCACCGCAAGCCCGTTCTTCCAGACGTTCCTCGCAGCTCAGGTCAAGAGTCTCTCGCGGGGTTTTCTCTCCAAGAGCATTACTATAGCATCGATGCACCAGCAGTCCGGGGATATTCATCATATCGTCCCCAAGGACTACTTGCAGAAGAATGGCTACCCGGACCGAGCCGACTACAACCAGGTGGCGAATTTTGCCTTGACAGAAACATCGATAAATATCAGCATTGGCAACCAGCCTCCCACGATCTACCTATCGAGGATTCTTGACCAGATCGAGACGGGAGAGCTGGTAATTGGAGAGATTACCGATGAATTAGACCTTGAGAGGAATTTAGAAGAAAATGCAATCCCGCACGGGATAAGAGAGGTCGATGCTGCGAGCTATACCGATTTCCTCGTGGTAAGAAGAAAGCTCATGGCGAAGGTGATTCGCCGCTACTTCGAGAGCCTCTAGTGCTTGCAGCTTCGGCTCCCCCAAGATGGTGTGGCTCGCGGAGGGCCGCGTCGCCTAGCGAGCGGCCCCCCCACGTCGCTAGTCGAGGACGACGCCGTGAGCCGTCACCACGCCATAAAGACCCGCCGCGTAGCCCTGTCCGATGGCCCGGAAGCGCCATTCACCCATGTCACGGTAGAGCTCGGCAAAGGCCATGCAGGTTTCCGATGCGGCGTCCTCTGTGAGGTCATAGCGCACGACTTCCTGGTCGGAGTCGTTGTTGACGACGCGGCAGAACGCGCCGCGAACCATGCCGAAGTTCTGTCCGCGGGCCTCGGCCTGATCGATGGAGACGATGATCAGGATCCGCTCAACGCCGGCGGAGACCTTCGAAAGATCGATGAGGATCTGCTCGTCGTCTCCCTCGCCCTCGCCGGTCCGGTTGTCGCCCTGGTGGATGATCGAGCCGTCTTTGGCCTCGAGCTGGTTGTAGAAGATGAAGTCATCGTTGTTGCGGACCCGTCCGTTCGCCCCGAGAAGGAGCGCAGAGGCATCGAGGTCGAACTGGGCTCCCGCTGTGGTGCGGGGGTCCCACCCCAAACCGATCATCGCGTGCTTGAGGCCCGGATCGGTCTTGGTCAGCGACAGGGAGCTGCCCTTGCTCAGCGTCAGAGTGTTCATGATGTCCTTCCGTGTGAAATGTCAGAGAACTGTGGCGGCTTCGGCGGCGATATCGTGTGCCACCTTGCCGTTGGCGGGTTTGCCGATGGCCGTGAACTTCCAGCCTTGCCCGTTTCGGGAGAGCGAAGCCATGATCATGGCGGTGAATCGGCCTTGCTCTGTCAGGTCAAAGCGTGCGACCTCGGGCTTGGACGGCAGCGCATCGTCGACGACTCGGCAGAACGCATTCTCGATCTGGTCGAACGTCTGCCGGCTGTAGCTCGTGATGACGAAGACAATGTGCTTGACGGAGTCATCCACCCGGTTCAGGTCGACCAACAGCACTTCATCGTCGCCGTCGCCTTCGCCGGTCAGGTTGTCCCCGGTATGCGTGATTGAAAAGTCGCGGCTCTTCAGCTGCCCGTAGTAGACGATGTCCTGAACCCTCCGGTCGGACGTGTAGAGGATTGCAGATGCATCCAGATCGATCTCCTGGGGCTTTCCGCCGGACAGCAGCGAGGCGAGGAATCCCCGCTTCTGCTCGGCCGCATCCCAGCCGAGTCCCATGTGGATCCGAGTGAGGCTGGACCCGTCCTTCTTGGTGAGCGTCAGGGCGTCGCCCTTGCGCAGTGTGAGCCCCATAAGGCACTCCCCCATACTTATCCGGGCTGTAATGGAGCGCCCGATTCCCCCATGTCTTCTAGATATCAGACGCCACCGACATTCCTTGCGCCCGGTTCGTACCGTGGACACAACAACACGCTGAAATGCGGCGCTTCAGTCGAACAACGCCGAGAGGATTTCGCGCCGGTGGCGGCGATAGGCTCCTTCACCATCCGCGTCGACAAGGGGAATCCTTATCAACGGAGGATGTCCCGTAGCCGGTGTCGCCAAGTCGCGCAGGGCGTCGTTGTACGCGCGCTGACGTTGTCTCCCACCCGGCCCAAACCCTGCCGCTGGCTTTGCCGCCCTGTATCTGTCGGCTTTCGGGGCCAGCTCGTGGCACAGCGCTCGATAGTGGTTCCAGTCATAGCCGAGGGCGGCATGGTCGGGGTAAAGGTCCAAGGTGGTGAGCCTGAACGAGGTGAAATGCTGCAGCTCGTCGGTCTCGATGAAGGTTCCCGATTCAGCGTGGAAGAAGTCCCCGGGGAGAGCGGTCACGCGTTCGGCCTGCTGCTCTGGTGCCAACCCGCCGAGTGCATGGAAGATCCTGTCCAGCGACTCAACCGCAGCCCCTGCGGTGGGCGGCAGGCCATAGTGCCCGCGTTGGTTAATCCACGGCACCTTCGCCTTCTCGAGCACGACGCCGTCGCGCGCGGCCGCCTGCCAAAAGGCCGCTTGGGCGTCTCCCACCGCCATGTCAATCCTCGCTTTCCCCAACCGTCTCCACTGGGCGTCTCCCGTGACGACCTTCCATCCAGAGGACAACGTCGAGGATCCGCAGCAAGGAGATGTGGCCGAGCCCGCTCTGGGACCGCAGCGACTCGAGCGCCGGCACGATGGAGTGCGCGCAAGCGAGGGCCTCATGCCAAGCCAGCCAGGTCCCCCCATCGTGCGAGAACCCGGTCGCTCGGGCCACCACGCTGTCGTAAATCGGGACCAGCGCGGGCCGCTTGCGCGCCAGCAGCTTGCTCGCGGTGGTCGGCCCTATCCCCCACGTAGCGTGCTTCGATCGCATGAGCCTCCATAGGTCGCGTATCGGGCTACCTTCGCCGAAGTACCCTTCATGGCGCTCGATTCGGAGATCCTCAAGCTTCAAGTCCCCAGGGATCTGCACGAGAAGGTCCGAGATCTCATGACTCTTCGAATCGAGAAGGCCAAGGGCCGCCTTGGCCGGCACGTGAACGGACAGCAGGGAGACGGCTACAAGGTCATTCGCAGTGATCTCGTCGGCAGGAGACGGGGAGAACAGTTCGAAGTGCGCACCCTCGAACTCTCGCCCCTTGTGGGGGCCCAGTCCGAAGTACTTCTCAAGGTGGTCCAGTGCCGTCGCCTCCGGGATCCCATGGAAGGCAAGCGCAACCTGGTTCACCGTCATCCGAGCAGCTCCTTCATGATCTTCGCGACGACGGCGGCATGGAGCTTGTCTTGAACCGTCCCGCGGATCTGATCAGCAAACACCGCAGCGGTCTGCTCGGCGATCGTACGCTCGACGGGACCGAGCTTGGCGAGCTCCTCGTCGGCGTCGAGGCCTCCGAATGCCGTCTCGACCTCCGGCGCCTCGGGGGCGTCCCCAGTGAACGGTCGGAGAACCTCGGGCAGCGTTCCCCGCGGGAAGACGACGTCGAGGTACTTCGTCGTGCGTGTCAGGGCGATGTAGAGCAGACGGTGGCCGTGCGGCTCCGCGACGAGTGTCGCCGGGTCTGCGAGTACTACGGCATCGAACTCGAGGCCCTTGGCGTCGTGGGGCGACACGAGGTTGTAGGTGCTGCCGAGCTGACCCTTGTCCGATTGGCTCCAGGTCATTCCATCTGCCCTGAAGCGCTCGGCCAATGCCGGCCAATGCTTCTGATCGGCGATGATGCCCACGAAGCGGCCGAGGCTCGCGTGGCCCCGGGCAGCGGCCAGAACGTCCTCGACAAACGCCGCCGGTTCGGAGCGGATCCATGACGGTTCGCTACCGACAGTCCTCACGATGTCCGGCGGGGTCACGTTGGGCGCTGCGAGCGCCAGCACGGGCCGGGCGACGTCGAAGACCTCGGAGGGCACGCGGTACCCGTGCTCGAGTTCGGCGATCTGGCTCGGCAGGTCGGAGCGCAGGTGTGCCAGAACCGTCACCCAGGAGTCTCGGGCGTGTGCTCCCGTGGACTGGGCGATGTCGCCCACCACGGTCATCGAACCAGTCTTGGAGCGACGACGAACCGCGCGCAGCTGCATCTCTGACAGGTCCTGGGCCTCGTCCACGACGATGTGGGCATAGCGCGTCTCGACCGAGGTGAGGATGGACTGCGCCTCATCAATCAGAGCGAGGTCGTCCAAGGTCCAGGGCTGCAGGGCAGCGTTTCCGTCCACCGGTCGGTACAGGAGCGCGGATTCCTCCTTACCGAGAATTCCGACACCCGCCCGCAGGAGCGCATCGACCGATCCCAGGAGCCCTCGGATGAAGTCGACGGCGTTGACCTCCGGCCACAGCGCGTTGAGAGCGCCTTCGAGGCTCTTGGCGTCGAAGAGGTCCTCGAAGCTCGCGATCCCCCGCCACCCCAGCTGGCGAGCCCCGAGCTCGGCGAGGCGCGCCCGCAGGCGTCGCCGCCCGACGTCGTACTTCTGGGCCCGCAGGCCGCGCACGGCGTCAGCCGCGTCACCGGCACTGATTGTCACGGGGGCGCCGCTGCCCTGCCGCTTGAGCACAATCGGCTCGGTGGGCACGGTGAGCTGGCCATACAGTGCGGCGGAGATGACGTCCGCCATCCGGGCGGAGCCCTTGATGGCGGCGATCTCGGGCGATTCCGTCGCGGTCACCACAACACGGCTGCCCATGAAGTCGTGCAGCGAGCGCTGGACGACGTCCTTGTCGCCCAGATCCGGGAGGACCTTCCGTATGTACTTGGTGAAGGTCGGGTTGGGGCCGACGACGAGGACGTCCTCGGGATTGATCGTGTCTTGGAAGTTGTACAGGAGCCAGGAGACGCGGTGGAGGGCGACCGCTGTCTTGCCGGTGCCGGGGCCACCCTGCACGACGAGGAGCTGGTCCTTGTCCGCACGGATGATCCGATCCTGTGCGGCCATGATGGTAAGGACAATGTCCTTCATCTCGCCACTGCGGTTGGCCTCGAGGGCCTCGAGCAACACGTCAGAGTACTCCGGCGACGATGTCGGCTCGTCCACGTGAGCATCTGGAGCCTCGGCGTTCGGCTTCTCGACGAACCAGGTGTCGGTGTAGTGGATGACGTGGTTGTTCAGCGACTCGAAGGTGCGCTTGCGGGCCAGGCCCTGCGGATCCACTGGGGTCGCTTGGTAGAACGGGACGGCGGCCTTGGTCTTCCAGCTGATGACGAGCGGGGCGCCGTCCTCGTCCTTGATGTAGCGCCTGCCGATATAAAGCTTGGTGCCGTCCTCAGCGTCGATGCGGCCGTGCGCCACGGCCTCACCCGGCTCGGGACACTCATGCCGCCTTCTCTGCTTCAGAAAGGCTTCCCGCTCCGCAGGGGTCGAGCCCGAGACCGGGCCATGGTCCCAGTAGTCGCAGGCCCGCTGCCGCGCCTCGACCGACACGTCGAAGTAGTCCTGCTCTGCCGCCTTCTCGCGCGGATCCTCAAGCGAGCGTGCGGCTTCGTCGACGATGCTCATCGGTCATCCCCCAGTTGTCCAGTGCCATGTCATCGGTGCTGGAGTCAATGTATCCGCTGTCACCGACATTTCTCGGCGCGCCAAGCACAACGGAGGCCGTGGGGCGTGAACACGCACTAAGGTCCGGTGTGGCCGCCGCCTCGAGACGGCACGGCGGCCTGGGACCACTCCGGAAGAGCCGACACCCGATCCTCTACTGTCACAATGTAGGCCGACAGGGCTTCGACATAATCCTTCTCAGGACGCGGGGATTGAGCATCGAAGAGATCTCCGACGATTGCGCGGAGGGACGCCTCCCTCGACATCCAGCACGTAGCTTCGTCGCTATCAACGGTGAACGACAGCGAAGTCAGCCTGCGAGTCCGGAGAACGTCTACGTATTTCCGTGGCACGTCGTCATACAGAGCGTCGCGAAGCTGCTTCTCGACGAATAGTCGCGCAAAGACTCGCTTGAGTTCGATTTCGATGGGTGGAACGGCTCCCCTGCTCGCCCGACGCGCCCAACAGCCCGGGCAATCGCAGAGGCGATTTGAAGAGCTCAGGACACCACGCGTGGCGGAGCCCTCATCTACCGATTCTTTATCCCGTCCCCCGTGATTCGAGTGCGTTTGATGTGTTCCGCCCTGAGCGCTCAGCATAGCCTCAGGAGGGATGGCATCCTGTTCACGGGTCTCGAGTGACACAGCAGGCCGCTGTGCCTCAAACCGAGCAATGATGGCTTGCGCCATATCTGCATGCTGCGACCCGAAACAAGGCCAGAAGTACGTTGAGATGACATGGGCGCGTGCAGCAATTACGGACGCCTCGTCCGCTCGACTCTCCAGGAGCTTGCTTCTGAGTATCGCGACGACAGGTTCTGGCCGCGGTCGCCGCAGAGCCGGAGGGACGGACTCGAGCAGCATCTCAAGCCATCGTGCCTGATCATCTACGCACTGCTCGAAGACCCGCTTTGCCAAGGGTTCCGGCTCAGGAGCCTGACGCATCGACCAGAACGAGTTCCATGTGGTCAACCGCGCGTATTCTGCGCGGCGGGCCTTGTCATTCCCAATATCGACAGCCGTCGCCTCATCGACAGACATCTCGCGAGACGGGGCCGTCGGCCGCTCGTCGCTCAGACGGTTGAAAGATTCGCGCACCCTGGGCTGGTATTCCTCGGGGACTGCGGGCCAGAACGACTCACCCAAGACACGCGCCAGTACTTTGTCAAGCACACCGTTTACGAGGGGCCTCGATACCAACTCAGACCAAAGGCGTTGATCTGCAGACAATTTCTCACCCGCGAATGAATGCGCCGGCGGCAGGAGTGCAAAGACGCGGTCGAGCCACCCAGCGTAACGTCTGAAGTCTTCCTCCAATGCCGCACGGAAGCCATCGTCAGGGACCGAGAAGCCCTTCCGGCTGCGCCTAGCCCAGAAGACGTCCCACGAATCGATCTCAATCTTCCGATCGATCCTCATAGAAGTGGGGACATCGGGGACCAAGCCCGCTTCAATCTCGACGTCATAGACAGCTGGCACCGTCTTTCTTGTCAGTCTCTGCCGTCCGCCGCGAAGCCAGTCGCCGATTCCCACAGTTACCCCCATCTCCCACTGTTCCCAAGTCGAAACGTAAGTCGTGGATGACGAATTGTCGAAGTTGGAACGATCCGATGGGCCGTGATAGTGGCGCACGCACCTCCCCACGCTCCGTAGAATGTCCCTGGCGCCCGACGCAGCACCGGGCCGGCACCACCAAGGGGGACACCGTGACGTCGGACCTGACCGCGCACAGCACGCAAGACCGCGATCAGGTTCTCCGCCTGATCGACTTCCTGGCCGAGTACGACGCCCAGCGCAACAAGCCCGTCCGGAACATCGCGGACTACAGGCTGTTCCGTCTCGACGAGTCCTCCCTCCCGAACCATCCTGCCGTCCGGCTCGCCGCCTCGGAGGAGAAATGGCTCGCAGTCGACTTCATCGACCTCCCGCCGGCGCCACCGATCCCCTCGAAGCTGGAGGGCGTGCTCGACGACGGCACCACCCTCTCGCCCACCCGGCGTCCCACGTTCACCGCCGAACCGCCGGCGCCGCCAGCCCGCAACCTCTCCGAAACGGACGCTGAGCAGGCCGAGGCCGCCTACGCCGACGAGCTGGCGGCCCACGAGGCGCTCGCCACCGCGGCGGAATCGTGGATCAACGAAAACTGGGAACCGTGGTCGCAGCGGCATCACGCAGCGAGCACCGTCAAGAACCTCCACCGCGAGCTCTTCGAGCAGCGCGAACGGCTGGTCCTCGAGCGGGAGTCCGTCGAGCTGGTGTGGGGCTTTGGCCGTGCACGCTGGGACGTCGACGGGTACAGCGTGGACCACCCGCTCCTGACCGTACCGGTCGAGGTGGACCTCAACCCGAAGTCCCAGGAGATCTCGATCTGTCCGGCCGGAGATGCTGAAGTCGAGGTCCACTACACCTTCGGCCTGGACCTCCACGACAGGGCGTCGCTCAACAGCACCCGAACCGCAGTCACGGAGCTCGAGCTGGATCCGTGGAACGCTATAGAGCGGGGCGACGTCCTCAAGAGCCTCACCCGCGCACTCGACGACAACGGCACCGTCGCCAGCACCCTCCCCAAGACGGCGGGCGAAAATCTCGTCACCGCGGACACCTGGACCCTGTACCTGCGCCGCCGTGTTCCCGACTCCCAGGGCTTCCTGCGCCGGATGCGCGAGATCTACCTCGACGGCGGCACCATTCCGGCCCCGCTCGCGGACGTGGTCGCCTCGCCGGCGGAGCACCCAGGCGCCGCGCACGACGACGCTGCCTCCTCCAGCGCGCCGGCGCAGCCTCCGCTCCTCCCGCTTCCCGCGAACGACGAGCAGCGCCGCATCCTCGAGCTCGCCCAGAAGATGCCCGGCGTCACCGTCCAGGGCCCTCCCGGGACCGGCAAGTCCCACACGATCGCCAATCTGGTGAGCCACTACGTCGCCTACGGCCAGCGGGTGCTCGTCGTGTCCGAGAAGGAACAGGCGCTCAAGGTCCTCTCGGACAAGATCCCGGAGGGGATCCGCGACCTCACCGTGTCCGTCCTGGGCGCGGACACGGAGAGCCGCAAGGCGCTCGAGCGGGCCGTCTCCACTATCCAGGAGCGCGTCGGGCGGCTCGACGAGGCCGCCGCCGACGCGGCCATCGAGCGCTACCGCCGCGAGCTCGACGAGACGGACCGCGGGCTCGCCCAGGCGACCACCGACATGCTCCGCGCCCGGCAGGCCGAGGTGGAGACGGCCGACGGCGAGTGGCTGGCGGGGGCGGATCCCACCCCTCAGGCGGCGGCCGTCTGGGTCCGGGCCAATCAGTCCACGCTGGGCTTCGTCCCCGACACACTCGACCTTTCCGCCGGGATCCCCCTGACGAAAGCCGAGTACGCAGAGTACCTGCGGCTCCTCGGATCGGTTGAGGCCACAGACGCGCTCGCCGCCCTCGCCGCAGTGCCGAACCCGGGTGACCTGCCTACGTTGGTGGAGGTCGGCCACCTGTGGGAAGTGGCAGCGGACGGCGATACCGCTGCCGACGGCGTCCGGCACGCCTTCGCGGACTGGCAGCGCTTCTCGGAGTCGGACAGGAGCCGGATCGTGAAGGCGCGCGAGTCCGTCGCGGCCTTCGCCGACGTGCTCGCGGGCCTCGAATCGTCCTCCTTCAAGGAGCTGGTGGCGCGGCTCGACGACGCACTCCTCGTCAAGGAGCTCGAGCAATACACCTCAACGCTCGTCTCACTGCGCGAGCAGGCGATGGCCCACCGCACCTCCCTCATGGCGCACACCGTCGAGTTCACCGAGCCTGCCACCCCTGACTCCCTCGCCGTCGTCCAGCAGGCCAGGGACAAGCTCGGCGTCTCCGGAAAGCTGGGCATGTTCGACGGGCGGCTGAAGAAGGCACTCGCCGCCTACACCGTGAACGGGCAGCCGGCCCGCTCGGCGGTTGACGCCGCGCTGGCCGCAGACGCAGTCTCGCTCGAGCTGGCGCGAGCCCAGCTGGTCCGCGTCTACACGAACCAGCCTCGCGCCGGCGTCGCCCGCATCCTTTCGGTGCGTCCCGAGAATGACATCGCGGACGAGATCGACACGCTCCGGGTGCTGATGTCGCTCCCCGGGAAGCGGCACGAGGTCGCGACCGAACTCTACGAGCTGGGCGTCCGCTACGACCGGCTGGGCACCTCAGCCGAGGCTTCGGCACTGGCCGGGGACCTCCAGAAGGCCCTCCGGCACTTTGAGGCCAAGGACGCCCGGGCCGAGCTGGCTGCCCTCGAGTCCACCCTCAAGGCGGGCACAGCGACGCTGGATGCGTCGCCACTGTGGCTCCAGTTCCTCGACGCGCTCCAGACCTCCGACCGGGACGCGTGGGCACGCCTGCGGGACGAGGCCGCACGTCTGGTCGCGCTCCTCGAACCCGCTCGCCGCCTGCGCGAGCTCGGCACCCGCCTTGCCGCCGTCGCACCGAGCTGGGCCAAAGCGCTCGAACAGGACCCGGCCTCGGCGCCCGCACCGGATCTCATCGAGGCCGGCTGGCAGTGGCGCCAGCTCGACTGCTGGATCTCCGGGGTCGCGAACCTCCCGACTCCCGCCGAGCTGCAGGCGCGCGTCGACGAGCTCGGCCGCAACCGCCGCCGAACGGTCTCGCGCCTCGTCGAGGAGCTCGCGTGGCGCCGGCTCAAGGGCAACCTCGGGCCCAAGCAGCACCAGGCGCTCCAGTCCTACGTGCAAGCCGTGAAGAAGTACGGCAAGACCGGCGGCAAGTACGCCGCGCGCTGGACGCAGATTATGCGGGAGGCGCTCAACGAGTCGAAGGACGCCGTGCCCGTCTGGGTCATGACGACCTCACGCGCGCTAATGAGCTTCCAGCCGGACGCGGTCCCGACCTTCGACGTCCTGATCATTGACGAGGCCTCACAGATCGGCTTCGAGGCCCTGCCGCTGCTCGCGCTCGCGAAGCGGGCAATCGTCGTCGGCGACGACAAGCAGACCAGCCCAGAGCACGTGGGCCTGGACCGGCAGAAGGTCTTCGACATCCTCGACGACCATCTGACGTCCGTCCACGGGTACAAGTCGCTCTTCGACCCGGACAACAGTCTCTACGACCTCGCGGCGCAGAAGTTCTCCTCGCCGGTGATGCTCTCGGAGCACTTCCGCTGCCTGCCCGAAATCATCGCGTTCTCGAGCGACCTCTCGTACAACGGCCGAATCGTTCCGCTGCGCGACCAGGCGCCCTCGCCCGGCTGGGCACCGCTCGGCGTCGTACGGGTCAAGGACGGCTACCGCCAGGGCGACGTCAACAAGCCCGAGGCCGAGCAGGTCGTGGCGCTGGTCAATGAGCTCGTTGCGGACCCGGCCTATGACGGGATGACGTTCGGGGTCGTGTCGCTGCTCGGATCGAGCCAGTCGAAGCTCATCTGGGACCGGCTCTACGAGGAGCTCGGGCCGGAGGAGTTCGAGGCCCGGGCGATCCGGTGCGGCGAAGCACCGGCGTTCCAGGGCGATGAGCGGGACGTCATCATCGTGACGACCGTGGTCGCCGTCGATCCGCTAGCGCCCACCACGCGGTTCGGCGCGATGACCAAGGAGTCCGAGCGGCGGCGCATCAACGTCGCGGCGTCCCGTGCACGGAACCAGATGTGGGTCGTGACGTCCGTGGACCCGGGCATGCTGCCGCAGGGCGACTTCCGCGCCGGCCTCATCCAGCACTGCTCGGGCTACATCGCGCACCGCGCGGAGCAGGACGAGCTGCTCGCGGCGTGCGAGTCAGAGTTCGAGCGGCGGGTAGTCACGGACCTCGTGAACCGCGGCTTCACCGGGGTTGAGGTGCAGAAGAAGGTAGGCCAGTACCGTCTGGACATCGTGGTCTCCGGGCCCGAGCGGCGCCTCGCGATCGAGTGCGACGGCGACCGCTGGCACGGTCCGGACGTGTGGCACCAAGACCGGACGCGGCAGGAGGTGCTCGAGCGGGCTGGCTGGACCTTCGAGCGCATCCGCGGCTCCGCGTACTACCGCGACCCCGAGTCCGCCATGGCCGCGGTGTGGGCGCACCTGGCGGAGCTGGGCATCCCGACCGGGGACGAGTGGCGCGATGCCCCCGCACGAACCATGGTGAGGGAGGTGTCGGGGACGCCGGAGCCGGTCGTGACTGCGCCCGAAGGAGCGATGCACGACGGGGGCGCGCCTGGCCGGGACATCGACGTTCCACAGCAACCCGCGGCCATTGCCGAGGGTCCGGATCTGGCTGAAGCACAGCCCCAAAACGACTTCGGCGATTTCTCGGACCTGTTTGAGCAACTCGAAGACGAGCTCGCAGACACCTTTCAGCCCGAATCTGCTGACGAGCCCGATCTGGCTGGCGAGGAGATCAGCGACCAGCCATCCCTTCTGCCAGCGGGCGTGATCAAGCTCCAGCCGTATGTCCAATGGAGCGGCCGCCCGCTTGCGCAGGCGACGCCGAATAGCTTGCACGAGGTGGAAGCCGGCCTCGTCGAGATCGTCCGAGTGGAAGGACCGATGATCGCGAGGGAGGCTTACCTGCGGTACCAGCAGGCTACTGGTGGATCCCGCGTAGGCAAGGCACTGGCTCGCCTGTACAACAAGGCGGCCAACGCCGCCCTCCGTGACGGTCGAATCGGCCGCCTCAACGACGGCCTCATCAACCTCACTCAGGCCACCCTCTACGTCCCCGGTCAGGAACCAGTAGTCCTGCGTGAGCTCGGGCCCCGCACCATCTATGATGTGCCGAAATCGGAGATCGTCGTCGCTTTCGAGCAGCTCATGTCGTCAGGGATCGACCACGCCGAACTGGACCGTGAACTGTTACGGCTTTTCGAGCTCAAGAGACTTACAGGCCCGACCATCGCCTTTTTGAACGATGCCAAGCAATATCGGTGGCAGGTCCGATGAGGCTGTGGCAGGTTCTAGGCCTTACCGCCCAGCCCACCAAAGAACAGGTGGGACGGGAGGCAGCAGCGGAGCGCACGCGTCGCGAAATCGCGGCTGTGCGACAGGCAGCATGGGCCGATGCTGTGGCGCGGAGTGCCTCGCGGGACGCCATCCAAGAGGGCACCCGCCTCAATCGATCGGCTGGCACCAACGCCATTGGCCGTCCGAAACTCACGCGCAGCCGACTGCCGACCGACGTCAGCCGGAGTCAGCCCACCGAAGGACAAAACGAATGACTGATCAAGACGGACTCTTTAATGTCTCCACCGAGCAGCCGCCCGCAGCGCCGACTGAGCGAAAGATCTCTGATCAGCAGGTTCAGCTGCTCCGCGATGCCTTCGCCGCAGCTGGCATCGACGGTATGGACGACCGCAAGGCGATCGTCGAGTCCGTGACCATCAGATCAGTTGCCACCATCCGCGACCTGCATGCGAAGGATGTACGCCCGATCCTTCGCCGCATCGAGGAGCGGCGGAACTACGCAGCTCCGGTAACCGGCTCGGCGTGGGACACCCGCGAAGAAGACACCTGGATCGACCGCCTGTGACCGTGGCCGCGTCATGTCGCGTCGATGATGGCTTGGTCCTTCTTCGAAGTATCGAGCACGCGGAAGCCGATTCGACCTCGTGGCGCGGACTTGTAAGGCATAGCGAGTGAAAATAGCGTCGCCACGTCCTTCGTCACTATCGGATCTTCGAGCAGGTCCGGATTGCGATCCTTCCCAGAAGCCGGGTCGGCGGCGAAGGTCAGCAGCATAGCTCCCCGTGTAGGGGTGCTCAGTTCTGCTGCCTGGGGGCCACCGGGCGCCTCCTCTTTCCCAGCGATGCGCTCAACTGCCGGACGCTGGCGGAAGGAGCTTCCGGAGAAGCCCGCGCGATCATCTCGTCTGCTGCGGCTGAGGATCTGAATCGACGCACCATCAACGTTCCGACTTTGCACCCCTTTCAGCTCCGGGACCATCACGGCCCAATCTGTCAGCATGCCCTCGTCAATTGCCTGCCGCATGAAGCGCAACGTGGGCTTGAATGAGTAGTTCTCGGTCCAACTGAACTGCTGCAAAGCGCTGTACATGGACTCTGCATCGACGATGACAATCCGAGCTTCGAAGGTCTTGACTGCTGGCCCTGAGGCCGACTTATCGTCCGCATACTCGAACTCCATGGGCTCGCCCAGATCAGCGAGCCAGCCGCGGATGGCAGCAAAATGAGTCTCATTTGCCGAGCCGTCGCCGCGGTCCGCCTGCCGGGGGAAGTCCTTGAGGTCTCCCCCATCGCCCTCGAAGTCAAGCACCGCGTTGTACATCTTGTTTGCGCCCGTGGGCTTAAGCCAGGGCAGCTGTTGGAAGACGAGGGGCGGCACGTCAATAGGACGCACTTCCGGATGGCCGTCATCTCCGAGTCGGGCGAAGCGACGGAGTTGGGCCCGGAAGGACTCCTCGTCCTGGACGATCGAGGTGAACGCGTCATAGAGGTCATAGGTCTTCCCGCGCGCGTCGACAATGTCACGCGCGATATAGAGCCTCACGAGGTCGCGATAGCCGCGCCGATAGCCAAACCAGCGGCCCATCTGCATGAGGGTGTCCGCCGCGTTCGCACGTCGGCGGTAGTAAGAGACAGTAAGCCCCTCCACGGTAAATCCGCGGCTGAGCTTCGCGCCGCCGACCATCACTCGCCAATATCGTCCGGTCGTGAAGTCTGCGGCCTTGTAATCGCTCTCTTTGGAGCCGTTCACGATGACGACCGGGTTGCCAGCAGCTGTGATCAAGTCGAGCGCATCACCAACGTATGCCTTCAGCTCGTCGAAGTCGTCGGGCAGCGCTGCGCCCCAATCGCCGCGGGCGTTGTGCACAACCCTGAAGTCGTCTTCGAAAAGTCTCCGAAGCCGCGAGAGCCCGGCGATCTGGCTGTATTGTGCGGTCTTCCAGACGTCCTCAATGAGCTCGGCGAGCTCTTTGTGCTCCGTCTGCTTCACCGATTGGTGGGCCAGCATTGTGTGGTGACGGAAAGACAGGCTCTGATCATGTGCGGCGCGCCAGAGCTTGATTGCCCCGCTCAGGACAAACGCGTCAAGAGCCTCGCGAATCTCGGCTCGCTCGGTTTCATTGTCGGCTGCATACAGGTTCCGGACGAACGCCTTCTCATTCGAATTGGACGCGGTTATCGGTTCATCGTCCGGCAGCGGGTCCAGATCGTGAAACTGCTTGCCCCCCATGTACTCGCCAGAGGGCTCAAGGCCCACGATGAAATCGCTTGGGAAGATGTCAACAGCATCATCGGGCGAGACGAAAACATTTGCGAAGGGCGTCGCCGTGTAGCCGACATACTGCGCCCTCGGCATCTCAGACAAGATCTGTGAAATGAGCTTGTTGATCGCAGTGCGCTCCTTTTCCTCCTTCGATTTCGCGCGGCCTGGATTGGTCGTATTGACGGAGGCCTGATCAGCTTCGTCATCGATCACCAGTACCGGAATCTCCTTTAACGACGCATGGACGTCGTGAAGATCGCGGAGGAGCTTCTCAAGGACCGTCTTGTTCTTCTTGACGACAGCGAGCCTGACGTCAGTGCTGAAGAGATTCACCGGATCGTACATGGGCTTGAGAGGGTCTTTAAGTTCGCCGGCCCGGCGGAAGTCGAGCGTATCAAGCCCGGCCTTGAGGGCCTTATAGTCGCCGGAGGCAGTTGTAAGACGCTTAATAGCAGGGATATCGGTCTGAGAGTTAATATCAATGCCGTGCCGGAGGAACTTTCCTTCTAACCAGTCCGAATCTTGATCGCCGATGTAATCGACTCCCCGTACGGCGTCGGGATCCTTTGGATCACGACCACCGAGAATGTTCTCCTCGCCGACTAGTTCGCGGTCGAGTCGTCTCTGGGTCTGTCCGCGCAACAATTCAATCGTGCCGGTGAGCACTATGACCAGCCGGTAACCAGTATCCACTGCTTTCGCAATGATCCCAGTGAAGTTCGCTGTCTTACCGCTCTGGACGTGTCCCACGACCAGGCCCTTCGACTGGTATGACGTCGCGCCTGCGGGGTCAGCTAGGCGACTGACGATGTCTGAGGTCGACTCATCGAGGTTCGCGATGACATCAGGGTCCCAGCCATTCCGCTCGAGCACACCACTATAGGCCTTCCAGTAGAAGTCGTGATTTGCCTTCCTCTCCGCGGTGTACCAAGGATCCCAGGGGCCCGGACTGGAAATCACGATGTCGCGCTGGGTGACCGTCGGAAATGCCGCGTCCAGCGTCTCCCTCGATGCTGCGGCGAGCCCAAGCCTCTCGAAGATCAGCGCGCGGCGCTCGGGGCTTTGACGTTCAGTCTCGGCCGCCCATGGAGCATCGGCTTGTGAGTCCCACCGGGCAAGACACATGTGCGCGGCTTTCCGTGCGGCTGCGTTGCCGTCCCCCGAAATGATCACGTCAACGATTTCACTCTCGGTCGCCGACAATGCAACGTCTTCGAGCCAAGCATTCACCTTCGAGACAAGCTTCTTCGGCCCGGCTTCGCGCATGCCGTCGAATACCGATCGGATCGCGGTCTCGAGTTCACTCATGAAGGCTCCTCACAGAAGTCGTCGAGGGGCGCGGGTGGCGCCACATAGTTAAGGTGGCTGACGTCGACACGATACGAGACAGCACTGACAAGGGTGCGCTGCGGGATGACGTGATCGAGCCGTGGCCCAGTGATGGCAGGAAACTGCTCATCGACCAGGTAGGCGCGCGGCACAGACCGCATCTGGAAACGCGTCCGATAGAGGTCGGCGTCGTTATCGGACCATCCGAGTCCCTGAATGGCTGCGTCGAAGGTCCTACGGGTCCGGTCCAACTTCTTTCGGGTTTGCGCAACGAGGTCTGAGAGGGTGAACCCATCTTGGGAAGCACCAGCTAGCGTTATCTGTATCGAGGTCAAATACAGCGTCCGGCCTGTAGCGGGCTGCAGTTGCGATTCGGATCCGATCACATGCACCCGCGATTCTGATCGCGTGGTCTTGACTTCTGCGTCGAATTCTTCGAATCCGAAGTCGTGTTCCTCCGCTAGGGGGCCGAGCCAAGCCTGCATCGCAAGGTCTTCTCCCGCGGAATCGACGATCTGCCCCAGCACGAGTAACTCACCGATCAGCCCAGCCTCTTTCTCGTCGGTCATCCGGCGGCGGCTGCTGAGGAGACTCTTCAGGCCAGACAGCGACTCTGAGACCGCATGCCGGAACGACGCGCCGCTTTCAAGCTGGTCCACGATGGAGACGATCAGGACGTAGCCCTCGTAGTGCATGCGCGTGGCGTCGACAGTCAGTCGGAACCAGTCCCCCTGCTTCCCGAGGAGACTGGTTCTTTCGACCGTGATCCGCTCGTAGGATGCGACGTCCGGCTCCGCCCCGAGCGCGGGGCTGATCAGTCGAAGTTCCTGGCGAGGCGGGTCTATCTCGAGAACGGCCCCAACTGAGTCGCTCAGCGTGAACGCTGCTTCGACCCCGGCACTGAAGTAGTCCTCAACGGTCTCTGGAGTTAGGTCGCGATCACTCATCCGGTTTCCCCAGCTCCCGGGCCTGCAAGGCGAGCTCCTCACGAAGTGCGGCGGTGAGAAGCTCTTCCCACGCCGCCAATTCCGCTTTCTCGCGCGACCCAAGGTGAGATCCTTCGAAATACCTTGAATACAAGATCATCAGCAGTGTCTTCACGAACGGGGCGTCGTCGGCGTCCATGCTGCCGGGCCCCGCGATCACATCACGGTATTGCTGGTTGAGCCAGATCGTTCGCCGGTCGAGATCAATTCGGAGCGGCGACTCGGACTTCTCCAGCGCCCAACGAATGTCGACAGGATCCGCATCAGCGCGGTCAACAGTCGAGCCGAATGCATCAATAAGATCTGCGCCGAACCCACGGCCGGGTTCGACGAGTTCGACGGGCCGCTTCGTGTATTTCCTCGACTCGGCACGAGCTCCGGCAGCCGCAGTGAGGAATCCTGCGAAGGTGAGCCCAGACTCGCCGACCGTGGCGCCGAGAAGAGCCTGCCGCAGATCAGCATCGAGCTCGAGGCCCGCCTTCTCAGGGTTGATGGTGATGTGCGGCTCTAAGGTGGCCGTGACGTCCAAGGCAATGCGTGCGTATTCCAGTTCAGGCCGGCTGACAGTAAGCGTGTTCCACCCCCCGATCTGGAGCAGGCGGTCCTTGCGATAGAAGTACAGGCCCTGCGCGAGGGTTCCCGGTCTTCCGCCCAGCCTGAACTCCGGTCGTCCGGATTGCGCGGCAGGCCAAACATGTGCGCGCCCGAGGACCTCACCCCCGTCGATCGCAGTGCGGAGGTCCGCGGGGTATGGGTCGTTCGGCAGCCTGTCGTAACCGAACGGGTCGATTGCCGAGACTACGCGAGGCACACCCGATTCCCGGTGCTCCAAGTCGTAAACGTCCACGACGATGCGCACGGCACCCGAAGCGATCCTTCGATGGAAGACAACACCGAGATGCGACATGACAGCGCTGATTCGTCCATCAATCCAGCGGGCCCGGTCGGAGACGTCTGTACTGCTCAGGAAAGTGCGTGGATCCGCCCATTCGACAACGGTCCCAGTCGTGAATACGAAGTCGACAGTGATGCCCTCGAGCAGTCCACCCACCTCCTCGTCGTCGAGCTCTGCGACCTGGGTCGGTTCAGAGGCCGCGATCATCCGACCCGTCGGAGGCGCGCCGAGGCGGTGCGAGTAGACGCGGAGCACGTCCGCTTGGCTGAGTGAGGCCGCCTTGAGGCCGAGCCCAAAATGACCGAGATCGCCGGGCGAGTAGTCGCGGGTTCGGGCGAACGTCATCGCGTCATCAATCGACGCTCCGTCCATTCCCTCGCCATCGTCGATGAGTCGCAACCCGACAACGGCACCCTGGGTCTCGAGGAACCGCACGCAGACGTTCCGGGCCCCAGCATCGATGCTGTTGTCGATGAGGTCGGCAACCGCCGTCTCGAATGAATGGTGCCTGCCAACTGCGCGGGCGATGGAGGGATCGGGCGGTATGTCACGTGTCCTCGTCACTCGAGGCGCCGCTCCTGCCATCACAGCTCCTCGAACTTGTTCTTGGTGAACCCGAGCTGCGAGCCGTTTTCGCGGACGGTACGAACGATCGCGCTTGGAAAGCCAGACCGCTTGTCTGCATCGATCGTGATCCGCACCTCAAAGATGTCCGGTTCAGCACCCTGCAGGTGTACCAGGAGCTCCTCAGCAATCTGCCGAAGCTGGGCAGGAATGTCGCCGGTAGGCTTCACATCGACGGCGCCGGTGTAGCGCGCGTTGGCGATCGTCGTTGGCCCTGGCTTCGGCTCCGCGGATCCGTCTGTTCCCTTGGGCAAAGTCAAACCCGAGCCGCCGCCGTGCGGTTCCGGACCGGGGCCTTCGGTGCCGGACTCACCGCTAGCCCGATCCTGCTCACGTTTGCGCTGGGCAACCGCCAACTCCGGCTTCACCAGGAGCATCGAATCCAGAATGGCCGCTGGGGCGGCGTCGTCGAACGGCAGGCGTAATCCTAGGAAGTCCCCCGATTCCGCGTCATACCCGTCCGCCAGTGCGAAGCCAATCTGGAGCCACGCGGCGTCGTGCATTGCGCTGGCAATGGCATCCAGCAGTACCTTCTTGTCGCGGAGGCGCGCCAGGTAGGGGTACCTGACGTGGTACTCCCAAAGTTCGTGGACGCTGATCCGACCGTCGTTCCATTTGCTGCGCAGGTGATTCTGCAGCTCGATGGCGATCGACTGCATCGAGTAGCGGGTGATGATTGTGTCGGTCTTCTCGAGTCTTTCGCCCGCCGTCCGCACGATCGATTCGACCGCCCCGTCGGCTTTGACCTGCGACGAGGTCCACGGCGACCCTCCGTCTGGCTGCTGCGGGTAGAGGGCCCATATCCACGTTTCACGGATCCGCTGTTCGACAGTTGTGTTGAGCGAGGTCAGGCGCCGCTGCACTGTCTCGATTTGCCCTTGTGTCAGGTCGAGCACCTTGCGTTCGCGGCTGATAGCATCCCAGGCGAGATAGTGCCGGGCGACCTGATCGAGGTCGGCCCAACGGGCCTGATCAGCTGCCAGCACGACAATCGTGTTCACACCCAGCCGCGGCGCCGAGCCCCTCGTCGAAACCACGCTCCGAGTGAACTCGTGGGCCTTCGACCCGTAGCTCTTTCCATCGTGAAGGTGCTGTGGCCCGGCAATGACGAGACGCACGTTCTCCGCGTCCGGCACGTCTGAGGAATCCGCCGGCGCGTAGATCACATCCGTAAAGGTCGCAGGATACTTCGCTTGGTGACGAATACGGTCCATGACGAACTTCTCGACGTCCGCAGAGCTGAACGATTGTGCGCGTTCCGACATCGTGCGGTTAAGCGAGATCTGAAGATCGAACCAGTAGCGGTCGCCCTCGCCGTACAGATAGTTTGCCCGCTCTCCAAGCATTTGAAGCGCACTGCCGAAGTTGCCGACCGTATCTCCTGGCATCGCGACGCCCAGGAACACCCGCTTGCGTTCGATGCCCTTATGGCTGGAGCGCAGAGTCGCCGCGGACCCCATGAAGGTAGCACGGGCGATCCGCCGGGTCAGAGCACGACTCCCGAACAACGGCTTTTCGCGATCTACAAACACGGCAGTGGCATTAATGCCGTCGATGTCACTCTCGATGATCGACTTCCATCGGTCACCGTCGTCGAGGTACCCGGTGAGCTCGTCTCGCACGGCCGAGGAATCGAGCGGGATGGAGCCGGGCATGATCAACGGCGAATCGTCTCCGGAACTGTGCAGCGCGTGCACCACGGCGCTCATGAGTCGGAGAACACCGCGCGTCCTTTGGAACTTTTCGAGAGTCGACCAGTCGCCGTACAGGCGGTCGAACAGCTCCGGGTGGATCGGATAGGCATCACGGATGCGCGATTCGTAGGCCGGGTCTCGGGTCTCAAGTGGAAGCTCGCCGGAACTTCTCCGGTAGAAGTCGACGAACGCCTTGGCCGTCGCATCGATCTTGCGGCGCGCCGCGGCGTCGGGCTCACGGAAGAGCCGACGCCGGACGATCTCGAATGACTCCGTGCTCGACGCCGGAGTCCACGGCTGCGCCACGCGGGACACCACGTTCTGGAGACGCTCAAGCGCTGCGCGACCGTGCGCGCCCCCAACTTCAAGATCGGAGGCCACGGGGGCATCATCATCACGCCTGACGTCAGACGCGGGGATTGAGACCAGGAGCAGCGCGCCAGGCACAGCCTTCACCACCTCGGTGAGCTGCTGGGCGAAGGTGAACTGCGTTTCAAAGCTTCCTCCGACCAAGTGGTCCTGGCCGTACAGCCCGCGGGCATAGGCCACCCACTCGTCGATGAGGATGATTGCCGGCGCGTGTTGCTCGAGAAGCGTGCGCAGGGCAGCGCCGGGGTTTGTCCCCGTGCGGTCTGATTCAGCGACGAGCGCGTAACCGTCCGCGCCGCCAAGTTGCCACGCGAGCTCCCCCCAGATCGTACGGATCACTGTTCCGTCAGGCTTTTCCCACGCCTGCCCTGGCGAGAGCTCATTCCCCACGATAGCGACACGCTTCACACTCGCCGTGGCGTCGGCAGGGTCGACGCCGATCGTGCTCAGAAGATCTTGCACACCCTGGGGGTACTCCGTCGTCGCGCGACCGCTGAACAGATGCCACACCGCCAGCATCGAGTGCGTCTTACCGCCGCCGAAGGCGGTTTGCAGATTGACGACAGGAGCAGCATTCATGTCGCCGCTCAATCGCCTGGCAGCGATGCTGAGAAGGTTCTTCAGCCCCTCGGTAAGGAACGTGCGGTTGAAGAACTCGATGGGATCGTTGTAATCCGAGGACGACTCTGCACCGGTCGCGACTTGATGAAGGTCCGCTGCGAACTCTGCCCGTGCAAAATCGTTGGACGCGATATCTGCGTGCGGCTGAAGAACCTCGTTCCAGGGCAAGAGGTCGCTTGACGCGAGGCCCGGCATGCCAGCCTGCGCGCGCGTATCCCGCCGTGTCTCCTCTGCGTAGGCTGATCGCTGCACGTCAAGCTTCGCCTTGCGCACTGCGTCGGCGGATTTCGCAGCTCCGATCGCGCGCAGCAGGCGGTCGGTTGTATCGAGAGCGCGGTAGGCATCGTCTGCGCTGAAGGGCTTGCGATGTGCCCACGCGTCGCGTACGGAGCGAAGCTCGCTCGCCAGGTTCTGCTCGGCACGGGATAGGACGCCATTGAAGGCGTACTTCAGAGTCCCGAGCGGTTCGGTGATGACGCGAAGCTGCACTTGAGGGTCGCTGGGGAGGTACTCCTTTCCGTCTTGGCCGTCCTTGGCCGCGAGCAGCCGGGTCCAGTCGGTGATGCCCTCGGGCAGGTGCGGGAGAAGGACCCGTTCAACGAAGGGCTCGAGTTCTTTCGCGAGCACGTCGAGCGCAATTCCGACGCGATCGATGTTCGTCATTGCCACGAATCAGACCTCCAGTCCGTCGAAGTCCAGCGTCGATTCCACCCAGCCCTGTGACCGCTCCACAGCGGCTGCGGCCGCACGCACCTCCGGCCACGAGGAGCCGAGATTGTTGAAGACGATGGCAGCCTTCGTGAGACCCCGCTTCTCTGCGATGGAAAACAATAGGTAGGCCAGCTCGTGAGCCGACGTCATGTCGAGCGCGCGTTCCTCTGCAGCTGCGAGGATTCCACCAGCAGCGTCCAGTCCATGGGTTTCAAGGGCCTTTGCCATGTGGAGGACGACTTCCCACAGCGAGATACGGTCATCTGTCCGCGGATCATAGTTCTCCGGCAGCTCCTCTGGGGCAAAGAGCTTGACCTTGCCTCCTCCGCTCGAAATCACACCCGCGCGCGCAAGGCCTGCGATCGATGTGTTCTTAGCGCCGGCGAGTGTCTCGGCCTCGCCGTAGTGCGATACGTCGAACCCATGGGCCTCGAACCACGCAATGCACCACCGAGTGTCGTCGTCAAAGTCGCCTTGCTGTAGCGAGAGCACTTCGTCCAGGATTGCGTTAATAGCGCTCAGCGCTGCGCGGACGCTCATCGCCTCTCCAGAGGGTTCCACTACACGGGCGTATTTCGAGAAGACACCCATCCCCGGGCCGATCGCTGCCTGCGCCATGTCGACGGGCGCAACTGCGCCTTTCTGGAGATTATGGAGAGCGTCGGGAAGACTCGATCGGAGCTCAGCCAGAAAACTGCGGCGATCAACGATCGAGGCGTTCTCGGTGCGCGGTCGAAGTGCAAGAACGATCGACGAAGCGAGCGCGTTCGTCTCGGATGCGATCATCCTGCTCCCGAGTTCGGAGCGAGCTGGCCACGTAGCGGTCACTGTCCATCCTGCTCGCACCATTCCCCCGAGTATCGTCTCCCATCCAGTAGACGCGGTCCCGGATGTGTCAGTTTCCGACTGCTTGAAAGCATAGTAGACCGTTATTGGATACTCGGCGTCCGCAGAATCACGAGCGTGCTCGAAGACGTCCTCAAAACCAGCTTCGAAGAACTCTCTAGCGCTTTCTTTTCCGCCATGACGATACGGGTTCGCAACTAGCTCTTCCGCCTTGGGGACAAGCATCGTGCTCAGCAGCTCAGGGTGGACGTTCCGCAGCGATCGCCGGAGCCAAACATAGAAAAAATCCGACAAGTCTGAATACCCGATATTGTCATAATAGGGTGGATCAGTAGACAGCACAAACGATGAGTAATCACGTGAGGCCGCATCGGCTTGCTGAGAATGACCCGCGACGGCAGTCTCAGGAAGTAGGTCCAGCACCTCGGCCTCTGATTCGAGAACGGCCGAAAACCCACCGCCTGCGGACCCTAGCGGGTGCGCTTCCGCATAATCCCAATTCATGGGAACTGCTTGGCGCTGGAAGGAGCCCCTCAGCCGGTCCATCCCTGATTCCCAAGTGCACATCACGTTATTACGCGCGATGTGCTTGTTCACCACAAAGCCCAGGTAGGTAGCAACGGCATCAGCATATGCCGCGGCGCCTGTCCCACCTGCCTCGAGACGATCACCTTCTTCGAGGCCAGCAGCGAGGGCGGCCTGGAGTACACGCTCCCTGGCTTCACCCACGAGGTCGCTGAATGTCGTCAGTGCCGTCAGCTGTCGGTTCGTGAACAATGATGCGAACGACGTAAGACCGTAATTAGGAGTCTTGAAATCACGCGGATTTCTAGGGAGATCGCCACCGGGAACGTTCGCTGGCGCTTCGACGGAAGCCGCCTGCTTATCATCTGGAGTCGGCTTCAAGTAGACGCGCCGCCGATTTCCCTCCGCAACGACTGCGATAAGCTGGCTACCGAGACCGCGTTCGCGGCCGAATTCGCGTATATAGTTGAGCGGCACAGCCGCGGCGCAGGACACGCATTTTGCGCCGAGCCTGCCCACCGTCCCGTCATCTTCCTTGCTCGTAGATCGCTTCGGGTCATGTCCGATCGAATACTCAACCCTGCCGTGGACGACGGTCGGCACGACGTAAGCTTCCTTGCCCTTCTTCTTGCCAAGCCACCAAGATCGAACGAGGGGCATCTCAATGCCACACGCCGGATTCGGGCACGTTACTGTGCGTGCCCAGATCCATGCGATGACCGTCGCCGTCGTGCCGTCGGCGAGTGTCGCCTTCGGGTAAAGGTGGCCGATGCGCCGTTCGGCCTCATCACGCATCCACGCGCCATAGCGACGCACGTCCTCAGCCAGGCCGGTCGCCTTCGGCCACCAATGACGCTGGGCCTCGGCCTCGGGGAAGACTGGCGGTCGACCTGCGAACTTCGGCGGGATCTCGATGAGAGCCTTGTTGATGAGGACGGCAACCGGGTTCAGGTCACTAGCGTGAGCTTCAAGACCGAGTCGCTGGGCCTCGAGCGGAATGGTGCCACCGCCCGCGAAGGGGTCAAGAATCGCCGGCGGGCGGCCGTCGGTCGATCGCATGATCTCCGCGCGCACCTGGTCGAAGAGCGACTCATCGTTGAGATTGTCCCAATCGACCATCCGTGTGATGAGGTCGAAGAGCCTCTCACGCTCGACGTCGATGCGCCGCTCGACGTACGCGTCGACGTCGTGCTCGCCTCTCCGCTCCGCCTCCTGGCGGAACTCGGCTGCGCGCTCGCTCGGGTCGTCGACGAGCTGTGCGAACAGGACTGCCCGCGCCGTCGCGAGCGGTCGGCGAGCCCACCAAAGGTGAAGTGTGGACGGGTGACCGTGCCGGATCGACTTCTCACGCGCGGACTGCGCATTAATCGCTTCGAGGGGCAGCGCTACCTCGATCAGCTTCTTCTTCATTCCACTCCACTCAGCGTGCCGCATGCCGCCCTCATGCGTGGGCAGTACATGACCCCCATGCAGCACAGTTCCCAACTCTAGCGAGACGGTGCGGCATCCGCGTGCGCCGGCTGCCGCGCCACGCCCGAAGGGCTGCTCGAAGCCGTCCCTGAGCCGGATAGGATCGAGCATCATGAGCAGCGATGAGATCCGAGTCCTCGACCTGTTCGCCGGAGCTGGCGGGCTGACTGCGGGGTTCCACGCTGCGTCCCTGCGGTTCCGAACCGTGGCTGCGGTCGAGATGGACCCGGCTGCGGCCGCGTCGTACGAGGCGACGTTCGGCGAAGGGATCGTCTATACAGGAATGATCCAGGATTGGCTCGCCACAGCAGCCATGCCCGAAGAAATTGACGTTGTGGTGGGCGGGCCGCCGTGCCAGGGGTTCTCGACGCTTGGCAAGCAGCAGATCCGAGACGAACGGAACTTTTTGTGGCGGCAATACGCTGAAACGCTGATTCGTGTCCAGCCGAAATACTTCGTGGTCGAGAATGTGGCAGCTTTCGAGAAGTCGCCTCAGTTTCAGGATTTCCAGAGAGCTACTCAGCCGGGCGGCAAGCTGGAAGACTACGCATTCGAGCCACGCATTTTGAACGCCGCGGACTACGGCGCACCCCAGGCTCGCAAACGTGCGGTTCTGATCGGCCACCACCGCGACCTCCCATCGCCCGGATTCCCCGAGGCGACCCACGCCTCCGGCGGCCGGGGGACGCTCAAGCCACATAGGACGGTGGCCGAGACCTTTGTCGGTGTCCCGCTGATTCCCGACATGGATTCCCTGTTCACGGAACGGGCACACGTCAGAGACGGTTGCACGTTCGCCGGGTCCTTCTCGCCAAGGGAGCTCCACTGGAGCCGCAGCTACCAGCAGCTGTCTTTGGATCGATTCGCTGCGATTCCCGCCGGAGGCAATCGGTTCGATCTCCCGACACATCTTCAGGCGCCCTGCTGGCGCAAGCACACGTCAGGTTCAGGAGACGTCATGGGCCGGCTTCGCTCCGACCGGCCCTCGGTGACGATACGTACAGAGTTCTTCAAGCCCGAGAAGGGGCGCTACCTTCATCCCACCGCCAACCGCGCCATCACGCACTACGAGGCCGCACTCCTGCAGGGCTTCCCTGATTCGCACCGATTCGTCGGATCGAAGACGGCGATCGCGCGCCAGATCGGCAACGCCGTTCCGATTCCATTGGGGAGGGCTATTGCACGCCACCTCGCAGACCACATATAGACATACGCGGCATGCATTCCAGCCCAGCGCGACATCATCCCCGACGGCATCACCCAAGTACCTTGTGGAGAGCGCCACTTAGCGGAGCATCGATTGTTCCGACGAGCGCAACGCGGTCGAGGAAGATGTTGCGATGCTCGCAGCTGGTTTCAGGTAGGAGCAGGCAGGCGTGACATGAGGCGAGGTTCAGGCCGTCTGTCCCGGAGGGGCCCGATTCAGAGCAGACGGGATCGTTCGAGCACCAGCTCGCGCGACTAATCGCTGAGCGGAGGACACGTGCGAACCGTCGCCCATCGGCGAGAGCAGCGAGCCCGCCGAGGCTTCCGGCCGCGTCTGACGACGCCGTGTAGATCAGGACCCCGGCCTGGTCTGGGTCTGCGTAGATCCGTTCGCGCAGAGATCCCACCGGGTAGCCGGCATCGAGGCTGAGCTCCTTGAGGAGTGCGTGGGCCAAGGAGTGGATGAGGAGGAACCTGGCGGACGGCGCATCGGAACCGGGAGATCCTGACTCTGTCGCGCGTAGCTTCAGGGACTTGGCGAGCATTTCCCGCCGTGCGTTCGCTGGCTCCGACTTCTCCCAGTCCGAGATGAGTTCCTGGTCGAGCTGAACGAAGATCCCCTCGCCGAGTACTTCGGTGGCTGGCAGCCAATGGCCGACGTTCTGGCTCAGTTGAGCGATCTGCGGCCTTGTCGTCGTTGTCGGTGTCGGTGTCACTCGGGAGAAGCCTTGGAGTGCACGGACTTCCCTAAGCCGTGTTGCCTTCGACACCTGCGCGACGATGCCATCGAGGTCGGCCGCGACATCGACGGCAGTGCACTGGAACGTGTCGTGCGCGCCGCGATCGTTGCCGTCGATGAGCGCTCGGTACTCCTCGGCGCGGAGCTCTTGGTCGGTAGGGACATGGCTCGGGTCGAGTCCCTTGCGCTGGCGCACGATCGCGAGGATGCCATCGAGCGTCAGGCCTGGAGTGTGTTGGGTTCGAATCGCGCCCGCGACCGCATCTGCAAGCGCTGTAGTCGGCACGTGCTCGAGCATGGTCCAGTTCCTGGCGACAAACTGTGCGTTGGGACTCGACCATGGGGGGATGGAGATGCTCGATCGAACTTCTGCGAACCACACATTCGATGAACCGCGCTGGAGCACCCGCAACGGTCTTTCACAAGTCTCGTCTTCCGCACCGGGCAGCCACGGGCGCTTTCCTCCGCAACTCTTAATCTGCGCCAGCGCGCCAGGGGAGAACGAGCCGTCCAGGTCATGAGAGTGCACTCCGCACGAGCAGGAGATCACGATGTCGGCGAGTGAGGACGACGCCCCCTTCGTCGTGAGTTTGAGGCTGTGCTGTCCACTGGTGGTGCTCTGTCCGCGGTGCACCCACTGGAAATACGGGAAGTCTTCGATATGGCCGCTCTCACAGCACGCAACGAACCGGGACGGCGTCAAGTCTCGCTCGCAGTCGTCGCACCGCATCTCCCTCGGGTTGAACTTCCAGTAGCGGTCGAGCCGCCTGCAGTTCGGGCAGTAGTGGTAGGTGGGGAAGCGAATCGCCGGAACATCCCCGCTCCGCTTTCCTGTCGCGGGTGCTCGGAATGTCCGGACGCGGAGTGAACGTGCAAGGCGAGGCTCTTCGACCTCCGCACACCACCGTTCGTCCCAGTCGTCCAGACCGGCGATCATGAAGCTCTGGTCACCCGACGGAAAGAGCGAGCCTATCCCATAGGTCGTGACCAGCTGGCTCTGCCTGGCCTTCGGCTTGTCAGTCATCGCCATGCGACGTGCCTGCTTTCGATCTGGCGCTGATGATCTTGATCGTGCTCTCTCGGTCGACGTTCCTCAGCGACGTGAGCGTCGGCCACGGCGTGTCGCCGGGCGGGAACGTCTCGGCGAGCTGCGTTCCAGTTCCATCGTCGGGTGAACTCCCGGCAGGGACCATCAGAGCTCTGACGCGGCTTCTGGCACCCCAGTTCGCATATTGCGTGACGTCGCTGTCCGACCATATTTCGGCCAGCTCCGAGATCGCCTCTTCGACGGCGTCGGCGGTGTCCGCGTCGGCGACTGCGGCCGCGCGAGCCGCGATGACCTTCGCGATGCCCTCGAACACCTCGGAGCCGGGTGGGACCCGGACCGACCTGTCGGCCGCAGCGCCGGGTGTCGTGTGGCGGGCGAGGATCACGAACAGACCGTGGAGGCCACGGTCGAGCGCGCGTGGGGCGAATGGTGTCGCTCCTGTCGCTTCCACCTGCTTGTACAGCGCACGGTGATAGGAGGTGAACGATTCGTAGTGGGAGAGATCGCGCGATCGTGACGCGTTGAACAGGGTGAAGACGAGTCCTGGGTAGCGGCGTCCAACGCGACTCGTCGATTGGATGTATTCAGATGTCGTCTGCGGCTGTCCCATGACCGCCATCAGTCCGAGGCGGTCGACATCGACGCCGACTGAGATCATGTTCGTTGCGAGCACGACATCAGGACTGTCAGCGGTCGGGTACGACGTCTGTAGACGTTCGAGCTGCTCTGGGATCTCACTCGATCGTTTACGCGAGGTGAGCTCGTTCGGGTCACGGATCGTTCGCTCCTCGGTCCCCAGCCGCGTGGCGATGACCTTGATACGGTCGGGGACGTCGTCGATCGACTGGATGTAGGCGGCACCTAGAACCCGCAGGCTGTTGAAGTACCCGAGCAGGGTCCAGTACGCGTCTTTCACCTCGTCCTCGGCGTCGAGGTCGTTTGCGCCTTGAAGCAAGGCCGCGTAGGTCCGAACGAGGAGGGTTGCGTGACTCGTGCTCGGGGCCATGAGGCCGACATAGCGCCGCGTACCCTTCTCGTGCGCTGGGGCATCGACTGCGAAGAAGGAGTCGGCGGCGTCGATGCCCGGCGGCGGGAACTGGACGGCCGAGCGATTGAAGACGGCGGAGACCTGTTCGGACGCGCGGCGGATGGTGGCAGTTGACGCGACCAACTTCGGGCGCGTGTGCGTCTGGGGGTCGGTGGCGAGGAAGTCGATTGCCGTCTCGTAGAGACCGACCAGAGTGCCGAGCGGTCCCGAGATCAGGTGGAGCTCGTCCTGGACGATCAGATCCGGAGTTGCGTCGTGTCCGGCACTGCTCCCGTTGCCGAATAATCGCCCGGCGTGCTCGTTCCACGCGAGCATCGCGAACTTGTCTACGGTGCCGATGATGAGCGATGGTCGCTCGCGGTATACGTCTTCGTCGACGAGATGCACTGGAAGACCTAGTCCTTCGTGGAACCGGCACCCAAGGTTCGGGCAGCGCACTGTCATGCGACTTGCTCGCCTGTCAGCCTCGTAGTCCTGTGGGCGCAGCTTCTCACCGCACCAAGGGCAGCGCAGGAGCTGAACCGGGTTGCCGATGTCTCCGGGATCCTCGTTGCTTGCCAGTTTTCGCAGAGCCTTCGCTGCGTCGCCGACGTTGTTCGGCGTCGCCCCTTGGCCCACCCAGAGGCCGATCGAGAATGACGCCTTATCCTTGAGGTCTGGGTCGTCCGCCCGGAGGTCTTCGAGGGCACAAATCAGTCCCGCCGCACGTTCGAACTGCTGCAGCGTCAGAAGCCGGAGCGTGTACCGCATGAGTACGCCGACACCCCCGCCTTGCCCGTCGTCGCCGGCACCACGAAGCCGGCGGTGGACGAGGGCGAACGCGATCAGACCGAGGTACGCCTCGGTCTTGCCGCCACCCGTCGGGAACCACAGGAGATCGGCGACGTCGCGCTCTTTGCTGTTGGTGTCGGCGAGGCCTCCGAGATTGATCAGGATGAACGCGAGTTGGAACGGGCGCCAGACCCCGGTGACCCCGGTGGAACCGTTTCGGATCCATTCCTGCTTCTCGCGTTGCTTCTGCATGGCCGCGTTCATGATCTGGAACGATTTCCGCACCAGAGAGTCGGCGTTGAGGAGTGCGATGCCGGTACGCATCCGAGCGACCGCCGTGCGCGCGTCGTCCAGGTGGCGGCCCGCGGTCTCGGAATGATAGTAGGGTAGATCCTCGGCCCGGGCCGCGGACCGCTGCTGGTTGATCCACTGTTCGTATGTATCGACCAGGGCATCGAGTGGCAACGTCAAGTGTCGCGGGTCGGCGGCGGTGGCGAGGCTCGGCATTTCAAGCCCATGGAGGTCATCGCGGTCGGCCTTGGCGAGCTTGAGGTCGTGTTCGGGGAAGAACGTCGTCACGAGTTCATTGACGTGCTCGCTCTCGTCCCACGTGACTGCGACGCCATGGCCGACCGCGAGGTGTCGCTCTCGCCGGTACAGAAGCTCACCGCCTTGCTCGTCGGCGTCCAGGTGGGCGAGCAAACGGTCGGGTCGTCGGTCCGCGAACTCGCCGTCCACGGTGCGAACACGGATCTCCGGACGGAACCAGCACACGTGGTCCACATGACCCTTCTCAGGCCTCGCGTTGGTGTTGACAAGTGCGAGGGTGGCGTTGATGACTCCTTCTTGCGCAGGGCGGATGACTGTACGGAGCTCGAGCCCGTTAGCGACGGAATAGGTCTCCATCGAGCGAGAGGCGAGGTCGATGGAGAGCCGTACCGGTCCGACGGGAACGCGCTTCCACCTGGTGATGCGACGAGATCTGGCGCGGGTCGCGACCCCATGCGTTGCGGCCTCGCCATCGTCGTCCTCGTCGGGTTCGTACCTGTCGGCAGAGAGCTCGACCGTCAGAGCTGCGGTCGTGGCAGCGAGGCCGAAGGTGAGGCCGATCGTTGAAGGGTATCGGAGGTGGGCGAACGAGACGCCGGGGTCGTAGTCAGCGTCGATCGCCGTGCCGGCCTCGATTTCTGGGGTCTCGTTGGCATCCTCGATGGCAGCATCGGATCCCGCACCGTTGCGGGGATGCAGGATGCCGACTATGAAGCGCTCTAGCGGCTCCTCGGTGAGGTATTCGTCGTCCACCGAGCCGTAGAGGTCTTCACGGACGGCGTCGACCATGTGCTGTCGGGCCGTGTACCACGGTGAGAGGTCAGACATCGGACTCTCCGTTCCATTCGAAGCGCAGCATGCCAGCGCAAACGGGCGCGAGCCAGAGCCCTCGGCGACCTGCGGTGCCTTGTTGCGGAGGGCCCGAGATCGTGGCGATGCTCTCGACGCGGGCGCCATTGAGACGCGGCCAGCCGCTACTCTTTCCCTCCCGTGTTCCGATTCGGGAGACGACTGACTCCCCGAAGGCTTCCGACGTCGTCCCGACGACATGGTTTTGGTGGACCAAGTCCCAGACGGGGAGGCGCAGAGTGGACTTGTCGAGGTTCAGATCGATCTGGAGCGGATCCCCGGGCTTGAGGTTCGACGCGATGTGCTGCTGGGTGGCCGCGGGGTCGAGTCCGGGAGGTGAAGCTCGATCCAGGTCGTCGACCCGGAGCTCGAACCCAAAGGTCATCCACTTTTTGAAGCCGCCCAGGTACCAGCGACGGGGTGTGCCGCCATGTGGCGCGATGCTCCGCAGCTGACGGTCGTCGGGGCCATCGGCCCGTATGAGAAGGCGTCGCGCCCTGGAAAGTGCGACGAAGAGGCGTCGAGCCGCCTCACCATCGTCGAGAGCGTCATCGATCCCATCGAGCCGCGGCTTGTCCGGGAAGTCGACGTAGACGACGTTGTCGAACTCGAGTCCCTTCGCCCGGTGGACGGTAGACACGATGAATGGCGACTGGATCGGCTCGATGAGATCCGGAAGGAGCGGCCGTGCGCGGAGCAATCCTCGCGCAAGGTTTGGGATGTTGACCTCACGCCCCTGTCCGCCGGTGACGGAGCGGAGTGCGCGCCAGATCTCTGCTGGTGTGTGGGGGTGCAGGATTCCTTGATTCGCGCGCTCTTCGATCTCGTCACGGGTAATGCCTGCAGTCGGACTGTCTGCAAGCAGCCTCGCGATCCACCCGGCTAGCACCCGCTGCTGCGCGCTGCGTCGAACCTCGACCCCGAGTCCTGCGTCTGCCAGCGAGCCGGCGGTGAGGAGAGCTTGCCCATTGTTGGCAGTCAGGAAGACCGTCGTCCCCCGCCACTTGGCGGCATTCGAGGCGAGATCGGTGACAGTGGAGCCCGCGACGACGCCTGCGAAGAACTCCTCGATCATCGAGCCGGAGTCTGGCCCAAGCACGGAGTCGCGGAGCTCTATCACGCGTTTGGCATCGCGCGAGAGAGCTCGATACTGGCCGGTGAGGTGCTTGACCTCGACGTCGCCCAGCCGCTGGAGCTTGGCCAGCAAATCAAGGGAAGTCGTCAGGGAGAGTGGCTTCATGTCTACGCGCAGCTGCCAGTCGTAGATCCCCTGGGCCGGGTCACCGAGCATACTGAACCCGGCGTCCTCGCAAAGGGAGCGGGTGAGTGCGAGCAGGAAGTCGGCACGAACCCCCACCACATCCTGGACCTCGTCGACGACGAGGTGCTTCAGCCCCTCAAGTCGGTCCCACCCGTGGTTCGAGAGCAGCCTCGTAGCCATCTGTACGCGCTTGTCGAAACCGAAGTCGCTGGGATCGTCGTCCGCCAAATCGCCGATGATCTCGCTTGCGAGCGAGTCCATTGTCTGGACTGCGGCCGGACCGGTGTCGTTCGCCCGGAGGCGTGCATCCGCAGCGAAGACTGCTGCGTTGGAGAAGGAAATGACCATGATCCCATCGACCGGGTCAACGCCTTCAACATCGATGAGGCGCTCGATGAGGTGCGACACCACCTCGGTCTTGCCGGACCCGGGGCCGGCGATGACAATCTGTCGTGCGCTCGGCTCGACCTCGACGGCCGCCAGCTGGCTGTCGTCGAGCACGACGTCGGTCATCGTCGGCTCCAAAGATACTCGAACTCGGTGAACGCGAGCTGTTCGCCGTAGTTCACGAAGTTGTCGTTGACGTTGACGATCAACACCTCGTCGAGACCGCCGTTCTTCGGCCCGCGAAGACCGCGCCCGATCATCTGCTGGTAGACGTTGGGGCTGAAAGTCGGCCGGGCGACGTATACCGCCCGCACCTTCGGGGCATCGAACCCTTGGGCAAGGATGTTGTAGTTCGTGATGACTCGGATCCTGCCAGCCTTGAACTCTTCGACGTAGTACCGGCGCGCCGCTGCGTCGGTGTCGGCTGAGACCGACACCGCGGAGATTCCGCGGTGCGAGAGGAGTGCTGCAACGATACGGGCGTTCTCGACCGACGGGGTGAACACGAGCATCGTCCAGTCGTCGGGCTGGCTGGCGATGTGGTCCACGATTCGACGAGTCCGATCGAGTCGTTCACCCAGACGGTTCTCGACCTCGGACGGAAGGCGACCGCCGCCGAACTCCGCGATTCGGGTGAGTTCGTCGTCGCTCAGCCGGACTTCGGAGCCGTCAATCAAAGCGTGTCGCACGGCTGCGAGGACACCCATCGACTGGAGTTCACCATAGGAGTCATCGTCGTTCCGAAAGGCACCGCGGTCCAGACGGTTGTTGTCGTAGCGGTTCGCGAGGCGTTCGGTCTCGTAGGCGCTGTTGCCGCGGAAAGGTGTCGCAGTGAGGCCGATCAACGGCCTCCTGTCTTCCAGCCGACGGCCGCGCGTACTGCGGCCCAGCCATTCGAGGACCGAAGTGTACGACGTCGCCACAGAGGTGTGTGCTTCGTCGATGACGACGACCGAAGGAGTCTGCAGCCACGTATAGCTCGCATCGTCTCGTTTCGCGATCGAACCGACCTTGGCGATCGTGGCGATAATGAGCTGGAAGCTGCCAGGCTCTTCGTCGACTTCACGGTCAAACCAGAGTCTTCCGAGACGCATCGGCATACGGAGTCCACGAGCACGCCAGACCTCGGTCCACGTCTCGGCCGCCTGCTCGCACAGCTCGTCGGTCTGGGCGATCCATACGAGAGGCACGTCGGTCGCAATATCACCATCGCGGACCCCGTCAACGAGGGCCTGAACGGTCACGCGCGTCTTGCCTGCGCCGGTCGGCAACGAGACCATTCCGCGGTCGGGGCCGATTCCGCGCAGTAGCGCTGTGATCGTGCGCGTCACGGCCACTTGATAGGGGTGCAGGTCGCCGAGATTGACAGGTCCATTGATGATCTCAGTTGCGGGGCGGTCGGCGCTTGGGAAACCCGCCCAGTCGGTCGGGAAGCCGAGCGCGGACACCCACTGACGAGTGATCCGCCGCCCGCTCCATTCCTTGGGCGGTTCCAGGCCGGCGCTCTCGAGGGCTCCTCGAAGCTGCTTCAGGATTCCGACTCCATGGACGGCGCGCGCGAGCGCCGCTACATCGCGATCATCGAGGCTTCCATGCGCGGCATCGAGCTCTTCCAGCGCCTGCGCGGGGACGATCCGGCGGATGGCGTCGACGCCGACGGCTGTGAGGAGCCGATCGTCATCGTCCTTCGCATTCTTGATTGCGTGTCGGCGCTTGTTCGCGGCGTTGCGCTCCATCTCGTCGAAGATCTTCGCGATGTCACCCGGTTGCAGCCCGAGGCTGAGAGCCTCCGCCGCCTGCTGGAGGCGGGCGCGGGGTTCGACTGCGGTGACCATGATAGTGTCGCCGTCCCGGTGGTAGGGAATAGACCGTGCGCGCTGGCCATCAGGCGTGGCGATCATCTTGACGAGTCGGCTGCACGATTGGACACTGACGTCCATGGCTTCTGGCGCTTGTGCCGCGAGCCGCACTTTAACCGGAGGGAAGAGATCCACCAGGTATTCGGGCTCGCCCGAGGACTCAGACACGATCTCCTCTTGCAGAAGGTCCTTGCCGTCAGGCATCCCCCAACACGAGATGAACTGCTCGTCGACGTCGGCTTGACTCGCGACCCACAGCGCCGGGATTCTCGCCTCTAGCATCGATGCGTACACGGACCTGTCAGACGTGACGCCGACATTCTTGACTTTGACCTTCTCGCGGCGCGGGCCGACGCGGGCGACGAGAAACTCAGGGTTGAGGCGGCCAGGGAGCCACGCGTAGAACTCGGCGCGCCTCTCGTCGTCGTTCCATTCGTCGGCGACCTGTTTCAGAGCCGCCCACGTGTCTGCAGTCAAGTCATCGACGCTCGTGCGGATGCCGATAGCCTGGGCCACCGCTTCAGAAGTCTCGTATACCGGCAGGATGTTCGGGTCAGCTGCGTCGTGGGCGCTGGCGAGCACTGTCTGCGACGGCTGTAACGGTCCGAACGAGGTGTTCAACAGACCATGCCTACGGAGGAACGAGAGTTCCGGTGCGTCGACCTTGAAACGCTGGTAATTCCGCGCCGTCGCGTGGTAGATCGTCCACTGATCGGGGAGTGGTCGTGCAAGGATCTGGCGTGTCGCCTCAAGCCGCGCCTCCTCCGACATCGTGGATAGAGGTTCGATTGGCCATGGCGGTGGAGGCCCCTCGGCTACCACCTTCTGGGCTGCCGGTCGTGTTCCCGTCGTCTTCTGGATGCGGTCGACAAATTGGGTTCTAAGTCGCTCGATGGATGCTTCAAGCCAAGGTTCCGAGGGTGGATCGTGCCGCCAGACGAGCTTATCGGTTGCTCCGATTTGTCGGAGCAGTGACTCGTCCTCCGCGTGGAAGACCGGATCGACGAGACGTTCGCGATCTCGACGAGAGTTCGGGGGGATGATCTCGCCAGCGAGGAACACTTCGGCCACAGCACGCATCGCTCCAGTGGCCACGCGCACGCAGACAGAGTGCTCCAGCGGGCTGGGCAGGTACTCGCGGTACAGGTTCACGGCGACATCAAGCGGCACGGCCCGGGATGCGGCCCAGATCCGCTGCCAATGAGCGTCCGTCTTGTCAGGTGCCGCCAAGAACGCTCGTAGCGCACCCACGGTATCCATCACATGCACGCCCAGCTTGGCTAGGTCGCTCTTCACTCCGTCGAGCGCAGTGAGCTTGTTATCCACGAAGGAGTGTCCGCTGTCCTCCGGAGAGGCCCGCACGAAGAGCTTCCCCGACTCAGGTTGCGAGAAGGTACCGTCCTCGAGCCTTATGATTCGAGCCTTGGAAACCTCGTCGCGGAGCGCTCTTGACTGAGGGTCATGAGCATCTTTGAGGTCATCCGTCATTTGTGCTGCAAGCGCTATTGCATTCGCAGATGCAGCGACAGACCCATCCGCCACAAGTGTTTCCAGCCACTCGGCCACTGTGCGCGGCCGGCGCCCGAAGAGCCGATCCAGCTTCAGGCGCCGCTCCTGATTCGAGTAGGCATCGGGGTGAACCCAAGCCGTTAGGGGCGCATTCGGTATTTCTGCCCAGGCCTTCAGCCACTCGTTCCAGGGCTTCACCCACTCCGGCGACGTCGATGCGGGAGCGCGGAAGAGGTCGGTAGGGACGCGAAGCGTGCCTACGCCGTCAGGGACCGACGGGCAGACGCGCAAATGGGAGAAGACGGGGTTGTCCCAGCCCTCTCTGCCGATGACAGTGTCTGCCCAGCCGCGGGTCTCGCGTCCGCGTGCTGGGAGCACGTCGAGGACGTCGGCTGCATCGATCTGGTCACTGCCGATATCTTCGGAAAGGCTGTGGAGTCGAGCGACCCCAGCAGCGACGAGCACGGGGATCTCGTCACGGAGGATCTCCTCGTTGAAGCTCCCAGGGAGAAGGTCCAGGCGATCGTCGCTGAGCTTCCACGGTGCGTTCAGCAGTCCGGAGAGAGTAGTTCGAGCCTTGGTCGGGAAGTAGGCCCAGAACTGACCGTCAGCGTGAAGGAGGGAGTTGCCATTACGCCGTGACTTCGACACTGCCCACTGGATGTCGACAGAGTCGCGTCGAGCGACCCGGCCAGCCTCCACTCGGGAGCGAACGCTCGGGCGATGCTTGCGGGTCTCGACGACCCAACGCGTCTCGGAGTTCCCCGCATGCAGCGTTACGACGCCGTCGCTACCCGTCGTCTGGCGGATGCGCATGGACAGCGGACTCCCCTGACCGTCGGTCCGGGTGCCGTCGATCAGCGCAGCCTCTCGGATGTGTGTGGAGAACAGTGCGAACTCGGGTGGGAAGGACATGAGCTGGTTCGAGAGCTCTTGTAGCCTCCGCGAGACCGGAAGCACGACGATAGTGCTTGCCCAGCCCATGAGCCCAGAGAGGACAGGGTCTCGCTGGGCCTCCACGGTTGCGCTCATCGTCCTGGCCAGACGCATCACGGGGTAGTTCGGTGAGGTGAAGCCCGCGTCCTTGAGGGTCTCGGCAGCCCATGTGGCATCGAATGCGAACGACACCGACGTGCTGAATATTCGGGGGCTCGAGGTGACAGCGAGGACCGACTTGAATCCGATCCCGAACCGCCCGATGCGGTCGTCATCCTTGCGAGACAGGTCGGATGCCATCACAGCTCGCACACCGTCAGCTGTGAACGGCGCACCGTCGTTCGCGACATAGAGAGTCTTGGATGTGAGGTGTACTGCGATACGGCCGCCGCCGTCGCGCGCAGCGTCGATCGCGTTCTGCACTAGTTCGAACAACTGACGGTCCGCATATCCGCCCTCCGAGATGCGGAGCTCGTTGTTGGAGTCCTGCTCGACGCGACTCGGGTCTTCCCGATAGACGGCCAAGCACGCGGCGGTCTGTTCCCACACGACCCGCTCGATCTCGGGGACGCTCATTGTCCAGTTCGGTGCCACTTCTTCACTCACCGGGCTTTGTACTCCGTGGCGGCGTGCTGTGCCAGGGCTCCGTGGACGTTATTGCGCGATCTAATCACATCGCGCCGATACTCCCGCACTCGCTTCTGCAGAGCAGGATCGGCAGTTCCCCAAGCCACAGCCGGCCTCCTTGTTTCCCCAGCGCCACCGGTGGGTGTACACGAATATACCTTGGCGTCCGACAATGACGGCATGCGGTCGTCCGCCGCCGCTGAATTGCGCGGGCGGACGGGCCCGAATGCAGGCCGATTGGGCTGATGTCCCGAGTTGGCGGCTCGTCGCCGCTACTCTGCCGTGAGCCATCGACCCATGCGGGTATGGGCCCCAGCCTCGCACAGGAACGTCGTCGTTATCTCCTGCCAGTGCCGCGCTTCTGAAGACGCCGGACGGTTGCGACTCGGCAACATTACAAGAATAATGGATCGTTCACTTGACATCCGCACCGAATATCTCGGCAACTAGCGGAAGAATTCGGCGACCGTGGGCAACATACAAAGGCATCAGCTCAACCGCCGATCCCTCCTCCTCGTTGGGGCGTCTCATCCAACCGAAGTTGTCGAAGCTTGCTACTACCCTCCCATCGCGAATGAGCGAGAACGCCGAATCTTCATATGGGTGCCGTCCCCGGGTCTCGTAACCACCTCCCCCCTGATCCCACTGCACCGTCCACGGCTCTTTATCGCCGAGTGTAAGTTCCAGCATGGACGCCATCACACGATAGCCCAGTGCCCTCGGTCTAGTCGCGGGGAGCACCACGGGCGAGCCACCACCCTGCAAGCGCATCATGTGCGCGGCAACTTCGCGTGCACTGCGCAACGCGAACGCATGCTCCCACAGAATCATCTTCCCCACCTCATCAACGAAGAACCCACCGCCTCCGCGTCTGGCCTGAAACCACACCTTGCCGCGGCGCATCATGAATACAAATGTTTGTGGACTGTTGCCCATTCCATCGTCAGTTATGGCCGCAATGTAGAGCTCGGGGTCCGCTCGGGCAAGCTCACTCATTACCCGCCAGGATAGCGCGGTCAGCTGATGCCATGCGATGGTATCGCCTTCGGGGTACGTCGACATCCCAATATCCTCCCTAATTACCGTTGCGGAGCATTTGTAGGAGATCCACGCCGCCACGTCCGGCTCGGCCGGCCTCGACCACCGCCGGTCATCGCACCTGTTGGCTTGAGCCTCGGCTCCATGGACCGCCGGAAGGTGTCTCGCATAGGCTCCTCCCCCAGCACAGCCGTGTGCAGCCTGCGTAGCTGGGCGAGGGTGAACGGCTCATCCAGGAGCGCGCCGGGATCGGGCTCAGCCTCGTATTCCTTGCGAACCGACTGGACAGCAGCAGCCACGATTTCCCCCTGCTCGTAGGGAAGCCCGTCGAGGACTGAGGCGTCGTCCGCCGAAGCCAGCCGCACACCGTCGTGCGCCAGCGACTCCCCCAGGACGGCGACCGGCACGAGGTCCACGTGCGCCACCGAAAGCACCCAGCCCCGCGGGTCGCGCGCCGGATTGTCGAACACGCGCAGCTGCCGCGGCCGACGCCCCGACACCCCAGCCTTGTCGCGCAGGGACCGCAGAACTGCATCAGCAAGGGTCTCGCCCTCGTGGAGGAAGGTTCCAGGCAGGGCGAGCTTTGGTTTCGACTCCGCTTCGCTCCGCTCAACCACCGCCGCTTCGCTCCGCTCAACCACCGTGGATTCACTGCCCTGAACCAGCGGGACCAGAAGGACCTTCAGCTCGTTGTCCTCGACAGTGAGGACCGCCGTGTCCACCGCGACGCTCGGCCGCGGGTAGTCCTCCAGTCGCTTGCCGTGCTCGTCGCACCACACCATGCGACAAGAATAATCTCACTCTTGCGAAAAGTGCCAGCCGTGCCTACAGTCTGATTTAGCGCAGATCAGCGTAAATTCTTCGGCAGGAAGGCGAGTCCATGGACTTCCCCCAGCTCCACGTCGGCATCGGCCAGCAGTTCGGCCCGTTCACGATCTTCCCGGTCTGGTCCGACACTCCGGGCAACCTCGGCCTCACCACCGGCGCCCACGCCCAGCTCCAGGTCACCGAGCTCGCCGCAGGCCCGCAGGTCAACCGCCTGACGGTCGCCAACACGGGCGCCAAGCCGGCCCTCCTCATCGAGGGCGAGCTCCTCGAGGGAGGCCACCAGCATCGCATCGCCGCCGAGAGCCGCATCCTCGCCCCCGGCGAGCACGCCGATGTCCCGGCCTTCTGCGTCGAGGAGGGCCGCTGGGGCGGCCCGAGCATCCAGCACGGACGCCGTGCCCGCCGCGCTCCCCTGCACGTCCGCGCCGAACTTGCGGGTCTGGGCGGTCTGTCTGGCTCCACCGGCGACGGCGTCCGCACCCTCCGCGCCGCCGATCAGGGCCGGGTCTGGCAGCGGGTCGGCCGGTTCTCCGCGGGTGTGAGCGCGACGGGTTCGCTCGTCGAGGCATACGACGGCTTCGACACCGCCGCCAGCGGTTTCGACTCCGCTTCGCTCCGCTCAACCCCCGGAGTGCTCGAGGGGCAGCGCGGCGTCGTCGTCGGTCTGGGCGGGCGCGCGCTCACGCTCGAGCTGTTCGGCACCTCGGCCCTGTTCGCCCGGCACTGGGAGCAGTTCGCCGACGCACTGCGCTTCGAGGCCGCGCACGCCGAGCTCCTCGCCGCCCAGCCCACACGCGGGCAGGGGGCCCGCGACTTCGTGGCCGGGCTCGCCACCGACCCACGCCGCCTCTTCGCTACACCGACCACCGCCCACGGCGCGGTCGCGAGCACCCCGGTGCGCGCCGCCGTCGGGCGCTACGCCTACAGCGGCCTGGCAGTGCAGCGTGCCGCCGGACCCGCGCAGTTCGCCCACCTCTCCGTCTGGGACGCGACGCACCCGCTCGCCGCCCTCTGACCCGACGCCCTGCTCCCGCTCCACCTGCACCCGAAGGAGTCCCCATGAACCTCACCCCGCTCCAGAACGACCGCGCTGCCGGCACCCTCGTCGCCATGGCCGCCGGCGACGCCCTCGGCGCCGGCTACGAGTTCGGCGCACCCCTGCCCGACGGCACGCCCCTCGCCATGATCGGCGGCGGCCCCTTCGGCTTCGCCCCCGCCGAATGGACCGACGACACCTCCATGGCCGTCCCCCTCGCCGGATGCCTCCTCGGGCAGGCCGACGCCGTCGCCGCCGGCGAGCCCGTGGAGTGGACGTCGGCCGTACGCGGCTGGGCCTCCTGGGCGCAGGAGGCGAAGGACGTCGGGGCGCAGACCTCGGCCGTCATCGCCGCAGCCCAGACGTTGGTTGAGCGGAGCGCAGCGGAGTCGAAACTCACCGCTGCCGACTTCACCGCCGCCGCGGCGGACTTCCTCGCCCGCACAGGCCGCGGGGCCGGGAACGGGTCGCTCATGCGGACGGCTCCCGCCGCTCTGGCGTTCGTGGGGCGGCCGGCGGAGGAGCTCGCGCGGCCGGCAGCGGCGGCGTCGGCCCTCACGCACGCCGACCCCGACGCCGTGGACGCGTGCGTGCTGTGGTGCGCCGCGATCCGGCACGCTGTCCTGACTGGGGAGCTCTACGTGCAGGTGGGCTTGCCGCTGGTTGATCCTGAGCGGCGGGCGCTGTGGGAGGAGCGGATCGCGGTGGCGGAGGCGTCGCGGCCGCGGGACTTTCGGAACAACGGCTGGGTGGTCGAGGCGTTCCAGGGGGCGTGGAGCGCGATCGCCACGACGCGGTCGGCAGTCGGGCCGGCGCACCTGCGGGCGGCGCTGGAGGACGCCGTGCGCGGCGGGAACGACACCGACACCGTCGCCGCGATCGCCGGCGGGCTGCTCGGGGCGGCGTACGGGATCTCGGCGGTGCCGTTCGAGTGGCGCCGGCGGCTGCACGGCTGGCCGGGCATGACCGCGTTGGACCTGCAGCGGCTCGGCATGGAGCTGGCCCGCGGGGAGGGGCGAAGGCCTGGCGCGTGGCCTGCGGCCGCGCACTTCGACCACTCGCCGTACGTGCCGTCGTCGGCGATTGACGTGGTCGAGCACCCGGCCGACCCGGGCGTGCTGCTCGGCGCGGCGCCGGCGCTGCAGCGGGACGACTACGACGCCGTCGTGAGCCTCTGCCGTGTTGGCACCGAGGATGCCACCGTCCCGACAGCCGACCACGCCAGGTTCTGGATCATCGACTCCGCGTGGCCCGAGTACAACGCCCACCTTGAGTTCGTGCTCCGCGACGCCGCCGCCGCCATCGCCACCTTCCGCGCGGAGGGCAAGCGCGTGCTCCTGCACTGCGTGCGGATGGAGTCGCGGACGCCGACCGTCGCGGCGCTGTACGGGGCAAAGGTGCGGGGCGTTTCCGGGCTCGAGGCGCTCGATGAGGTGCGGTCCGTGCTGCCGGCGGCGTCGCCGAACCGGGCCTTCATGGAGGTGCTCCGGCGCGCGTAGGTGTTGGGGCCCAGAAATGTCGGAAGGAGGAGATAGGAGTATGGCTATGAGCACCGCTACCGATCTGAGCACCGCCCCTGAGCTGACAGTGCAGCAGCGCAACCAGCAGATGGTCGAGCGCTACGCTGCCGGCGAGACCCTCGAGTCCATCGGTTCGAGCTTCGGGGTCACCCGCGAACGCGTTCGCCAGATTGTCTCGAAGCTGGGCGGAACGAGCGCCGAGGAGTCCCGCAAGAAGCGCCTTGAGGCGCGCGAGTCCGCCAGCGCGGCCGCCCGGGCTGCCTTCCTCCTCGAGTATGGGCAACTGGCTCGACGGATCGCGGCCACCGGCGCTCCACGGACGATTGCCGTAGAGCGAATCCGCGCCCTCTACCCCTCGGTCGACGCAGCTGTGGCCGAGGAAGCACTCCGCGAATCGGACATCGTCTTCGACAAGCTCGAAGGCGAGAACATCTTCTCCGACGAGGTCGTCGCCGCCGGGGTCTGGTATCTGCTGGGATCGGATCTGGGCCTCGGCCCGGATCTGGACGGCGCGGCGGCGGAACTTCTGCTTGAGGTCATCACGGACCTGAAGGACGTGCTTGCGGCGGCGTCCGTGGAACCGGACGACATTGCCACAATCCTCGGCGTGATCGCGGCCGCGCAGGAGCACGTGGCCCAGCATCCGGAGGCCACCATCACGGGCCAACGGTATGGGGCGCTGCGAGACGAGCTCATCCCGGTCCTCGGCCTGGAGTCACGGAAGGGTGCGACGCCTTGGCCTCCGACGCGGCAGACCATCCAGAAGCGCTTTGGCGGCTGGAACGACGGGCTCGCGGCCATCGGCCTCGGCACGAGTGCGCGCGGGCGTTCAAAGGGCCTCCTGAAGTTCACCGAGCACGACTACCGGGAGGCAATGAGCGACTTCGTCGCCGACCCCGACCGGAAGAGGACCGTGGAGAGCTACCACGAGTGGGTCGTTATGGAAGGAGACGCGGGCCAGACGCGCCCCTCGGTGGCTTCGATCCGCAACGTGTTCGGCAGCTGGGGCGATGCGGTGCGTGCTGGTCTCGCGGCCGACCGCCCCGGCCTGTAAGACCGGGAGGAGCAATGCCATCTGGAGACGAACTCGAGGTGCTCGTCGATCTGCGCCGGATTCACCTCCAGTGGGTAGCCAGCCTGGGGGCGGAAGGCCTTGGCAAGGCTGCTAACCGCTCACGCTACCGGGATTCGTGGGCTGATCCGGAATGGGCAGCGGCCACGCCGGACATGGAAGACGCATTTGGGGAGCGCGTCGCGGGCCTGCAGGCCACTCTGGATGCGTTGCTGACGGATTTCACCTTGGGAGTCTCGGCTTGTCGCATCAGCGAGGACACCGAGCCGAGGCCACCCCGCTACGGTCCGACCCGACTTGAAGTCGAGCGAAATGCGGAACGACGCATCGACGGCTTGATTTTCTTCATCACGGCGCGAGGAAAGATGGCTGAGGCGCTCTTTCTTGAGCATGAGCCCAGCCATCAATTCTTCGTCAGAGACGAGCAGCAGTGGACGCGCTTGCCGGAAGGGCTCGCACACGTTGTACGACACATCGGCCTCGTGGAAGTCACCGTCGACGCCGTAACTGTCTGGGATGCGCACTATTCAGGGGGATACGCTCATCTCGGTGAATTCGCGCCTCTTCGGCTGCATCCTGCTGACACACCACGATGGCCGTGAACATGGCGACTAGCCTTGGCCCTTGTGATACGAAAGCACCATGACATCCGGCCACGTCTTCGTCCTGCGCGCTGACCTCCTCCACCTCCAAGCTGATGCTTGGCTCCTGCCGACCGATGCGTGGCTGAGCGTCAGGGACTCGTGGGTCACGGACACGTACCCCGAACTACGAGATCAGGCCCGCCTGCTGGCACCAGCGGGATTTGGCGACGGAAGTGCGCTGGCTTTCCCGCTCACGGGTTACCAGGGCCTGCCGCTTCCAGTGGCGACAGCTGTGCCCTCCGACAACCGCTGGACGCCAGCGGCCATCAAAGAGCGCGTTCATGCGTTTGCCGACGTTGCGCTCCGGGAGATCGGACCGTCCAAGGCTTACCGCCCGCGTCCTCTTCTTGCCCTCCCCTTCCTCGGGAGCGCGGGTGGATCGGCTCAGGACCTGACCGCCCAAATGACCGCGCTGCTCAACGCGACCCGCGAGGTGGCGAGCAGACAACAGGTCGACGTCGCCGTCGTCGTGCGCGACCATGCGGCCTACACCCTCGCCCAGAGGCTGCGCCGATCCGACCCAAACAGCTGGTGGCGCAGACTCGGCGACGAGCTGCGAGCCAAGGCCGAAGATCTCGGAGTCAAGGCCCGGGCTGGACGCGTTGTGCCCTTCCTCGGCGCCGGTGTGAGCATGAGCGCCGGGGCGCCCTCGTGGAAGGAACTGCTCACGGACCTCGCCCAGCGCTTGGGGCTGTCCACCACACAGACCGAGCAGCTGGAAGATCTGAGCCTCCTCGACCAGGCGAGCCTCCTCGAGACGCTCTACATGGAGCAGGCCATCGAGCCGGGCTTCCGGAAGAGCATCGCCGACCAGGTCAACGTGCCCCGGTACGGGCTTGCGCCGGCACTCTTGGCGTCGCTGCCCTCAGAGGGTGCGATCACCCTGAACTACGACAACCTCTTTGAACGCGCCTGCGAGGATGCAGAGGCGCCGCGCTTCGTGATTCCCCGCCAAACGGGCACCGGGCGTTGGCTGCTCAAGCTGCACGGCGACGCCGCAGATCCGCGCACGATCGTCCTGACCCGGGATGACTACCTCGGCTTCAACGCCAACCGCGAGGCGCTCTCGTCGCTGGTCAAGGCGCACCTCATGACGCACCACCTGTTGTTCGTGGGCTTCGGCTTGGGCGACGACCACTTCCACGAGATCGTCCACGCCGTCCGACGCGCCCTGCCCGAGGGTGGGCGGGGGGTCATGGGCACTGCGCTCATGGTGGGGACGAACAGCCTGCAGACGAAGGCGTGGGAGGGCCGCCTCGCTGTGGTGTCTATGGCGGACGAGGGAGGGCGAGCTGTCGACCTTGGCGAGACTGGCCGCCGCCTCGAAGTCTTCCTGGACGCGATGCTGGCGCACGCAACTCAGGAACACACCTACCTGCTAGCGGACAAGTACGGCGCTAGCCTTGAAGCGCGGGACCAGGAGCTGCGAACCGACCTGCTGGACCTCGTCGCGAACCATGACGGTCACGGTGGGCCGGTATGGGAGCGCGTACGAGCGGCGCTCGAGGAGTTCGGGCTGACGGAGCGACGGGCGTCTGGTGTCCGGCCCTCACAGACTAGGACTGGCCGGCTATCCGGGTAGGATCCTCTCAGACCCCGCAGTCTTCCGGGCACACCTTTCGCATCTTGGGGGAATCGACGATGGACAACGAAATTCAGCTGATCAACGACGGAGATGGTCTGGCGGTCATCGGGGAGTCGAGCGCGGTCGAACGATTCCTCACGTCGGAGGGCCTACCTTCGAGGGAACTCCGGGGAGCGCGCCTCGGTACTATGCTCGGTGCCGCCGCCACCGCCGCACAGGTGGGCTCAGAGCTGTCCGCCAACTCAGGTCGATGGGTGAAGATGACCGAGGAATCGGCTCAGCTGGTCAAGAAGTATGGGCTGATGCAGAGCTCGAAGACCGGCCTCAACTTGGGCGTAGTGCAGGCTCAGGGCGGCCAGATCAAGGGCATCATTCAGTTCGTCCCAGGCGCCGCTCTTGCAGCCAATCCAGCCGGCCTGGCACTTCTCGCTGCGCAGATGCATCAAGCATCGCTGCAGCAGTCGTTAGATGAGATTACCGAATACCTCGAGGTTATCGATGAGAAAGTCGACGACATCCTCCGTGCACAGAAGGACGCCGTACTCGCGGACATGATCGGCGTGGACTTCGTCGTCGAGGAGGCCATGACCGTCCGAGAAGAGGTAGGTCGAGTCTCCGAAGTCACTTGGTCCAAGGTGCAGTCGACGACTGCGACAGTGGCCCGCACTCAGGGATATGCGTTGCGTCAGCTGGACGCGTTAGCGGACAAGGTCGACGACAAGGCCAAGATTGGTGAGCTCGCCAAGGTGGCCAAGGATGTTGAGTCCAAGATCCACGAGTGGCTCGCGATTATTGCTCGCTGTTTCCAACTGCAGGATGCGATTGCGGTACTCGAGCTTGACCGCGTGCTAGACGCTTCGCCCGAAGAGCTGAACGAGCATCGACTGGGACTTAAGGCTGCCCGACAGAACCGCCGCGAATTAATCTCGCAAAGCACTGAGCACGTGCTGCGCAGGATTGATGCGGCCGCAGAGTGGGCGAACACGAAGGTCCTTCTACACCCCACGCTGGCTCGCTCGGTGGTGGCCTCGAGCAACCGCACCGCCACAGGCGTCATCGACTTCCAGGGACGACTAGGCATCGAGAGCAGTATCGAGCTTCGCGAAACGCAGCGATGGGTCGACGCGGTTGCGGATGTAAGAGACAGGGTAATCGACACCGGCGCCGAGAGCGTCGATGCCGCAAAGCAGCTGGGCGATGACGCGCTTGATCGTGTGAAGTCCACGAAGAACAAGCTGTCCAGCGGAGTGCGCGCGTTCCGCGCGGCGATCAAGGAAGAGGAGCGCGTCGAGGAAAGTTGAGGGCCGGCGCCGAGCGATGTCAGGCAAGCTGCCGAAGGTGGGACTCCCAATATCGGCTTAGCGTCGCCGCCCGTTCCGGACTCAGCTTGTTCCCGCTAGCTTGGCGCTTAGTCACGTACGCGTAGAGCTCGGGCTCCTGTTCAGGGATCGGCATGGCGTGCTCTGGTGCGAGCACATGATCCCACTCGATGGGGACCCTGTTGTTGTAGCCCACCTCATCGGCGCTATGTCGCGCGGGGTGGTAGACCGTCCCGGAAGCATGCCCGGAGGCGATCACGGACCATGGCTTCACCGCCGTGCGAATGAGGAAAATTCGGTCGCCCTCGTCGATATCATGAACGCGAGTTCCGGCAGACCACCAGTCACTCGCCGTACCGCGGGCTGCGATCTCGGCTTGCAGCGTTGGGATCTCCCCTGCAAACTCTCGGAACTTCCCTGGGTTCCAGAGCATCAGGAAGGTTTCGCTCGCCATGAATCATGATAAAGACCTGCACTTCAGAATCGCGATGGCAGGCCGGCGGCGTTATCTATGACCCGGCGCGAGCCGACTCCCCGCCGCACTGCAGGCCGGCTCACTAGGTGACGGCGCTGGCGATGGCCTGGCATTCGTCCCTGGCGGCCTTCAGCTCCCGCAGCGCCGCGGGGTTGGACTGGAGATTGAACAGCGGGCGGAGATCAGCGATCAGCGTCTGTTCGGTGAGGTGAATGGCGTCCAAGGTCTCGATCCACGAGGCCTCTAGGTTGGTGTTCATCCACGCGATGATCCGTGCGGTGTCCGAGGGTAAGAACCTGTAGTTGCGCTGATTGGCCATTCCCACCAGTGAGCCGCGGGGAGGCCGATATCCAAGCACGGCGCCCATGGTACGGAAGAACGTCCCGTGCCCCCTCGCCCGAAGCTCCTGATCCACCAGGCGCTTCCGGAGACTGGTCTTTGCCTGCCCGACGTATATGAGACGGTCGTCTCGGCCCAGCGCGTAGCTGCGGAAGGGCTCAGGGAGCGCCCCGGCCGCGACGACCGGGATGGCATAGATGCCAGGCGCGTTGGGAACGAGCGGATCGATGGATCCGACACGTCGGAACCGCGCGTCTGCCAACAGCTCACGTTCAGCAGCGGGACGTAAAGAGGGCGCATCCGCTTTCCTCTCGGAAGGGGAGGCTGCCCCGCGCCAAGTCTTCTGCACCGCGGTGGCCGGGTATGTAGGCAGGTTGCTGGCCGGCGGTGAGGCGGCCACCGATCCTTCCGGGCTCGCGAGCGAAAGCCGCCCCTCCTCCTTGACGAAGAGATCAGGATAATTCTTCGCTCGGGCGTGGATCTGGTTTGTCGGAACGGGTGCCCCGTCAGCCCGCGAGTAGAGTCCCTTCCGGTTGATGGCATCGGCGAGCTCTCGGGCGGTCATCGGCCGCCCCGCTAATCTGAGGACCTGCCTCATCGCCTGATGAAGGGTCAACTTCGCGCCGCCGCTGGTCACTTCTCCCCCTTGAGCAGGTGCGTGAACAGGTAGTCTTCGCTGACCACCGGGATGCCATAGTCGCGCGCTTTCTTCGCCTTGCCCGAGAGGCTGTCAGGGTCGGCTGCGATCAGGAGCTTGACCTTCTTCGTCACTCCGGGGTGCACTCCGATGCCAAGGCGTCCGAGCCTGGCGACGATGTCCTCGCGGGCCATCTGCATGTCTCCGGTCAGGCACACGAGGTCACCGTGGCGAACCGCGGGAGCCAGGGTCGGCGTCGTGCGGGCAGGAGACTCTCGCGGGAGGCGAGGCTCGAACGCTGCCGCGAGCGCGGCGTCGTCTATTCCCAGCAGTCCGGCGAGCAGCAGGAGGTCGGCTCGCTCCGACTCGGTGACGATCCCGTCCTCCCACGCGGCGTCCACGACGGCGTCGAAGTACTCCCCGTGCAGGCGAAGCGCCGTCTCGCGGTCGATCCCCAGGTCCGCGGCGAGGGCGAGCAGCTCATCCTTCTCGCTTGCGGACAGGTAGCGGTCGAGCAGCGCGCGGTCGAGGATGGCGAGATACTGATCATGCTCAGCTGGCCCTGCGCTCGCCGGGAGCGCGGCCGCGAGCTTCTCGAGGAAGTGTGGAGGCTGCCAGTCGGCTGGCTTGCGGTAGGCGACCCGCGCGATGGGCGGCGGGGTCCCGAACCAGTCGACGGCCGCTTCCAGGGCGGAGTGCCAGGGGCGGGCGTCGATGTCGAGGTAGCAACCCAGCAGCGTGGCCGTCGCCTCGGCGTCGGCCCCGGCGCAGTGCGCATCGAGGATATCGATGCTGAAGGCATCGCAGCAGTCCCGCAGTCCGCGGCGGGAGCCGGGCAGGTACGAACGGGCGGCCGTCATGGTGCACATCCCCAGGTCGAGGAAGCGGCCCGGCAGTTCTCGGCCGAGGCGCGTGAATTCCTGCCTCAGGAAGCGCGAGTCGAAGGACAGGTTGTGAGCCACCAGCACGTTGCCGGATAGACGGAATTCGAGCTCATCTGCGATGTCCGCGAACGTCGGTGCCTTACGGATCTCCTCTGCCCGGATCCCGTGGATGTGCTGCGGGCCCAGGTCTCGCTCAGGATTGACGAGCGTCTCCCAGCGATCCAGCTGCTTGCCGGTGTGGTCGACCGTGACGACCGCGACTTCCGCCACCCGATCGTAGCGGCCCAGGCCTGTGGTCTCGACGTCGAGCACCGCAAAGGTGTCTGTGAACATGAATCCCCCCAAAGTGTGTGATCCCCTGGTCATAGATCTACCCCGGTCCACCGACACTTCTGAAAACCGCTTGGTCCAGCGTTCCCGCGGCGAATCGGGCGAGCCATTGCTCGCGCATATCAATCGAGCCGAAACAAGTATTGGCCGCCATCCAACCCCCACCCATAGCCTCACAGAGCAGACCAAGCCGGGGGACGCCGTCGTCCTCCGTGCACGCACCAGTGAGGAGTCGACGATGACTACGCGGACCCTGAGCGTCCAGGACGCCATGGACACAACGCCGATGGGCGCGAGGAGATGGGCCGTGGTGGCCTTCTGCTTCGTGATCGCGCTGCTGGACGGGTTCGACACGCAGTCGATCGCGTTCATCGGCACCGCGATCGCCGATGAGTTCAAGCTCAGCGCCACCGACATGACCTGGGTGATCACCGCGAGCACCGTGGGCATGGCGCTCGGCGCGATGACGCTCGGAACGTTCGGCGACCGGATCGGCCGCAAGCGCACGATTCTCCTGGCGCTGGCCGTGTTCGGCGCGTTCTCGCTCGCCGGCGCGTTCGCGACCGCCGCGTGGCAGGTCGTGGTGCTCCGCTTCCTCATCGGCCTCGGCATGGGCGGCGCCACCCCGGCCCTCCTCGCCCTCACCGCCGAGTACAGCCCGCGCAAGCGCCGCGGCACCCTCATGACCCTCGTGCTCCTGGGCCTGCCCGGCGGGGCGATGATCGGCGGCCTCGTCGCGGCCGCCTGGCTGCCCGCCGTCGGCTGGCGCGGGATCTTCCTCATCGGCGGCGCCCTGCCGGTTGCGCTCCTGCTCGGGGTCCTCGCCGTCCTGCCCGAGTCCCCCGCCTACCTCGTCGCGAAGGGCACCGACGACGCCCTCTCCCGCGCCCGCACCCTCATCACCCGCGCCACGGGCCAGACCATCGCCGATGGCACTGTCCTCACCGTCGAGGACGCCGGCGAGAAGCGCGGCTCCGTCGCGGCCCTCTTCTCCCCCGCCTACCGCACCGTCACCGTCGCCGTCTGGGCGACCTACCTGTTCAACTGGATCGCCTGGTTCCTGCTCCTGCTCTGGATGCCGACCGCCCTCAAGGCCCTCGGCCTCGACGCCGGCACCGCCGCCCTCGGCACCGTCACCGTCAACGCCGCCTTCATCGTCTTCGCGATCCCGCTCTCCGCGGTCCTGCCGCGCGTCAACGCCCGCACCCTCCTGCTCGGGATGTTCGGCGCGGGCATCCTCATCGCCCTCGGCCTCGGCGCCGCGGGCACGCAGTGGGGCCTCGTGTTCACGCTCATCGGCCTCGCCGGCTTCGGCATCGGCGGCCAGCAGCTCGCCCTGAACTACCTCATCGCCAACGCCTACCCCACCCAGCTGCGCGCGACCGCCACCGGCTGGGGCATCGGCGTCGGCCGCCTCGGCTCGATCGTCGGCTCCGCCCTCGGCGGCGTGCTCCTCACCGGCCTGGGCCCGTCGGGCTACTTCGCCGCCCTCGCGGTGCCGCTCGTGGTCGCCGCGCTCGCGACGCTCCTCGTGAAGCCCGCTCGCGCCGAAGCCTCCGACGGCGAGCTCGAAGCAGTCGCCGCTGGCCATTGACCCCGTCACCTCGGCGAGGTGAGCGGACGACGGCGGCGCGCACCCGCCGTCGTCCGCTCGCCTCAGTGACGCGCCGAAGGCAGGGCTCCCGCCAGCACCGGCACCCGTTCCCGCACTGCACGCACCTCGGCAACATCGACGACCTGCACCAGTAGCCCGGGCTCATGCCCGAGCCGGCCTCGCACCCGCCCCAGCGCGTCGATAGCGCAGGACCGGCCGAGGCCGAGCGGGTCGGCCCCGCGAGGCGGCACCCAGGCCTGGTCGCACGCGACGAGCCACGCCTGCGCATCGGTGGCCCGTGCACGCGTGAGCAGGTCCCACTGCTCGGCCTTCCCCGGCCCGTCCCCCCAGGAGGCAGGCACGCAGACAAGTTCGGCTCCCGCCCTGCCGAGCGCGGTGAATTGGTCCGCGAACCGCAGGTCGAAGCAGGTGGCGAGTCCGACCGTCACTCCCCCGAGCCGGAAGGTCACGAGGTCGCTCCCGGGCGCCACGGTATCGGACTCGCGCGATCCGAACGCGTCGAACAGGTGGATCTTCCGGTAGGCGGCCTCGGCCCCACGGCCGGTGGCGAGGAGCGTGTTGTGGACCCGACCGTCGCCGCTGGGCTCGAACATCCCGAGCACGACGGCAACCCCGCTGGCCTCGGCGATCTCGCGCACCCGGTCGGCGAACGGCCCATCAAGCGGCTCGGCGGCGCGAGCGAGGACCTCCCCGAAGGGGACCATGGCGGCCTCGGGGAACACCACCAGGTCGGCGCCCGCATCCGCGGCACGCACGGTGAGCTTCGCGACCGCGTCCAGATTGGCGGTCTTGTCGGTGCCGGCAGCAAACTGTGCCGCGGCGACAGTCAGGTTGTTCGATGGAATCATTGAGTCCTCCACGGTATATACGTTGTATGCGAACTTCTTCTGGACGGGACAAGGCGTACGGGCATCTCCGCCGACTGCTCCTGGGCGACGCCGCTCTCGCGGGGACGTTCATCAACGAGCAGGAAGTGGCCTCCGAGCTGGGCATCTCCCGCACCCCGGTGCGCGAGGCGCTTCTGCTGCTGTCCGCGGAGAACCTCGTGCAGCTCGTCCCCAATCGGGGCGCTCTCGTACCGCCGCTCACCCCGGAGCTGATCAGCAATATCCTCGAGGTCCGAACCGTCCTCGAGGCCTGGGCCGTCCGAGAGGCAGTCGCGCGGGGGGTCGAGAAGGAGACAGCGGCTGCGATGCGCGAGTGCCTCGACGAGCAGAAGCGCCTCATCAACGGCGGCACGTTCGCCGAGTTCATTGCCGCCGACCGCGACTTCCACACCCGGCTCATCCGCGCGATGCACAACCCCGTGCTCGAGCAGCTGTACGAGTCGGTCCGAGCCCGCCACGTGGTCATCGGCGTCTCGGCCCTCGAGCGCAGCTCGCACCGCCGCGAGGAGGTGCTGGCCGAGCACACCACGATTGTCGACGCCCTCGAGTCGGGCGACGTGGAGCGTGCTGAGAAGGCAGTGGCGCACCACCTCGATGCGACCCGCCGCATGCTGGTGATCTAGCGGAAGGCATAGCGCACGACGGCGGCGCGCGGCCGCCGTCGTGCGCCGCTTGCCTCAGCGGGCGGCGGAGCTGTCCGCAGGGACGGAAGGTACAACGTCGACGTCGTCGACCACCTTGCGGCCCATCGCGAGGCCAACCACGGTGACGATGGCCGCGAACAGCACGTACCCGGCGATCGTGTAGCCGTTGGGCGCCATCGCGATCAGCACAGCGAAGACGCTGGGGGCGAAGCCGCCGCCGATGATCCCCGCGAAGGTGTAGGCCAGCGAGGACCCGGTGTAGCGGAGCCGTGCGTGGAACTGCTCGGCGATGTGCGCCGCCTGCGGCGCGTACATGAACGAGTGGCACACGAGGCCCAGGACCACGCCGACCAGGCCGAGCCCGAACGAACGGGTCTGGGTCATGGCGATGAAGATGAACGTCCATGCGCCACCGGCCAGGGCCGCGATGCCGTAGAGCCACTTGCGGTTGACCCGGTCGGAGAGCCAGCCTGCGAACGGCATAGTGACGACCTGGAGCGCGCCAGCCACCATGGTGCAGGTGAGGGCCTCCGAGTCGCTGAGCTTGTTGGGCCCGGTCTTGAGCCAGACGAGCACGAACACTGCGAAGAACGCGTACAGCACGTCGGGACCGACGCGGCAGAGGATCGCTCCGGTGAGCGCGCGCCCCTGGGTGCGGAACACCTCGGTGACGGGAGCCTTGGCGGCCTCTCCCCGCTCGAGCAGCCGCTGGAACACCGGCGTCTCCTCAAGAGTGTGGCGGATCCACAGGCCGAACCCGACCAGAACGATCGAGAACCCGAAGGCGAGCCGCCAGCCCCAGGACTGGAAGTCCGCAGCAGGCATGCTCGCGGTCATGATGATGAGCACGAGGTTGGCCAGGACCGAGCCGAGCGGCACGCCGACCTGGGCGGCCGAAGCCCAGAGCCCCCGCTCGCCTGGCTTGCTGAACTCGCTCGAGAGCAGGACGGCGCCGCCCCACTCGCCGCCCACGCCAACGCCCTGAAGGAAGCGCAGGAGCACGAGCAGCGCGGGCCCCCATAGGCCTGCCTGGGCATAGGTGGGCAGGAAGGCGATGCCGAAGGTCGCCGCACCGATGAGCACGAGCGTCCACACGAGCACGCGCTTGCGGCCGATCCGGTCGCCCAGCCGGCCGAAGACGATTCCGCCGATGGGGCGCGAGATGTACCCAGCCGCGTACGTGAGGAAGGCCTTGATGGTGGCCATCGCCGGGTCGTCGTCGGGGAAGAAGAGCTTGTTGAAGACAACCGCCGTCGCGGCGCCGTAGAGGGCGAAGTCGTACCATTCGAGCGCCGTGCCGCTGAGGCTGGCGGTGAAGGCCTTGTAGAGGGTGCGCCGCTCGACCGGGGCCGATGGGGTCTGCGCGTGACTGCTCATATGACGCTTGTCTCCTTTCAGGGTTAGCCCCATACTCGTTGTATACACGATGTCTACGCAACCCCTTGGGAGAAAATGATGGCACTAATCCGTCTTGACGTTGTCGGAAGCGGTCCCCGGGAAATCCCGATCAGCTATGTCCTCAACGGCGGCTACGCCGGGCGCGACACCGCCCAGGTCCAGCACCACGTCGACGAGCTGGCCGAGCTCGGGGTGCCCGCACCGACCACCATCCCGACCCTGTACCCGCTCTCGGCGACCCAGGCCACCCAGGCGGGAAGCACGCAGGTGCAGCACGGCCGGACATCCGGGGAGGCGGAGTGGGCGCTCATCGTCGGCGACGGGCCTGACGATCTCCTCGTGACCGCGGCGTGCGACCACACCGACCGCGACCTCGAGGTGCATTCCGTCGCCTGGAGCAAGCAGGCGGGCCCGGACATCCTGGGCGACGTCGCGTGGCGGCTCTCCGATGTCGAGGACGCCCTCGACGGCTTCTCCCTGCGCGCCTGGGTGACACACGACGGCGCCGAGACGCTCATCCAGGACGGCTCGCCCTCGCAGCTGCTCCCCCCGCGCTACTGGGCGGACCGGCTCGATGAAGCCGGACTGCTGCGGCCCGGCACGGTGGTGATGAGCGGGACCATTCCGATGGTCCCCGGCGTGGACCAGTTCGCGGACGGGTGGCGCGTGGAACTCGCCGACGGCGAAGGGAACGTCAGCCGGGTCGCGTACGAGGTGGAGATGCTTCCGGCGGCTTGGGAGTAGAGGCTTGAAGAGGGAACGGCCGGTGACAGAAGGCCACTGAGCCAGCATCTGTGTGAGGTGAGCGGACGACGGCGGGTGCGCACCCGCCGTCGTCCGCTCACCTGCATCGTTCTGTCAGCGCGGCAACGCTACGCGTGCCAACGCACGGCACTCACGACGGACTCAGCCAGCCGCTCGACCATGCGCTCGACGGTTTCGAGATGGCCGAAGCCGCGGAAGACCCCGAGCTGTCGCGCCACCACCTCCGCAATGTACGCCCATGTGGTCCACGCGATCGATTCCCGGACCTCATTCCTGAACGTCTCGACAACGTCGGCGTCCACGGCGGGCTCTCCGAAGAAGAGCGGCAGATACGCCGCCACCGCTTCCTCAGGCGCCATCCGTCCGAGCGCCCTCACCACGACGGGCGGCGGAGCGCCGAGGATCAGGAGAGGAGCGGCGTCCGCTCCCCCGCCGCAGCCTTCAGGGCCAGGTATTCCTTGGCGAGCTGTGAAGGCTGGAAGGACGCTCTGCCGTTCCGCTTGGCCTCGACGAGCACATAGCTCTCCGGCAGCGAGAAGGAGGCACCGGGCTGGACGCGGACGTCGGGCACCGGTTCCAGTTGATCGGGGAGAAGCGTGACGTCGGCCGCCTCGATCTCGGAGATGACGACGCGGCGGGCATCGTCAGCCCCGCGGGCACCCATGAGGACCTCGCCGAGGAACAGGTCCCGTGGCAGATAGGAGAGCGGCAGCAGCACCTCAGCGGTGAGGACGTTCTCGCGCCGCCTTCCGCCTCGCCGGTAGTGGGTCGCCTTCTCCCAGGAGATCTCTTCCAGCAGGCGCCCGATGAAGGAGTCGTTGCTCAGCTCCGCGGACATGCCGTCAGCGTACCGGCCGACCTACGCGATAACCTGCCACAGGACTGCGGGGAAGGAATGCGCGTGGTGGACTTTTTGAGCGGCTTCAACGGCGAGGCCCTGACGAATCTGGCGTGGGGTGCTGCGATCGTTGCCGCGGTGCTGCTGGCCCTGTGGCGGTACTGGCGCGTCGACCTGACAGCGCTCGGTTCGGTTCTCGTCTTCGGGTTCGCGAATGCCGTGGCCGCCGTCTACGTCCTGTTCCATCTCGGCGAGGGACGCTGGGGCGGCGACGCCCATGAGCGGCTTGTCGCTCCCTCCTTGGCCGGCATTCCCATGGTCGGCCAGTTCCTGGAACCCATCGACGGCCTCCTCAGCGGGCTGGCCGACGGGGTGAACGAATTCAACAATGTGCAGGCTGCGCTTCCCGTGGCTGGGGGTTTCCTCGCCTCCGCCGGGTGGGCGTTCGCCCTCGCCGTACCGTTGTGCGTCGTCGCCATGGTGGTGAGCTTCGTCGAGGAGTGGCGGCGCCGGCGGGCGTTCACGCGGGTAACCCAGCAGGTCCACGAACTTACTGCCGAAGTTGCCGAGCTCAAGCGTTTGGTCGGCGACCCGGTCCGGGTGTAGCCCCGAGGCATGAACGCGTCGGGAAGGGACGGCCCCCACGATGTGGCCGTCGGCGCCACTCACAATAAAGTGTGCGAGCGTCTGCAGAGGCTGGCTTAGGCCGCCGCGAGTCTCAATAGGGACATTCGGGCACGGCGGACAAATCCAAACCGAATGGTTGCCGTCTCCTCGAGCGGCAGCCGACGCCTCTGAAGCTTAGGACCTTCTCCTCTACCGGGGGAGGACTCTATTCCCCAGGTGCAAGATCTTGCATCATGTGCAAGAAGGCCAGCATGCAACTTCGGCTCGGCGCTTACGAGGAGGCTGAATCTAGCGCGTCAAAGACGTGTATTATCTGGTTACGGGCGATGACGCCCGTGACGCTATTGGGGGAAGCGATCATGCTTGTATCTCGGCTGGCCTATGCGCCGCCTTCTGCAGCCTGCGTTCTATGCCCCTCTATGTGCGTCAATCCACGCACCCACCCCGCACGCTCCACTCGCACGTCGGTGAGGTGTCCTATGAAAGGACTCTCATGAGCCATCCGAATCTCGCGCCCTACCCTCCAAGCCCGGGCTATGGCGGCCCCCTCAAGAGCAGCAAGTCATTCCTTGTGACTTGGCTGCTATCGCTCCTCTTGGGCGTCTTCGGCGTTGACCGGTTCTATCTGGGAAAGGTCGGGACCGGCATCCTGAAGCTGGTTACGTTCGGCGGCTTTGGCATCTGGGCTCTTGTCGACCTGATTCTCGTGCTCGCAAACAAGACCCGGGACAAGCAGGGGATGCCTCTTGAGGGGTATGACAGGCACAAGAAGGTGGCGCTGATCGTCACAGCGGTCTTCATCCTGCTCGGAATTATCCTCAATGCGACTCGAGCTGCCGCGACCCCGTCAACCTCGCCCAGCGCTTCTACGTCGAAGGCGACGACGGCGACCACCGCTGCTGCTACACCGGCACCTTCCAAGGATCCGGCGGTGGCAGCTGCTGAAGCCCAGGCCTCTGCCAAGGCGAAGGCGGACGCGGACGCTGCCGCCAAGGCCAAGGCGGACGCGGACGCTGCCGCCAAGGCCAAGGCAGATGCCGATGCGGCGGCCAAGGCGAAGGCCGACGCAGATGCGGCAGCGAAGGCGGCCGCTGACGCTGCCGCCAAGGCTGGCACCATCAGTCAGCAGAATGCGCTGCGGAAGGCCAAGAGCTATCTCGACTACAGCGCGTTCTCGCGTACCGGACTGATCGGTCAGCTGGAGTTCGAGAAGTACTCGACCGCCGACGCGACGTGGGCGGTGGACCGTGTGACTGTCGACTGGAACGAGCAGGCCGCGAAGAAGGCGAAGGACTACCTCAAGTTCACCTCTTTCTCCCATTCCGGACTCGTCGACCAGCTGATCTTCGAGGGCTTCACGCCAGAGCAGGCTGAGTACGGGGCAACCAAGACCGGCCTCTAAACTCATCTCACAACTCTGATGCTCCGGCTCGTCTGAGCCGGAGCATCAGATATGAAATCGGCTATGCCGTCTCAACAAGGCCGACCCGACCATCACTATGGGGGAAATTGTGATGAGGCAAATCAATCATCATCACGGTCGGCATTTACAGTTTCGGGGTCATACCACGGGTTGACACGCTGGAAGATCGCGAACACGGTCTACGCCAACTGACGCCACACTATTGACCCCTTCCGATCAAGGACATTTGGTGAAGAAGTTCATTTGCGCTGCCCTGATGATGCTGACGCTCTCGGGGTGCGGCGGCGCCACGGCCGCTGCTCCCGCGGTCACCGAAACCGTGACGGTTCCTGGACCCACCGTAACGGTGACGGTTACCGCTGCTCCCGCGCCCACCCCAGCCCCGTCGACAAGTCCGGCGAAGCCGGCAACATCGACCACACCGGCGAAACCGGCGACGGCTGTCATACCCTCCGACATCGTCGGAATGAACGCTGAAGCTCTGGACGACGACCTCAAGGCCTTGGGCTTCACGAAGGTCGTCTACAACTCGGACACCGGCAAGACCGTGCTCCTGCTGAGCAACTGGACAGTCACCGGGATCGACAATCCCGGCACCACCCAATCCACCGACAGGGCCGTTGTCGTGCACGTCACCAAGTAATGGGGCATCCGGTGCTCTGACTATCGCCGGCGCACTTATGTCCTGGCTGCTTGGATCCGTTCTGGCATTCAGCATCCCCGCCCGCCAACAGCTACCACAACAGAGGACCGTGCTGTCGCCGCTGCCGCCTTCGAACTCGTCACAGGCGCGCTCAGCGAGAACCCCCACCGGCTCGGAAGGCAGCTCCCAGAGCTGTTCTTCCCCCGGTACCCGCGAAAAGGCAAACGGGCGACGGCGGGTGCGCACCCGCCGTCGTCCGTCCCCCCAACTTCAGAAGCCGACGTTGGTGCGGCCCTTGAGCTGCAGGATCTCGCGGGCCTCGTCCGGGGTCGCGACCTCGAGGTTGAGCGCCTCGAGGATCACCCGGGCGCGTGAGACCTGCTCGGCGTTGGACTTCGCGAGCTGCCCCGGGCCGATCCACAGGGAGTCCTCGAGTCCGACGCGCACGTGGGAACCCATGGCCGCCCCCATCGTGGCCAGGGGCATCTGGTTCCGGCCGGCGCCGAGGATCGACCACTCGTAGTCGGCGCCCAGGAGCCGGTCCGCGGTGCGCCGCATGTGCATGAGGTCCTCGGGATGCGCGCCGATTCCGCCGAGCAGCCCGAAGACCGACTGCACGAACAGCGGCCCCCTGGCCAGGCCGCGCCCGTGGAAGTGGGCGAGGTTGTTCAGGTGGGAGATGTCGTAGCACTCGAACTCGAAGCGCGTCCCGTTGGCGTTGCCGATCCCCAGGATCGTCTCGATGTCCGCGAACGTGTTCTTGAAGACCAGGTCCCGGGACTTCTCGAGGGACTCGCGCTCCCACTCGTGCTCGAACTCGGCGAACCGGTCCAGCATAGGGTACAGGCCGAAGTTCATCGACCCCATGTTCAGGCTGGCAAGCTCGGGCTTGAACGCGGCCACCGGCCGCATCCGCTCCTCGACCGTCATGTGCGGCGATCCGCCCGTGGTGATGTTGATGACCACGTCGCTGTTCGCGGTGACCTTCTCCAGGATCGGCTCGAAGTGCCGCGGATCCTGGGACGGCCGCCCATCCTTCGGGTCACGCGCGTGGAGATGCACGACGGCGGCGCCCGCCTCGGCCGCTCCGATCGCCGCCTCCGCGATCTCCTCCGGGCTGACGGGAAGGTGCGGCGACATCGAGGGCGTGTGGATCGCGCCCGTGACGGCCGACGTGATGATGACCTTGCGCTTGAGCGACATGTCCAGTGCCTCCTAGTAGAGCTTCTCGGTGTTGCCGTCAACGGCCATGGCCTGGCCGTTGACGTTCTTAGCCAGCGGGCCGGCGAGGAACACGGCCATGTTGGCGATGTCCTCGGCGTCCACGAGCCGATTCAGGGACGACTGGCCGTGGTAGAGGTCCGAGACCTCCTGCACGGGGCGGCCCAGCATCGCCGCCTTGGCATCGATGACCGCGCTGATGCGGGGACCGTTCACCGCTCCCGGGCAGATGGCGTTGACGCGGATGCCCTCGCCTCCGAGCTCGATCGCGAGGGTCTTGGTCAGGCCCACCACGGCCCACTTGGACGCCGAGTAGGGGCTGCGGCCGGCCATCCCGAGCCGTCCGGCGGCGGAGGAGAGGTTGACGATCGTCGGTTCCTCCGCTTTCCGCAGCATCGGGAGTGCGTGCTTGACCGCGTAGAACTGGCCGTGGACATTGACGTCGAACGTCTTCCTCCAGGCGTCGCCGTCGAGCTGGTCGATGGGACCGGTGGGGCCGGCGATCCCGGCGTTGTTGACGAGGACGTCCAGTCCGCCGAGCGCGGCGTCGACCTCCTCCATGAGCTCCGCGACCTGAGCCTCGACCGAGACATCGCTGACGCTCGCCGAGAACCCGGAGCTGCTCGCCCGCTGGACCGCCTCCTCGTCGACGTCCGTCACGAAGACGGACGCTCCGAGGTCCTTGAAGCGGGTGGCGATGGCCAGGCCGATGCCGGCCGCGCCAGCGGTGACGAGGACCTTGCGTCCGGAATAGTTGAGACCGTTGTCCATGACTTCTGCTCCTCTAGTGGGCTGCGGGGGCGGATGCGGAGGAATCCTCGGTGCCGCGCTTGAGGAAGCGCGTCAGGACGGCGCCGATCGCGCACAGCGCGACGATGAACCAGAGGCCGGAGAGCTTCGATCCGGTGAGGTCCTCCGTGATGCCCATGACGTAGGGGCCGAGGAATCCGCCGAACAGGCCGATCGTGTTCACGAACGCGAGGCCTCCGGCCAGCGCCGCCCCCGTCAGCCGGGTGGCGGGGTAGGTGAAGAGGATCGGCTGGAGGGCGAAGAAGTTGAACGCCGCGAGGCAGAAACCGATCATGCCCAGCACGGGTCCGCCGACGGCCCCGAGCACGAAGCCGGCGACAATGCCGATCATCGTCGCGGTCGCGATGGCGCGGGACCGCGAGCCGTTCGTCGCCAGTCGCGGCAGCACCAGAGCGCCGACGGCCGAGAAGATCCAGGGGACCGACGTGAGCAGGCCGATCTGGAACGGGCTGAGCTTGCCGTAGGAGCCGATGATCGACGGGAGGAAGAAGCTGAGCGCGTACACCGCGATCTGGTGCGTGAAGTAGATCCCGACGACCAGGAGAATCTGCTTGTCCTTGAGGATGTGGCGCAGCTTCGAGTTGCCCGCGGCCGCGGCTCCCTGGCGCTCCTCGGCGGCGATCCGGGCCTCGAGGTCCTCGGCCTCCGCACGGGTGAGGAAGGTGGCCTCGGTGGGCTTGTTGGGCAGGAACTTCCAGACCGCGATCGCCAGCAGGCAGGAGGGCACGCCCTCGACGATGAACATCCACTGCCAGCCGTGCAGGCCGCCGACTCCGTCCAGCATGAGCAGGAGGCCGCCCAGCGGCGCACCGACGATGTTGGCGATCGAGACACCGAGGAGGAACAGCCCGTTCGCCTTGGCCCGGTCCTTGACCACGAACCACTGGGTCAGGAAGTACATCACCCCGGGGAACAGCCCGGCCTCGGCGATGCCGAGCAGCATCCGCAGGATGTAGAAGGACCACTCGCCGTTCACAAGCGCCATGGCGGCCGAGATCACGCCCCACGTCACCATGATGCGCATGATCCAGAACCGGGCGCCCACCTTGTGCATGATGAGGTTCGAGGGGATCTCGGACAGCGCATACGTCAGGAAGAAGAGCCCCGCACCGATGCCGTAGGCCGCCGCGCTGATGCCCAGGTCGATCGCGAGGCGATCCTTGGCCATCCCGATGTTGGTGCGGTCAAGGAACGCCAGCACGTAGGCGCCGATGAGCAGCGGCATGACGCGCCGGAAAATGAGCTTGTTGACTGCCTCTTTCGACCGTTGGGCGGTCGTCTGAACCGATGAGGACATGGCTGTGCCTTTTCTGTGCGGGTAGGACGGCCCGACAGTGGGCCGCGGCTGGATGATGCGGGGCTAGGAGCTAAGGGGCGGCGACCGGCTGGGCCGGGCAGCCGCAGGAAGTGCCGATATGGAGCTGGTGCTCGCAGATTTCGTGGACGAAGCTCGTGCGCTTGGAGGTGATCTGGTCAAGGAGGAGCTCGAAGGCCTTGGTGGCCATCTGCTGGACGGGCTGCACGATGGTCGTCATTCCGATCAGCCTGGATCGGCTGTGCGGGAGGCCGTCGCTCCCGACGACGATGAGGTCGTCTGGAATGCGCAGGCCCAGGGAGAGCGCGTATTCCATGACGCCGATCGCGATCTCGTCCGATCCGCAGACGATGGCCTCCGGCCGGTCAGGCGAGCGGAGGAGCCGCTGCGCGGCTGCGATCCCGCCTTGGGCGTTCAGGCGCGTGCTCACCTTGCGCGACCCTGAGATCGTGACACCCGCCTGTGCCGCGGTGCGGACGAAGGCGATCTCCCGCGCAAGCGAAGCGGTCGAGAACCGCGGTCCGATCACCGTTGCGATCTCCGTGCGCCCATGGCCCAGAACATGGGCCATGAGCTGGGCGGCGGCAGCGTCGTCGTCGATCCCCACGAAGTCCCCGGGGACCTGCTCGGATCGGCGGGAGAGGTAGACGTAGGGGATCCGGCGCTGCCTGAGGGTCTGCAGTGACCGGGCGTCGCGCCGCAACGCCGCGGCGATGATGACCCCGTCGACGTTGCGGGCGGCGAGGGTCGTCGCAATCTGGGAAAGGGAGTCCGCGTCGTCCTGGGTGGTGGCGACGAAGACGTCGAAACCTTCCGCGGCAGTCGCCGTGATGATGTTCTGCGCCCAGCCCGTGTACATCGGGTTCACGATGTTCGGGACGATGAGCCCGACGACGCGGGTCAGCTGCGGATCCGGAGTCTGCTTCCGGCCGGACGCCCGGTAGCCGAGCTCGTTGGCGATCCCGAGAACGTGCCGACGCGTCTCGGCCGAGACGCCTCCGCGTCCGTTCATGATGTAGCTCACGGTCGCCGGGGACACTCCCGCCGCCCGCGCTACGGCCGCAGCAGAGACCCTCGTCGGTCGTTCGGCGGCTGCTGCGGTCATGCGGAACCTCCTTCCTGTGAGGTCTGAGTCAGGGCCTCTCCAGGCCGTGTGACCTCCATTACAGAAGACGGTGGAACGTTAAGCAACGTTAAGCATTGGGGCTGACTGGTGCTGAACGCTCGGGCGCATCCCGCAGCTGGCTGGTCTCGGAGGGGGTCTTCTCCCCCGATAGCCAGTCGCAGCGCTTAGCCTTGACTGCGTGGCATCACCCTTCGACGATCCCGAATTCGCTGCCCGACTGGCCCAGATGGGCGTGGTCCACAGACCTGGCACGGCGGCCCGGATGATGGACGATCTCGCGCCGCTGCTCGCAGCGGAAGGGATCGACCTCAACAACCTCGACGCCGACACCGACCTCGACGAGGTCAATGCAGCGCTCGACCGCGCGACCGAGCGCCACAACCTCGCGCTGTTCACGCCCATCGGCGCGCAGCGCGTCGGGGCCTTGGAGGTCCTGCGGCTGTTCGCCGAGTCATTCACGGAGGGCGATGAGGACGAGGCCGCAGCCGTGCTCGCGGGCGTCGAAAGCGACCCGGCCGGCGATGCGCCGGCGATCTCGCACCTCATCGGGGTCAGTCTCGGGCTTCTCGACAGCTGGCATACCAACCCGGGACTGCATGCCGCGCTTGCTGCCACCCGGGTGCCGCGGTGGCGCCGTACTGCACGCGCGGCGGCCACCGATGTCCTCGCTCTCGCCCGCAAGGGGCACGCGTTCGACTCGCTGAAGAGCCTGCACCGGCACGGCGGGCTGGCGCTGTTCGAGGGATCCGCGCTCCTTGTCGCGGCATCCCTCAGCGCGCGCGCCGCGAGTGAGGGAGTCTCGGTGCGCGACCTCGCGGGGCGGGTGCTCGTGGACGCGAGCCCGGGCCGATCCGCGCCCGCGGTCCTTCCGGGGTCGTCCCTCCACGCCCCGGGAAGCAGCTTCATGCGCCCACAGGAGGCAAGCGGTACAAGAGGGCAGCGCCCAGCTGCTACCCGGCAGGGCGGGGCCCGTAGCGCGCGGTCCGCGGACCGCGCGCTGCTGCGAGGCTTCGGCGCATGGCTGGAGAGTGCGCCCTCGATCGCCGCTCCCACGGTGGACGACGAGCTGAAGATGATGGAGATGCTGGTGGGCATCGCGCGAGGCGAGGGCCTGGACCTGCACCGGGCCACCGACGTCGAGCCGCTGATCGACCTGCTCTGGGACCCCGACCTGGAGACCTCCGAGGCACTCGGGGCCGCCCTCGAGACGCTGCACGACTACGTGCACTTCCGCCTCGACGAAGGCCGCAACCTGGACGGATGGGAGGAGGCACACGGGGCCGTCGAAGATGCCCTCGACGACGCTGGCGCCTCGGGCCCGTTGGGTGCGATGGTGGAGGACGCGGAGAAGGTCAGCCCGGAGACGCGCCGCCGCGCTCTCGCGCAGACGACGCTCATCGCCGCAGTGAAGGACCTGCTCGAATGGGTGGGCCCCGGCAGGCCGGTGACGCAGACTGGCGGTGTGCGCCGTGGGGACATCCGGCAGGTCGCGAAGATGCTGGGCATCCGGGCTGTCGGGGTCGCGAAGCGCGTCGGCGATCACCGCGACGAGGGCGCGCCCGTGCAGGCGCTGTCGATGGCCGACGTCCCCCTGCTCGCCCAGTGGTGGGAGGCGCTCTCGGCCGCGCAGGTCATCCGGACCAACTCGTCCAGCGTGCGACCCGGCCCAGCAGCCGCCGAGTGGAGCGCCGAGGCACTCCCGCCGCTCGACCTGGCCGAGAGGGTGGCCGAGATCTTCGTTGCGGCGACGCTTGCCGCCCCCATGAAGACCGGGTTCGGCTCGATCATCGTCAGGGAATCCCTGCCCCCGCTGATTCACGCTCTGGCCCCCGAGGACGTCGACGTCCCAGACGTAGCCGGATTCGGCCACGGGCCTGTGTGGACACTGCGGAACCTCGAGCGGGCGGGTGTCGTCACGTTCGGCGCCTCGGATTCCCTTCAGATCCCCGAGGGGACCCGCGCCGCCGTTGCCCGCGGCGTCCTCCTCGCCGCCGCGCACCTCGCCGGCACCGAGGACGGGTAGGACCGCGCCGGGGGGCGGCGGTCAGTCGGACCGGACGGCCGCAACGAGGTCGGCGGGCGACCCGCGCCAGGGCGCGCCGTGGCCGGGGAGAACCCAGGATGCCGGAATCCCGCTGAGCCGATCGAGGGAGGCCAACGCCTCATCCGGGTTGTCCGTGAAAGGAGCCGGCTGCGCGCCCTCGCGCCCCGTGAGCACGTGGCGCGTGGTGAGCGCGTCGCCGACGAATACCGCATCCGCCACCGGGATGTGCACGGCGATGCTCCCGGGCGAGTGCCCCGGCATCCCGAGGATGACCGGGCTTCCGGGAAGGTCGAGCACGTCTCCGTCCGCGATCTCCACGACATCCTGCACGTACCGGGGGCGCAGCCCGTTCTTCCGCAGCGCGTAGGCGAAGAAGCCGAGCGTGGGCGCGAGCCGCGCGGGCCCCATCGGCGTCTTGGGCTTCTCGCCGGTGCGCGCGCGATGGGCGTCGCCGGAGTGGATGAAGACGGGCACGCCGACTTCCTGTCGCAGGCGCTCGGCGAAGCCGATGTGGTCGCTGTCCCCGTGGGTGAGGACCAGGCCGCGGATGTCGGACAGCGGGCGGCCGATGGCGTCCAGCTCGCGGCGCAGGTCATCCCAGTGGCCCGGCAGGCCGGCATCGATGAGCGTGATCCCCTCGGGCACGTCGACGAGGTACGAGGCGACGATGTCGTTGCCGAGACGATGCAGGTGCGGCGCAAGCTTCATGGAGATCCCTTCCGCTATGATGGCTACGGTCAGTAGCCTTTATAGCTACAGTACGTAGCCATGATGGCTGCCGTCAACAGCAGAGGAGGCTTGGATGGCGGCACCCGCACGCATTACGAACGACGGCGCGGTCAAGGCCGCGCGGGAGATCCTCGAGTCCTCCGGACCGGCCGGGCTCACGATGCAGGCCGTGGCCGCTCGTGTCGGCGTGCGGGCCCCGTCGCTGTACAAGCGATTCCGGGACAGGGACGCTCTGCTCGCGGCGGTGGCGGCGTCGTGCATCGACGAGCTGACCGGTCGGCTCGAGACCGCAGCGCCTGACCTGTCACGTCTGGCCACCGCCTACCGGAGCTTCGCCCATGAGCACCCCGAGGCGTTTCGCCTGATCTTCACTCCCTCCGCTCCGCAGGAGGCCCTTCAGCGCTCGGCCGCGCCCGTCATCCGCGCCGTCGCCGCCCTGGTCGGCGAGGAGCACGCGCTCGATGCGGCCCGGCTGGTCACCGCATGGGCGACCGGTTTCGTGCAGATGGAGCTCGCTGGAGCCTTCCGCCTCGGCGGCGACGTCGACGAAGCGTTCGACTACGGGCTGCGACGCGTCGTTGCGGTGCTCGACGCCGAACGTGCGCCGCGCAGGTGATCTCCCTGCCGTCGCCGCCGCGTTCCCCCTTGCGGCTTCGACCGCCACTCGGGACGCTGGACGCATGAACAAGGTGCTCACCGCCGTCGGCGCGTCCACCGCGGCGGCCATCGCGTGCTCGGCTGCCCTCCGCCCCGTGTTCAGGCACTGGGGCGCAGCCCGGGACGAGGTCGAGGGCCCCTACCCCGGCGAGGGCATCGTCCCCGACGGCGAGCGCGGCGCCACAATGGCCGTGACCATCGACGCGCCGCCCGAGGCCGTCTGGCCGTGGCTGGTCCAGCTCGGCGGCGACCGCGCCGGCTGGTACTCCTGGGACCGCCTCGACAACGGCGGCCGGCAGAGCGCCGACCGGATCCACCCCGAATGGCAGGACCTCAAGCTCGGCGACACCGTCAAGTACTGGACCAAACGCAACGGGGCGGTGGACGCCTGGACCGTCGCCGCCCTCGAGCCCAACCGCTTCCTCGGGCTCCATGGCCTCAGCGACCTCACCGGCCGTCCCCTCGACCCGAAGGAGCCTCGACCCTCGGCCTACACGGAGGGCCTCTGGGGCTTCCAGCTCAAGGAACTCCCGGGCGGCAGGACGCGCCTCGTGATCGGCGGCTACGAGACCTTCCGGCCGCGTTCAGTCGGCTGGCTGCTCTCGTGGATCTTCCCCCCGCTCGTGTGGGTCATGCAGTCCCGGATGCTCGCGGTCCTCAAGCGCAACGCCGAGCGGGCAGGGACGCACGCCGGCTGAGCGGGCGGCGACCACCCGCCGTCGTGCGCCGGGCCCCACCCGGCGGGACCTTCGCCACTGGGCTCCGATCGCGACCCGGCGGACCATGGAGGAAACCCGCCTCTGGAAGGAGCCGTCATGGGCAAGGTCCTCATCGCCTACAGCACGCACGAAGGGCAGTCGGCGAAGGTCGCGGACTTCATCGCGGAGGTCCTGCGCGGGCGCGGCCTGGACGCGACCGTCTCCGACCTCAAGGAGGCCCGGGACGCGAGCCCGGCCGGGTACGACGGCGTGATCGTCGGCGGGTCCATCCACATGGGCAAGCACGACAACCGCATGGTCGAGTACGTCCGGAGCAACCTCGAGGCGCTGTCCGCGGCGCCGTCGGCCTTCTTCTCCGTCAGCCTCAGCTCGCACGGCGAGCCCGAGGAGGCCGAGAGCTACGTCAAGAACTTCGAGGAGCAGACCGGGTGGCGGCCGGACACCGTCGCGATGTTCAGCGGCGGACTCCCCTACACGCACATGAACTTCATCATGCGGCACATGATGAAGAAGATCGTGGAGGGCAAGCCCGGGAGCATGGACACCGACACTTCCCGCGACTACGTCTACACCGAATGGGACGGCGTCCGGCGGTTCGCCGAGGACTTCGCCGCCCAGCTCGCGCCCGCCGCCTCCTAGGAGCGGTGGACGCACGACGGCGGGTGCGCGCCCGCCGTCGTCCGTCTCGCCTCAGCCGAAGTACAGGTGCCGGTGGGCAGCGCAGCGCTCGTTGAACCGGGCCCCGCAGCCGGGGCACGAGGTGGCCGCCAGGTAGTCCCGGACGGCCATCTCGCCCTTGCAGACGCCGCAGAGCACCGCCGGCTCCGCCCACTGGTCCGTGGGCCAGGTCTGCGCCTCGTGGTCCGCGTCCTCGGCGTGGCAGAGGTGGCACGGGTAGTACCGCCCGCAGCAGGCGAACTTGATGGCGATGACGTCGACCTCGGTGCGGTAGTGGACGCAGCGGGTCTCATCGTCCACGGTAACGCCGAAGACCCGCACGGCCTGAGCTCCCCCGCTCACTTCACGCGGCGCACGAGCACGTCGGGGAACGCCCGGTGCACGGCCACCGCGGCGACGGCCGCCACCGCGTCCTTGAGAAGGTCCCCCGGGTAGAAGACGAGGTCGGCGGCGAAGGCGGCCTGCCAGGAGAGCTTGAGGTTGACCATCATCCCGAGCACGCCGGGCAGGTGGGAGGCGAACACCGAGACCACGGCCGCGGCCAGGAAGAACCACAGGCCCCGGCGCTTGGCCGGCAGGCGCCGGATGATCTGCTCGGCGGCGACGCCCACGAGGAAGGCCGCGAGGACGAACCCGACGATGTAGCCGGCGGACCCGCCCGCCATGACCTGCAGCCCGGCCCGGCCGCCCGAGAAGATCGGCAGCCCGGCGAACGCCAGGACGAGGTAGAGCCCCACCGCCGCGGCGGCGCGGCCCCCGCCGAGGACGAGGCCGGTGAGCATGATCGCGAGGGTCTGCAGCGTGATCGGCACGCCGAAGCCGCCCACGGGGATGCCCGGGACGAGGGCTGAGGCCGCGATGAACGCGGCGAAGACGGAGATCAGGGCCAGCGACCGGGAGTCCCACATGCGGCGGGGCTTGCGGGTGCTCTCGCGGGGGGTGTCACCGGGGTTCGTCTCGGCCTGCGGGGCGGGCCGGTCGGATGCGGGGGTCGGCGTCGTGGGGTTGCTCATGGTTCCTCCAGTGGGTCCGGGCGGACGTTCTGCAGGAAGGCTATGCCGCCGCGGGGCCGGCTGTTTTGTGGGGAATCCACCACGCGCGCCGGTGGTTTGTAGATCGGTGGCTACAAAAGCGGGCGCCCGTGACGTAGCACATCGCGGGCGTGCGTCACCGGCTCGTACGCTGGTGCCATTGGCCCGGCACCCCGGCGGCCGGCCGCGCACCCAAGGAGCGTCCATGACCCAGATCCTCGTCGCCTACGGCACCACCGAGGGGCACACCGGCACGATCGCCGCCTTCGTGGCGGACGTCCTGCGCGAGCAGGGCCACGAGGTCACGGTCGCGGACGTGGAGGCGCTCGAGACGATCCCTGACACCTGCGCCGCCGTGATCCTCGCCGGATCCGTCCACGTCGGCAAGCACGACGCGCAGGTCGTCGACTTCGCCGCCGCCAACCTCGAGGCGCTCACCTCGCGCGCCTCCGCGTTCGTGTCGGTGAGCCTCGCGCTCGTCGGCGACACCGCCGAGGCGCAGAAGTACGTGCAGGACTTCGAGACCGCCTCGGGCTGGAGCCCGGAGCAGGTCTCCCTCGTGGCCGGCGCGCTGCTCTACACCCAGTACGGCTTCGCCAAGCGCCAGCTCATGCGCGGCATCGCCGCCAGCAAGCGCGGCGCCCTGAGCACCGACACCGGCCAGGACCACGTCTACACCGACTGGGACGCAGTGCGACGCTTCGCCGAGGACTTCGCCGCGCAGGTCGCCGCCGCGGCGTAGCGGCTCCCCCGCGGTCGGCGGGCGCACGACGGCGGGTGCGCGCCCGCCGTCGTGCGCAGAGGGCCGTGGATCTGCGGGCCCTCCCGCCCTCGCCCATCAGGCCTCAAAGACGTGGTCGGACGCCTGTACCGTGCCTACCGCGGCCGCGGGGAGTGCAGCTGCGGGGCGTAGACCAGCTGCTCGGTGCGCCCATCGAGGGTCCGCGTTTCCAGCAGGTCGAGGTCAAAGTCGGCGGCGCCGCCGAAGACAGGCGCCCGGCCGGTGATCCCCGTGATGACAGGGAAGATAGTCACCTGAACGCGGTCCACGAGACCGGCGGCCATGAGTGCGTGGTTCATCCTCAGGCTGCCGTGGGATCGGAGCGGGATGTCGGATTCCTCCTTGAGCCGCGCGACGACCTCGACTGCGTCACCGCGCATGAGCGTGGTGTTCGGCCAGGAGAGGGGCTCATCCGGGGTCATGGACCGCGAGACGACGACCTTGCGCATGGCGCTCATCCGCCTGGTCCAGATATCGCCGAATTCCTCGCCGGAGAGGAAGAAGCCGGAGAACATGCGGTAGGTGTCCGGGCCGAACACCATGAGCTGTTCCTCGCCGAAGAGGTCGGCACGGTGCTCGAGGAGTTCGGGGCCCTGCTTGCCCCAGTACCCCGTCCACTCATCCGTCGCGGAGCCGAACCCGTCGAGTGAGCTGAAGACATCGAAGGTGTAGGTCGCCATGCGTCCGACCGTACGCGCCCCATAACCGAGTCGACAGCCCCCGCGTCAAGAAGCTGGACACGCCAGACGTTCCCCGGAACCGCGCGCCGCCGCGCCCTACCGGCCGGCCCGGGGCCTGGTTCTGATCAACAGCAGCACGAAGGTGGCGACGAGCACGGGAAGGGCGATGAGATGGTAGGCGACGTCCCCCGGTTCGCCCCCGAGGAGGGTGAACGTCAAACCGACGATGAAGCCGGCGACGGCGAAGCCGGTCGCGACCTGTGCCGCGAGCCGCCCGCGACGGGGGCTGCGGAGGAGGGCGACGGCCCCCGCGACGAGCACGACGCCGATGATCGCCTCGGCGACGCCCGCGGACGTCGGGCTGTAGGGCCGCCTGCCTTCTCCCGTCATGCCCGAGAGGTGGAGGGTCGAGACGACCGCGAGACTGGCCGCCTCGAGGATCATGAGCGCCGACAGTCCGCGGCGCGCACGGCCCGATGCGAAGACTGGGGTGGATGCCATCGTGATCTCCTGATCGTTGCCGGCAATCCCAGAATAGGCGCCTCCCCGATGCTCGCGCTGGTTGGCCCCTCACCCCCGGGTCTACACTGGCCACCTCACGTTCCATGTTGACCTTCAGGGGGCTTCCGGTGCTGCACAAGGGACTTGATAGCCGGCAGCCGCTTTCTGCGTCGGACTGAACGTCATGTCTTTACGTGTTTCGGGCGCACTTGCCGTGATCGGCGGACTCGCATGGCTCCTGAAGGTCGCCCTGATGTGGGCGAATGGCGGAACTGAGAGCACCACCGGGATCGTTGGCTTTCTGTTCCTCGTGGGCATTACCTGTATCGCAATGGCAGGCAGCGTCAGAGCCTGGTTCTTCAGCCCCAGCGCAAAGGTGTGGCGGAGAATACTGGCGATACTCGCATTCCTGGTGGCGCTCGTCCTCATGGTGGATCTTCCGATCCTGGCCGGATGGCAGATCTTTGGCCGCGTGTGGATCGCCGAGGAACTCGGCATCATCCTGACAGCCTTCCTCGCGCTCGGAGTGGGGGCTCGCTGGCTCGTTCGTGGGTTCGGAACGAAAGCTGCAGCAGCCCCAGAAGCCGTCCTGTAAGGATTCCGGTCGACCGCAGCAGACGCAGCGAGGGCCCCGGTCCCGAATATGCTGGCCACATCCGACCCGAGGAGCCGCATGTTCACCGGCCTGAGCGCCTTCACCCTGACCCCGCTCGACGAGCAGCGCATCGACGAGCCCGCCCTCGCCCGTCTGGTCGAGCGGGCAGCCGCGGCCGGCGTCGACAGTCTGGGCGTCCTCGGCTCGACGGGCAGCTACGCCTACCTCACCCGCGAGGAGCGGCGCCGCGTCCTCGAGGTCGCCGTCTCCCACGCAGGCCGCACGCCTGTGCTGGCCGGAATCGGCGCCCTCCGGACCCGCGACGTCCTCGCCCACGCCGCCGACGCCCAGCAGGCCGGCGCCGCCGCCGTCCTCCTCGCCCCGGTGTCCTACCAGCCCCTCACCCCGGACGAGGTCTTCGGCCTGTTCGAGGACGTCACCGCCGAGCTCTCCGTCCCGCTGGTCGTCTACGACAACCCCACCACCACGCGCTTTGCCTTCACCGACGGGCTCCACGCCGCCATCGCGCAGCTCCCCCACGTCGCCTCCATCAAGATCCCGCCCGTCCCGACCGACCCCGCCGCCGCCGCGGACCGCATCTCCGCCCTCCGCGCCCTCCTCCCCGACGGCGTCACGATCGGGATCAGCGGCGATGCCTCAGCCGCCACCGCCCTCACCCACGGCGCGGACGCCTGGTACAGCGTGCTCGCCGGGATCCTCCCGGAACTCTGTGTTGAGGTCACCCGCGCCGCGCTCGGCTCACCGGACCAGGCGCACGACGCCGACCGCGCCCTCGCGCTCTCGGCCCGCCTCGCGCCCCTCTGGGACCTCTTCGCCCAGCACGGCAGCCTCCGCGTCGCCGCGGCGGCCGCCGAGATCCTCGGCCTCACCACCGGCCCGAGCCTCCCCAAGCCCCTGCGGGCGCTCGACGGCGAGGCGCGCGCCGCCGTCGTGCGCGCCCTCGGCAGCCTGCCGCCCCGAGACCGCCAGGCCAGCTGAGGCGCGGCGGGTGCACACCCGCCGTCGTGCGTCCCCTACACCCGTGTGAGCAGCGAGCTGAACTGCTTCGCCCCACCGGCAACCATGGTCAGGTCCGAGCCGGCGACGATATAGCGGTAGCCGCGGGCCACGGCGTCGGCCGCGGCCTCCGGCGAGCCCGCGAAGATCCCCATCGGCACCCCGCGGGCGACGGCGGCCGCCTCGATCGCCGCTGCAGCGGCCCGCATCGGCTCCGAGTCCTGCTCCCCCGGCGTCCCGAGGTCGACGGACAGGTCCACGGGCCCGATGAACGCCACGTCCAGGGCCGCCATCGCGGCGTCGATCCCGTCGGCGTAGTCGGCAGTCTCGAACTGCCCCACCGCCAGCACCGTCGAGTTGGACCGCTCGAAGTGCCCGGCGAGGGTCACGCCCATGCCGTAGTCGGCGGCCGGCTGCGCCAGCGACACCGACCGGGTACCGAGCGGCGGGTACGAGACGAGCTTCCGCAGCTCCCCCGCTGCGGCGCCCGAGCCGCGGGCCAGCTGGATCCCGGCGGCGCCGGCCTCGAGCAGCCGGTTGATGTCACCCCGGTCCAGGGCAGGTACCCGTACCAGCACCGGCAGCCCGCGCGCCCGGCCGGCCCGCACGACGTCGCACGCCTCCCCCACCGACATCTGCGAGTGCTCGTAGTCGCAGACCACGAAGTCGAAGCCGGACAGGGCCAGGATGTCCACGATCTCGAACCGCGGGATCTTCAGGAACGTGCCGAGGACGGGCCGCTCGGCCATGAGGTCCCGGAGGGACTGCGAGAAGGCCATCAGATCCCCAGCAGGTCGGCGGGGTTGTCCGCGATGAGACGGCGCACATCCTCCTTGGACACGCCCGCGTCCAGCAGGCCGCGGACCATCCGCGCGTAGGCGTCCACGGGCAGCGGGTTGTTGGCCTGGCCCAGGTCAGAGCCCAGGAGCGTATTCTCCACGCCGGCGGCCTTCACGAAGCCGAGCAGGGTGTCCAGGCCCCACTGGTAGAACGAGGTGCGGTCGTCGTACTGGCAGATCGAGTGCTCGATCCGCGCCCCGAGGCCCACCCACCGGCGCACCCGCTCGGGCTCGGCGCCGATCACGAAGTTGGGGTGGTTCACGAGGATCCGCTTGATGCCCATGGAGGAGGCCTGCTCGATGAGCCGCTCGGTCTGGTCGGCGTCGAGGTGGCCGCAGGACATGATCGCGTCGTGGGCCTTGATCACCTCGAGGATGTCCAGGACCTCGGGCTTGATGGCGCCGTCGGTGTCGAGGATGCCGATCTCGGTGGTGTGGCGCAGGCCCAGGTTGTTGGTGGGGAAGCGCATGTTCTGGCCCTCGGCCTCGTGCACGCAGATGTGGGCGTGCGAGGAGATCGTGGGGAACCAGACCATTCGGCCGCCCTGGGCGAGCGCGAGTTCGGCCGCGTACGGGTTGAGGCCGCCCACGTAGTTGTTCAGCGCCACCCCGGAGACCACCGGGATCGGCAGGCCGCCGAGCGCCTCGGACGCGGCGCGGATGTCCGTGACCATCGAGTGGTGGTGGCTCTTGACGAGGATCGCCCGGAAGCCGGCCTCGTGCGCCTGCCATGCCGCTTCGGCGATCGGCAGCCGGCGCGGGAACGGCGAGGGGCTCGGGTGGACGTGGAGGTCGACGGCGCCGTCGAGGATCGCGGCGACCTCCGGGTCGTCGATGGCGACGGGCTCGTGGCCTTCGGGCTTCAGCATCGTTGCTGTCCTTCCGTTCAGTTGTGCCCTCGAGGGGCATTGACAGTGACCGTGATCACGATGCTACGCTCGTTCCACATTGCGCACAAGCCGTTCCGAAAAGCGGAACACAGGATCGAAGGAGATCGCGGTGTCCCTCAACGAGTCGCTGTACTCGGAGGTCGTCAGCTTCGACGACATCCCCCTCGAAGTCGCCCGCCCGGGCATCACCCGAAAGGCCTACGCCACGGACGAGGTCATGATCGTGTGGAACACCGTGGAGAAGGGCCTCGAGCTCCGCCCCCACTCGCACGAGGACTTCGACCAGCTCGTTTTCATCCTCGAGGGCGAAGCCGACTACTACGTCGACGGCGTCCCCCACCACATGGGGCCACGGGACCTCATGCTCGTCCAGCGGGGCAAGGAGCACTACATCGACGTGACCTCCGGCCCGTGCGTGAACATCGACATCTTCGTCCCCCCGCGGGCCGACTACGCCCACCTCACCTCCTGGGTCGCCAACCTGGGCGCCAAGGAGCCCCTCACGATCGGAGAGCAGTCATGACGGCGCACGCGGTGAACCGCCACACTCGGAGTGTGGGCACCACGACCAGCGGCCACGAGCGCCGCGCGGTGGTCGGCGCGAGCGCCGGCTTCTTCATCGACATGTTCGACATCTACCTGCCCGTGATCGCTCTCGCCCCGGCGATGGCCTTCTTCACCCCCGCCTCGATCGACCCGGGCACGACGGCGATCCTCGGCGGCCTCGTCTTCGCCTCCACCCTCATCGCCCGACCGCTCGGCTCGGTCATCTTCGGCTGGCTCGGCGACAAGATCGGCCGCAAGAAGGCGACCGTCGCCGCCGTCGCCGGTGCCGGTGTGGCGACCGGCCTCATCGCGGCGCTGCCGGGCTACCAGACCGTGGGGATCGCCGGGGTGATCGCCCTGATCGTGCTGCGGTTCATCGGCGGAGTCTTCCTCGGCGGCGAGTACACCGGCGCGGTGCCGCTCGCGATGGAGCACTCTGCCAAGCGCAACCGCGGCCGCAACGCCGGCCTCATCGCGCTGGGGTTCCCCTCCTCGTACGTGGTCATCTCGGCGCTGACGCTGCTCGTGCTCACCTTCGCCCCGGCCGGGAGCCCGGCGTCGGCGTACTCGCAGTGGGGCTGGCGCATCGCCTTCGTCGTCGGCGCCATCATCTCGATCGGCTTCGCGGTCGTGTACGCGCGCGGCGTCGAGGAGAGCCCGGCGTGGGAGAAGACCTCCACGAAGCGCGTCAACCCGTTCAAGGAGCTCCTCGCAGGGTCCAACCGGAAGCCGCTCGCCCAGGCGTTCCTCCTCATGACCGGCGTGTGGTTCTCGTCGAACGCCTCGATCGTGATCCTGCCGCCGACCATCGCCTCCACCACCGGGCTCACCGCGGTCCAGACCTCGACGCTGATGATCGTCGCGTTCGCGGTGGTCACGGTGGCGTACCCGCTGTTCGGCATGCTGTCGCAGCGGATCGGGCGCCGAGCGTTCTTCGTCCTGTGCGGAGTGGGCTCCATCCTGGCGATCCCGCTGTTCGTGCTCTTTGCCTCCGGAATGGTCAAGGGCTTCTGGGCCGCGACGGTGGCGGTCACCGCGATCGCGCTCCTGGGCATCCCGGCGTTCGGGGCCATCGGCGCCTACATGTCCGAGCGCTTCCCGGTCGAGATCCGGGCGACCGGGTACGGCGTCGGCTACTCCCTGGCGCTCATCATCCCCTCGTTCTACGCGTTCTACATGGCCGCGCTCGCCGGGATCATGCCGCTGAACCTCACCCCCACGGTGCTGCTCGCCGTCGGCGGCATCTGCCTCATCGCCGGCGCCCTCTGGGGTCCGGAAACCAAGGACCGGAACCTGGCCGAGCACACGATCGCCGCCGAGCGGCAGCCGTGACACTGGCGCCTGTGCGGGGCAGCGCAACGGCTAGAGTGTGGGCTATGCCAACGGAGAGGGACGACGCCGCGCCGTCGGGCGGCCTGCAGGTGGTGAGCCGGAGCGCCCAGATCCTGCGGATGTTCAGCTCGGACCGCACCGAGGTGCGCATCAACGACGTCGCCGAGGAACTGGGGATCGGCCGGACCTCGGCGCACCGCTACCTCCAGTCGCTCGCATCCGAGGGCTTCCTGCAGCGGATCAACGACAACGACTACCGGCCGGGCCCCCTCATCATGGGCATCGCCGCCTCCATGCTGACGGGGCCCAAGATCGTCGACGTCGCCGAGCCCCTCCTCGCGAGCCTCGCCGAGATCTCCGGGCAGACCGCAGTCCTCGGGCTGTGGACCGGTTCCAGCGCCGTGGCCGTCGCGTCCAAGGAACCGGCCGGGAAGTCCGTCAACATGACCGTCCGGATCGGCGCACCGCTGGGCCCGCAGTCCGCGCAGGGCCTGGCGTTCCTCACGTGGGGCTCCGCGGGAGCCAGGGAGCGCTCGCTCGCGAAGCTGGGGCCCCAGCGGGCCGGGGTCGAGCGGAAGCTCGCCGAAGCTGCGGCTTCGGGCTACACCGTGAGCGAGGCGGTGATCGACGGCGTGGCCGCGATCGCGGCGCCGGTGTTCGACGCAGGCGGCAGCATCATCGCAACGCTCGCGCTTGTGGCGCCGTCGGGCGTCCTGGACACGTCCGCCAAGGGGCGCCACGTGGCGGACCTCAAGACTGCCGCGGCCGCCCTTTCTGGGCTGCTGGGGGCCTCGACCGCCGCGTAGACCCCTCACGCACGACGCCGGCGACTCGCCCCTGTAGGCGGGTCACCGGCGTCCTATGCACCCCGGTCATGCAGCGCAATCGGACTCCTGCCTAGGAGCGGTCGCTCCCCTCGGCCGAGCTCACGACGCCCGCAGATTCTGGGTCGGGATCGTACGACACTGGGTTCCTGCGGTACTCGACTTGAGTGCCCATTAAAGCCTCACTCACGGGATGCCCCGCTGGCAGCGGGGCGCCCACAAGGGCCCTCTTCGGCTTGCCCGTTCGGCTATCCGCTACCGTCTCGTGGCGCGGGCCGTAGAGTTCCGCCACAAGCACTATTCGGCCCTGATAGTTGAGCGCTGCCCACCGCTCCCCCTCGATCCGCTTCTTGGCCAACCACCAGTCGCCGCGGTTATTCTCCCAAAGCTCCTCTGGCGTTACATCAGGGTCGTAGCCCCACCAATCGCGCCCGAGCGGATCATCTCGGTCTGCAATCTGCCGATCGATAAGCCTGATGTTGATGACCATGGGTCGAGTATCGCTGGTCAACCTGCGAATGTCGGAGCACCGTGCCAAGATTCTCTCGTGACAGCGATTCCCTCTTCACCGCTTGGGGTGCCCCTCCGCAATAGGTGGGACCTACGCGGAGCGCGTTCCGCGTAGCGGCTTTAGCCGCAGGTGAAAGGAAAGTGTCCATGCCCAAGTTCAAGGTCACCAAGAAGCCCGTGGTCCCCACGCTCGCCTACTCCGATTCGCGGGGGATGGGCGAGAAGCTCGTCGTGTGGCCGAGCATCCTCCACGACGATGACCCGTGCATCCAGATCGACCCCGACCACGAGTGCGAGATGAGCCGCGCCATCCACTTCCGCAGGGAGGACGCGCCCAAGCTCGCCGCGGCCATCCTCGCCGCCGCGATGGTGAAGCCCCGGAAGAAGAAGCGCCGGTAGGAGCGCGACGAGCGGACGACGGCGGCCACGCACCCGCCGTCGTCCGCTCACCCTCCACCGGGTCCGGCGCCGCCCGTCCCCGGCGGAACGGGCGGAACCGGGGGCTTGAGCTTCCCCACGAGCGCGGCGTGCACGGCGGGGTTGTCGGCGGTAGCCTGCGGCGGCGACGTGCATCGCGTTGGGACGAGCCGACCCGTACCCATCCGTCCGGATGAGAACGTCGCGGTTCCGGCGCGCATCCCACTGGTACGTGCCCCACCGGTAGAGCTTCGAGTCGATCAGGAACACGACGTTCCCACACGCCACGGCGTGGTCGACGTCGGCGTTGTCGTCCTACGGGAACTGAATGAACCAAGACGGGCCTGGACACACGACGCCAGCGACGCTGCCCCACTCGGGCGAGTCGCCGGCATCATCGTGCGCAATGCATTCGGCAGGGCCGCCTTTCAGGTCCGCGTGATAAACCGCCGCCGCTTCAAGCGGGTGCCCTGACGACACGGCATGGGGCGCACCTCCTAATGGCGAATGCAGCCGAACTTGTGCCCTATATCCTCCGGAACATGATGACAAACGTGAGCGGTGGAGTGGATGGCAGGCTTCAGGCCGTCGTATCGACAGCCGAAGAAGGAAAGCCTGTCCCCGGCTGCGCCTTCTCGTGGGCGGATGGGTGATTCAGGGCTATCCAGTGAGCACAGAGACCTTCCTTGCGATTACGCGCGACGACATGGCTGAGCAAGCGAAGGAAGGTGGGGACTGGCGTCGAGTCAAGCGTGACCCTGAGGCGGCGAAACGCTATATCGAGGAACGCGTCGCTCCCCTCATGGGCGCGTTCGGGATGGGGGGCGGCCAAGAGGAAACAGCGCTCAGTCTGCGTGATGCAGTGCTGGTCAACTCCGTCACGCTAAGAGTTCCGGCCATTCGCATCCCGCTTACGAGCATTCAGGCGTGGTGGCATGTGTCCATGGAAGTGAAGGAGAGCCGGAGCTACAGCTCAGGAATAGCGGTCGGGGTCGGCTTCTGACAGATCCACCCCCGTCTGCCCAGAATCCAGCGCCGCCAAGGCTTCCTGCCGGTGAGTGCCGTTTGCGATCTGGGCCCAAGGAGCCGGGTGCTCACCGGCCTGAGCGCCTTATCCTGACGCCGCTCGACGAGCACCGCATCGACGAGGCCGGCCTCACGCGCCTCGTCGAGCGCGGGGCCGCGGGCGGCGCCGACAGCTTGGGCGTCCTCGGCGCTACCGGCAGCTACGCCTACCTCACTCGGGAGGAACGCCGCCGCGTGCTCAAGCTCGCCGTCGCCCACCGCTGGCGGCATGCCCGTGCTGGCCGGTATCGGCGCTCTCCGGACCCGCGACGTCATCGCCCACGCTGCCAACGCCCAGCAGGCTAGCGCTGCCGCGGTCCTCCTCGCTCCCGTCTGCTACCAGCCCTCACCCCCGACGAAGTCTTCGGCCTCTTCGAAGACGTCACGACGCGCTCGGCTCACCGGATCAGACGCACGACGCCGGCCGCGCCCTCGCGCTCTCGGCCCGCCTCGCGCCCCTCTGGGACCTCTTCGCGAAGCACGGGAGCCTACGCGTCGCCGCTGCGGCCGCCGAGATCCTCGGCCTCACCGCCGGCCTGAGCCTCCCCAAGCCCCTGCGAGCGCTCGACGGCGAGGCGCGTGCCGCCGTCGTGCACGCGTTCGAGAGCGTGCCGCGGTAGTCGGCGGGCTCATCGGGCGGTCGCGCCGGTCCGAGGCTTCCTCTTCGGCCCACTGGCCGCATTCATCGCGGAGACGTTCCCCACCCGCGCCAGCTACACCCGCTCCTCCACCGCCTACCAGGCAGCCCAAGACGGGAGGAGCGTGAACGCGAAGTCGGGTACTCCAAGTGGCTTTTTCGAGTGGTCTGAGGTGGAGCTTTCGCGTACACCGATATGCGAGAGTGGGCCTACCGGCGCCGCAGTGTGGCCGCGGAGCCGGCCCACATGGGGCGATGGCGGCGATCGGAGCGGCCGATGTATCTATCCCTCGCGGACTGGCGCAGCCGCAGGACCGAAGTCCCCGCCGGCAAGGTGCCGCCTTTCAGGCTGGCCCCCACGATCGTCGCGTTGGGCGTGGTGAGCCTGCTGACCGATGTCTCCTCCGAGTCGGTGGCGTCGGTCCTTCCCCTCTACGTCACGGCATCGCTGGGGCTGTCGACGGTGGCCTACGGGTTCATGGACGGGATCTACCAGGGCGTCAGCGCCACGGTCCGGATCGCTGCGGGCATGGCCGCAGACCGGTCAGGCCGTCAGAAGTGGGTCGCGTTCTTCGGCTACGGGCTCTCGGCCGCGGCAAAGGTGGTCCTGCTGGCGGCGAACGGGTTCAACTCGCTCGCCGCCGTGATCGCCGTCGACCGCGTCGGCAAGGGCATCCGCACCGCCCCGCGGGACGCGATGATCCGCTTCGCCGCACAGCCGGAGCACCTCGGCCGGTCGTTCGGCGTCCACCGCATGCTCGATACGATCGGCGCCACGCTCGGACCCGTCCTGGCGTTCCTGATCCTGCTGGCGATCCCCAACGGCTACGGCGTCGTCTTCGTAGCCTCGCTCGCGTTCGCGCTCGTCGGGCTTGCCCTGCTGGGCCTGTTCGTCCCGAATGATCGGGGGCGCCTCCCGGCCGACGCCGTGCCGTCGCCGCCGCGCCCGCGGTGGCGGGACGTGAACACCGGCCCGATGCGGCGGCTGCTGCTCGCCGCCGGGATTCTCGGACTGCTCACGGTCGGCGATGGGTTCCTCTACCTCGTCCTCCAGGCCCGCACGTCGTTTGCCGCCCAGTGGTTCCCGCTCCTGTATGTCGGAACGAACACCGCGTACCTGGTCCTGGCCATCCCCATCGGCCGACTCGCGGACCGGTGGGGCCGCAAACGCGTCTTCCTCACCGGTCACGCGGCTCTCCTCGCCGCCTACGCGTGCGCCGTCATGCCCTGGGCCGGGCTGCCCGCGACCGTCGCAACACTGGCCCTGCTGGGCGTCTTCTACGGCGCTACCGACGGCGTGCTGGCCGCGATGGCCGGCCTCCTCGCGCCCAGGCAGGCCGCCGCGACCGGGATCGCCGCCGCGCAGACGGTCGTGGCCGTCGCCCGTCTGCTCGCGTCGACTGGTTTCGGCCTGCTCTGGTACACGGTCGGGAGCGACGCCGCGATGTGGCTGGTCGCCGTCGGACTCGCGGCCGCCCTGCCGCTCGCTGCGATGCTGCTGCGCACCGCCCGGACGGCGGCCGCGTGACCACCCGCGCTCGGAGCATCCTGCTCATCGTCATCGCCGTCCTGGCCCTCGGCGGTGCAGGCGGCTACGGCGCCTGGGCGTACGCCCAGTACCAGTCCGAGTCCCGCGCCCCCTCCCAGGCCGCCGTCGCCGCAAGCACGCCCGCAGGCCCCGTTGTCTACTTCCGCAACGTCGCGTCGGGGCAGGGCCAGGGGATGGTGGCGACCGTCCCGATCGAGAACTCCCTAGGCCCGCGGACGATCACGGACCGGGCCTGCGACCGGGTCTACGCGGCCGCCGCGCGCCGGGTCTGCCTTCACGCCAGACCGGGCCTCGCGAACACCACCGACGAGGAGATCTTCGACGCCGACTGGAACCTGCTGCGCTCCCGCATCCTCAACGGGGCGCCCAGCCGAGCCCGGCTCCTCGCGGACGGCACGCTCGCGTCGTCGACCGTGTTCGTGGCCGGAAGCGGCTACGTCGGCGGGTTCTCCACCGCCACAGAGATCTCCGCGACGGACGGCGGGAGCTTCGGCAACCTGGAGACGTACGCGATCGACATCCCGGGTGTCACCCTGAGCCCCGCCGAGCACAACCTCTGGGGCGTGACGTTCGCCGAGGACGGGGACACCTTCTACGCCACGGTCGGCTCGGCGGACCGCACGTGGCTCGTCAAGGGCAGCGTCCGGGCGCGGGCCCTCACCGCCGTCCGGCCCGGCGTGGAGTGCCCCTCGCTCTCACCGGACGGGACCAGGATCGCCTTCAAGTACAAGGCCGACCCGAACCAGCCGCGCACGAGGGTGCTCGCCGTCCTGGACCTCGCCACCGGCGACGTGACCGTCCTCGCGGAGGGCCGCAACGTGGACGACCAGGCTGAGTGGCTGGACAGCACCACGGTTCTCTATGGCCTCGCCCGCGGGGTTCCGATAGGCGACAGCGACGTCTGGTCGGTGCCCGCTGACGGCACGGGCAGGCCCACCCTCTTCATCGAGCATGCCTGGTCGCCATCTGTCGAACGGCGGTAGCCCGGGCCGCTGCTGCCACCCTCGGCCGCGCGCAATCAGCCCCGCCGGCCCGCCGCGCCCCCAGTTCCACCCCGCTGCATCGGGTCCACGACCTCCCCGAGATGCGCCGTCGCGAAGTCACGCAGCGCCCTGACCTTCGCGTTGCCGAGCGAGCCCGCCTGCAGGACGAGCTGCACCGAGTTGTCGGGGAGCTGGTCGGCGATGCGCTTGTACACGAGGGCGTGGCCGTCGTAGGTCCGGTCGCCGCTGGGGCGGCCCATGATCATCGTGTAGCCGAGCCCACGGCCCACCACGGACCGGACGGTCTCCACGTTGCGGAGCCGCCAGCGGACGTTGGGGGTGAAACCGGCGGCCTCGGTCATCGCCATGACGAGGTCCGGGGCCGGCTTCAGCCCGAGGAGCACCGCCGGCTCGTCCCCGAGCTCGGCGAAGCGCACCTCGTCCTGCCCCGCCAGGCGGTGGTCCGCGGGGAGCACGAGCTGGAGCCGGACCGCGGCGACCTGGACGCACTCGAGGTCGCGGTCCACGTGCAGCCGGTACATGAACGCGGCGTCGAGCTCGCCCTGCAGCAGCCGCTCCTGCAGCTCGTCGGAGGACGCCTCGGAGACCACGACGTCCACCCGCGGATGGTGCTCGGCGAAGTACTCCAGGACCGGCGGGAGGAGCCACGGCGAGAGGGTGTCGAAGCAGCCGACTGCGAGCGTCCCGACCAGCTCGCCCCGGATCGCCCCCGCGGACGACTCGAACGCCTGCGCCGCGGCGAGCGTCTGCCGGACCTGGTCGACCAGCTCCCGCCCCGCCGCGGTGAGGACGGCTCCCTTGGCCCGACGCCGCACGAGCAGCTGCACCCCGAGCGTCTTCTCCATCGCGTTCAGCGCGACCGAGAGGGATCCGGCGGTCATGTGCAGCCGCAGCGCCGCGGCAGCGAGCGTTCCCTCCTCGGCCACGGCGAGGAAGTACTCGAGCTGGCGCAGGGTCACAGACAGCAAACGTTGACTCCTTCAAGGAAGATCGAGAAATACTTTCGCTTTTCCAACTATATGAGCCACCTCATAGTAGGAGGGAACCTCAACCCGCAGGAGAACAACGATGTCCCTCTCGCCCAGAATCGTCACCCTCGGCACCGCCGGCGGCCCCCGCTGGTGGGGACCGTCCCGCAAGGGGCCGCGCCGCCACGGGATCTCCACGGCCGTGGTCGTGGGCGAGGCCGTCTACCTCGTGGACTGCGGCCGCGGCGCGAGCACCCAGTTCGCCGAGGCCGGCTTCGAGCCGCACCAGCTGCGCGGGATCTTCCTTACCCACCTCCACTCCGACCACGCCGTGGACCTCGCCGGGATGCTGCTGTTCGGCTGGATGATGGCCGGGAAGCAGCAGCGCGGACGCGTGCAGGTCCTCGGCCCCGGCGACCGGTCGGTCCTGCCCCCGCTCAACGCCCACGCCGGTCCGGGCGTGCGCCCGCTCTTCGAGGACGCACCCACGGCGGGCACCGCCGCGATGGTGGAGAACCTGTTCCGCGCGTACTCGACGGACCTGACAGACCGGATGCTGGACTCGCTGCGCCCCTCCCCCTACACCGTGTTCGACGCCGCCGACATCCAGCTCCCGACCGCGTCCGGATTCCACCCCAACGACAACCCCACCCCCGCGGGAATGGAGCCCTTCACCGTCTACGCCGACGAGCTGGTCACCGTCACCGCGACGCTCGTGGCGCACCCGCCCATCGCCCCGGCGTTCGCGTTCCGCTTCGACACCGTGGACGGCTCCGTGACGGTCTCCGGCGACACGGCCCCGTGCGAGAACCTCGTGCGGCTCGCGCAGGGCACCGACCTCCTCCTGCACGAGGCCATCGACCTCGGCTGGGCAGAGCGCTCGTACGGCGACGTCGACGAGGCGACGCGGATCGCGACCATCGAGCACCACCTCAAGTCGCACACCACCCCGCGCCAGGCAGGCCAGATCGCCGCCGCCGCCGGCGCCCGGGCACTGGCCCTGCACCATCTCGTCCCGGGCGACGCCGACCCCTCGGTCTGGCGGGAAGCCGCGGAGACCTTCGACGGGCCGGTCTTCGTCCCGGACGACCTTGAGACAATCAGCTTTGCGCGCCGCGAGATGCTCGCGGCCAGCACCACGACGAACCAGGACTAGAGCCATGGCACAGCACACCGCCACCGCACCCACCTCCCCCGCCGCGGGGACCTCCCTGAACACGCCGCAGATGCGGCGCATCCTCGCCTCGAGCTTCGTGGGCAGCGCGGTCGAGTACTACGACTTCCTCCTCTACGCGATGGCCGCCGCCGTGGTGTTCAACAAGGTCTTCTTCGCGAACCTCGACGCCGGCTGGGCCACGTTCGCGTCCTTCGGCACCCTCGCCGCCGGGTACGCGGCGCGCCCGATCGGCGGCGCGATCTTCGGCCACTTCGGCGACCGGCTGGGCCGGAAGAAGATGCTCATCCTGTCGATGCTCATGATGGGCCTCGCGACGACCGCCATCGGCCTCCTCCCGACGGCCGCCGCGATCGGCGTCCTCGCCCCGGCCCTGCTCGTCACCCTGCGGGTCATCCAGGGCATCGCCGTGGGCGGCGAATGGGGCGGCGCCATGCTCATCGCCCTCGAGCAGGCCCCGAGCGGGAAGCGCGGCTTCGCCGCGAGCTTCGCCAACATGGGCGCCCCGGCCGGCGCGGCCCTGTCCACACTGGTCATGTCCGCGATGACGCTGCTGCCCAAGGCCGAGTTCCTCGGCTGGGGCTGGCGCGTCCCGTTCCTGCTCAGCGCGGTGCTCGTGGGCCTGGCGCTCGTGATCCGTCTCAAGGTCGCCGAGAGCCCGCTGTTCCAGAAGCTCGAGCATGCGGCGGAGAGCCGCCGGCTCCCCATCGTCGAGGTCTTCTCCCGGTACCCGCGTGAGCTCCTCCTCACGGTCCTGGCCGGCGTCGCGCAGTTCACCATGGCGGGCATGGTCACCGTGTGGGCCGTGAGCGAGGCGGTGGAGAAGGGCGCGGACCAGACGGGCGTCCTCAACGCCAAGGCCGTCGCCGCGGCCGCGATGCTCGCGACGACGATCGTGAGCGCGCGAATGTGCGACCGGTTCGGCCGCAAGCGCATCCTCGTGGCGGGCATCGTCGCCGCCATCGCCGCGGTCTTCCCGATCCTGTGGCTCATCGGCATGGGCACGGTCGCCGGGTACGCGGTCGCGGTCATCCTCGGCCAGGCGATCCAGGGCTTCCTCTTCGGCCCGCTCGGGGCGTTCATCGCGGAGATGTTCCCCACCCGCGTCCGCTACACCGGCTCGTCCATCGCGTACCAGGTCTCCTCGACGATCGGCGCGGGCTTCACGCCGATGATCGCCGCGGGCATCATCGCGGCCACGTCCAGCACGACCGTGCTCGGCATCGCCTGGGCCGCCGCGCTCGTGGTGTGCGGGGTGGGCATCCTCCTCGCGCGGGAGGGCCGCACGCGGGACCTCGCCTCCATCGAGTAGATCCAGCGCACGACGCCGGTGACTCGCCCGGGTGGGCGAGTCACCGCCGTCGTCCGGCCGTGGTTTCGACTCCGCTCAACCACCGTTGCCCCGCTCAACCAGCGTTGCTCCGCTCAACCACCGTTGCCCCGCTCAACCACCGTTGCCCCGCTCAACCACCGTCAGGCCAGCGAGCCTGCCCGGCGCCCGAACACGACGCCGGCGGCGAGGCCGGAGCCGCCGGGGTAGTTGCCCGCGAACAGGCCGCCGAGCATCTCCCCGCACACGTAGAGCCCCGGGATCGGCTCGCCTGAGGTGTCCAGGACCCGGCCGTGGGTGTCTGACTTCAGGCCGCCGAACGTGAAGGTGATGCCGCACGTGACGGGGTAGGCGTAGAACGGGCCTGCCGTCAGCGGCGTGGCCCAGTTGCTCTTGACCGGAATCATGCGGGCCGCGCGCCCGTCCTTGACGTTCGGGTCGAACGGGACGGTGAGGTCGATCGAGGTGTTGTAGTCGTTGACCGTCTTGGCCAGCGCCTCCGGGTCCACACCGATCTTCGCGCCGAGGGCCTCGATGGTCGGCGCGGTCTCGACGGAGATGCCGGGCATCTCGTACTCCTCGGCGCGCAGCATGGGCCGCAGGGCGGCGTCGAAGATCTGGTACGCGATGGAGCCGGGCTGCTCGAGCACGGCACGGCCGAGCTTCGCGTACGTGTAGTTGCGGAAGTCCTCGCCCTCGTCCACGAACCGCTGGCCGTGCGCGTTGACGATGATGCCGAGCGGGTAGCTCTGGCGGGTGAGCCGGTTGGTCAGCTCGCGGTTCGACTCGTTCCCGGGCGTGAAGGCGTCCCACTGGGTGGAGTGGCAGGTGCTCCAGTCACCCGCCTTGCCAGCGCCGAGCGCAAGGGCAGCTGTGAGCATCTGGCCGGTGTTGAACGGCGTGCCGCGCACCTTCGCGTTCTCCCAGCCAGGGCCGAGGTGCTCGGCGCGTAGCTCCCTGCTGGCCTCGAAGCCGCCCGCGCCGAGGACCACGGAGTCGGCGCGCAGCTCGGTCTCGGTGCCGTCCGGCTGCCGGACGGTCACGCCGACAACGGTGCCGCCCTCGGTCACGAGCCCCACCACGTCCTGTCCGAACCGGACCTCCGTCCCGAGCCTCTCGGCGAGGGCCAGGTGGTCCTGCATGAGGCCCTCGCCGCCGCCCACGTTGCCCACATGCAGCCCGCCCCAGAACAGGTACGTGCCGTCGGGGCGCTCGTAGGCCTGGCGCTCGTACATGAGCCGGTACCTGAGGCCGAGGGAGTGGAGCCAGCGCAGGCCGTCGGCCGACTCGGTGGCGAGGACCTCGGTCAGGGCGGGGTCGTTGCGCCCGTCGGTGACCTTCTCCATGTCCTTGACGTAGTCCTCGGCGCTGTAGGCGGGGACCTCGGTGACGGCGTGGCGCTCGTCCGGCTCGATGAAGTCGGCCAGGTCCGCCAGGCCGCTGTGGGCGATCCGGGTTGCGCCGGCGGTGTAGTAGCTGTTGCCGCCGAAGAGCTCACGCGGCGCCTTCTCGAGCAGGAGGACCGTGCGGCCCCGCACGGCGGCGGCATGCGCCGCGGTGAAGGCGGCGTTGCCGCCCCCGACCACGATGACGTCCGCGGCGTTGGCAGGGGTGTGGTTCGACTCAGGCACAGGGGTATCCATTCTTTGTGGTGGTGGAGCTGATCAGCGGGGTGTGGGGACGGGTCTAGGCGGCCGAGGACCCGGTCCGCATCGGGCCGGAGGCAGGTCGACCGCCGCTCTGTGAGTCGGCGTCGCCCGCGACGTCCTCGAGCGGCCGTCGGCCCGTGCGCGGGCCGAACAGGGCGACGGCCACCGCGACGATGAGCCAGCACGCGGCGATGTAGACGAACACCGCCTGGTAGCCGAAGGCCGAGAACAGGGCGGCGACGATCATGGGGCCGACGATGTTCGCGAGCCTCCCGCTGCCGTACACGAGCCCGTGCCCGGCGTTGCGCAGCCCGGTGGGGAACAGCTCGGGGCTGTACGTGTACAGCAGCGTGGCGAAGGTCTGGATGAGGAGGTTCACGGAGAACCCGAACAACACGATGGCCACGGGGTTGAACGTCAGCCCGTACGCGAGGCCGCTCGCCGCGGTGGCGAGGCTGACGACGACGATCGGCACCTTCCGCCCGAACCGGTCCGTCACGGGCCACGCGAGCAGCGCGCCGGGGACGGCGCCGATGGTGGTCAGCGCGGAGAACCCGAGCGACTCGGCCACGCTGAAGCCGTGCTGCGCGAGCAGGGTGGGCACCCAGGCCACGAAGCCGTAGAAGCCGAGGGTCTGGAAGATCCACACGACCGCGAGGAAGAGCGTGGTGCGACCCGTCCTGCCCATGAAGAGCGCGCGGTAGCTGCTCGGGCGGCCGGCGGGGAGCGGCGTCGTGCGTTCCGGGAGGGAGGCGAGCGGCGGGAGCTGCCCGGCGCCGGCCTCGAGCCGGGCGAGGGAGGCCTCGGCCGCGTCGAGCCGGTTGCGGTGGACGAGCCAGCGCGGGCTCTCGGGAAGGACGAGGAGCGCGGGTACGGCGAGCAGGGCCGCGCTGCCGAGCACGAAGACCCAGCGCCAGGAGTCGTGGCCGAGGGGGACGATGGCGCGGGCGGAGAAGGACATGGCGGGGATGCCAGCCAGGCCGACGGCCATGACGGCGGCCTGCATGCGGCCGCGGCGGGCCCCCGGCATCACCTCGGAGATGTACGTCGTGGCGGCGACGACCATGGCGGAGAGCCCCACGCCGGTGAGGAAGCGGAACAGGAAGAAGGTGGGCACGTTCACCCCGGCGGCGTTGACGAGGGAGAAGACCGAGAACAGCAGCGTCGAGTAGATGAGGGCGCGCTTGCGGCCGATCAGGTCCGAGACGCGGCCCCCGAAGATCGCCCCGATCGCCATGCCCACGAAGGCCGCCGAGGTGACCATGGCGACGTCCTGAACGGAGAACGCGAGCTGCGTGACCAGTGCGGGGGCAACGTAGGCGAAAGTGTTGAGGTCCCCGAACTCGAAGAGGAACACGAAGGCCAAAGTGGCGAGCGCGATCCTGTGCGCTCGGGTGATGGGCAGGCGGTCCACGCGGGCGGCCGCCACAGATGCGGTGAGCAACTCTATCCTCCTCGATAGAAGCGTCAGTTCGATGGAAGCGCTCAGGGGCCCAGTCCGCCAGAGGCGGGAGCGGCCGGTCGTGATGCTTTGATGTCTGAATCCATCGTGGAACCCGTTCTCCTTCCGCACCAGCTAAAGTTTCTGAAGTCGCCTTAAGGACCGCTATAGGATTGGCTCATGGCGATGGACATCCGGCGGATGCTGGTGCTGGTCGAGGTCGCGCGGGCCGGGTCGCTGACGGACGCTGCGGCGCGGCTCAACTACACCGTCTCGGCGGTCTCGCAGCAGATCGGTCAGCTTGAGGACGAAGCGGGCCAGCCCCTCGTGGAACGCAGACCGCGCGGGGTGACGCTCACCGAGTCCGGGCAGGCGGTGGTGCGCCACGCCGAGCAGATCGAGCGAGCCGTCCAGGCCGCGCACGAGGAGCTCGGGGAGATCTCAGGCCTCCGCAGGGGAACGCTCCGGCTCGGCACGATCCCCACCGTCACCGAATCCTTCCTGGCCGGGGCGATCGCCGCGTTCCGCGAGCGCCACCCCCAGGTTGACCTGCGGGTCCACAGCGCCGCCCGCTCTGATATCGGGCACCTCCTCGCGTCCCGGGAGATCGACCTCGCGATCACGTGGACGCGCGAGGAGGAGGAATCCTCCGGCGCCGCAGGCGCCCGGACCGAGCTCATCCGCCGCGACCCCAGCGTCCTCCTGGTCCCGGCCGGCCATCCGCTCACCGGGCGGCGCAGCGTGCGGATGGAGGAGCTCCGGCACGAGCCCTGGATCATCCGCACGTCCTCCAACGTCCTGGCCCTCCTGCAGGACGCGTGCGAGGCCGCGGGCTTCAGCCCGGTCGTCTCGTTCGAGGCGCGCAGCTACCAGGAGGCGCAGGCCATGGTCGCCGTCGGGATGGGCATCGCGCTCGTGCCCCAGCTCTCCCTCTACAGCCTCCGCGAGGACATCACCGTCGTCACCGCCATCTCGCCGAGGCCGCCCGCCCGGCGCATCGTGCTCGCACGCCGCCGCGGCGAACGGCTCTCCCCCGCCGGCACGGCCATGGGCACGATCCTCCTCGAGACCGGTCGCGCGTGGAAGGCGGAGCAGGGCTGAGGATCGCCCGCGGGCCGGGCGGAACCCGAACACAGAGCGGGCGGACGACGCCGGGTGCCCACCCGCCGTCGTCCGCCCGCCCCTCGGAAGGGTTCGGTCAGCCTCGCAGGCTCGCCTCCTGCAAGCGGCGCGGGCTGTCGGGGTTCATGAGCGAGTGCTTGCGCCCGTAGGCGAAGTAGATGACCAGCCCGATCACGAGCCAGACCACGAAGCGTAGCCAGGTCTCCCAGTGCAGCTGGCTGATCAGCAGAAGCGAGGCGATGACGCCCACCGCGGGGACCACCGGCATCCACGGCAGGCGGAAGGTGCGCGGGGCGTTCGGCTTGGTGCGGCGGAACACGATCACCGAGACGCACACCACCACGAAAGCGGCGAGGATGCCGATGTTGGTCAGGTCGGCCACGGCGCGGATGGGGAACACGCCGGCCAGGAACGCCGAGCCGACGCCGGCGATCCAGGTGACGCGCTGCGGGGTCCCGCCGCGGTCCACCTTCGAGAACCACTTCGGCAGGAGGCCGTCGCGGCTCATGGAGAACCAGACGCGGGTCACGCCGAGCAGGAAGGTCAGCATCACGGTGAGGATGGAGAGCACCGCGAACACCGAGATGATGCTCGCGATGACCGGCAGGCCCACCCCGGTGAAGGCGGAGGCGAACCCGGCCTTGGGGTCGATGTCCTGGTAGTTCTGCATGCCCGTCAGGACCAGCGTCGCGGCCACGTAGAGGAGCATCGCGATGATGAGGGACAGGATGATGGCCTTGGGCATGTGCTTCTTGCCCTCGGTGGCCTCCTCGGCGGCGGTGCTCATGGCGTCGTAGCCGAAGACGGCGAAGAAGACCGTGGCCGCGCCGCTCATCACGGGCCCGAAGCCGCTGGGCATGAACGGCGTGTAGTTGTTGGTGTTGATGTAGAAGACGCCCAGGCCCACGATGAACAGGATCAGGGTGACCTTGATGGCCACGACGGCGAGCTCGAAGCGGCCGAACGCCTTGGTCCCCCGGCTGAGGATCAGCGTGACCAGGAGGCAGATCAGGATGGCCGGCACGTTGATGATGCCGCCCTTGCCCTCGTCGACTGTGGAGGTCATCCACGCCGGGAGGTGCACGCCGAAGCCGCTCAGGAAGGCGTCGAGGTAGCCGGAGATGCCGATCGCCACCACGGCCACGATCGCGATGTACTCCAGCAGCAGGTCCCACCCGATGAACCAGCCGGTGATCTCGCCCAGCGCTACGTAGCCGTAGGTGTACGCGGAGCCGGCGCGCGGGATCATGCCGGCGAACTCCGCGTAGGAGAGCGCCGCGGCGGCGGAGGCCAGGCCCGCGACCAGGAACGAGATCAGGACCGCCGGCCCGACCCCGGGGTTGTCGGCGTCGCCGTGCGCCACGAGCCCGGCGAGGGAGAAGATGCCCACGCCGATGATCCCGCCGACACCGATCGCCGTCAGCTGCCACAGGCCGAGACTCCTGAACAGCCCGCTCTTGACGGTCTCGTCTTCCATCTCCTCCAGTGGCTTGCGTCGCCACACCGACCGAGGATTGTGCCCACTCATCGAGAAACTCCCACCGTTGCTCCAGACCCGTTGCCGGGCCTTCTGGACTGTGCGGCCTCCGCGGGCAGCGGCTCCCCAACGTGACGCCCACCACATCGGCCTCGTTCAGTATCTGGAGCTGTGTCCCATCAGGTAAAGCGACTCTTTCCGAACACTATCGGTCAGCTTTTCCGATCAGTACCGCGCACAGGGCCCTCCGGCGGGCCCCAACATGGGCGTTCAGGCTTAGACGGTGCGGATCCGGCAGGCGAACTCCCAGGGCCCCAGGTCCAGGCCCGGGCTGTCGGGGTAGTTTCCGAGAAGGACTTCCGCACGGCCCCAGCCGGGGTCGCCGAGGTCCACTGGCTGCGGCTCGCCCGAGAAGTTGCCGAGCACGAGCAGCTCCGTGGCGTCGAGCCGACGGGTGAAGGCGTAGACGGCCTCGTCTTCGGGCAGGAGCATGGTGAAGTCGCCGTCGGCAATCACCGGCAGCTCGTGGCGGAGGCGGATGAGCTCGCGGTAGAACGCGAAGACCGAGTCCTCACGGTCCACTTGGTCCGCGGCGTTGATCTCCGCGGCGTTGGGGTTGACCACGATCCAGGGGGTGCCGGTGGTGAAGCCGGCGTTGGGCCCGGCGTCCCACTGGACGGGCGTGCGGGCGTTGTCCCGGTTGAGCGGGGCGATGGACTCCAGGACCTGGACCGGGTCCAGGCCCAGGCCGCCGGTGGCCTCGCGGTAGTGGTTGAGGACCTCGATGTCCCGGTGCGCGTCGATCCCGGCGAAGGCCATGTTCGTCATTCCCAGCTCCTCGCCCTGGTACACGTACGGGGTGCCGCGGTGCAGGTGCAGGACACCGGCGAGCATCTTGGCCGAGAGCTCCCGGTACTCCCCGTCGTCGCCCCAGCGGGACACGATCCGCGGCTGGTCGTGGTTGCCCCAGGAGAGGCTGTTCCACCCGCGCTCCTCGAGCCCCTTCTGCCACCGGCCGAACGAGGCCTTCAGGTCGGTCAGCCGCATGCGGCCGGGGCGCCATTTGCTGCCCCCGCCGTGGTCGAGGTTCACGTGCTCGAACTGGAAGACCATGTCCAGCTCGTGGCGGTCGGGATCGGTGAACAGGACCGCGTCCTCGACCGTGACGCTGGGCATCTCGCCGACGGTCAGCAGGCCCGGGTCGCGGTGTGCGAACACCGCCCGATGCATCTCGTGGAGGAACTCGTGGATCCGGGGGCCGCACGCGTAGCCGCGGCGGTCGTGGCTGTGGAGCTCGCCCTCGTGGATGGGGGTGTCCGCGAGCGCGGGGTCTTTGGAGATGAAGTTGATGACGTCCATCCGGAACCCGTCCACCCCGCGGTCCAGCCACCAGTTCATCATCGTGTAAACGGCGTGCCGGACCTCCGTGTTCTCCCAGTTCAGGTCCGGCTGCTTCCTGGAGAAGAGGTGGAGGTAGTACTCGCCCGAGGCCTCGTCGAACTGCCACGCGGACCCGGAGAAGAACGAGCCCCAGTTGTTCGGTTCCGCGCCGGGAGTGCCGGGCTCGTGGCCGGGCCGGGGTGGGCGCCACCAGTACCAGTCACGCCGCGGCGAATCCTTCGACGCGCGCGACTCCTCGAACCACGGGTGCTCGTCCGAGGTGTGGTTGACCACGAGGTCCATGACGAGCTTCATCCCGCGGGCGTGGAGACCCTCGATGAGCTCGTCGAGGTCTGCGAGGGAGCCGAAGAGCGGGTCGATGTCCCGATAGTCGCTGATGTCGTAGCCGTTGTCGTCCTGGGGCGACCGGTACACGGGCGAGAGCCAGACGACATCCACGCCAAGCCGCTCGAGGTAGTCCAGCTTTCCGATGATCCCGCGGAGGTCGCCCACGCCGTCGCCGTCGGAGTCCGCGAAGCTGCGGGGGTAGATCTGGTAGACGACGGCGCTGCGGAACCACTGGGGATCCGCTGCAGGGTCGGCGTGGGGCGAGCGGTCCGGAACGGTCATGGGTCCTCCTGTCGCGGTCCCGGCATCGTAGGCACGGTGCGGACCCCCGGGCCAGAGCGCGGCCCCCGGGGCCTTCGGCTGCACGGCGATCGCAGCATGCCGAAGAGCGAGTGGCCGTCCCGGCCCTCCGGCCCTGTCAGGCCGGCCGGTGCCTGATGGGAGGGGGTGCGGCGTGGGCTTCGGCGCGCCACTCCGCGCGGAGCAGCGGGACGATGGCCACGAGGACCACCGCGGCGTACGCGGTGAGGAACCACGAGAAGAACACGCCGAGGACACCATGGAAGAGAATCGCGCCGATCAGGCCAATGCGGGTCGGCCACCCTCCCGAGAGGATCATGATGCCCATGAGCGCTTGGAACACGACCAGCAGCCCAATCCACAGGAGGGGTTTGGCGGGGACAACTTCGCGCCAGAGGTGCGTCACCCAGGCGAACTTCGCGTCATTGGCGAACGTCGCATAGTCGGCGCCGGAGGCCAGGAACGAGGCATTCACCGCCGCGCCTCCGAGGAGCATCACGAGCCCCATGCCGATGCGCCCGACCAGTCTGGCCCAGAGGTTTACCCCTGCGAAGAGGCCACCGATGACGGCCGGGACGGCCAGAATGAAGAAGACGATCATCGAGTTCTCGACGACCCTGTTCATGACCATTCCCCCAGTGCCGAAGGCCTCAGATGCCATCAGCATAGGACTGCCGCGACCCGAAGGTAAGTGAGGGTGGCCTCCAGGGATCGGCAGGCGGTCAGTCGTCGTAGACCGTCTTGCTGCCGGCGTCGGGAAGCTCCGCTTCGTCCTCCACGACGTGGTCCTCGAGCCCGGTCAGGGACGGACCGGCGTAGCCGTACTGGTCGAGGTACTTGCCATCGGTGAGAACGGCCCGGGCGGCGACGTCGGCGTAGACGATGGGCCAGTCGTTGGCGATGAAGTCATCGCGTATGGCATGCTGCCGGGCGAAGTCCTTGGACAACGTCACCCAGTCCCCGCTGTTGATCTCCCCGAGGCCGGGAGGAAGCGCCCTGTAGATCCTCACGGTGCCGTCCGGGACGTCGCGGGCCAGCCTGAGCTGCCGCATCGTCTCGGCATCGCACTCGCCGAACCCGTATTCACGGGGGTGGCCGAAGGCTTCCTCCCCCAGCACCGAGGCGAGCTCCGTGATCGCAAAGCCCTGCCCCCCGGCTCGAGGGGCGCGGGGAGATATGGCGTAGTGCATGGCTTCAACAGTACTCCACTGAAATGACGTGTAGACTGGTGAGGACGCGGACTACCCAGATGGTGGTCCAGATGACGCGTCAGCGCAGGCTCGATGAGATCTCCGAGCGTCACGTATTCCTTCTTCCCCTCCTTCCCGGCGCGGGCAGCGCGCTGTGCTGGAAGGATCCCTGCCGCTCGATTGCGGCGGTCCCTGCCCCTTGTCCGGCAGCCTCCATCACCTATCCACATTCCCGCCTGCCAGCGCCGCCGGCGCGGCGCATCCGCCGTCGAGCGGAAGCAGTCAAGAAGGTCCCTCATCGCCACAGCATCCAGCACCGCAGTCCACGCCTCTCGCCGCGCCCAGCCCTATGCGGGCACCGAGACGTTCCCGCCGCTGACCCAGGCCTACCTCCAGATCGCCCACGTGGTGCGCGAGACCGGGCTCCTGCGCCGCACTCCGTGGTTCTATGCCGTCGTGGGCGTGGCCCTCCTCGCAACGCTGGCAGGCTTCCTCGCCGGCTCCGTCCTCCTGGGCCACAGCTGGTTCCAGTTGCTGATCGCGGCCGGGCTGGGAATCCTCTTCACCCAGGTCGCCTTCCTGGCCCATGAGGCGGCTCACCGTCAGATCCTCACCACGGGACCGGCGAACGATCGCCTCGCGAGGGCCCTCGGTGCGGTCGCCGGCATGAGCTACTCGTGGTGGGACTCCAAGCACACCCGCCACCACGCCAACCCGAACCGGGTGGGCAAGGACCCGGACATCGAGGTCGACACGATCTCCTTCGTGGTCGAGGACGCTGCAGAAGCCCGCGGTCTCCGGGCCTGGATCACCCGCCGCCAGGGCTGGCTGTTCTTCCCCCTGCTCACGCTCGAGGGGCTCAACCTGCACTTCCTGAGCTTCCGGCACCTGTTCTCCCGGGGCAAGGTCAAGGGACGCTGGACCGAGCTGGGCCTGATCACGCTGCGCTTTGGCCTCGTGCTCGTCCCGCTCTTCTGGCTCCTGCCGCTCGGCATGGCATTCGCATTCCTGGGCGTGCAGCTGGCGGTGTTCGGCCTGTACATGGGGGCAACGTTCGCCCCGAACCACAAGGGCATGGCGGTGATCGCGCGGGATGCGAAGCTGGACTTCTTCAGCAAGCAGGTCCGCACCTCGCGCAACATCACGGGCGGCTGGTGGGCCACGTGGCTCATGGGCGGCCTGAACTACCAGGTCGAGCACCACCTCTTCCCGAGCATGCCCCGACCCCACCTCGCGAAGGCGCGGCGGATCGTCCGGGAGCAGTGTGAACGCCTCGCGGTCCCCTACACCGAGACGAGCCTGTGGCGTTCCTACGGAATCGTCGTCGGCTACCTGAACCGGGTCGGGCTCGCCGCGCGCGATCCCTTCGAATGCCCGGTCACTGCCGCGTACCGGCGGGCGTAATGGCCACTCAGAACTCCACCATGCATCGAGCAGTCCGCACTTCAGCGCGGTGCCGAAGCGCATGCGTGATGCCGTGACCGTCAACTACGTCCGGGGGGCCTCTCTGACCTGCTCGGATTCCCAGTCAGAGATCGAGGCCGTCCTGCTCGCCGCAGGTGCCGCGGGCTTCCGCTGCGTGTCGCAGCAGGGACGGGCCGTGCTCGCCTTCAGCTCCGGCGGCCACCGGTTCCGAATTGTCCTCCCGCTTCCGGGACCGAGCGCTCCCGGGGGGCTGCGTCCCTACCGGCGCAGCGCGCCTCAGGAGGACGCCCGGCGGCGCTGGCGCCAGCTGGCCCAGCTGATCCGTGCCAAGGTGGATGCCGTCGAAGCAGGAATTGCCAGCTTCGACGAGGAGTTCCTGGCCTACATCGTCATGCCGGGCGGTGGCACGGTCTTCGAAGCCGCCGCGCCGCGCATCGCCACGGCCTACGACGGCAGAGAAGGCCCCGCAGCGGTTGCGGGCGAAAGTGCCGGGAACATGTAGACTGGACTGACGATCGACCCAGAGCCGACGCGCGAGAACGGCGCCGTCCGCCGCCCACGTCAGCCATCATCGAACCGCGCACTCGCAAACAGCCGAGGCAGCGCCCCTCCTCTTCAACCTCCATCACCACATCTGTCCCGCGCCGGCGCCGCCGACGCAGCACAAAACCGGCCGCGGACAAGCGACCGGATCAACACAAGAAGGAAACACGCATGGCCACTGGCACCGTGAAATGGTTCAACTCCGAGAAGGGCTTTGGATTCATCGCCCCCGAAGACGGCACCCCTGACGTCTTCGCCCACTACAGCGCGATCGTCTCCACCGGCTTCCGCTCCCTCGACGAGGGCCAGCGGGTCGAGTTCGACTCCGAGCGTGGACCGAAGGGCCCGCAGGCCACGAACATCCGTCCCCTCTGAAGGGTGTAGGCCCCTGATCCAGGGCGCCAACGGGCGGGTCCGCTTCGGCGGACCCGCCCGTGCTGTTTTAACGTGAACCGCCAGACGGGCGGGTAAGGATGGCACCATGAGCGACGAGACGGAAATGGTCCAGCGCGGCATCGGGATCCTGACCGCGGCCCTCTCGTGGGAGCCCGAGGACCCCGCCGCGACCGAGATGTTCAAGGAATCGCTGAAGACCCTGGCCCGGGTGGACGACATGGTGTCGGTGTCCTTCTCCGGGGGCTCCCCGGAACAGGCCGCGCTGCTGCGGGAGGTCCTCCCCCAGGTGGTCCGGCAGGTCATCGAGGCGCTGGCCCCGGACTACACGCGCCTCGTCCTGGGGATGGCGATCGGGTTCAAGAGCGTCGCCGACGCGTACCGCGAGGATGACCCAGCCGAACTCGGCTTCGTCGGCGAAGTCGACGTAGGCCGCGCGACGCAGGCCCTTGGGCCCAAGGCCCGCGGCGGCCTCCGCGCCTACGCTCGACGCATGACGGCGCTCCCCTGGCCTGCTGCCCGCGCGTGGGTCCCGCTGTACCGGACCGCCGGGGTCGCGGGGCTCCTCTTCGTCCTCTTCGGCCTGACGGCCCTCGCCCTGTACTTCGTCGACCCGCCTCCGGTCTCCGGCGGCGAGGCGACGCTGCGCTTCATCGCCGACCACACGGCGTCGTACGTCGCGCAGCAGCTGCTCTGGCTCGTGCCGTCCCTGTTCGGGCTCGTCGTGTTCACGGCGCTCCTCGTAGCGCTGCTGCCCGCCAGCCCGAGCCTGGCGGTGCTGGGCTTCGTGGTGGGGGCGGCGTCGTGGACGGCGCTCATCGCGGTGCCGACGACCAGCGTGGGCAGCCTCTCCCTGGTCACTCTCAGCTCCCAGTACGCGGCCGCGGCGGACGACGGCGCGCGGTCGGCCCTCGCGGCAGCCGCGGAGGCGCTCGTGGCGGAGAACAACACCGTCACCTTCGGAGGCGTCCTCACGCCGCTGGGCGTCCTGCTCATCTCCCTGCCGATGGTCCGGAGCGGGCTGCCGCACTGGATCGGGTGGCTCGGGATCGCCACCGGGGCCCTGGGCCTCGCGGGCGAGGCGCTGCGCTTCGCCGTCACCGGCCTGTACGCCGTGTACGGCCCGCTCCTGTGGATCTGGTTCGCGGCCGTCGGGGTGGCGCTCCTGAGGCTCCCGGCGCGCACCGGTGCGTTCTCCCGAGGGCGGCCGTAGGCTGGTCCCCATGGCCGCTCAGGACGCCCTCGAGGTGGAACGCAAGTACACCGTCGAGGCGGACACCCCGATCCCCTCCCTCGAAGGCCTGCCCGAGGTGGGACGCGTCGGCGCGCCCGTCACCCACATCCTCGAGGCGGTCTACTTCGACACCGAGGACTTCGCCCTGGCCGCGAACCGCATCACGCTCCGGCGGCGCACCGGCGGCACGGACTCCGGCTGGCACCTCAAACTCCCCGGCAAGGGGGGCGCGCGGACCGAGGTCACCGAACCGCTCGGGGCCGACGCCGCCCGGGTGCCGGAGCGGCTCCGGCGCCTCGTCTCGGTGCACACCCGGGCCAGGGACCTCGGCCCGGTGGCCCGACTGAAGACACAACGCACGGTGGTGCTGCTTCTCGACGCGGAAGGCACCGCGCTCGCGGAGTTCTGCGACGACCGCGTCGAGTCCGAGGCGCCCCCCTCGGGCGGGCTGCGGCAGGCCTGGCGGGAGTGGGAGATCGAACTCGTCGGCGGCGAGCAGGAGCTCCTGTCAGCGGCCGACGACCTCCTCGCCGATGAGGGCGTGCACCCCGCGGAGCTCCCGTCGAAACTGGCCCGCGCCCTGGGCCCCTCCTACCCGGTGCGGCCCGAGCGCGCGGAGAGGCCGAAGCGGAAGGGTCCCGCCGGCGTCGTGCTTCTTGCCCGGCTGCGGGGGCAGGCCGAGGCGCTGAAGGCGATGGACCCGCAGGTGCGTCAGGACGCGCCCGACGCCGTGCACCAGCTCAGGGTGGCCGCCCGCCGCATGCGCTCGGCCCTGGCGACGTTCCGCCCCTTCGTGGACGCGGAGAGGGCCAACCGGCTCCGGGACGAGCTCAAGTGGCTCTCCCAGACCGTGGGCCAGGCGCGCGACGTCGAGGTCATGCGCGAGCGGCTCGCCGAGCTGGCCGGCGCCGAGCCGGGAGCGCTCGTGGTGGGTCCGGTGATGGACCGGATCCGCCGCGAGTCGGAGGCCCGGTACCGGCAGGCGCACGAGGTGGGGCTCGTGGCGCTGGACAGCGAGCGCTACTTCCGCCTCCTCGACACCCTCGACGCGTTCCTCGCCGAGCCGCCCCTGACCGAGCGTGCCGCGAAGGCAGCCCGCAAGGCCGTCGCGAAGCGCGTCGCGAAGGACATCGAGCGCCTCCACGACGCCGTCGACGCCGCGGAGGAGGCCGAGGACGCCGACGCGGACCAGGACACCGTCGACGCCGCCCTGCACGAGGTGCGCAAGATGGCCAAGCGGCTCCGCTACGCGGCCGAGGCCGCCCGCCCCGTCCTGGGCAAGCGGGCCAAGCGGCTCGCCAAGGCCGCCGAGCAGATCCAGGAGAGCCTCGGCGAGCTCCAGGACAGCGTCGTGAGCCGCGGGCACCTGCTAGACCTCGCCGCCCAGGCCCACGAGGAGGGGGACAGCGCGTTCAGCTTCGGCCGCCTGCACGCCCTCGAGCAGCAGCGCGCCGCGGAGGCGCGCACGCAGTTCGCCCTCGACTGGGCCGACTTCACCGAACGCCACCCCTGACCGGGCGCGGCGCACGACGCCGGCCGCTCACCCGGCGTCGAACGTCACCACCTGGCGGATCACCGAGCCAGAGGCGAGGGCGTCCATGCCCTCGTTGATCTCGTCCAGGGTGATGCGCCTGGAGACGAGCCGCTCGAGCGGGAGGCGGCCCTCGCGCCAGAGCCGCTCGAACGCGGGCACGTCCCGCTTCGGCACGGCCGAGCCGAGGTAGCTGCCCACCACCGTCTGGGCCTTCGCGGTCAGCTGCAGCGGCTCGATCTCGGCGGTCGCCCCCGGCGCCGGAAGCCCGACGGTCACGAGCGTCCCGCCCAGGCCAAGGAGCCGGTACGCGGTCTCGAACGCGCGCGGGTGGCCCACGGCCTCGAGCACGACGTCGGCCTCGACCTTGCGCTCGACCGCCTCCGCCGGGGTGAACGCCTCCGCGGCCCCCCACTCGCGCGCGGTCGCGAGCTTGGACTCCTGCGCGTCCACCGCCACGACCCTGCAGCCGGTCGCGAGCGCGGTCAGCAGCCCGGCCATCCCCACTCCGCCGAGGCCCACGACGGCGACGCTCGTCTCCCGCGTGATCCTGCCGGCGTTGAGCAGCGCCCCGCCGCCGGTGAGCACGGCGCAGCCGAGCAGGGCGGCGACGGTGGGCGGGACATCGTCACCGACGGGGACAACCGAGCGCTCGTCGACCACCGCGTACGTCGCGAAGCCAGAGACGCCCAGGTGGTGCTGGACCTCGTCGCCGGCCCGGGTAAGGTGCCGGGTGCCGGTGAGGAGCGTCCCGGCGGCGTTCGCGGCGCTCCCCCGCTCGCACGGCAGGCGCCCGTCGGTGGCGCACGCGGCGCACTCGCCGCAGCGCGGCAGGAACGTCATGACAACCCGCTGGCCCGGCGCGACGGCGACCCCCTCGCCGACCTCCTCGACGATGCCCGCCGCCTCGTGGCCCAGCAGCATCGGCAGCGGGCGCGGGCGCGAGCCGTTGACCACGGAGAGGTCCGAGTGGCACAGCCCCGCCGCCTCGATGCGGACCAGGAGCTCGCCGGGGCCGGGGCCTTCGAGCTCGAGCTCGTCGACGGTGATGGGCCGGCTGGCGGCGTACGGCTGCTCCGCCTCCATGGTGTTCAGGACGGCGCCGCGGATCGTACGGGTGGCTGGCATCGGTGCTCCTTGATCTCGGGAGGTTCTCGGGACGTGAACGCTCATCCGCTCTGTGCCCTCCCATCATTGCCCCAGACGCCCCCGCACCGCAGGATGAGCGCATGGCTTATGACCCTGAACTGGCGGACCGCGTCCGGCACACCGTCGCCGGCATGGCCGACGCGACCGAGAAGAAGATGTTCGGCGGCCTCGCGTTCCTCATCGGAGGGAACATGGCCGTGGCCGCGAGCGGCGAGGGCGGCCTGCTGCTCCGGGCGGATCCGGCGGCGAGCGCGGACCTCTGCGCGAACCCCGGCGTCGAGCGCGCCGTCATGCACGGCAAGGCCATGGACGGGTGGCTCCGCGTCTCCCCGGAGGCGGTCGAGCTCGACGACGCGCTCGACCGGTGGGTGCGCGTCGGCGTCGACTACGCGTCCTCGCTCCCGGTCAAGTAGATGCCGGCAACGCTCCCCGGCGGCTTCCCGCGCCTGGACGGCAGGACCGTCCTCGTCACCGGCGCGACGGCCGGGATCGGCTACTTCGCAGCCGAAGGCCTCGCGCTCCTGGGCGCGCAGGTCATCATCGCCGCCCGCAACCCCGCCCGGGCGGCCGCGGCGGTGGCGAGCATCGCCGCCCACGTGCCGGGCGCCGTCGTGCGCCACGAGCCGCTGGACCTCGCGAGTCTGGGATCCGTGCACGACGCCGCTGCCCGCCTCTCGCGGCTGCCGCGCCTCGACGCGGTGGTCGCCAACGCGGCGGTGGTCGGCATGCCGTCCCACCTCAAGCCGCGGGGCGAGCGCGGCCCGACCCCGCTGACGACCGCGGACGGGTTCGAGCTGTTCTGGGGCACGAACCATCTGGGGCATTTCGCGCTCATTGCGCAGCTCCTGCCCCTCCTGCTGGACTCGGGCGGCCGGGTGGTCCATGTGGGGAGCCTCAGCTACACCGCGCCGAAGCAGCCGGCCGATTCGCTCCCCGACCCGTCCGAGCCGCAGTCCGACCTGCACAAGTACGCCCGCTCCAAGCTCGCCGCGATGGCGTTCGGGTTCGAGCTGGCCCGGCGCCTCGGCGACGCGGGGGCGGCGGCGAGCTCCGTCGTCGTGCATCCGGGGACGGCGATGGACGCGCTCTCGCCAGCGCGCGCCGGGGTGGGTGTCAACCAGCCGGCATCGAGCCCGGCGCTCCGGCCCCTCCTGCCGCTCATCGGCCAGGGCAAGCACGCCGGAGCCGAGCAGCTCGTCGCCGGGGTGGCCTCGCCACAGGTGGCGAACGGGCAGTACTGGGGGCCGGGCGGCGCGTTCCACCTGAGGGGCCGTCCGACGCGGCTCGCCCCGCGCCCCGTGGTGCTGGACCGGGACGTGGCCGCCCGGCTCGTGGCCCGCTCGGAGGAGCTCAGCGGGGTGCGGCTGGGAGTGTGAGCTCTCGGGCCGCGGTGAGCCGCGCGGTCACGCTGAGCGCCGCAGGGCGTCGGCAACTCGCTGCACGACCGTCTCGAACCGCCGCCGGAGGACCTCCTGCTTCCCCGCGGGCCACTGGGAGTATGCGAGGCAGAGGCTGACCGTCTCGCCCCGGGGCAGTTCGAAGTGGGCGTACAGGTCGCCGTCCGGGCTCGGCCCGATGTCCAGCGGCAGGCTATCCTCCCCGTCGGTGCCGTCCTCCGGGTCCGCGCCGTCGGCCCGGTCGGTGCCGAGGAGGCCGAAGGAATCCGGCACGAGGAAGACGGCGCCCTCGAGGGCGTCCAGCGCGAACAGGACGGCGCCCTTCTCGGCTACGCCCGCAGGCAGCAGGGCCGCCGTCGCGGGCGAGAGCATCCCGTCGGTGAGGACGAACGCGAACCCTCGCGGCGTGCTCACGAGGGCTCCATTCAGTTCGACCGGGTCGGCATCGCCCTGGTCGAGGAGCAGGAACCCGGGAAGGAGCACCGACTCGTCCATGTAGAGCTCGTGGTTGTACTCCGGATCCGAGGCGGCCGCGTGCTCGAGCGCCGCCCGCATCATCATCGGCTCCGCCTTCGCCGCCGTGGCGAGCAGCGGATCCTCGATGGCCTCGTCCTCGGCCTCCTGCGCCATCTCGCCGAGCACCTCGGCCGCCTCGGGCACGTGCCGGAGCACCAGCCGCCCGGCTTCCTCGGCACCGAACAGCACCGCCGCCGCACCCAGCATCGCCACGACCGCCTCCCGCGGCCCGGGCTCGGCCTCCAGCTGGCCTTCGAGCCACTCCACCACGGGCCGGGCGCCGGCCTGGTCGAGCACACACCGCGACGCCTCCCCGCGGCGCTCCGCCCCGGCCATGGTGCAGGTCTCGGCAAGGACCGCGGCGAGCGAGTCGGGCACGCCCGCCCGCGCAAGCCGCGTCGCCAGCGGCAGGCCCGATGGCGTTGTGCTCACGGTCTCAGCCTTTCAGCGGCCGGCATCCCGGGTCAACCGGCCCGGTGCCGGTGACGGATCGAGTCGCTCCGGTAGCTCCGGTGATCCATCGGTACCCATCCGGGCTCCGGCTCAACCGCCGTGGGAACCCTCCCATGCGTCGATCTCGGCGGCCAGTTCGGCTTTGCGCTCCTCGGACGCGAAGCTCGCGGTGACGGAGTTCCGAGCGAGCAGGGCGAGCTCCTCCCTGCCCAAGGCGAACTGCTCCGCGACGGCCTCGATGTTCTCGCCGGCGTATCCGCCGAAGTACGCCGGATCGTCGGAGTTGACCGTCACGTGCAGCCCGGCGCGCAGCATGGCCGGCAGCGGGTGGTCCGCGAGGGTGTCGACGGCCCTCAGCCGCACGTTCGAGAACGGGCACACCGTCAGCGGCACCCGCTGGTCCACCAGATGGCGTACCAGCTCGGGGTCCTCGAGGGACCGGATCCCATGGTCGATGCGCTCCGCGCCGAGGCTCCGCAGCGCGTCCCACACGTACTCGGGGCCGCCTTCCTCCCCGGCGTGCGCGACCGCGTGCAGCCCCAGCGCGCGGGCCTCGGCGAAGATCCCCTCGAACTTCCCGGCCGGGTTGCCGACCTCGGCGGAGTCCAGGCCGACGCCGATGATCGCATCCAGGTGCCCCTTCGCCTCGGCCCACACGGCCTCGGCGTCCTCGATCGGCTGGTCGCGGAGGAAGGACAGGATGAGGCCGCCGCTGAGCCCGAGGAGGGCGGCGTCGTCGAGCGCGTCCTGCAGGCCGCCCATGACGTCGGCGAACGCGACGCCGCGCGCGGTGTGCGCCTGGGCGTCGAAGAAGAGCTCGGCGTGGCGGACGCCCTCGGCCGCGGCGCGGCGCAGGTACGCGGCGGCGAGGTCCCGGAAGTCCTCGCGCGTGCGGAGCACCTCCATGCACGCGTAGTAGAGGTCGAGGAAGGACTGCAGGTCGGTGAACGAGTACGCCGCGCGCAGCTCCTCGACCGAGGCGAAGGGCAGCTGGACGCCGTTGCGCGCGGCGAGCGCGAACGCGAGCTCCGGCTCGAGCGTGCCCTCGATGTGCAGGTGCAGTTCGGCCTTGGGTAGGAGCATGGCGTCGAAGGTCATGGCGTATACCTTCGCACACGGTTCCCGCACGTTCCCCTCTTTGGCAGACTGCGGAGGGTGACGCATCCGACCACCCTCTTCGGCAGGCTCTTCGCGGGAGCCTTCGGCGTCGTCAAGGCGTTCCGTCCCCATCGGCCCATCCACACCCAGGGAATCCTGCTGTCCGGGACGCTCGAGCTCACCGGCGCCGCGTCCGGCATCCCGTTCCTCGACGGCGACGCGTCCCTGCCGGTCACGGCGCGGCTGTCGCGCTCGTGCGGGTTCCCTGTGGCGTGGCCGGACGTCATCGGCCTCGCCGTGCGCTTCCGCGCGGACGACGCCGACGCGGACCTCCTGCTCGCCTCCACCGGCTGGCGCGTGCCCGGCAGGTTCGCGCTGCTCATGCACCGCACGGCCGGCGTCGCGCGGCTGACCTCGCTCATGCCGTACCGCGGGGCGCGGGGCGCGGTCCTCCTCGGCGCGCGCACCGTCGGGACCGACCCCGGGGCGCCGAGGCGCTTCCGCCCCGACGCCGAATGGGACCTCGAGCTGTTCTGGGCCACGCCGCTCGGCCCGTGGAACCGCTGCGGCTCACTCCGGCTCACGCCCGTGCTCGACGCCGGCGGCCGGGTCCAGGACACGCCGCTGCGGTTCGACCCGCTGCTCAACCAGCTGCCGACGGCGCAGACGTACGGCTGGACGCGCCGGCTGCGCGAGCACTCGTACAGGCTCGCGCGGCAGTAATTGAGTGGAAGGCCAGTTGATCCGCCTCCCTGGTCCGCTACGCCCCCAGCTCCCTGATGACCTCCTGCGCGACCGACGCGCTCGACTGCGGGTTCTGCCCCGTGATGAGGTTCCCGTCCACGACCACGTGGTCGCTCCACGCCTTCCCGGCCTCGACCACGAGCCCAGCCTTACGCAGCTCCGTCTCGACGAACCACGGCGTTTTCTCGCCGGTCCCGCCGGAGCGCTCCTCCTCGTCGGTGAAGACCGTGACGCGGCGGCCCACGAAGGCGTTGGAGCCGTCGTCGCGCTTGGCGGCGAGGAGGGCTGCCGGCCCGTGGCAGAACGGGGCGATGACCTTCCCCGCCTCGTCGGCCTCGATGAGGAGGCGGCCCACCTCGGGGTCGAAGGCGAGGTCCGTCATGGGGCCGTGGCCGCCCGGGAGCACCAGGGCGTCGTACTCCTCCACGACGGCGTCGAGCGGGAGGGCGGACTCGAGCTCCCAGCGGATCTCCTCGAGGTAGGCGGAGAGGTCCGCCGCGGTCTCGCGCCCCACCCGCTCGGGGTCCAGGCTCACGGCGTCCGCGACGGGGACCGCTCCCTTGGGCGTCGTGATGGTGACGGAGTGGCCTGCGCGGATGAGCTCGCGGTGCGCCGTGACGAGCTCCTCGGCCCAGAAGCCCGTGGGGTGCTCCGTGCCGTCGGTGAGCCGCAGCGTGCTCGCGCCGGTGACAATCATGAGAATCGAGGACATGGTGGATCTCCCGTCGTCGCGGATGGTGTCACTGGAGAAGCTACCCAGTCGGGGTGCTTCCGACGCGGCTCAGCTGCGAGTGCCGCGGAAGGCCGTGACGACTGCCGCGAGGTCGTCGCTGCCGTGGCCGGCCCCGGCCGCCTCCGCATACAGGCCAGCGAGGGCCTCCATGATGTCCGAGCGGGCGCCGGCACTGCCCATCGCCTCGAGGATGAGCCGGGTGTCCTTGGCCGCGCCCTCGAGCGGGAAGCTCGTGGGGAACTCGCCCGCGATCATCGCCCGTCCCTTCATCTGGGCGTAGGTGCAGTCGGAGGCGCCGCCGGCGATCGTGTCGAGGAACATCTGGGGGTCCAGGCCGAGCCTGGAGGCGAGGTCGATCGACTGCGCCGTGGCGGCCACCACGGAGACGACCCAGGAGTTGGCCACGAGCTTGAGCCGGTGCCCGTCGCCCGGGCGCTCGCCCACCCACACCGTGCGGACAGCGATCGCGTCGAAGACGGGCGCGACGGCGTCGCGCACTCCGTCCGGTCCGGCGGCGAGGACGGTGAGCTTGCCCTCCTCGGCCGGCTGGCGAGTGCCCATGACCGGAGCGTCGACGAACCGCACGCCGGCATCCGCGGCCCGGTCGGCGAGGCGTTCGGTCTCCTCGACGCCGAGCGTGCCGCTCTGCACCCACACCGCGTCGGGGCGCATCGCCGGGAGCGCCTCCGTCATCACCTCTGCGGTGGCCGGCTCGTCGAACAGCATGGTCACCACCACGTCGGCGCCATCGACTGCCTCCGCCGGGGAGCCGGCGACGACGGCGCCGGCGTCCGCGAGCGGCTCGGCCCGGTCCGCGCTGCGGTTCCACACCCGCACCTGGAAGCCGGCCTTGGCGAGGTTGCGTGCCATGCCCGCGCCCATGATTCCGGTGCCCAGGACAGCCACGGTCGTCGTCATCGCTTCCTCATTCCTCTAGACGTCAGACGTCCGCCACCCTACGCGCCCTCCGCCGCACAGGGGAACCCCGGTTTCTTTGCGAATTCCTGATGCTTCTGAATCTTCAGAAAACGGTGAAGGGCGCGTACCGTCCCAACCATGGACACCGTCATCCAGACTGTCGAGCTCCACAAGCACTACGGCCGCGTCCACGCCCTTGACGGCCTCGACCTCGAGGTCGCCCAGGGCGAGATCCACGGCTTCCTCGGCCCCAACGGCGCAGGCAAGTCCACCACCCTGCGCGTCCTCCTCGGCCTTGCCCGCGCGACGTCGGGCACCGCCCGGGTCTTCGGCAAGGACCCCTGGTCCGACGCGGTCGAGCTCCACCGCCGCGTCGCGAGCATCCCGGGCGACGTGAGCATCTGGCCCAACCTCTCCGGCGGCGAGGCGATCGACCTCATCTCCCGCCTGCGCGGCGGCACTGCCGCCGCCTACAGGGCCCGGAAGAAGGAGCTCTGCGAGACCTTCGACTTCGACCCCACCAAGAAGGGGCGCGCGTACTCGAAGGGCAACCGCCAGAAGGTCGCCCTCATCGCCGCGCTCGCCACCGAGGCCGAGCTGTACCTGCTGGACGAGCCGACGAGCGGCCTCGACCCGCTCATGGAGGCGGTGTTCACCCGCGAGGTCCGCGCGCTTGCCGACCGCGGGGCCACGGTCCTCCTCTCGAGCCACATCCTCTCGGAGGTCGAGCAGCTCGCCGACCGGGTGAGCATCATCCGGTCCGGCAGGATCGTGGACGGCGGCACGCTCGCCTCGCTGCGGCACCTCACCCGCACGGAGATCTCGTTCTCCGCGGGAGCTCCAGACATGGCCGGCGCGCCTGACACGGCGGCCCTCGCGGCCCGCCCCGAGGTCCACGACCTCACAGTCGCCGAGGGCCGCGTGAAGTTCGGCGCGGACTCCGACCAGGTCGCCCGGATCCTGCCCCTCCTCGGGAGCATGGACGTCCAGGGCCTGCGCGTGTCTCCGCCGTCGCTCGAGGAGCTGTTCCTGCGCCACTACGGCGACACGACCGGCGCGGTGCCGGTGCCGGTGCCGCAGGATGAGCACGACGACGGCCGGTCGCCACGCCGGCACCGCGCAGCGACCCGGGCGGGAGCCTGACATGGACACCTTCCTCGCGCTCTACCGGCAGAGGCTGCGCCGTGACCGGTGGCAGCTCGCGAGCTGGGTCCTCGGCATCGGCGCCATGACCGTCTTCGCGGCCGCCGCGGTGGCGAAGACCTACGGCGACCTCGCCGAGCAGGCGGCGATCCTCAAGGTCGCCCTCGCGACGCCGGCCATCCTCGTCTTCCGCGGGCTGGCCCGCGGGCCCGGCCTCGGCCCGTTCACGTTCTTCGAGATCTTCACCTTCCTCGCCCTGCTCGCGGGCTGGATGAGCACCTTCATGGCCGTCCGGCACTCCCGCGCCGAGGAGGAGAGCGGGCGGGCCGAGATGGTCTCCGCGACCCCTGCGAGCCGCATGCTCCCCCTGGCCGCCACCGTGCTGCACGGGCTCGTGGCGAATGCCCTCGCGGCGATCGTCGTCGCCCTCGGGTTCATCTCCGCGGGCCTCGACCCCGCCGGCTCGGTCCTCGCGGGCGCGGCCACCGGCGCTGTCGGCGTCTCATTCCTGGGCGTCGGGCTGCTCGCCGGCGAGTTCATGAGCACCTCGCGCGGCGCGAACGCCGTCTCGGCTTCCCTCGTGCTCGCCGCCTACCTCCTGCGGGGACTGGGCGACGCGGCCGGGACCCCTGGGGCGGACGGGATGACCATGACGGCCGGCTGGCCGAGCTGGATCTCCCCCATCGGCTGGGGCCAGCAGACGTTCGCCTACACCGGGGACCGGTGGTGGCCGCTAGTGCTGCCGCTCGGCCTCGGGGCCCTGTGCGTCGCAGCGACCGCGCAGATCATGGACCGCCGGGACGTCGGAGCCGCGCTCCTCGCGGGACGCACCGGGCGCGCCGACGCCCGTCCGACGCTCGGCGGTTCATTCGCCCTCGCGGCCCGGCTCCAGATGGGTTCCATCATCGGCTGGTGCATCGGCGGCCTCGCCACGGGGCTCCTCACGGGCGGCCTCGGCTCGGCGGTCGATTCCATCACGGCCGCCAACGAGAACACGACGACGGCGCTGCGCAGGATGCTCGCGGCCCACGGCGCCTCGACCGCCCAGCTCCTCGTCTCGGTCTTCTTCCTCCTCGCCGGCGTCCTCGCCGCAGCGTGCGCCCTGCAGGCCGTGATCCGGGCGCGGCAGGAGGAGGCGGCCGGGACCGGCCCGTGGCTCGTGTCCCAGCCGCTGGGACGCGTCCGGTGGTTCGCGGACTACCTAGCCCTGGGCAGCCTGACCATCGTCGCCGTGCTGCTCATGACCGCGCTCGGTGCGTGGATCTCGCTCACCGCGTCCGGAGACACGTCGGCGGCGGGAGGAGACGTGTGGATGACCGCGCTCGACCAGGTCCCGGCGGCCCTGGTCTTCCTGTCCGTGCCGGCGCTCGTGTTCGTCGTCTGGCCGCCGGCAACCATCCCGGCGGGCTGGACGGTCCTGGGGGTCGCGGTGCTGCTCGGCGTGTTCGGCGGGCTGATCGGCGTCGACGAGTCCGTCCGCGACATCTCGCCGTTCGCGCACACCCCCGTCCCGGGGCCGGGAGGCACCGACTGGACGGGGGGCTTCTGGATGCTCGGCATCTCGGTGGCCGCCGCGGCCGCCTCGCTCGCCCTCATGCGCCGTCGCGAGGTGGGTTCCGCGTGACGCCCCCGCAGACGCCCCCGCCGGCGCGGATCCCGCCGAGCGCCGAGACCTCGGCCGCCGTCATGACGGCAGCGGGCTTCCCGAAGATGCCGGCGCGGGCCCTCATGGCGCTCCTGGCCTCCGAGGAGGGCGCGCTCACCGCGACCGAACTCGGGGAGGCCCTGGGCGCGAGCCCCGCGGCGGTTTCCGGCGCCGTCAGGTACCTCCAGCAGGTCGGCTTCATCCACCGCGTCTCCCAGCCGGGCAGCCGCCGCGACCGCTACGAGCTGCCCGAGGACGCGTGGTACGTCGCGAGCATGCGCCAGAACCCCGTGTACGAGAAGCTCGCCGGGATCTCAACCGCGATGGCCAGCGAGCTGCCCGAGGGCTCCGCCGCCCGGTCACGCGTGGAGGACATGGCGCACTTCTATCGCTTCCTCGTGGAGCGCATGCCACGCCTCATGGACGAGTGGGAGGCCGAACGGGCCGCCGCCTCCGGGTAGCCTAGGCACCGCAGACGCCTAGGTTAGGAGCACGCATGTCCCGAATCGCGATCATCGGCGGCCACGGCAAGGTCGCCCTCCTCCTCGCGCCGCTGCTCGTGGGCCGCGGCGACGAGGTCACCTCGGTGGTGCGCAACCCCGAGCACGCCGCCGACGTCGAGGCCACGGGCGCGAGCGCGGTGGTCGCCGACGTCGAGCAGCTCGACACGAAGGCGATCGCCGAGCTCCTGGCCGGGCACGACGCCGTCGTGTGGTCTGCCGGGGCCGGCGGCGGGAATCCCGCCCGCACGCGCGCCGTCGACCGCGACGCGGCGATCCGCTCGATGGACGCGGCTTCCGCCGCCGGCGTGCCGCGGTACGTCATGGTGTCGTACCTCGGCGCGCGACCCGACCACGGCATCGCCGAGGACAACCCGTTCTTCCACTACGCCGAGGCCAAGGCCGCGGCCGACGAGCACCTGCGCGGCACCACCCTGGACTGGACGATCCTCGGCCCCTCCGCGCTGACCCTCGAGCCCGGAACGGGCAGGATCGACCTCGCGGACCACACCGAGTCCGGGAGCGTGAGCCGCGAGGACGTCGCCGCCGTCGTGGCTGCCGCCCTCCGCGAGCCGCGCACCGTGCGGGAATTCGTGGGCTTCAACCAGGGGCAGACGCCGATCGCGGAGGCTCTCGCCTCCCTCTGAGCGGGGCGCCCGGGCCCGGCGGAGGCCGGCCGGTACTGTGGGGACAGGTGCCGGCAGGCACACCCAGCAGACCACAAGGGGGCTCAGCAATGACCGGACCCATCATCGTCGGCGTCGACGGCAGCATCACGGCGGAGAAGGCGGCCGAGGCGGCCCGCGATCTCGCGCGCGCCCTCGACGCCCCGCTCCACGTGATGTGCGCCTTCGAGAAGGACCGCACCGAGGTCATGGGCAGCGGCAGCGACACGTGGATCATGTCCGACGCCGAGACGGCGGTCGGGATCGCGAAGAACGTCGCGCTCGGCCTCGAGGCGCCCGGCCTCACGGTCACGTACAGCGCCGGGCGCGGCAAGCCCGCCGAGGCCCTCGTGGCGGAGGCCGAGCGGCTCGCGGCCCACATGATCGTGGTCGGAAACCGCCGCATGCAGGGGCTCGGCCGGGTCCTGGGGAGCGTCGCCAGCTCGGTCGCGCACAACGCGCCCTGCGATGTCTACATCGTCAAGACCGTCGGCGAATAGGCGTCATCCACAGCCCACGCCGGGCGTGTGACAAGCGGGCGGCGTGGCCCTGTGATAGGCGTAGAAGCATGCACGGCACGGAACACGAATACGAGCACGTCGTCACCTCACAGCCGGTCAACGAGTCTGACCGCGGCTCCGAGGTGCTCCGCATTCCCACGAGCGCACTCCCGGCCTTCCCGGTGGGACCGGGGGTTGTGAAGGTCTCCGTCGACGGGGCGGTCCGGTCGGTGCTGTGGAGCCCGCGCAGCAACGAACGGCGCTCCGGCACGCTCGCGGTCGGCAACGACGTCATGCGCTCGCTCCCCGCCTCCGAGCCGGTCAGGATCGGCGTCAAGGGCGACGTGTTCCACCTCCTCGTTCCCTGCCCCACCGCCTGAGCCCGCCGTTTCCCACCCCGGAAGCAGAAATGTCGGACCCGTCTGGTTCGCTGTGAACGCAGGCCGGGCCGCGAGCCCGGTCTGCGCCACACCCCGCTGCCCCGGGACAGGAGGCGGCGCGTGGAGCGCACTGCCCGGGACGGCTGACATGGGGGGTCGCCCCGGGCATTGCCGCGTCCGCGGAGCGCAGGGACAGTCGACCCATGGGCCGGCTCACTGCACGAGGTGATGCGCGTCTGGGACTGCCGGACGCCCGGATGGACCTCGACCACACGGCCGAGCGGCGGATCGGGCGCTTCGTGTACCTCTCCTACACCGTCCGGCGGGCGCCCCGCGAGGCGCCCCCAGACCCCTCCGGACCGGTCACCTAGCGTTCACGAGAACATGATCTAATGCTCTGGTGCCGTGGACGCGGCGCGGTGCGCAGGAGGCAGGGTCAGTCAATGGTGGAAGCGGTCATCCCCGAGGGTCAGTACTGGTTCGTCGGAGCCTTCTACTCGGATCGTGACCCCCAGGACCAGTCCGACCGCTTCGTCTCGGAGGGCGTCTGGGAGAACGGCTTCGAGGACCGTTACCTGGACACCGTGAAGTCCATGAAGGTGGGCGACCAGATCGCGCTCAAGTCCACCTACGTGCGCAAGAAGGGCCTCCCGTTCGACCCGCGCGGCCACGCCGTCTCGGTCATGGCGATCAAGGCAGTCGGCGTGATCACGGCGAACCCGGGCGACGGCCGCAAGGTCGGCGTCGACTGGAAGCGCCTGGACCGGCCCCGCGAGTGGTACTTCTACACCGGGCGCCACACCATCTGGAAGGTCACCCCGAGCCACTGGATGCGCGAGGCGCTCCTGCGCTTCGCCTTCCTGGACGAGCCGCAGGACACCGACCGGTTCCGCAACGACCCGGCGTGGGCCAAGCGCTTCGGTGACCTGGACCCGAAGCCCGAGCAGCGCTTCGAGTGGACGGCGTTCTTCGAGACCATGGCCACCGCGCTCCTGGACTTCCGCGGCCGCCGGGGCGAACTGCTCGCCCACCTGCGCGAGATGCAGGAGCGGCACGAGGAGCTCGGCTTCCTCATGGACCGCGACTGGCGCGACAACCCCGTGCCGCTGAAGGACATCTGCCCGTTCACGGTCATGGGCACGTTCAACCGTGGCACGACCACGGCCAAGCGCACCGAGATCGCGGCGGACTGGGCCGAGTTTCTCGGAGTCACCGTCGCGGCGCCGACGAGCTTCGACGGGATCCCCCTGCTGAACAACCAGAACTCGTGGTTCTTCCCGCCGGCGGGGACCCGGCTGAAGGACGACATCGACAGCCTCTGGGACGTGTTCGAGGCCGCGCTGGCCGTGGCGGACTCGAGCGAGGACCACGAGCGCTTCCGCCTCGCCGCCGCGTACGACCGCGCGCGGGAGATCTACCGGGTCGGCACCAAGCTGACGATGGGCCTGTTCTGGGTCCGGCCCTGGAACTTCCTGCCGCTGGACGGCCGCTCGCGCCAGTACCTCAAGAGCGAGCTCATGCTCGACCAGGACTTCTTCACGGCCGACGGCGCCGCGTACGTCACGCTGCTGGACACGCTCGCCTCCAAGTTCGAGGACCCGCAGTTCGCGGTCCATTCCTTCCCTGAGCTGTCCTGGACGGCGTACCTCGAGCGGGACGGGCGCCGCGCCCACGCGGAGTCCGACGCGGAGGAGGTGCCGGAGCCCGAGGACGACCCGACACCCGTCTCGCCGCAGGCCAGCTACTCGGTACGGGACATCATCGCCGACGGCTGCTTCCTGGACGAGTCCGCGCTCAACGGGTACCTGTCCCGGTGGCGCTCGAAGAAGAACCTCATCCTCCAAGGCCCTCCGGGCACGGGCAAGACCTGGCTCGCGCGCCGGCTCGCGTACGCGCTCATCGGCACCCGGGACAACAAGTCCGCGCTGCGCGCCACCCAGTTCCACCCGAACTCCAGCTACGAGGACTTCGTGCGCGGCTGGCGCCCCGGCTCGGACGGCAAGCTGACCCTGGTGGACGGCCCATTCCTCGAGATGGTCGAGCGCGCAAACGCCAACCCGGACGTCCCGCACGTCATGCTCATCGAGGAGATCAACCGCGGCAACCCGGTCCAGGTCTTCGGCGAGCTCCTGACCCTCATCGAGGCCGGCAAGCGCTCCCCCCGCGAGTCCCTCCAGCTGGCCTACCCCCGCACGACCACCGAGAGCGTGTTCGTGCCGAGCAACCTGTACATCATCGGCACCATGAACCTGGCCGACCGCTCCCTGGCGATCATGGATCTCGCGTTCCGCCGCCGCTTCGCCTTCATCTCCCTCGAGCCGAACGTGAACGATGCGTGGGAGTCGTGGATGTCGGCCCGGCACGGCGTCGAGTCGAAGGACCTCGAGCTCGTGCGCCATCGGTTCGAAGCGCTCAACGCGCGGATCTCCGAGGACCCGACCCTCGGCTCCGAGTTCCGGCTCGGCCACTCCTTCGTCACGCCTCCCGCCGAGGAGCGGGTCTCCTCCTTCGCCGACTGGTTCCGCGGCGTCGTGGACACCGAGATCGTGCCGACGCTCGAGGAGTACTGGTTCGACGACGCGACGAAGGCCGAGGCCGCCTCCGCCGCCCTCCTCGAAGGGCTCGAGTGACGCTGATCCCCCCGGCTGGCGGCGACACCGGTGAGGGTCAGGGACCTGACGCCGCGCCGGAGCCCACGACGGCGGCCGACGGCTCTGTCGTCGTCGCCCGCGGGGTGCGCATCCCCGTGCGCAACGTCTGGCTCCTCCTGCTCTACGCCTCCGAGTTCTACCAGCTGGGGCCCGAGGCGTTCGACGGCATCGAGGAGTACCCGGAGAAGCTCCCGGAACTGCTCGCAGAGATCCTCGTGGCGAGCACCGAGGCCCGCCTGAGGCGACCGCTCACGCCGTCGTTCGCCAAGACCACGCGGGACCTCGCCCGGGTCCGCGGCGGCATCGACACCCTGCGCACCGAGAGCCACCAGCTCCTGTCGCGCGGGCTCGTCGCCTGCCGCTTCGAGGAGCTCACCGTGGACACGCCCCGGAACCGGCTCATCCGCACGGCGCTGGACTCGATCGCCCGCCTGTGCAGCGACGAGGAGCTGGCCCGGCGCTGCCTCGGGCAGTCGCAGCGGCTGGCGCACCTCGGCGTCGGCACGCTCGACCTGCGGGCCGGCCAGCGGGACGCCGAGGTGCGGCTCACGCGCAACGACCAGCAGGACCGCTCGGTGCTCCTCGCGGCCACGCTCGCGCTCCAGCTCCAGCTGCCCTTCGGACGCACCAACCCCGGACACGGCCGCGGGGCCCTCGACGAGCGGCAGTTCCGCCACCTCTTCGAACGCGCCGTGGGAGGTTTCTACTCGGTGCACGGCCGCCCGCGCGGCTGGACGGTGCAGCGGGGGCGGAAGGTGGGCTGGAACGCCGTCGGGGCCACCCCGGGCATGGCCGCCGTCCTGCCGCACATGGTCACCGACGTGTGGATCGACGTCCCGGCGCTCGGACGCCGGCTCATCGTCGACACCAAGTTCACCGCCGCCCTCACGCCCGGCCGGTTCGCGCGCGAGACCCTCCGCTCGGGCCACCTCTACCAGCTCTACACCTACGTCCGGGAGCAGGAATCGGCCGCCGAGCCGTCCTCGCTCGCGGCTGGCGGCCTCCTGCTGTACCCCTCGACGGGGGCGCACCTGAACGAGTCGTTCGTGACCGCCGGGCATCGGCTCGGTGCGGCGACCGTGGACCTCTCGGTCGCCTCGGTCGACGTCCGGAACCAGCTCATCGCGGCGGTGGAGCCCTACCTCGGCGCCCGCTGAGGCCACGCATCCCCAGGCTTCTCCGCGGCGGACTGCCGGCCCTCTGGGCGCCGGCAGCCGCCGGTGCGAGGATGGGCGCATGGGCGAGGTCACGGACTACCTGGCAACCCTCGACGGGCCCGACGGCGAGGCGGTCAGGCGCGTGTACGCCGTCGCGCGCGGGCTGGCCCCCGAGGCCGAGGAGGGGCGGAGCTACGGCATGGCCGCGCTGCTCCTGCACGGCAAAGGCTACGCGAGCGCGGTCGTGGCCAAGCAGCACCTCTCGCTCTTCCCGTTCAGCGGGCGGATCCTGCCCGGCCTCGCGGACCGGCTCGGCGGCTTCGACTGGGCCAAAGGCACGCTGCGGTTCAGCGCCGACCACCAGGTCCCCGAGGACCTGCTCCGGACCATCTTCGCCGCACGGATCTCCGAGATCGAGTCGTCGATGAGGAAGCGCTGACCGCACTCACCCGGAGGCAGCGGGCCTTTCCCCCGGCGGCCTGCGCCACGTCAGCTCGACCGTGAAGTTCGCCGACGACCCGGCCGCGGCGATCACGCCGCCCACGTCGGCGCGGAGGTCGAGGCCGAACGCGATGGTCACCTCGTCGGGCGGCTCCGCGACGTCGAGCATCTGCCGGACCATGCCCTGGACCGCCGGCCGCACCCGCGCCACCGCCTCCTCGAAGGTCCGCTGCGCACGGTGGATCACGCCCGACTCGCCCCCGCCGCCGCGTGTGAGCGGACCACCCTCCACGACCACCACGACTGGGCCGTCCTCGGACGGGAACTCCACGAGCTGGCTCACGGCAGGGCCTCCTGGAGATTCCCGCGCCGTCCAGGCTGCGCGGCGGTTAGGTCCCACACGGCGAACGCGCCGTCGTCCTGGAGCGTGACGAGCCTCGAGCAGTCGCCGGCGAGTGCGAGCGCGAAGGGACGCTGGTGGCAGGTGGCGTCCACGTGCACCCTCCCGGAGTCCGGGTCTAGGACGAGGAGCCGGCCGTCGAGGCACCCCGTGGCGAGCTGGGTGCCGCCCGCGTTGAAAACGAGGTGGCGCACCGGGCCGCTGCGCACGACGTCGAGCAGCGGCACCCGCCCCGCGAGGCTCCACACGCACAGGCCCACGTCCTCCGACCCGGCCGCGACGCGGTTCGCCTCCCGGCTGACGGCGAGGACGCGGACCTGGCCGGGCGCCTGGACCAGCGCGACGGTTCCGCCGGCCTCGTCGAACACCCGGATCCCGCCGTGGTGGTCCGCCTCGGCAATCCACGCGCCGTCGACGCTGAGCGCGACCGCGTCGGTCGCGTCGCTCCGGCGGGTTCGCCGGGCCGTGCGACCCCGCTCCGCCATCTCCACGTTCCACGTGCTGACCAGCGTGGTCCGGGCGTCCTCCGAGAGGCACTCGCGCGAGGCGACGACGAGGCGGGAATCGGAGGAGAACGCCAGGGCGTCCACCGAGGACCCCGTGGAGGCGGACATCGCCTGGACGCCCGAGCGCACGTCCCACACGCACAGCGACCCGAACCAGGAGCCCGCCGCGACCAGCCGGCCGCCCGGGTTCAGGGCCACCCGCGAGAAGTCCCGCCCGTCCTCCGTCCGCAGCTCGCGCACGACGGCGCCGCTCGCCGTGTCGAGCACCGTCACCCCCTCGCGCCGCCCGACTGCGGCGAGCGATCCGTCGGCCGAGATGGCGAGCCCGTCCGCGTCGTCGCCCGTGCGCGCGGCCCGGGAGGGGGCTGCGAGGAAGAGCGCAGGGGCCGGAGCCGGCTTCGCTGGGGGCGACGGAGCCTCGGCGGGCGGCGCTTCGGTGGCCGGCTCTGGTTCCGGCGCATGCTGCCGTTCGGGCTGCTCGTCCTGTCTGGGTGTCGTGTCCGCTTCCTGCTCGGGCTCCGTGGGCGATGGCGCAGGCGCCCGTGGGATCAGCGGCAGGTCCGGAGCCGTTGCCGGCCGGGAGGTCCTTCGCGGGCGCTTGGCGAACGTGAACAGCTCGGTGGCGCCGCCGCGCACGCAGAGGACCGGGGTGACCCATTCGAGGCTCGTGTCGGAGCGGCCCCTGATGGCGATGCGCCCGTTGCGGGTCGCCTCGTCGACCGCCCGGCCGGCCGCGAGCGCCTTGTAGAAGCCGCGGGAAAAGGCGATCGCGCCGTCGTCGGAGACCGAGAACTGCATGGCAACCACGGCGCTGATGCCTCCGCGGACGAGCGCGGCGGACGTGCTGGAGAACAGGTCCTCGTCGCCGGACCTCCCCGAGTTGCAGGAGTTGAGGAAGACGAGGCGCGGCGTCGGGGCCGCAGCGCTGAGCAGGTCGACGAGCTGGTCCGCCGTGATGCGGTGGGGCCGCCCGCCGGGGCCGTTGAAGATGACGACTCCGGACTCGCTCGAGGCGTCGTAGTCCCCATGGCCGATGAAGTGCACCACGTGCCACGGGCCGGCGAGCAGCAGGTCGTGGATCTCGTCCCATGTGGCTTCCTCGGTCCAGACCAGCTCGATCTGCGCCGCGTCGACATGCTCGGCGAGGGCGGCCGAGAGGTGCTCCTTCTCCGCCTCGACGTCCAGCTGCGGGAGCCCCCTCGGCGAGGCGACGATCCCCAGAATGCGCAGGGGCGGGGTGATGCGCAGCGGCTTCGGGTGGTAGTCCTCTGCGGGGATGGTCCGCAGGAGCGGCTCGGAGCGGCAGACGTAGGCGCCGATGCCCGAGTCGTACATGAGCTCCCACGGCAGCGCGGCAAGCTGGGGCGCTGCGAAGCTGAGGACGACGCGCAGTCGCTCGCCGGAGTCTGCAGCCGCCGCGAGGCTTGCCCGGTACGTGCCGTAGACGTCGCGCGGGAAGGCGGCGGCGAAGAGGTCGCTGCCCATGCCGCGCAGGATCTGCTCCGACCGCGGAAGCACACGGCGCGTCGGGACGGAGGAGGCCAGGACCGTCGACTCGACATCGCGCAGCTGCTCCTGGATCCCCTCGACATCGAGGTCGAGGCTCCCTTGGGTCCGGCCTCCTGCCGGGGCGCTCAGGACGCGCACGGAGTACTGCCCGGGAAGGCCCGCTTCCCTGAGCTCGAGGCACATATCCACGCTCATGCCCGCTCCCGCACACACACGCGACTCTGCTGGCGCGCGATACGTCAAGCATGGCCTGCCACCGTGGGCTCCACAAGGGACCAGGGACCTTTTGTCCAATGGAATGAAGAACTCGGGGGCACACGCGTCGCGGCCCTATCCAGAGTTCCTTGTACGCGTTACGCTCGAATCGAGTTCGGTGTTCGGCCTGGGGGTGGGCAATGGTTGCCGGGACGGTGACCGCCAGCGGGTTCCTGGCGGCGCTGGAAGCTCTGAGTTCCGATGTCGAGCTCAGGAAGTACAAGCGTGCGTTCCCGCTGGCCCGGAGCGGCCAGGACCGTTTCCTCGGGGTCCGCATGGGAAGCGTCTTCGAACTCGCGCAGGCGTCCGCGGACATGCCTCTTCGGGAGGTTGAGCTCCTGCTCGACAGCCCGTGGCACGAGGCCCGCGCCGGGGCGGTGAGCATCATGGACTTCCAGGCGCGGCGACGCACCACGTCCCCGGAGCGCAGGAAGGAGCTCTGCGAGCTCTACCTCCGTAGGCACGACCGCATCAACTCATGGGACCTCGTGGACCGGGCCGCGATCCACGTCGTCGGCGGGTATCTCGCGGACAGGTCCCGCGAGCCGCTCTACGCGCTCGCCCGCTCGGAGGCTGCCCACGAACGTCGCACCGCCATCGTCTCGACCATGTACTTCCTCGGAGCGGGAGAGACGACGGACCTGTTCGCGATCGCCAAGCTCCTGGCCCAGGACCCGGACGAATCGGTGCAGAAGGCCACGGGGTGGGCCCTGCGTACGGCGGGGACCCCGGCGCTTGAGGACTTCCTTGATTCCTGGGCCCCGAGGATGGCGCGCACCGCGCTCCGCTACGCGGTCGAAAAGCTGCCCAAGGGCGCCAGGGAACGGTACCTCAAGGCCTCGTAGCCCCTGGCTCTCGTCAGCCCGGTCCGGCTGCGCTGTCAGGCCGCCCGGCAGGCCGCGAGCAGCTCCCCCGCCTTGTCGTGCTCGGCCTGAGTCATCCACAGGCCGTACTCCGCCTTCACGGCGACGACCGCCACGGCGTACTCGCAGCGGAAGGGCTTGTTCGGGGGCAGCCAGGTGGCGAGGTCGCCGTCGCCCTTCTCCTGGTTCGCAGGGCCGTCGGCTGCCCTGAGGTTGGCCGGGTCGTTGGCGAACTCGAGGCGCTTCTGGGCCGACCACTGCTGGGCGCCCTTCTGCCAGGCGTCCGAGAGCGGCACGACGTGGTCGATCTGGACGTCTGCCGAGCGCTCCCCGCGCTGGAACTCGATGTCCCGGCCCGTGTAGGGGTCGTGGAGCGTCCCGGAGAGCACCGTGCAGTCGCGCGTCCCTGGCTTGAACGTGGGGGCCACGAGGTCGCGCGCGAGGATGTCGTTCCTCGTGTCGCAGCCGTTGCGGTCGGTGTCCGCCCAGGCCTGCCCGAACTGCTCGCGCGTGTACCCGGTCTTCGGCGCTCGTCCCTTCACCGGGATCTGGGCGAGTGCAGCCTTCGCCGACTCGAGCTGCGCCGCTGGGACGCTGCCGACCTGCTGCTGCACCCAGGGAGCCGGCGAGGACACGCCGGGGACCTCGACGAGGCCCACGAGCCACGCGAGCACGGCGAAGGCCGCGGCGGCCAGCGCCGCAGAACCGGCGACCCCCGAACGGCGCCTGCGGCGCGGCGCCGCCTTGGACTGTCGTTGCAGCATGCTTCCCCCTGATGACGGCATCTGGTTCGACCCTAGGGGAGGCCGCCGACAATCCTCCACGCGCCTTTGCCTCCATGTGGACAGAGAACGGGCCGGGGCTGCCCGTGCAGCCCCGGCCCGTCGCCGTCGTGACTCCCGGTCAGGAGAAGGCGATGTCCTTGGTGGAGTGGTCGTACGCGATGGTGACCGGGCCGCCGTCGTGCGCGAGCTCATGGTTCGCGCCATTGAAGGCGCCGAACGCGCCGTAGTTCTCGTCCCACGAGCGGTTGATCGCGATCTTGAAGGCGTAGTGGCCGGCCGGGAGCTCCACCGTGCGGACCCACACACGCGAGGACGCGTCGAGGCCCATCTGGACCTCGTCGGGCTGGGGCGTCCAGTCCTCCTCGGCGCCGAGGTGCTTGGCGAAGTCGCCGGCGATCGCGACGGCGTGGGGCTGGTCGAGGTCGGCGATGGCGACGGCTTCGGCCTCGTGCGCCGCCTCGGAGATCTCCTCGGCGGCCGGCAGGGCCTGCGGGGTCACGAGCTCGGTGTCCTCCTTCGCGGCGGCCTTCGCGGTCGCCTTGCGGACACGCTTCTTCGGAGCCGGGGGCGCGGTGGGCACGGGGACGTCCGCCGGGACGGGCCTCCCGGCGGCGAGGGCCTCGGCGAGGGCCGTCGCCGTGGGGAAGGCGACCGTTGCCCGCAGGCCGTCCTCGGTGATGGACCAGCCGCCGCGGCCCTTGACCATCCACCCGGCCTTGACCAGCTTCGCCGTCGCCGTGGTCAGCGCCTTGTGGCCCCGCGGGATGCCGCCCGAGAGGAGGAAGGCCTCGTGCTCGTCGAACGGAACAGCCTCGACCGCGCCGGCCAGGACGGCGCGCGCGTCGACGGTCTCGTCAGCCCATGCTGCCTCCGCCAGGCCGTCGAGTACGGCCTTGAGCCGGAGATCGAGCTTCTCTACCGCGTTCGCGTTCCTCGCCATTGCTACCTCTCATTGCTTCGCATCCATCAGGTGCGGTCCCCGCGAGCCTACCGCGGGCACCGCTTCCCATGCTGTCTCGTTACTGGCCGGTCGCCATGCAGGTGACCGAGTGTGACGTGCCGTACACCAGCGCCTCCCACCACCTTGCCGTGGTTTGGTTTCCTGCGGGTTACGGCCACACGACGGACTGGTCGCAGACGCCGCCGGCGCCCCCCTCGAGAAATGTCGGAGGGCTGTGCTGTGCTGGACCCATGTTCTTCCTCGGGGGCGCCTTCGTCTTCTCGGCTTCGGACATCGTCACGGCCTCGGAGTGCGAGTTCGCGCTCCTGCGGCAGCTCGACGAGAAGCTCGGCCGCGCCCCCGTGCTCACCGTCGAGGACCCGATGCGGGAACGGGCCGCCCGGCTGGGCGACGTCCACGAGCAGAACGTCCTCCAAGCCTACAGGGAGCGCTACGGCCTCTGGGCGCCGGGCCGCGGGGGCGGGGTCGCGGAGATCGAGCCGGCGTCCGCGATGACGCAGCAGGCCCTCGCCGACAAGGACGCGGAGTCGATGGCAGCGCTCGAGGGAGGCGCCGACGTCGTGTTCCAGGCCAGCTTCTTCGACGGCGAGTTCCACGGCCGCGCCGACTTCATCGTCCGCACCCGGCACGGGGACTATGCGGTGCAGGACTCAAAGCTCGCCCGCCGCGCGAAGGCCACGGCCCTGCTGCAGCTCGCGGCCTACGGCGACCAGCTCGTCCGGGCCGGGCACCGTCCCGCTGATGAGGCGACCCTGATCCTCGGCACGGGCGAACGCCAGTCGTTCAGCCTCACGGACCTCATGCCCGCCTTCCGGGAGCGGCGCGCGCGGCTCCGCGACCTCGCCGCCGCCCACCTCTCGCAGGAGTCCGCCGCGGAGTGGGACGAGCCCGGCGTGCACGCCTGCGGCCGGTGCGACTACTGCTCCGTCCAGGTCCAGGAACACCGGGACCTCTTCCTCACCGCCGGCATGTCCGCCCCGCGCCGGCGGGCACTGCGGGAGCTGGGTGTCCGCACGATCGACGGGCTCGCGGCGCTCGCCCCACCGGCGGGGGACGCGACGCTCGCGCGGCTCGTCGCGCAGGCGCGGCTGCAGACAGGCACAGCAGCGGGCGACGGCGGGGCGCTGGCCCCCGCGCACGGAGACTCCCCCGAGCACTGGGTCGCCTACGAGGTGCTCCCGGACCACCGACTCGGTGCCATCCCGCCGCCGTCCCCCGGAGACGTCTTCTTCGACTTCGAGGGCGACCCGCTCTGGTTCGACAGGACGTCGCGGACGTGGGGGTTGGAGTACCTGTTCGGCATCGTCGAGGCGCCAGGACCCGGGGCCGCCCCGGAGTACCGGGCCTTCACCGCGCACACGCTGTCCGAGGAGCGGCAGGCCCTCATCGACTTCGTCGACTACATCCAGCGGCGCAGGGGGCAGCACCCCGGCCTGCACGTCTACCACTACGCCGCGTACGAGAAGGCGGCCCTGCGCAAGCTCTCGGTGCGCCACGGCGTGTGCGAGGCCGAGATCGACTCCTGGCTGCGTGAAGGCCTGCTCGTGGACCTCTACCAGTCCGTCCGGCAGGGGATCCGGATCTCGGAGCGCTCCTACTCCATCAAGAAGCTCGAGCCGCTGTACATGGGCGGGGAGCTGCGGACGGCCGAGCTGCAGGGCGGCGCCGCCTCGGTGGAGATGTACGCGCGGTTCACGGCCGCCCGCGAGGGCGGGGACCGGGCCGGGGCGGAGAGGCTCATGGACGCGATCCTCGAGTACAACCGCGACGACTGCGTCTCCACCCTGCGGCTGTGCGAGTGGCTGCGCGCACTCGCCGCCGCCCATCCCTCCACCGCGCGGATTCCGGCGCGCGAGCGGCCCGCTCCCCCTCCGCCGGAACCCGCGGACGCCGCCGAGGCGGAGCTTGCAGCCTTCGTTGCGCGGCGGCGCGCAGCCGGCGCTGAGGGCGAAGCGGGTCCCGCTCGCGAGGCTGCGGACGACGACGCCCTGGGGCTCCTGGCCGCCGCCGTGCGCTATCACCCCCGCGAACGCAAGGCGTACTGGTGGGCGCACTTCGACCGGCTCGAGAGGCCCCTCGCGTCGCTCGAGTCCGTGCGCGACGCGTTCCTCGTGGACCGGGTCGAGATCCTCCAGGACTGGGAGCCCGACGGGCGCAGCCACGCCCGCACCCTGCGCCTCATCGGGCTCGCCACCCCCGGTTCGGACCTCCGCGAGGGCAGCACCTGGTTCCGGGAGTTCGAGCCGCCCCTGCCGGAGGGGCTCGCCGCGACCGATGCCCTGGGGCTCGGCCGCAACGGGCTGTTCGGCACGAGGATCCTGGGCGTGGGCATGGAGGACGGCGCGGACGTGCTCCAGGTGCTCGAGAGGTCCACTGCGAAGGTGCCGCCGTACCCGAACCTGCCCGTGGCGCTCACCGAGGATGCGCCGGTCAGGACAGCATCCATCGAGGCCGCCCAGCGTGAGGTGGCCCGCGCCGCCGCGAAAGCGCTGCCCGGCATGCTCGCCCAGCCGGCGGTCGACCTCCTGCGACGCGTCCCGCCCCGGACCGTGGGCGGGGTGCCGCTGCCGGCACCGCCACCGTCTGCCGATGGCCTCGCGGGGTCCATCGAGGCGGCGCTCCGCTCCCTCGACCGCTCCTATCTGGCCGTCCAGGGGCCGCCAGGGAGCGGCAAGACGCATCTGGGCGGCCGGGTGATCGCCCGGCTCGTCTCCTCAGGATGGAAGGTCGGGGTGGTCGGCAGCTCGCATGCCGTCGTGGAGAACCTGCTCGTGCGCGCCGTGGGCGCCGGCGTCCCCCCAGAGCGCGTCGCGAAGAAGGCCAATCCACGGCCCGGGCCGTCGGCTTCACCCGCGGCGTGGCCCGAGGAGAACCAGCGGGAGGGTTCGGTCGCCGCACTCGTGTCCGCACCCGGCGGCTGCCTGGTGGGCGGTACGGCCTGGCAGCTGACGGGTCCCGAAGTCCCGGCCAATTCGCTCGATCTGGTCGTCGTGGACGAGGCCGGCCAGTTCTCCCTCGCCGACACCGTCGCCGTGAGCCGGGCGGCGCCGCGCCTGCTCCTCCTCGGCGACCCGCAGCAGCTCCCGCAGGTCAGCCAGGGCCAGCACCCGGAACCGGTCAATGAATCCGCCCTCGGCTGGCTCGCCGCCGGTGCCCGGGTCCTCCCGGCCGCGTTCGGGTACTTCCTTCCGGAGTCCTGGCGGATGGCACCGCCGCTGTGCGCCGCCGTCTCCCGGCTCTCCTACGCCGCGCGGCTGCACTCCGCGCCCATTGCCGCGACGCGCCGTCTGGACGGAGCGGCCGCGGGAGTCGAGACGGTCATGGTCGACCACGCGGGCAATGCGACCTGCTCGATCGAGGAGGCCGACGAGGCGGTCCGCCAGGTCCTCGCCCACGTGGGCCTCGTCTGGCACGACGAGTCGGGCTCCCGGCCCCTGGCGGACGCCGACGTCCTCGTCGTCGCCCCGTACAACGCGCAGGTCAACCTGATTCGGGAGCGGCTCGCAGCCGCCGGCGCCGGCGACGTCAGGGTCGGCACGGTCGACAGGTTCCAAGGACAGGAGGCCGTCGTCGTGATCGTGTCCATGGCCTGTTCGTCCCCCCGCGAGGCGCCGCGGGGCCTGGACTTCCTGCTCAACCGCAACCGGGTCAACGTGGCGGTCTCGCGTGCGAAGTGGCGGGCCGTCATCGTGCGCTCGCCGCAGCTCACGGCAGCGCTCCCCCGGCGGACGGCTGCGCTCGAGGAGCTGGGGGCGTTCATCGGGCTCTGCACCGGCCAGGACGCCTGACGCCCCGTGCGTGGAGACGCCTGCGGGGCACGGGAAGCCTTCCCGTGCCCCGCAGGCGTGGCTCAGCCGAGCGTCAGTTGGACGAACCGGAGCAGGAGGCGTTCGCGTACGCGCCGGTGCCCGTCTTCTTCGACACGCTCTTGCCGTCGATGATGATCTCGCAGCTCACTTGGGTCGATGCGTCCCCGGCGTCGCTCATCACGGACAGGGAGCCGATGACGTAGCCCGTCTCCGCGAAGTCCTTGGTCCAGTTGGCCGTGATCTCCTCGTTGCTGCTCCCGTTGTTGTCCATGTAGGTCACGGTGGCCTTGCCGGTCGTCGTGGCCTTGTACTGGACGCTGTGCTGCGCGCTCGCCTGGGCCGAGTAGGTCTCGGAGAACTTGCGCAGCTCGTCGGACGCCGATGTTGCCGCGGCGATGACAATCATGTTGACCACCACCGAGATGATGACCGCGACGACTGAGAGGGCGAGTCCCGTGATGGCGAGCGGCTTGCCGGCCTGCTTCCGAATGAGGGCGATGAGGCCGCAGACTGCGCCGGCGATGCCGAGGGCGATCGCCAGGCCGTTGACGAACGGGATCCAGCAGGTCAGGAAGGCCACGCCACCGAGCACGAGAGCGACGATCGCGAGGGCCTTGCTGGGCTGCTGTCCCGGAGGGCCGTAGGCCGGGCCGGGCTGGCCGTAGCCCTGCCCCTGGCCGTAGCCCTGCGGCTGGCCCGGCTGGCCGTAGCCGGGAGCGCCCTGCTGCGGCTGGCCGTACGTCTGCGGCTTCGCATAGTCCGGCTGCTGGCCTTGGACCGGCTGCTGGCCCTGAAGAGGCGGCTGGCCCTGCGGCTGGGCAGGCTGCTGCGGTGTGGTGCTCATAGGTTCCCCCCTATTGCTCAATGCGCCCCCTCCCGGCCCCTCGCCGAGACGACCGGGCGCATGAGCCGAGTATCCCAGACCGCAGCGTCAATTCCGCGTGCCGGCGGCGAAGATTCCCGTGCCGACGTACGGAGCCAGCCGCTCGCGCTGGTCCGGGGTGAGCCGCATGAGACGCCCCGAGGACTCCTCGACGAAGGCGAGCTGCGTCGTCGCGCGCACGCACTCGTGGCCGTCGACAGGGTCGCGCACCACGTAGTCGAGAGTGAGGGCGGCCGCCTTGAGCCCGCTGACCCACACGTCGACCTCGGCCGGGACGTTGCGGTAGTCGAGGGGCCTGAGGTACCGGACGCGGTGCTCGACGACGAGCGCGAGCGTCCCGTCCGGCACCGCGGAGAAGAGCGGCACGAGGGGCTCCACCCCGGCGGCACCTGTGCCCCCGGGAGGGCCGAAGGCAGCGATGCGGGCCTCCTCGAGCATGCGGATGATCTCGACATTGTTGATGTGCCCGTACGCGTCCATGTCGCCCCAGCGCATGGGGACCGTGACGCGGAGCCGCCCGCCGCCGTCGTGCGTCGTCGCGTCCCCGCCGCCCGCGGGCCGCGCCGCGCTCTCACTGCTCACCCCACCGGTCTACCACAGCCGATCCCGGGGGCCGGGACAGGCAGGACCGCGCGGGGCGCACGACGGCGCGCGGCGGCAAGGTGGCGCCCCGCCGCCGGGGTGACCTCCCGGGGCGGGGCGCAGTGCCGGGCGGTGCCTCTCCGCCCGACGCCGGTGGCCGCGGGGAACCGCCCGGGACGCTCCGTGCCCCGCCGGCGCCAGCCCCGCGGCTGGCCTGTGCTGTGCTCAGTTGTGCTCTGGGACCCAGTGCGCTGCTGCCTGGCCGTCCCGTCCGAACCGATGGCTCCAGCGTACGGAGGGCAGCTTGCGCCGGGGTGTCCCGTGTGTTTAATCGCGGTTACGGCGCTTGCTGGGATTTTCATGGGAGTCCGTCCGCCCCAGGGTGCACCCGTCCGGGCGAGGTCTATCGTGAAGGGGCCCACGCAACGCCGATCAAGGAGTTCGCTGATGCACCTCACCCCCCGCGAGCAGGAGAAGCTGCAGATCGTGGTCGCCGCGGATCTGGCGCGGCGCAGACAGGCCCGGGGCCTCAAGCTCAACTTCCCGGAGGCGGTCGCCATCATCACCTACGAACTGATCGAGGGCGCACGCGACGGGCGGACGGTGCCCGACCTCATGAGCTACGGGGCCACCCTGCTGACGAGGGACGACGTCATGGAAGGCGTCCCCGAGATGATCTCCGACGTCCAGGTCGAGGCCACGTTCCCCGACGGGACGAAGCTCGTCACCGTCCACCACCCGATCCGCTAGGAGGAGCGCCATGATCCCCGGGGAGTACATCCTCAGCGACACGCCGGTGACGTGCAACGAAGGCCGCGAGACCGTCGAGGTCGAGGTCACCAACACCGGCGACCGGCCCATCCAGGTCGGCTCGCACTTCCACTTCTTCGAGACCAACAATGCCCTCGAGTTCGACCGCGGCCCGACCCGCGGCTTCCACCTCGACATCCCGGCAGGCACGGCCGTCCGCTTCGAGCCCGGCGACCGCAAGACCGTCCGGCTCGTCGCCATGGCCGGCGCCCGCGCCGTCTACGGCTTCGACAACGCCGTCAATGGCCACCTGGACTGAGCGTCCCACCAGTGCGTCCGGACCCTTCACCACGGGAGGAACACCATGAGCTTTGACATGAGCAGGCGGCAGTACTCGGACCTCTACGGCCCCACGACGGGAGACTGCGTCCGGCTGGCCGACACGGATCTGTTCCTGGAGATCGAGGAGGACCGCACCGTCCACGGCGACGAGGTCGTGTTCGGCGGAGGCAAGGTCATCCGCGACGGCATGGGGCAGGACGGCAACACGGTCCGGGACGGCGCTCCGGGAGACCTGTCCGTGGCCGACACTGTGATCACGAGCGTGATCGTCCTGGACTACACCGGCATCTACAAGGCGGACATCGGGCTGCGCGACGGGCGCATCCTCGCGATCGGCAAGGCCGGCAACCCCAACATCATGGACGGCGTCACCATCGTGATCGGCCCAAGCACCGAGGTGATCTCCGGCGAGGGCCGAATCGTCACCGCCGGCGGGATAGACACGCACGTCCACTTCATCAGCCCGGACCAGTTCCCGACAGCCCTCAACTCCGGGGTCACTACCCTGATCGGCGGGGGCACGGGGCCGGCCGAGGGCACGAAGGCCACGACGATCACCCCCGGCCCCTGGAACCTCGCGAACATGCTCAAGGCGGTCGAGGACGTCCCGCTGAACATCGGCTTCCTCGGCAAGGGGCACGCGAGCTCGGTCGAGCCGCTGGCGGAGCAGATCAAGGCTGGCGCGATCGGGCTCAAGGTCCACGAGGACTGGGGTGCGACCCACTCCTCGATCGACAACTCCCTGCGGGTGGCAGACCACTACGACGTCCAGGTGGCAATCCACACCGACACCCTGAACGAGGGCGGCTTCGTCGAGGACACCATCGCGGCGATCGCCGGCCGGGTGATCCACACGTACCACACGGAGGGCGCCGGCGGCGGCCACGCGCCCGACATCATCAAGATCGCGGGGCTCCCGAACGTCCTGCCGGCCTCGACAAACCCGACCCTGCCCTATACGAAGAACACCGAAGAAGAACACCTCGACATGCTCATGGTGTGCCACCACCTCAACCCGGACATCCCCGAGGACGTCGCGTTCGCCGACTCACGCATCCGGCCGGAGACAATCGCGGCCGAGGACGTGCTCCAGGACATGGGCGTCTTCTCCATCACCAGCTCCGACTCGCAGGCGATGGGGCGCGTCGGCGAGGTGGTCCTGCGGACCTGGCAGGTCGCCGACAAGATGAAGAAGCAGCGGGGCAAGCTCGAGGGTGACACCGAGCGGGGGGACAACTTCCGGCTCAAGCGCTACGTCTCGAAGTACACGATCAACCCCGCTCTCGCACACGGGGTGGCCGAGTACATCGGGAGCATCGAGGTGGGCAAGGTCGCGGACCTCGTGCTGTGGGAACCCGCGTTCTTCGGCGTCAAGCCGTACGCGGTCCTCAAGGGCGGCCAGGTCGTGACCTCGCTCATGGGGGACTCGAACGGGTCGATCCCCACACCGCAGCCGCAGACGATGCGCGGCTCCTTCGGCGCCCTCGGCAGCGCCGTGCACGCCTCCTCGATCACGTTCATGTCCCAGGCAGCGGTCGACGCCGGGGTCCCGGAGGCGCTCGGCCTGCGCAAGCACGTCCGGCCGGTCCGCGGGATCCGCACCCTGCGCAAGTCCGACTTGAAGTTCAACGGCGAGACGCCGCAGATCGACGTCGACCCCGAGACGTACGAGGTCCGCGTCGACGGCGAGAGGGCCACCTGCGACCCGGTCGACGTCCTGCCCATGGCCCAGCGCTACTTCCTCTTCTGAGGCTGACGGAAGGACAGGCATCCAATGATCGTCGAAGCCGTTGCAGGCAACGTCTCCGAGCTCACGGACGAAGAGCTTGCCGGGCTGCACGTGGAGAAGGTGGTGCTGCCCAGCGCCGCCCTCGTCAAGCGCATCCAGCGGGTGACTACCGACCACGGGCGGGAGATCGGGCTGAGGCTCGAGGCCGCTCCCGGGCCTGAGGGCGACCTGCGCGACGGGGACATTCTCGTCCGCGACGACGCCGGGCTCGTCGTCGTCTCGGTCGAGGCCACGGACGTGCTCGTGATCGCACCGCGGTCGGTCCACGAGATGGGGGTGACGGCCCATGCGCTGGGCAACCGGCACCTCCAGGCGCAGTTCTTCGACGAGGGCTCGGAGGACGGGGCGGCCGTGATGGTGGTCCAGTACGACCACACGGTCCAGGACTACCTCGACCACCACAGCGTGCCCTACCAGCGGCAGGAGCGGGTCATGCCCGTCCCGTTCCGCCACGCGGAGCACACCCACTGATGGGAGGAAACAGCCTCCGGGAGGAGGGCGCCGTGGACTGGGTCCTGCCGCTGCTGCAGCTGTGCGACTCGGCGCTGCCCACGGGGTCCTTCGCCCACAGCTTCGGCCTCGAAACCTACATGGACCGGGGCACGGTGGACGACGAGGCGAGCTTCCGCGAGTGGCTCGGGCAGTTCCTCGACCACCAGCTCGTGCACGCCGACGGGCTCGCGGTCCGGCTCGCCGCGGACCTCTGCTCCCCCGACGGCGGCCCGGCGGACGAGGCCCTGGTCCACCTCGATGCCCTCATGCACGCGCAGTCCCTGCCCGCCCAGCTGCGCGAGGCCGGCGTGACCATGGGACGCCGCCTCGTGGAGATCGGGTCCCAGGCCCTCCCGGGTCCACGTCTCGGGCAGTACGCGCGCCTCGTGGAGAGCGGCCGGTGCCGCGCGCACCAGTCGATCGCGTTCGCCCTCATCGGCGTGGACCACGGAGCGCCCACCCCAGTCCTCGTCCGCGCCTACCTCTTCTCCAGCCTCACGGCGCTCACCCAGAACGCGGTCCGTGGCGTCCCCCTAGGCCAGAACGCGGGCCAGCGCGTCCTGGCCACGATGCGGCCGCGCGTCGTCGCGGCGCAGCGCCGCATCCAGCAGCTCGGCCTCCGCGACCTGGGCGCCGTGCCCCCGGGCCTCGAGATCGCCCAGATGCAACACGAGACCCAGCGGGCCCGGCTGTTCATGAGCTGAGCCCTGCCCCTGCCAGAGCGACCAGCACCGCGAAAGGACACCTGACATGACACCGGTGAAGATCGGCATCGGCGGCCCCGTGGGCGCCGGCAAGACCCAGCTGGTCGAGCGGCTCACCCGGGCCCTCAGCCATGAGATCTCGATGGCCGCCATCACCAACGACATCTACACGATCGAGGACGCGAAGATCCTCGCCCGCACGAGCGTCCTGCCGTTGGACCGGATCGTGGGCCTCGAGACCGGCGGCTGCCCGCACACCGCGATCCGCGAGGACACCTCGATGAACCAGGCGGCGATCGACAGGCTCATCGAGGCCCACCCCGACCTCCAGGTCATCTTCGTCGAATCCGGAGGGGACAACCTCTCCGCGACGTTCAGCCCCGAGCTCGTGGACTTCTCGGTCTACATCATCGACGTCGCCCAGGGCGAGAAGATCCCCCGGAAGGCCGGACAGGGCATGATCAAGTCGGACCTGTTCATCATCAACAAGACCGACCTCGCCCCATTTGTCGGAGCGGACCTCTCCGTGATGGAGGCCGACTCGAAGACGTTCCGCGGCAACAAGGCCTTCTGCTTCACCAACCTCAAGACGGACGAGGGCCTCGAGCACGTGATCCGCTGGCTCAGGCACGACGTTCTCATGATGGATCTCGCGTGAGCGCGCTGGCCGATGCGGCGACGCTGTACCGGGGGGAGCTCGACCTCGGTCTGGACCGTCGCGGGGACGGGCGGACGGTCGCCAGGTCGCAGTACCACAGGGGCGCCCTGCGCGTCCTGCGTCCGATGTACCTGGACGCGACCGGGCAGGTGACGTACGTCGTCGTCAATCCGGGCGGTGCGTACCTGGACGGCGACCGGTACCGCATCGACGTGACGCTCGACGACGGCGCCGACCTCCTCTTGACCACCCAGTCAGCGACCAAGGTCTACCGGACCCCGAGGGAGGGCGCCATCCAGGAGGCGAGGTTCGTCCTCGGCAGCGGGAGCAGGCTCGAATACCTCCCCGACCAGCTCATCGCCTACCGCGGCTCCCGCTACGAGCAGGACACGCGGATCGAGATGGATCCGACGGCGGGTCTGGTGATGGCCGAAGTCGTGACCCCGGGCTGGTCGCCGTCGGGCGCGCCCTTCGGCTACCGGGAGCTGCGGCTGCGGACGGAGGTCGCGATGGGCGGCCGCCCGGTCGTGGTGGACAGCATCGTGCTCGACCCGTCCGACGGCGCCGGCGGCCTGGGCGCACTCGGCCTGCTCGAGGGCCACAGCCACCTCGGCTCGCTGCTCGTGGTCGACCCCCGGGCCGACCAGGACGCGGTCGACGCCGTCCGCGGCCTCCTCGCGGACCGGCCGGCCCTGCGCGGCGGCGTCTCGGCGCTGGCGGTGCCGGGGTTCGCGCTGCGGGCCCTCGGCCCCTCGACGGATGATGTGGGGGGCGTCATCCGGTCCGCCGTGGACAACCTGCGCGCCCGCTGGGGCGGCCAGGGCCGGGTGGACCTCAGGAAGTACTGAGGGGAGGGACCATGACCAGCAGCAGGCTCCAGCCCGGCGTCGCCCGGGGGGAGCGCCGGTCCTTACGGCACCGGGTGCTTGCCACGCTCGCCGCGGTCGCAGCGCTGCACGCCGTCGCCGTCATCCTCCTGCTGGCGGGTGCCGCCGGCGGCGGGGGTCCCCTCGCAGCAGGCCTTGTCGCGACCGCCTACCTCACCGGCGTCCGGCACAGCTACGACTGGGACCACATCGCGGCAATCGACAACTCGACCCGCCGGCTGGTGGCCATGGGCCGCGAGCCCGCGAGCGTCGGCCTCGCGTTCAGCCTGGGCCACAGCAGCGTGGTCATGGCCGCCGGCGTGCTCGTGGTCGCCGGCGCGGCCTTCATGTCCTCGCTCCTGCAGGAGGGCACCGCGGCGAACACGGTGCTCGCCCTCGTGGGCGGGTCCGTCTCCGGCGGTTTCCTCCTGCTGATCGGCTGCTTCAACGCGGCAGCAGCGCGCCGCGCCTGGACCCTGCGCGCGAGAGCGCACGCCGGAGCCGCCCTCGAGCCCCACCAGCTCGAAGCCCAGGGCCTCCTCACGCGGCTGCTCGCCCGGCCGCTGTCCCGCCTGGTGACGCCGCGGGGCATGTACGTGCTCGGCTTCCTCTTCGGACTGGGCTTCGACACCGCAAGCACCATGTCGCTGCTGATCCTCACCGCCTCAGCCTCCCTCAGCGGGGTGTCCGCGTGGACGCTCGCATCCCTGCCGTTCTTCTTCGCCGCAGGCATGTGCCTGTGCGATTCGCTCAACGGCTTCGCCGTCCTGCGGCTGTACCGCACCGCCTGGCAGGATCCTGCGCGAAAGCTGGGATTCAACGCGGCCGTCACGGGTGCCTCGGCCGTCTCGGCGCTGTTCATCGCCGCCATCACGATCGGCGGGGTGGCGCACCGCGGGCTCGGCCTGCACGACCCGCTGACCACATGGCTCGCCGGCGTCGACCTCGGGGAGGCAGGGCTCGCCCTCGTGGCGCTCATGCTCGCCTTCTGGGGCGTCGCCGCGCTCCTGGAACGGGCACGGCGCCGGCCCGAGCCAACGGTCCGGGAACCGTGACGCGCCTCCCGCTGGCCCTCGTGAGGAGCCAGGCCCAGATCTTCTTCCAGCCCGCGTGGCTCACGGGAGTCCTGCTCCTCGCCGCCTTCGCCGTCGCGAGCCCGCTCCTGGCGGGGTTCGCGCTGCTCGGCGCGGCGGTCCAGTCCGCCGCAGCCTGGTTCATCCCGGCGCTGGACCGGGCCGACGTCGTCGAGGGCAAGCACGGGTTCTGCGGGGCCCTGACGGCCGTCGCGGCCGGCACCGCCCTGGGCCCCACGCCCGCGGCGCTCGTGTGGGCGGTGGCAGGCTCGGTGGCGTGCGCTGGCGTCGTGCTCCTCATGGACCGCGGCGGGACCGCCGAGCGGGGCCTGCCCGCGATGACCGCGCCTTTCTGCGCCGTCAGCAGCGTTGCGCTCCTGGCCACCGCGTCGATGCAGTCGCCGCCCCCGGCCTTCGCCTACCACCCGACGGGCACGCTCCTCGACCCGGCCGTCGCCGTGCTCCTCAGCGTCGCCCAGGTGGTCCTGCTGGACAACGTCTGGAGCGGCGCCCTCATCCTGGCGGGGCTCTTCGCCGCGGGATGGGCTGTGGGCCTGTGGGCCCTCGTCGGCGCCGCCGTGGCCTCCGCCGTCGCATGGGCCGTCGGCGCGGACGCGGACGGCGTGCTCAACGGCCTGGACGGGTACTCGGGCGTTCTCGTGGCGCTGAGCCTCGGCCTGGTCTTCCTGCGGTCCCGGTATCGGGTCCCGATCACCCTCGCCGGAGTGGCGCTCACGGTCCCGGTGCGGCTCCTCCTGGCAGGCGCCGGCGTGCCCGTGTACACGTGGCCGTTCGTGCTCGTGACGTGGGCAGCGCTGGTGCTGGTCCACCTGGCGCGGAGCAGGACGAAAGGCGGTTCCGGAGCACCTCCCCGGCATGCCTAGGATGGGATCACTCGGAGAGAAAGAGGCGACAACGATGCTGTTCGACCACGACAACGACGATCCGATCCGCGTCCTGAACGACGCCGAGAGCTGGGAACTGCTCGAGGCCGCGCGCCATGGCCGTCTGGCCACCTTCGCCGCGGGTGAGCTCGACATTGTGCCCATCAACTTCCGGGCTTCGGGCCGCCGCCTGTTCCTCAAGACGACGCCTGGCACCAAGCTCGCGGAGCTCACCATCCACCCCGGCGTCGCCTTCGAGGCTGACGGCGTGATGCAGGACGAGGCGTGGAGCGTCGTCGTCAAGGGCACCGCCCGGGTGCTCGAGCACGCCGCCGAGATCGAGGAGGCGGAGGCCGTCGGCATCGAGACCTGGCTGCCCACCGTCAAGTCCGTGTACGTCGAGATCGAGCCCCAGCACGTCGAGGGCCGCCACTTCCGCCTCGGCGCGGAGCCGGAGGCCACGACCGCGCACGACTACTGAGCCCTGGCACCGCGCCATGGCCAACTCGCCGTCGGGCGACTCGATGGTCCACCGCCTCGTGCGGGTCATCGAGGCGTTCGACGGCGAGCACCGCACCTTGAGCGCGGCGGAGCTCGCCCGCCGCGCCGGCCTGCCCACGAGCACCGCGTACCGACTCGTCGAGGAGCTGCTCGCGGAGTCGCTCCTCGACCGTGACGGGCGGCGCCTCCGGCTTGGGACCCGGCTCTGGGAGCTGGTCTCCCGTGGCTCCAAGGTCCTAGGGCTCCGCGAGGCGGCCCTGCCCTTCATGGAGGACGTCCAGTCCGTGGTGGGCCACCACACCGTCCTCGGGATCCTGGACCAGAACGAGGTCCTCTACATCGAGCGGATCGGCTCCAACTCCTCCACCATCAACATCACCAAGGTGGCCGGCCGCCTGCCCGTCCACGCGACGTCGACCGGTCTGGTCCTCATGGCCTTCGGCCCCGCGGACGTGCAGGAGACCTTCCTCCGCCGGCGCCTGCCCCGGTACACCGACACGACCACGACCGATCCGGACGAGCTCCGCCGCAGGCTCGCCGAGGTCCGCCAGATGGGCTTCTGCGTCATGACCGGGGCCATCGTTCCGGAATCCACCGGCGTCGCTGTGCCCGTCTTCAACGCGGAGGGCACCGCTATCGCGGGCCTCAGCGTGGTCATCCCCCGCGCCGGGGGGCCCCTGCAGACCTCGATCTCCGCGCTCCAGACCGCTGCCCGCGGCATCTCCCGCGCACTGGGGTGGGACGGGACGCTGCGGGACGCGATCCGTAGGAGCCTCTAGGACACACGCCGGCCGAGCTCTGGACCCGAAACAATTCCCGATGATCGGGAATGTGTGATGTGCGGAACACGCCGAACCCCGACTCTCGTGAGTAGCCAGTTTTCCCGGCTCGAAGGAGAGTCCCATGAAGTACCTCATCGGCGCCCCGCGCAGCTCGTACGACGTCGTCGTGCTCGGCTCCGGCGCAGGCGCCCTCACGGCGGCGGCGACCGCCGCGCGCTCCGGCAAGTCCGTCGTCGTCCTCGAGAAGGCGAGCCTGCTCGGCGGAACGAGCGCCATCTCGGGCGGCATGCTCTGGATCGCGGCGAACCACCACGCCCGCGAGGCCATGGCGGACGGCGCGTTCGCCGACACGCGCGAGGCCGCCGCTGAGTACGTCCGCGCAGTCTCCCGCGGCCGCGGCCGCGAGGAGCTCCTCGACGCCGCGGTCTCCTACGGCGACACCATGCTCCGCTACGCCGAAGACGAGCTCGGCGTGAAGTTCCTCTTCCTCGACAACTTCCCGGACTACCGCCAGGACCTCCCGGGCGCGGTGGACGGCGGGCGGACCATCGAGCCGCAGCTGGCCAACATCGACGAGCTCCTCGGCGACCTCGCCGAGCATGTGCGCTCCGACGGCCGCGCCCCCTTCACGATGCAGGAGTATGAGGACTGGGGCGCCTTCACGCGCTTCCCCTGGGACGAGCTCGACGCCCGCGCGAAGGCCGGACTCGTCGCCAAGGGCCGTGCCCTCATCGCGATGCTCCTCGCGGCCGCCGTCCGCGACGGCGTCCACGTCGCGGTCGAGGCCCGCGGCGAGAGGCTCGTGCAGGACGGCGGGCGGGTCACCGGCGTCGTACTCGCCACCGGGGAGGAGATCGCCGCGACGGACGCCGTGGTGATCGGCACCGGCGGGTTCGAATGGGACCACGCCCTCGCGGACTCGATGCTCGCGAGCCGCCTCTACACGATGTGCTCCCCGCCCACGAACGAGGGCGACGGCCTGCGGATGGCCCAGCGCCTCGGCGCCCAGACGCGCGGCACGCGCGAGGCCTGGTGGGCGCCCATGTCCATCACCGGCGACACCCGGGACGGCAAGCCGATCGGCACCCTCCTGCGCTTCGAACGCCAGGGCCCGGGCTCGATCATGGTCAACCGCCACGGGAAGCGCTTCGCCAACGAGTCCCAGAACTACAACGACCTGGCCCGCTGCCTCCAGTCCTGGGACTCCCCCGCCAACACCACGCTCAACACCCCCGCGCACGTCGTCTTCGACCACGCCTACCTCGAGCGCTACGGCATCCTCGCCCACCGCGCGGGCGAGCCCACGCCGTCGTACCTCATCGAGGGCGCGACCCTGCCTGAGCTCGCAGCGAAGATCGGCGTGCCCGCCGAGAACCTCGTCGCGACGGTCGAGCGGTTCAACGCGTTCGCGGTCAAGGGCGAGGACCCGGACTTCCACCGCGGCGAGACGGCCTACGACAGGTACTGGGGCGACGCCGAGAACGCGTGGCCCAACCCCTCGCTCGGCCCGCTCGAGCGCGGCCCGTTCTACGCGATGGAGGTGGTCAACGGCGCGTTCGGGACGAACGGCGGCATCGCCACCGACGGCCGGGCACGCGTGCTCGACGTCGACGGCGCCCCGATCGCCGGCCTCTTCGCCGTGGGGAACGCGACCGAGAGCGCCTACGCGGCGGGCTACCCCGGCGCTGGCGCGACCCTCGGCCCGCTCATGACGATGGGCTACCTTGCCGGCCGGACGATCGCCGCGGAGCCGGTCGCGTACGACGCCGGGGCTGCCGCCGCCGGCGCTGTCACCGCCGAGCTGGCGGGGGCAGCGCGATGATCCGCCACGCCGTCCTGTTCAAGTTCAAGCCCGACTTCCCTTCCGAGCAGCGCGAGGCCTGGACCGCGGGACTGGACCGCATGCGCGGGAACGTCCCGGGGCTCCTGGCCCTGACGCACGGGCCGGACGTCATCCGCTCGGAGCGGGCCTTCGACTACGCGATCGTCGCGGACTTCGAGTCCGTCGCCGACATCGAGGTGTACAACACCCACCCCCTGCACGAACCGCTGAAGAAGTACTCCTTCCCCAACAGCGAGCAGATCATCTCCGTCGACTTCGAGATCACCAAGGATGCACCATGAGCAACGTTGCTCCCCGCACCTCAGCGGTTCCCGCGCCCTCCGCGGCGCAGCCCCGCAAGACCCCGGGCAAGGCGGCGCTCGCGTCGTTCCTCGGCTCCACGCTCGAGTACTACGACTTCTTCATCTACGGCACCGCCGCCGCGCTGGTCTTCCCCGCGCTGTTCTTCCCGGCCGACAACCCGACCGCGGGCCTCGTCGCGGCGTTCGCGACCTTCGGCGTCGCCTACGTGGCCCGCCCGCTCGGCGGCATGGTGATGGGCCACTTCGGCGACCGCCTCGGCCGCCGCAACGTGCTCCTCGTGACGCTCTCGCTCATGGGGCTCGCCTCGCTCGGCATCGGCTTCCTCCCGACGTACGACGCCGTGGGCCTCCTCGCGCCCGTGCTCCTCACCCTCGGCCGGCTCATCCAGGGCTTCTCCGCGGGAGCGGAGTCGGCAGGCGCCTCGACGCTGACCCTCGAGCACTCCCCCGAGGGCCGCCGCGGGTTCTTCACCTCGTTCGTCATGACCGGCTACGCCTCCGGGATGGTCCTGGCGACCCTCGTGTTCGTCCCCATCACGGCGCTGCCGAAGGACGACCTCATGTCCTGGGGCTGGCGCGTGCCGTTCTGGTGCTCCATCGTGGTCCTCGCGATCGCCTACTGGGTCCGGACGCACCTCGAGGAGACCCCGGTGTTCGAGGAGGCCAAGGAGGAGGCCCTTGAGACGGGTACGGCCCGCAAGCTCCCGCTCGGCCAGGTGCTCCGCTTCCAGGCACCCGACGTGCTGCGGGTCCTGTTCATGTCCATCTTCTCGGTCATGCAGACCATCTTCACGGTGTTCGGGCTCTCGTACGCGACCGCCCACGGCGGCCTCGACAAGGGCGCGATCCTGACGATCAACGCCGTGACCATCGGCGCCTCCATGCTGGTGATGCCCGCCGTGGCCACGCTCTCGGACCGGATCGGCCGCAAGCCCCTCATGCTCACCGCGATGCTCGGCTGCTCCGCCGCCCTGTTCGCCTACTTCTGGGCCCTCGGCACCGGCAACCTCGTCCTCGTGTTCATCGCGAGCTTCGTCTTCATGACGCTGCTGTACTCGGGCTTCAACGGCGTGTGGCCGGCCTTCTTCGCGGAGCTCTTCGCCGCCCCGGTCCGCTACACGGGCATGGCCCTGGGCAACCAGCTCGGCCTCCTCGTCGCGGGCTTCGGGCCCATGATCGGCGGCCTGCTCATGACGGCCGGTCCGACGGGCTGGGTCCCGGTCGCCGTCTTCGGGGCGGCCTGCGCGATCGCCGCCGCGATCGCCGCCTTCAGCGCCCGCGAGACCGCCCACACGCCGGTCGACGAGCTCGGCAGCCCCTACCTCACCGCCACCCGCACGAAGTGACCTCAGGAGACAGCACCATGAGCAACGACAAGACTGTGGCCTGCGACGTCCTCGTCGTCGGATCGGGGGCGGCCGGGATGGCCGCAGCCCTCAAGGCCGCGAGCCAAGGCCTGAGCGTGATCGTCGCCGAGAAGGAGCAGCACTTCGGCGGCACGACGGCGATCTCGGCCGGCTGGGCGTGGGTGCCCGGCAACCGCGTGGGCGCCGCCGCCGGGGACACCCGCGAGGAGGTCGAGACCTACCTGAAGAACCTCGCCCCCGAGACGTACAACGCTGACGGCGTCAGGCAGTTCCTCGACACGGTCCCCGAGGCGCTGGAGTTCTTCGAGCGGGAGACCGACGTCGAGTTCGTCTACCCCGACAAGGCCCCCGACTACCAGATGGACCTCCCCGGCGCGCGCCTGGGCGGCCGCGCGATCCTGCCCAAGGACACCGACGCCCGCATCCTCGGGGACAAGCGCCTGCTCATGCAGCCCTACCTGTCCTCCTACACCGTGTTCGGGTACATGCCCCAGGTCGGGCCGGACATGAACGAGTTCGTCCACGTCAACCAGTCGCTGAAGTCCTTCGTGTACGTGGCGAGGAAGCTCCTGCGGACCTGGTTCGACACGGCCCGCTACCGCCGCCCCGTGCTGCGCACCAACGGCAACGCGCTCATGACCCTCATGGTCAAGAGCGCACTCGACGCCGGCATCCGGCTGTGGGAGGGCACCCCCGTCCTCTCCCTCACCCGGGGCGACGACGGCGCCGTCACGGGTGCCGTGCTCGGCGGCCGGCATGCCGGCCGTGTCGAGGCGAGGCTCGGCGTCGTGCTCGCCGCCGGAGGGTTCTCCGGCAACGCCGAGCTGCGCCAGAAGTACTTCCCGCACGACGCCGCGGGCGACGACCACTTCACCCCCACGGTGGGCCACGGCGGGGACGCCGCGAACCTCGCGCTCTCCGCCGGCGGATACATCGACGACGGCGTCTCCTCGGTGGGCTCGTGGGCCCCCGTGACCGTGTTCCGGCACAACGACGGGCGCCAGCGGCTCTTCCCGCACCTTCGCGCGATCGGCCTTCCCGGGCTCATCGCCGTGGACCGGCACGGGAAGCGCTTCGGCAACGAGGCCCTGAGCTACCACGACTTCGGCGGGGCGATGATCGCCCACAACGCCGGCGAGGAGAAGACCTTCGGCTGGGTCATCGGGGACGCGAAGACCATGCACAAGTACGGCATCGGCTACGCCAAGCCCTGGCCCATGCCGCGCGGGTACTTCTACAGGGTCGGCTACCTCGTCAAGGGCGCCACCCTGCCGGAGCTCGCGGGGAAGATCGGCGTGGACGCCGCCGGGCTCGAGTCCACCGTCGCCGAGTTCAACCGCCATGCCGCCGCCGGCACCGACCCGGAGTTCGGCCGCGGCTCCACCGAGTACAACCACTTCCGCGGCGACATGGACCACCGCCCCAACCCCAACCTCGCGCCCCTGGACAAGGGCCCGTTCTACGCGGCCAAGATCCAGATGGGGGACCTGGGCACGTTCGCCGGGGTGGCCGTCGACTCGGACAACACGGTCGTGACCGAGGAGGGCGCGCCCATCCCGGGCCTGTTCGCGGTGGGCGCCGCCGCGCGCAGCGTGTTCGGCGGCGGCTACCCCGGCTACGGCTCGCACATCGGCGCGGCCCTCGTGTTCGGCTACCGCGCCGGGCGCGACATCGCCCGGCTCGCCGCCGAGCGTGGGGCGGCCCGCGGCGCGGTCCGCGGGATCGAGACCACCGAGGAGGCGGGGCGATGAGCACGCTGTCGGACCGAGTCGCCGGCAAGGTCGCCCTGATCTCGGGCGCCGCACGGGGAATGGGCGCCTCCCACGCCCGCGTCCTCGCCGCGCACGGGGCGAAGGTCGTCATCGGGGACCTGCTCGACGACGAGGGCCGCGCCCTCGCGGCGAAGATCAACGCGGAGTTCAACACCGGATTCGGCGGGGACGTGGCGCTGTTCGTCCATCTGGATGTGACGGACTTCGCGAGCTGGGAGCAGGCCGTGGGGGCCGCCGTCGAGCGTTCCGGGACGCTGGACGTGCTGGTGAACAACGCGGGCATCTTCACGCGCGGCAGCGTCGAGGAGGCCGACGTCGACGAGTGGCGCCGCACCATCGACATCGACCTCACCGGGAACTTCCTCGGCATGAAGGCCGCGGTGCCGGCCATGAAGGCCGCGGGCGGGTCGATCATCAACATCTCCTCGATCGCCGGGCTCGTCGGGTTCAAGAACCGCGCCGCGTACGCCGCGGCGAAGTGGGGCGTCCAGGGGCTCACCAAGACCAGCGCACTGGACCTTGGGCCGTACGGCATTCGGGTCAACTCCGTGCATCCGGGGTCGGTCAAGACGCCGCTGACGGCGGGCCTGAAGCGCGGGTTCGGGCAGATCCCGCTGGGCCGGGACGCGGCGCCTGAGGAGATCTCCGACCTCATCCTGTACCTCGCCTCGGACGAGTCGCGGTTCATGACCGGGGCGAACCTCGCGATCGACGGTGGCGAGACCGCGGGCAACAACCTGCGGCAGGACGCGTGAGCGCGTCCTTCACGGACCGCGTCGCCGTCATCACCGGTGCGGCGTCGGGCATCGGGGCCGCCACGGCGAGGCTGCTCGCCGAGCGGGGCGCCGCCGTCGTGCTCGGCGACGTCGCGGAGGGGGCGCACGACGTCGCGCGCTCCCTCCGCGGGGACGGGCACCGGGCCCTGTACGTGCGCACCGACGTCACGGACGAGGACTCGGTGGCGGCGCTCATGGACCGCGCGGCCGCCGAGTTCGGCGGCCCCGACGTGCTCGTGGCCAACGCCGGCATCGCCGAGCCAAAGGCGCCGCTGCACGAGCTCGACGTCGACGCGTGGCGGCGCGTCGTGGAGATCGACCTCACCGGGGTCGCGCTGTGCGGGAAGCACGCGCTGCGGCACATGGTCGCCGCCGGCCGCGGCTCGATCGTCAACGTGTCCTCGATCCTCGGGACCGTGGGCCAGGCGAACAGCACGTCCTACTCAGCGGCGAAGGCCGCGGTCGCGAATCTGACCCGGTCCGCGGCCGTGACGTACGCGTCCCAGGGGATCCGCGTCAACGCGGTCGCGCCCGGCTATGCCGACACCCCGCTCGTGGCCGGTCTTCCCGACGAGGTCCGCGCGGCGATCGCGGCGCGGCAGCCGATCGGGCGGCTTGCCCGGCCCGAGGAGGTGGCCGAGGCCATCGCCTTCCTCGCCTCGGACGCGGCGTCGTTCGTGGTGGGCGCGGTCCTCGCGGTCGACGGCGGGTACACGGCGGTGTAGCCGGCCATGCCCACACCCGCCGAACCCACCCGCGACTCGATCATCAGCCGCGTGGTGCGGATCCTGAGCTGCTTCGACCGCAGCACCGCAGCCCTGAGCCTGAGCAGCCTCGCTCGGCGCTCGGGGCTGCCGCTCACCACTGCCCACCGACTCTGCGAGGAGCTGCTCCGGCATGGCCTCCTCGAGCGCGACGCCGCCGGCGACCTGCGTCCCGGGCTGCGCATCTGGGAGCTGGGCTCCCGCGCCTCCCACGCCCTCACGCTGAGCGAGGCCTGCCGCCCCTACATGGAGGACCTCCAGGACACGGTGCGCCAGCACGTGACCCTGGCGGTGATGGACCGCGGCAGCGCCCTCTACGTCGAGAGGCTCTCCGCGCCCGAGTCCCCGCTCGACGCCGCCCACATCGCCCAGCGCATGCCGCTTCACGCCTCCTCGAGCGGCCTCGTCCTGCTCGCGTTCTCGGACCCCTCGGTCCGGGCCGGCGCCCTTGCCGGCCCGCTCGAGAAGGTCACGCCCGCCACCGTCACGGACCCCGAGCAGCTGCGGCGCCACCTCGCCGACATCCGGCAGAGGGGCTTCGCCGCGCCGCCCGGCGTGGGGCGCGCCGAATGGATCGGTGTAGCCGTGCCCGTGTTCGGGCCGGGCCAGAGCGCCCACGGGCCCTGCATCGCGGCCGCCCTGAACTGCATCCTCCCGCTCGACGCCGCGGACCTCGTCCCGCGCGTCGTCCCGGCGCTGACGACGGCTGCCCGCGGCATGTCCCGCGCCCTCCGCGGCTGAGCCCTGCCCTCTCCCCCTCCCCTCGTCGAGGGGTCACCTCCCCCTCCCGAGGGGTCACCTCCGCGCTTGGGGAGTGACTTCTTCCGGTCACCGGAAGGGTGCGTGCCACAGTGTGCCGGGCTCGGCCAGACTCAATCCATCGACGTGATCAGCGTCACGGAGCAGGGTCCAGCACCCGCTCCGACACCCCAACCCTTGCGACCGCAGTGCGCGCAGTGCCGCGCGCCCTCGGCGGAAAGGACCCAGGATGACCATCACCTGCCCCTTCACCGGAGCCACGGCGGACGCCGCCGGTGCGGCCCCCAGCGCCGGCGACCAGGCCGACGTCGTGCGCCCGACCGAACCGAACCTGCCGCCGTACTCGCACGAGCTCCCCTGGCCCGACGGCCTGGAGCCCTTCAAGGTGGTCGACGACGGCAGCCAGGGCGACCCCTACGCCCACTACGCGTGGATGCTCGAGAACGCCCCGGTCCTGCGCGCGGCCTCCGCGACCACGGACGTCTGGTTCATCTCGCGCTTCGAGGACGTCCGCAAGGCGCTCCGCGCCCCCAAGGTGTTCTCCTCCGAGGTGGTCAAGCCGGTGCCGCTGACGTTCCTGACGCTCATCGACGCCCCCGACCACGCCCGGCTGCGGCAGATCGTGGCGAAGGCGTTCACGCCGAAGGCCATCGGCCTCTTCGAGGACCGGATCCGCGAGACCGCCACACGCCTGCTCGACGAGCTGATCGCCCGCGGAGGCGGGGACGTCGTCGAGGAGTACGCGATCCCGCTGAGCATGTCCACGATCAGCGCCCTCCTCGACGTCCCGGCCGAGGACTTCGACAAGATGAAGTTCTGGTCCGACGAGACGTTCAGCTACTTCGGCCGCCTCGCCCGCAACGCCCCGGGCACCGGGACGGACGAGGAGAGCGCCCTCGCGTTCTTCGCGTACCTCAAGGACACGATGGAGCGACTGCACGCCGCCGGGAACGAGTCCGTCGGGGGCCAGATCGCGCGGATGTGGAAGGACGGGCAGCTCTCCGAGAAGGAAGCCAAGGAGCTGTGCGCGTTCGTCTTCATCGCAGGCCACGACACCACGACGATCCTCCTGGCCAACGCGTTCCGCGTCTGCGCCGAGAACCCGCACCTGCTCGCGCAGGTGCGTGAGACGCCGTCGGGCGCCGAGAAGTTCGTCGAGGAGCTCGCCCGTTTCCGGGGCACGGTCCAGCGCGTCTCCCGGGTCACGACCGAGGACGTCGAGGTCGCCGGGGTGGTGGTCCCCGCCGGTTCGATCGTCCGGCTGATGCCCGCCGCCGCGAACCACGACCCCCGCAAGTACCCGAACCCGGACGTATTCGACCTCGACCGGGACACGAGCGGCCACATGGGCTTCGGCCACGGTGTCCACGCGTGCCTCGGCGCGCCCCTGGCCCGCCTCGAGACGGTCGTGACCGCCGAGCTCCTGAGCCAGCGCCTCGCCGGTGTGGCGCTCGACCCGGCGCACCCGATCGAGTACGTGCGCGGCAACAATCTGACCAACTCGGGGCCGGAGCGCCTCGTCGTCTCCGTGGAGGGACGCAAGACCGTGGAGGGAAGCCATGAGTGAGACCATCCAGCCGGCGCGGCCGATCGTCGTCGTCGGATCGGGACACGCAGGGGTCGGCGTCGCCGCGGGGCTGCGCTCGCGCGGCTGGGACGGCCGCGTGGTCCTCGTCGACGCTGAGGGGCAGCTTCCGTACGAGCGGCCGCCGCTCTCCAAGGACCTCCTCGCCCCCGGCGCCGCGGCCGAGCCCGTGCCCATGCGCAAAGAGGCCTGGTACGCCGCGCGGCGTATCGAGCGCGTGCACGGCACGGCGGTGTCGGTCGACCGGGAGCGCCGCGAACTGACGCTCGACGACGGCCGCGTCCTGCCGTACGCGAAGCTCGTCCTTGCGACGGGGTCGACGCCGCGCCGGCTCACCGTCCCGGGTGGGGACCTCGACGGCGTCCTGCTCCTCAAGACCCTCCCGGACGCCCGCCGCCTCGCCGGCGAGCTGGCGCCCGGCCGGCACGTCGTCGTCATCGGGGCCGGCTACATCGGGCTCGAGGTCGCTGCGGCGGCGGCGAAGCTCGGCTGCTCGGTCACCGTCCTCGAATTCCAGGACCGGGTCATGAGCCGGGTGACGAGCGAGCCCGTCTCCCGGTTCTTCGAGGACGTCCACCGCCGTGCCGGGGTCGAGTTCCGCTTCGGCGCCGCGGTCACCGCGATCGAGGGCACGGGTTCCGCGGGAGGCGTGGGCCAGGTCGAGTGGGTCGTGACGGCCGACGGCGCGCGGCACCGTGCCGACGTCGTCGTCGCCGGGATCGGGGTGGTCCCCGAGCAGGGGCTCGCCGCGGCGGCCGGCCTGGACGTGAGCGACGGCGTCCTTGTCGATGCGGCCGGGCGGACCTCCGATCCGGACATCTACGCCGCCGGCGACGCGACCCGGTTCGCGAGCCTCTACGACGGGGCGAGCCAGCGGCTCGAGTGCATCCAGAATGCCCGCGCCCAGGCCGAGGCCATCGCAGCGGACGTCACCGGGCAGGCGCAGCCGGCCGCAGAGGTGCCTTGGTTCTGGACGGTCCAGCACGGCGTGCGGCTGCAGACCGCGGGCGTGCGCCACCCGGACGACGACGTCATCCTGCGCGGCGCCCCGGCCACGGGGAAGTTCACCGTGGTCTACCTCCGCGACGGCCGCGTTGCTGCGGTGGACACCGTCGGATCGCTGGCCGACTTCAACGCCGGCAAGCGGCTCGTGGCCCAGCGGGCGGCACTCTCCCCCGCGCTTGCCGCGGACCCGTCCATCCCGCTCGAGCAGGCCGTCGTGTCGCTCGAACCGGCATTCTGACCCCCACCAACCACTGCCGAAAGGTGAGCGACATGCCCACGACCATCACCGCCGTCGACCGCGACGGCACCCAGCACTCCCTCGAATGGGACGAGGACCAGTCCCTCATGGAGGTCCTCCGCGACAACGACCTGCCCGTGCTCGCCTCGTGCGGCGGGACGGCGTCCTGCGCGACGTGCCACGTGTACCTCGACGAGCCCGTCGCGGTCCGGCTGGGCGCGCGCAGCGCCGACGAGGAGGAGCTCCTGGCCGACGCCGAGGGGTTCCGCGAGTGCGGCTCCCGCCTCTCCTGCCAGATCGCGCACGACCAGGAGCTGGACGGGATCCGCGTGGAGCTCGCGCCGGAGTCCTGAGAGGCCCGTGCCGCGCCCCTTGTCGTTTCGGGTACAGATAATCCACGCCCTGCGCCGTCTCGGGTACAGATAATCCACACCCCCGCCGTCTAGGGTACAGATAATCCACACCCCCGCCGTCTCGGGTACGCATTCGCCGTCGGCCGACCCCGCCTCCACACGCAATCCGGGCCTCCTGCCCGACTTCTCGGTCAGGCCAGCTGAGCCTCCTGGCAGAGCGGTTCCTCCCCGACTGAGGCGCCGAGACGCTGATGAGACGGGTTGCGGGTGACGGCGAGACGCCCTGCCGCCGGTAAGAAGCCCTCAAGCCGCCCCCCTCGCCGCGAGGCGTCTCCGCGTCTTGACGCTCGCCCCACCCGTCCGCCCGCAGCCCGCTCCAGAGTTGGCGTACCCGAAACGCCGCCAGCGCGAATTCGGCGTACCCGAAACGCCGCCAGCGCGAATCCGGCGTACCCGAAACGCCGCCAGCGCGAATTCGGCGTACCCGAAGCGCCGCCACCGCGAATTCGGCGTACCCGAAACGGGGTCGAGGCGGGGGACGGGTCCCAGGGCGGGTGCGGGTGGGCACGGGCTCCTGGGCCGGGGAGGCCTAGGTGCGCGGCGCCGATCCCGCCGAGGCTGCTGTCTGCTCGTCGAGGTCGATCCCCCCTGCGAACTGGCTCATGTAGAGCCGGTGGTAGGCGCCCCCGCGCTCGAGGAGTTCCTCGTGCCCGCCCTGCTCGACGATCTTGCCGTTCTCCATGACGAGGATCGTGTCCGCGTCCCGGATCGTGGAGAGCCGGTGGGCGATCACGAACGATGTGCGGTCCGTGCGGAGCGCGGCCATGGCCTTCTGCACGAGCAGTTCAGTGCGGGTGTCCACGGACGAGGTGGCCTCGTCAAGGATCAGCAGCGAGGGGTTGGAGACGAAGGCGCGGGCGATCGTGATGAGCTGCTTCTCGCCGGCGGAGACGTTGGTGCCCTCCTCGTCGATGACGGTCTGGTAGCCGTCGGGAAGCGCCCTGACGAACCGGTCCACGTAGGTGGCCTTCGCCGCGGCGATGACTTCCTCCTCCGTCGCATCGAGGTTCCCATAGCGGATGTTGTCGTAGATCGTCCCACCGAACAGCCACGCATCCTGAAGGACCATGCCCACCTTCGAACGGAGCTCGGCCCGCGAGAGGTCGCGGATGTCCACGCCGTCGAGCAGGATCCGGCCGGCCTGGATCTCGTAGAACCGCATCACGAGATTCACGAGGGTCGTCTTTCCGGCGCCCGTGGGGCCGACGATGGCGACGGTGTGGCCCGGCTCTGCCGTGAGCGACAGGTCCTCGATGAGCGGCTTGTCCTCGGAGTAGGAGAACGAGACGTGCTCGAAGTCGACGTGCCCGTCCGTGACCGCCGGCAGGTGCGAAGTGGCCGTCTCCGGCTCCTCTTCGTCGGCGTCGAGCAGCTCGAAGGTCCGCTCGGCAGAGGCGACGCCGGACTGGAGCATGTTGGCCATGCCCGCGATCTGGCCCAGCGGCTGCGTGAACTCGCGGGAGTACTGGATGAACGCGGTCGCGTCGCCGAGGCTCATCTGGCCGGCGGCGACTCGCAGGCCGCCCACGACGGCGATGCCCACGTAGGCGAGGTAGCTCACCCAGTTCATGACCGGGAAGATCATGCCGGACACGAACTGCGCGTTGAACGAGGCCCGGTACAGTTCCTCGTTCTTCTCGTCGAACCGGCGCACCATGTCCGCCTGGCGGCCGAACACCGTCGCGAGGTCGTGGCCGGAGAAGGACTCCTCGATCTGTCCGTTGAGCAGACCCGTGTTCTTCCACTGCGACTGGAACATCTTCTGGCTGCGCGAGCCGATCACGCCCGCGACGACGCCCGAGAGGGGCAGCGCGATCAGGGCGATGAGGGCGAGCTGCCACGACACGATGAACATCATGACAACGATGCCGAGCACCTGCAGGAGCGAGGACAGCAGCTGCGAGAACGCCTGCTGGAGGCCCTGCTGGATGTTGTCCACGTCGTTCGTCACCCGGGAGAGCACGTCGCCGCGCTGCCGGGTGTCGAAGTAGCCGAGCGGGAGGCGGTTGATCTTCGCCTCGATGTCCTGACGGAGCCGGTAGACGACCCGCATGACGAGCCGGTTGAGGATGTAGCCCTGGGCCCACATGAACACGCCGGCCACGAAGTACATGAGCAGCACGACGGCGATGAGGAACGTCAGCCGCGAGAAGTCGATGCCCTGCCCGGGCACGAGGTTCATGCCGGAGAGCATGTCCGCGAAGTTGTCCTGGCCCTGAGCCCGCAGGCCCTCGACGACCTGGTCCTTCGTGACGCCGGCAGGCATCTGCTTGCCGATGGCGCCGGTGAAGATGACGTCCATGGCCTGGCCGAGGATCTTCGGGGCGATCACGGTGAGCACCACCGAGACGAGGATGAACAGCACGACGACGCTCATCAGCGCCCGCTCGGGCTTCAGCAGCCCCATGAGCCGCTTGGCGCTGGGGCCGAAGTTCTTGGCCTTCTTGGCGGGCATCTCGCCGAACATGCCGCCGTCGGCCTCGGTGGGGCGGTACTCCTCCTCGAGGATCTCCTCGGCTTCGGCGACCACCTGGCCGCCCTGGGGCGCTCCGTCCTGGGACACGGCTTCCTTCCGGACCTCGTTCTTGCCCTGCCTCGTGATTCGGCGATCAGCCACCGTGCGCCTCCTTGCTGCCGGAAGAGACACTCGCGGCATCTTCGGCCGTGATCTGCGACTGCACGATCTCCTGGTACGTCGGCGAGGTCTCGAGCAGTTCCTCGTGCGTACCGCGGTCCACGATCTTGCCCTTGTCGAGCACGAGGATGAGGTCCGCGTCGATGATCGTGGACACCCGCTGGGCCACGATGATGACCGTCGCGTCGGCGGTCTGCTTCTTCAGGGCGCGGCGCAGCCTCGCGTCAGTGGTGACGTCGAGGGCCGAGAACGAGTCGTCGAACAGGTACACGGCGGGCTTCGCGACGAGGGCGCGCGCGATGCACAGGCGCTGGCGCTGCCCGCCGGAGACGTTCGTGCCGCCCTGCGCGATCCCGGCCTCCAGTCCCTTGGGCTTCTCGCGGACGAAGTCTGCTCCCTGTGCCACGTCGAGTGCCTGCCAGAGCTCATCCTCGCTCGCGTCCTCGCGGCCGAACCGGAGGTTGTGGGCGATCGAGCCCGAGAACAGGTAGGGCCGCTGCGGGACCATGGCCACGCGGGAGGTGATCTCGGAGCGGGGCATCCTGTCTACGGGCACCCCGTCGAGGAGCACTTGGCCGCTCCCCGCGTCGTAGAGGCGCGGGATGAGGGACAGCAGGGTCGTCTTGCCCGAACCGGTCGCACCGATGATCGCCACCGTCTGGCCCGGCCGCGCGGTGAACGTGAGGCCGGAGAGGACCGCGGCCTCCGCGCCCGGATACGAGAAGGAGACGTCGCGGAACTCGACGACGCCCTCGCGCTTGGCCGGGATCTCCGGATCGCCGGGAGCGGCCATCGAGGGCACGACGTCGAGCACCTCGCCGATGCGGTCGGCGCAGACGGAGGCGCGCGGGATCATCATGGCCATGAACGTGCCCATCATGACGGCCATGAGGATCTGCAGGAGGTACTGGAGGAACGCCGTGAGGGACCCGACCTGCATCTCGCCCGCGTCCACACGCTGGCCGCCGAAGTACAGGACCGCGGCGGTGGACAGGTGCAGGAGCATCATGATGATCGGGAACATGAGCACGAAGATCGCGCCGACCCGGAGGGAGATGTCGGTGAGGGCCTTGTTCGCCTCGGCGAACCGCCCTTCCTCGAACGGCTCGCGCACGAAGGCGCGCACGACGCGGATGCCCATGATCTGCTCGCGCAGCACTCCGTTGATCCCGTCGACCCGCTTCTGCATGCCGCGGAAGAGCGGCAGGAGCAGGTACACGAGGTAGCCGACGATCGCGAACAGCACCGGCACGGACACCCAGACGAGCCACGAGAGCCCGAGGTCCTCGCGAAGCGCCATGATGATGCCGCCCACGCACATGATCGGCGCGGACACCATGAAGTTCAGCCCCATCAGGAGGACCATCTGGACCTGCTGGACATCATTGGTCCCGCGGGTGATCAGGGTCGGCGCACCGAAGGACTGGACCTCCTGTGCGGAGTAGGACGTGACCTTGCGGAAGACTGCCTGCCGGAGGTCCCTGCCGAAGGCCATCGCGGTCTTCGAGCCGAAGTAGACCGCCGCGATCGCGGTGATCACCTGTGCCAGCGCAATGCCGAGCATGAGGGCGCCCTGCCGCCAGATGTACCCGGTATCGCCCTTCGCGACCCCCTGGTCGATGATCTGGGCGTTGATGCTGGGCAGGTAGAGGGTCGCAATGGTGGTCGCGAGCTGGAAGACGACCACAGCCACAATCCAGAGCCAGTAACGGGCGCTGTAGCGCCGGATGAGTGTGAGGAGCATCGAGGTCCTTCGAGTCTTGGGCCCCCCGCGGGATGCCGAAAGGGGCGTGTCAAGCGTAGGCCCGCGCGCACCTGCGGGGCATCAGTCCTGAGGACTAATCAGCCAGCCTGCGGACAGCAACTGTCCGCAGGCTGGCTGATCGATGAGAAGCCTCTGACAGGGCCTCAGGTGGCCGTGTGGCGACCCCGCGTGGCGAGGTAGAGCGCCGCCTCCTTCTGGAGCTGCCGTTCGGCCGCAAGCTCGGCCTGTAGTTCGGCGAGCGACGCCGCCGTCTCGGCCTGCGCCTTGGCCGTCTGGCCCTGCTCGGCGGCGATACGCTGCTGTACCTCGAGCTGGTCCGCGACCCGGGAGAACAGCTGGCCCAGTTGGACCTGCTGCGCGGCGAGGAGCCGCTGCGTCTCCTGGAGGACGGCGACGTCGGGCACGCCGGTGGCACCCGCGCGCTCCGCGGACGAGGAGGCGGACTCGGCCTCGGCCAGCAGGAGCTGCAGCTCGCCGTCCAGGCCCACGGCCTCGCCCTCGCGCCCGGCCAGCGCGGCACGGACCGCAGCCCGGCGGGACGCGCCGTCGTCGGCAGCACCCGCCGCGGGTGTGCCCGCCTCCCCGCCTCGGTGGGCAGCGGACGACGGCGAGCCGGTCGCCTCGGGCGAGGAGGCGGCGTCGTGCGTCTGGCCCGGTTCGGAGGGCTTGACGATGTCCACCGTGCGGCGCAGCGGGACCTCCTTGATGAAGGCCACCGCGATGAGCGCGACGACCGCGATCACGGCCGCGATGAGGAACACCCGAGCGGTCGCGTCACCGAACGCGCCGCGGACGATCTCGGCGATGGGCGCGGGCATGTCCTTGAGGTCCATGCTCCCGCCGGCGGAGCCGCCCGAGGCCTGGATGCCGCGGTCGGCGAGGCCCTGGACGACGAGGTCGCTCGAGCGGTTGCTCAGGACGGCGCCGAGCACCGAGACGCCGACCGCGCCGAACACGGAGCGGAAGAACGCGACCGTGGAGCTGGCCGTGCCGATGTCCGCGGCGCGGACGGTGTTCTGCACGCCGAGCACGAGGTTCTGCATGGTCATCCCGAGGCCGAGGCCGAGCCCGAACGTGTACACGCCGGTGATCCAGAGCTCGGTGGTGTGGTCGATCGTGCCGAGAAGGCCCAGGCTCGCGATCGTCAGGATGGAGCCGAGGACGAGCCAGCGCTTCCACTTGCCGGTCCGCGTGATGATCTGGCCCGACACGACCGAGCCGAGGAAGTTGCCCGCGATCATGGGCAGGGTCAGCAGGCCGGCCTCGGTCGGCGTCGCGCCGCGGGCCACCTGGAAGTACTGGCCCAGGAAGGAGGACGAGGCGAACATCGCCACGCCGACGGCCGCGGACGCGAGGATGCTGAGCGCCGTCGTGCGGTTGGCGACGATCTTGAGCGGGATGATCGGCATGGCCACGCGGGACTCGACGACCACGAGGAGGATCAGGCCCAGGAGCGAGCCGCCGACCATGACAGCCGTCTGCCAGCTCCACCAGTCGTAGTAGTCGGCCTTGCCGGCGAAGGAGACCCAGATGAGCAGCGTCGAGACCGAGGCGGTGAGCAGGATGGTGCCGAGCCAGTCGATCTTGGCGGGGCGCTTGACATGCTGGATCTTGAGCGTGGTCTGGATGAGGAACAGCGCGACGACGGCGAGGGGCACGCAGACGAAGAACGTCCACCGCCAGCCGAGCGGCGAGTCCACGATGAAGCCGCCCAGGAGCGGGCCGCCCGCGGTGCCGACGGCCATGACGGCGCCCATGTAGCCCGAGTACTTGCCGCGCTCGCGCGGCGGGATCATGGTGCCGATGATCGCCATGGCCAGGGCCGTGAGCCCGCCCATGCCGATGCCCTGGATCACGCGGGCCGTGAGGAGGGAAGGGATGTCCTGGGCGAATCCGGCGATCACCGATCCCGCGACGAACACCACGATGTTCAGCTGGGTGAGGAGCTTCTTGTTGAAGAGGTCCGCGAGCTTGCCCCAGATCGGGGTGGTCACGGCGTTGGCCAGGAGAGCCGCGGTGATGACCCACGCGAAGTCGGTCTGGGTGCCCTTGAGGTCCGACATGATGGTCGGCAGGGCGTTCGCCACGATCGTGGACGAGAGGATCGCGGTGAAGAACGCCGCGAGGAGGCCGGTGAGGGCCTCGAGGATCTGCTTGTGGCTCATCTGCGGAGCCGGTGCTTCAGTGGGCTGCACGCGCTTCCTCCTGTGCGGTCGTAGTGGTCATGGCTGTGAGGCGGCGGTCGGCGGAGCCGCGCCGGAGGGCGTCCGAGAGCTGGGACAGTGCCTCGACCGCGGCGGCCGCCCGCCCCTCGTCCCAGTCGGCGAGGTAGCTCTGGAGCCGGGCGATCCGGTGCTCCTCGATCTCGCGCAGCGCGGCCCACCCGGACTCTGTGAGCGCGATGAGCTGGGCCCTGCGGTCCTCGGGGTCGCGGTGCCGCTCGACGTACCCGAGGGCCTCGAGGTCGGAGAGGTGCCGGCTCAGGACCGGGGCACTCACGCCGAGCCGCGAGGCGATCTCGACGGCGCGCCCCCCGTGCTCGGCGACCATGCGCAGCACGCCCTGGAAGGCGACGCCGAGGTCGTGGTGCTTGAGCTCCGAGTTGGCGAGGCAGCGCACGACGCGCTGGAGGTCGAAGACCCGGTGGACGAGTTCCCGCGCGGTCCCGGGATCGACAGGCATTGCCGCCTCCTAATTGATTGCTTGCAGCAACTATACGCTGCGAAGGTTGCCTACACAAACCAATTCACTAGGTAACCTTTGTAAGCTTCGCCACTCTCCGGCGCGGGCGCCCCCCTCAACGACGTCTGGGGGTCACCT
>NZ_BAAAQW010000005.1:0-49591 GCF_039531875.1 Sinomonas flava | reverse complement strand
CGTGACCCCCAGAAGGTGACCCCCAGAGGGGCGGCGGGGAGGGGCGGCGGGTGGGCCGGGCGGCCTACGCCTCCAGATGCGTCGGGGCGAACATCTTCAGGAGCGTCTCGACCACGACGACGTTGGGCCCGTCCGCCGCGAAGCCCGCCTCAAGCGCCTCCTGCACGCCGTCCACGGGGACGCGCTTGGCCGGGACGCCGAAGGATTCCGCGAGCGCCACGAAGTCCGGGCGCGCGAGCTCCGTCGCGGTGGCCTTGCCGAAGGCACCCACCATGTACTCGCGCAGGATCCCGTACCCGCCGTCGTCGACGATGAGCCACGTGACCGGGACGTTGTGCTGCCGTGCCGTCGCGAGCTCGGAGATCGAGTACATCGCGGAGCCGTCCCCGGACACGGCGAGCACGCGCGCGGGCTTGCCGACGGTCGCGAGCCCCACGGCCCCGCCGATCGCGGCGGGGAACCCGAAGCCGAGGCCGCCCGCGCCCTGGGCGGAGTGGAACTGGCCCTGCCGCGCGTCCCAGCAGCTCCAGGCCCAGTAGGCGGAGATCGTCATGTCCCAGAAGGTCTGCATGTCGTCCGGCACGGCCGCGCGGATGTCCGCCATGAACCGCAGCTCCTTGCCCAGGTCCTGCGAGTCGAGTCGCGCGCGGACAGCCGCGAGCGAGTCGGCGACCACTTCCTCCGGGCTCTTCCCGTGCCAGTCGGGGGCCGGCCGCTCCGCGTCGAGCGCCCCGGGCAGCGCCGCGTCCAGTGCCGCGTTCAACGCGTCCAGCGCCTGCCCGGCGTCGGCCCGGATCCCGAGCCCCGGCCGGTTCGACTCGAGGACCCGCGGTTCGGCGTCAATCTGGATGATCCGCCCGCGCGGCTCGAACGTGAAGTAGTTCGACGTGACCTCGCCCAGCGAGGACCCGATGACCACGAGCACGTCCGCATCCTCGAGGAGGTCGGTCATGTGCCGGTCCTCTATCCAGGACTGGAGCGAGAGCGGGTGCTCCCACGGGAATGCTCCGTTGCCGCCGGGCGTGCAGATCACGGGGGCCCGCAGGCGCTCGGCTAAAGAGAGCAGCGCCTTCTCGGCGTGCCCCCGCCGGGTGCCGCCGCCGGCGATGACCGCGGGCCGACGGGCCTCGCGCAGCCACCTGACGGCCTCGCGCACGAGCTCGACGCGGGGCGGGTTGTCGGCCGCGACCGCGAGCGCGTCCTCGACCGGCGGGACCATGATCGGCTCGAGCAGCACGTTCTGCGGGATCTCGACCCATACGGGACCCTGCGGCGAGGAGATCGCGTCTGTCCAGGCGTCCTGGATGGCGGACGGGATGCCCGAGGCGTGCTGGATGAGCCGCTGGCTCTTCGTGACGTTCGCGGCGGAGGCCTTCTGGTCGTCGAGCTGGTGCAGCATGCCCTTGCGCCGCGCGCCGAGGCCCTCGAGCGGGATCTGGCTCGCGATGACCACCATCGGCACGCCGGTCGCGTACGCCTCCTGCAGGCCCGCGAGCGAGGTGAGCGCGCCGGGGCCGGTCGAGAGGAACAGGACCCCGACCTCGCCGGTGGCCCGGGAATAGCCGTCCGCGGCGAACGCCGAGTTGTTCTCGACCCGGCTCGAGACGAACTTCAGGTTCCCGCGACCCATCGCGTCGAACAGCCCGAGCGCATGCTGGCCGGGGATGCCGAACACGGTCTTCGCCCCCAGCGCCTCGAGCGTCTCGACGACGAGGTCGCCGCCGTTCCGCACGGCACGGCCAGCGTACTGGCGCACGACGCCGTCCTGGCCGCCCTGCGCTGCACGCTCGCCGTCCTCGCGGGCCGCCGCGGCGATGCCCGCCTCGCGGGCCTGAATCGCCTCGGCCTCCCCCGCACGGGGCGACTCGACGGCGCTCACTGGGCGCCCGCCGTCGTGCGCTGCTCGGCGGGGATCCCGGGCTCCTGGTTTCGACTGCGCTCAACCACCGGGCGGGGCAGCTCGCTCATGAGCGTGACGAGGTCGTAGGCGACGTGGCCCGCGGCGACGCCGGTGATCTCGGCGTGGTCGTAGGCGGGGGCGACTTCGACGACGTCGGCCGCGACGAGGTTGAGCCCGCGCAGGCCGCGGATGATCTCGAGCAGTTCCCGGCTGGTCATGCCGCCGGCCTCGGGGGTGCCGGTGCCGGGGGCGTGCGCGGGGTCGAGGACGTCGATGTCCACCGAGATGTACAGCGGGCGGCCGCCGATGCGGTCGCGCAGCTTCGCGACCACCTCGCGGACGCCCTGGTAGTAGACGTCGGACGAGGTGACGATGCCGAAACCGAAGCGGCGGTCGTCCTCGAGGTCGCGCTTGCCGTAGAGCGGGCCGCGGGTGCCGACATGGGAGATGGCCTCGGTGTCGAGGAGGCCCTCCTCGACGGCCCGCCGGAACGGGGTGCCGTGCGTGTACTCGGCGCCGAAGTACGTGTCCCACGTGTCGAGGTGGGCGTCGAAGTGCAGGAGTGCCACCGGCTCCCCCGCGCGCTCGGACGCGGCCCGCAGGAGCGGCAGGGCGATCGTGTGGTCCCCGCCGAGCGTCAGGAGGCGCGCGCCGTCGGCCGTGAGGTCCAGCGCGTCCTGCTGGATGGTCTCGATGGCCTCGTGGATGTTGAACGGATTCACGGCCATGTCGCCGGCGTCGGCGACCTGGGCGCTCGCGAACGGCGAGACGTCCTGGGCGGGGTTGTAGGGGCGGAGCAGGCGGCTCGCCTCGCGCACGTGGTTCGCGCCGAACCGCGCCCCCGGGCGGTACGAGACCCCCGAGTCGAACGGGACCCCGACGACGGCGACGTCCGCCCGGCGCACCTGGTCGAGGCGGGGCAGGCGGGCGAACGTCGCGGCGCCGGCGAAGCGCGGGATGCGGGACGAATCAATGGGGCCGAGGTTGCCGTTCTCCTCGATGCGCAGCTCTTGCACGATAACCCTCCATAGGTGGCTCTTCTGTGAGCCAGCGTACAGGAGAAGTTGCCCCATATGCACCCCTTGTTTACTCGATCGTCTGAGTCAGCCAGCCGTCAGGCTCAGGAGCATCGCCTTGACCTGCCGGCCCTCCGGGGAGGCCCACCACGCCCTGGCCCCGTCCACGGAACCGCACTTCTCGACCTCTGGCCCCAGTTCCACGCCCGGCAGGTAGGGTCCGCTGGGCCCCGGACCCTGCGCCGGGCCACCCTGCGCCGGGCCGCCCTGCGGGAGGCCGCGCAGGGTGCCGGGGCCATTCGCTGGGACCTCGCCCGAGAGCTTCAGGGTGCAGAGCGCGCCCAGGCCCCCGCCGCCCGTCGGTTCCTCCGCGAAGAAGGAGTACTGCAGCGCGGGGCTCCACCCGCCGGCCGCGAGGCCGGGAAGCGCCGCCGACTCGATGACGGTGCGCTGCACCGGCCAGCCGACGTCATAGCTCGTGGCGTTGATCATCACCGTGAGGACCGCCTTCCCGGCGGCGTCCCTGAACTCTGCCGACTCCCCCATCACGGGCCCCCGCGGGAACGTCTTCGCCTCGACCGTCCACTCTGCCGGGTAGCGGAGGGAGAGCTTCTGGGTGGTGAAGGTGAACGTCGAGAGGTCCGCGGTCGCAGTTGGCGGCGCCGATGACGCGGCAGCAGCCGTCCCGGCGGTGGTCGCCGCAGCCGCGGCGGTTGCCGCAGCGGCGGACGACGACGGGGAGCCGCCACCCGCCGTCGCCCGCGGCGCCGCCGGCGTCCCCGATCCGCATCCGGTGAGCCCGGCAGCGAGCGCGAGGCCGACGACGAGTCCGAGCATTCTTCCAGTCATGGCGGCACTCCCCCTGCTCAGCTGTACGCGATGCTCGTCAGCAGCGCCCTGACCTGTTGCCCCTCCTGGGAGGCATACCAGGCCTCCGCCGCCTCCTCGGACGCGAACGGCGTCGACGAGTCCCAGACCACCTCGGCGACGAGCACTCCCGCGCCGGCGCGGATGATCCCGTCCAGGGACATGCCCTCGCCCGCGGCCGCCGGGCCAGCGGTGAGGTGCAGCCGGTATGCCGACGCTCCCCCGGAGTCGTCGCGGTACCACGAGACGTGGGCCGCGGGGGCGGGCAGGGCCGCGAGCCCCGGGACGGGCGTGGACTCGTAGACGGTCCTGACCGCCGGCGTCGTCACGGCGTCGGTGACCTGGCCGATGTAGACGGTCGCCATGCGCCGTCCGGCCGGGTCCTTGACGGTCGCGGTCGCGGAGGTCGCCTGCGCGCCGGCGGCGTGGAAGACGTCGACGGTCCAGGAGGCCGGGTAGCTGAACGAGGTGCGCCCGTCGGGGAAGGTGAACGTGGCGAGCCCCTGCTGTGCCGCCGCACCTGCAGCCGGCACGTTCGACGGCGGCGGGGTCGCCTCTGCGGCAGAGCTCGCCGGCGCGCTCGAGGACGCGGACGCGGCGGCGGAGGGCGTCCCGGCAGGGGAGGTTCCGGCGCCGCCGGTTCCGGGGGCCGCGGCACAGCCTGACAGCGCGAGGGCGAGTCCGAAGGCGAGGGCCGCGGGGGTGCGGGCGGGGATGGGCTCCATGGTGGTCAACTCCTGGGTGCGGGCGCGGGATGCGCGAGTCAACCGTGACACCGCCACTCGGGGCCTCGCTAGGGCCAGAAGGGTATATCCATCGAAGTGAAATACACTTGTTATGGGAACCCCTTGGGCTCCCCGGCGACTGTGAGCAGGCCGTGACTTCGCCGCGCGAGGCTCCCCCGACGGCGTCGTGCGCAAAGACACCGCGAGCGAGCCGTAAAGGTTCCATAAAGGGCAGCCGTCCCCGCCGCGGCGCCGCTCTACGCTCCAGTGGACGCCATCCCGGCGTCCCGCACCAGCAGGAGCCATGAGCACACTCACCCGACCCCCCGCCGAGCCGAGCCCCAAGCGACGCCACCACGACCAGCATCCGTTGAGGACCTGGCTCCTCGAGGGGATGCCCGAGACGGCCGGCAAGAGGCAAGGCCCCCACGGCGTCCCCAAGGAGGACCACAAGCCGGCCTCGTGGTGGCGCGTCATGTGCCTCACCGGCGTCGACTACTTCTCGACCCTCGGCTACCAGCCCGCCATCGCGGCCCTTGCCGCGGGGCTGCTGGCTCCGATGGCGACGGTCATCCTCGTGATCGTCACCCTCGCGGGAGCGCTCCCGGTCTACCGCCGGGTGGCGCGCGAGAGCCACCGCGGCGAGGGGTCGATCGCCATGCTCGAGCGGCTCATGGGGCGATGGACCGGGAAGCTGTTCGTGCTGGCGCTCCTCGGCTTCGCAGCCACGGACTTCATGATCACCATGACGCTCTCGGCGGCAGACGCGAGCGCGCACCTCATCGAGAACCCGTTCGCGCCGGAGGCGTTCCACGGCCAGCAGGTCACCATCACGCTCGTGCTCATCGCGGCGCTCGCGGTCGTGTTCCTGCGCGGGTTCAAGGAGGCCATCAATGTCGCGGTCGTGCTTGTCGGGCTGTACCTGGCGCTGAACGCGGTGGTGGTCGGGACCGCCGTCGTGCGGGTGTTCACGGAAGGTGCCGTGGTCACCGACTGGTGGACCACCCTCACCACCCAGCACAGCGACCCCCTCATGATGGTGGGCATCTCCCTGCTCGTGTTCCCGAAACTCGCGCTCGGCCTGTCCGGCTTCGAGACCGGCGTGGCCGTCATGCCGCAGGTCAAGGGCTACCCGACGGACACCGAGGAGAACCCCGAGGGCCGGATCCGCGGGACGCACCGGCTCCTGACGACCGCGGCGCTCATCATGTCCTCGTTCCTGATCACCTCGAGCTTCGCCACGACCGTGCTCATCCCCGCGCAGGAGTTCGAGGACGGCGGGAAGGCCAACGGGCGCGCCCTCGCCTTCCTCGCCCACCAGTTCTTCGGGGACGGGTTCGGCACGGTCTACGACATCTCCACTATTGCGATCCTGTGGTTCGCAGGGGCCTCGGCCATGGCCGGGCTCCTCAACCTCGTCCCCAGGTACCTCCCCCGCTACGGCATGGCACCGGCGTGGACGCGCGCGGTGCGGCCGCTCGTGCTCGTGTTCTCAGCGGTCGCGTTCCTCATCACCTGGATCTTCGACGCGAACGTCGAGGCGCAGGGCGGCGCGTACGCCACCGGCGTCCTCGTGCTCATGACCTCGGCGGCCGTGGCCGTGACCCTCTCGGCGAAGCACCGCAGGCAGAGGTCCCGGACCTGGGCCTTCGGGATCGTGAGCGCCGTGTTCACCTACACGACGATCGCCAACGTGATCGAGCGGCCGGACGGCATCCGGATCGCGGCGCTGTTCATCGTGGGCATCATCGTGGTCTCGTTCGCCTCCCGGGTGCGGCGCTCGTTCGAGCTGCGCGCCACCCACGTCCGCCTCGACGAGCAGGCCCTCGAGTTCCTCACCGACGTCGAGCAGGGCCCGATCCGGCTCATCGCCCACGAGCCCAAGCGCCTCGACTCCGAGCGCTACCGCAACAAGCTCGAGCACGCCCGGGCCGCGAACCACCTGCCCGAGGACGCGGACATCCTGTTCATCGAGATCGTCGTGGACGACTCCTCCGAATTCGAGCAGGAGCTCGACGTGGTGGGCATCAAGCGGCACGGCTTCAAGGTGCTCGAGGTGCACTCGAACAACGTGCCCAACACCCTCGCCGCCGTGCTCCTGCACCTGCGCAACGTCACGGGCCTCATGCCGCACATCTACTTCCGCTGGACCGAGGGGAACCCTGTCACGAACCTCACGAAGTTCCTGTTCTTCGGGGAGGGAGAGATCGCCCCGGTGACGCGCGAGGTGCTCCGCGAGGCCGAGCCGGACATCACCGAGCGGCCCTGGGTCCACGTCGGCTGACCCGTCTCCCGGCCCGCGGCCGTCTCGGGTACACATCACAACCCCCTCTCACCGTCTCGGGTACGCGAAATGCGGGCGTCGTGGCCCTGGCGGGTACGCACGACGGCGCCGGACCACCTCGCGCTGACTCAAGGAGGACTAAGCCATGAAGGCCTTCTACAACCTGTGGTACCGCCGCGGGACGCCGCCCTGGGTGGGCCCGGCCCGGGCGGAGCTCGTTCGGCTGGTCGAGTCGGGCCGCATCCCGCCGGGCCGGTCCCTTGACCTGGGCTGCGGCGAAGGGGACAACTCCGTGTTCCTCGCGCGGCACGGCTTCGAGGCGACCGGCGTCGACTTCGCCCCGGCAGCCCTCGCGAAGGCGAGGTCGAAGGCGGAGGCGGCGGGCGTCGTCGTGCGCTTCGTCGAAGACGACCTCACCACCATGCGCCGCGTGTCCGGGCCCTTCGATGTCCTCGTGGACTACGGCTCGTTCGACGACCTGCATGGACGCGACCGGGACGCGTACGTGCGCGCGGTCGTGCCGCTGCTCCGCGCGGGCGGGCTGTTCCTGCTGTGGTGCTTCGAGTGGGTCCCGTCGCTGTGGGAGAGGGCGGCCGTGGCCGCGCTGCCCTTCGGGGACATGGCGCTGCGCCCGGGTGAGGTCGAGGAGCGCTTCGGACGGGACTTCTCGATCGAGCGCATCGCGGGCGAGTCCGGGCTGAAGGGCTGGCCGCACGGGTGGGCGGCGTACCTCATGACGCGGCGGTGACGCGGGGCGCCGACTTTCCCGGCCGGATGGGGCTTGCGCTGGGCGAGGGCGGGGTCAGCGCGAGGCAGCCGGGACGAGGATCCAGAGGACGGTCGCGGGCCTGTCCGTGGGGTTCACCCAGGTGTGCGGTTCGCGGCCGGGGAAGGTGAGCGTGTCGCCGGCGCTGAGGGCGTACCGCTCGTTGGTCATCACGAGCTCGATCTGGCCGCGGACCACGTGGAGCACGTCCACGTCGCAGTCCACGGCGTAGAGCTCCGACTCCCCCGTGCCGCGCGGCTCGATGTCCGCCTGCAGCACCTGCACCCGCCGCTCCGACCTCGCTGTGAGGAGCTTCTCCACGATCCCCTCGCCGCCGAGGGAGATCCGCGGGGCCTCGGCGGCACGGGTGAGGTGGGTCTCGGGGGTGGCGAAGAGATCGCCGATCGAGAGGGAGAGGACCTGGCACAGCGTCACGAGCGAGGCGACCGACGGGGAGGTGAGGTCCCGCTCCACCCGTGAGAGGAACCCCTTCGTGAGCCCGGTCGCGTCCGCCACCTGCTCGATGGTCATCCGCTGGGACTGCCGCGCGGCGCGGATGCGGGAACCGATGGCCACGGGGGCGTTGCTCGGCTCGACGGGCAGGGCTTTCATCTGGTTCTCCCCAAGGCGCTGGAGGCAGGCTGGCGTTCTGCCAGGACGATGTGCTGGGTGACGCAAGCCTAATTGACAACAGCCGTTGCCTTCTAGGCACCGCGGTCCGAGAAGGGACGAGATTGCGGCCCGCCTAACTCAGGAGCAGCGGTATACCGGCCGAAAATCGGCGGCCAAAAGGGCTACAGTGCTGGAGGCAAAGGCGCCCGCAGTTCGCCGTTGAAGCCCAGGAGCCGCCATGCAGAAGACCTCCCCCACCGCGCCCCGACCCCGCCGGGACCCCTCCTCGTCCGACGTCCGGCGCTGGCGCCAGTACCTCGCCGACGAGCGGGCCGAGGCCGCCATCTACCGGGCGCTCGCCTCGCGCCGCGAGGGCGAGGAGCGCGACATCCTGCTCGGCCTGGCCGAGGCCGAGGGACGCCATGAGGCCCACTGGAGGACCCTCCTGGGCGAAAAGGCCGGCCGTCCCGTGGCGCCCTCGCTGCGCAGCCAGCTCCTCGGGTTCCTCGCCCGGCACTTCGGCAGCGTCTTCGTCCTCGCGCTCGCCCAGCGGGCCGAGAGCCGCTCCCCGTACGCGGACGACCCGTTCGCGACGCCCGCCATGGCGGCGGACGAGCGCATCCACGAGGAGGTCGTGCGAGGCCTCGCGATCCGCGGCCGCACCCGCCTCTCCGGGACGTTCCGCGCAGCGGTGTTCGGGGCCAACGACGGCCTCGTGAGCAACCTGTCCCTCGTGGCGGGCATGGCCGCCTCGGGCGTCGGGGGCCATGTCGTGCTGCTCTCGGGCGTCGCAGGGCTGCTTGCCGGCGCGCTGTCCATGGGCGCCGGCGAGTTCATCTCCGTCCGCTCCCAGCGCGAGCTCCTCTCGGCGTCGCGCCCCACCCAGATCACCCTTACTGCTGCCCCCGACCTGGACCTCACCCAGAACGAGCTCGTGCTGGTGTACAAGGCGCGCGGCATGAGCCAGCAGGCGGCCGAGCACCGCGCGGCCGAGCGGCTCGGCCACTTCGCGTGCGACTGCGACCCGAGCCTGTCGCTCCACCCGGAGAAGGAGGAGACGGAGGACGAGCACGAGGCCATCGGCTCCGCATGGGGTGCCGCGCTCTCGAGCTTCTGCTTCTTCGCCTCGGGCGCGATCGTGCCGATCATCCCGTTCCTCTTCGGCATGATCGGAGTTCCGGCGCTGATCGTGGCCGGAGTCCTCGTGGGCCTCGCGCTCCTCGGCACCGGCGCAGTGGTCGGCCTGCTCGCCGGGGCCTCGCCGCTCACACGGGCCCTGCGCCAGCTGGGCATCGGCTTCGGCGCGGCCGCGGTGACGTACATCCTCGGCTGGGTCTTCGGGGCCACGGTCGGCTAGCAGGACGAAGGCTGGCATCCCGGCCCGTCCTGCGGCTCCCGCAGCCGGAAGGAGCTGGACTCGCTCCCGCGCGGGGTCTGCAGTACCGGCGCACCGCGTGCCTAGACTGACCCTGCGGCACCTGGTGGGGCCCGAGAGCCACGGTCAGGCGCCCGTACTGAGGAATCAGGGGAAACGGGAGGAACTGCCATGGACCAGATCGAGAATGCTCGGCGCAGCCTCAGCAGAAGGGGACTTCTGGGAATCGGCCTCGGCGCGGTGAGCGCCGGAGCACTGGCCGCCTGTTCCAGCTCCCCCACGCTTCCGGCGTCGTCGGGGTCCGCGAGCGCGGGGGCGTCCTCCTCCGGCTCGGCGATCGACCTCGCGGCCTTCGATGCCGTCCTCTCGAAGGGGGCGGTGGCGGATGCCTCGCTCGTGGACGGCAACTCCTGGGCCAAGGCCATCAAGGACCGCGGGATGATCAACCGCGGCGGCACCGACACGTCGTCGCTCTTCTCTCTCAGGGACCCGACCACGGGGAAGGTCGCGGGCTTCGACGCGGGCATCTCCCAGCTCCTGGCGAAGTACATCACCGGGCAGCCGAAGGAGAACCTCAGCCAGGTCACGGTCGACACCCGGGAGACGCTCCTGCAGAACCAGTCCGTCGACCTGATCGTCGCGACATACTCGATCACCCCCGCCCGCCAGCAGAAGGTCGACTTCGCGGGGCCGTACTACGAGTCGAAGTCGGCGATCCTGGTCAAGTCCACCAACAACGACATCAAGTCCGTCGACGACCTCGCGGGCAAGAACGTGGCGACCCAGGCGGCGAGCACCGGCGTCGCGCTCCTGCAGAAGTACGCGCCCAAGGCGAACGTGCAGACCTTCGACGACAACCCGAAGTGCCTCGCGGCGGTGCAGCAGGGCCGCGTGGATGCGTACGTGATCGACCAGTCGATCCTGCTGTCGAACGTCGCGAAGAACAAGGACGTCAAGATCGTCGGGGAGCCGTTCGGCTCGTCGGATCCATACGGGATCGGGCTGCACAAGGGCAGCGATGCGCTCGCCTTCGTCAACGCCTGGCTGAAGGTCATGGAGGGCGACGGATCCTGGGCCGCCCTCTGGAAGGCGACCGTCGGCCAGGTGGTCAAGACGGAGCCGCCCGCGCCGCCCGCCATCGCCTCCTGACCCATGGAGGAGCTGTTCAGCACCTACCTGCCGGAGCTGCTCGACGGCCTCTGGATGACCCTCAGGCTCACGGCGGTCAGCTTCCTGGGCTCGCTGGTGGTCGGCACGGTCGCAGCTGCCTTCCGGATCAGCCCGATCGTGCCGCTCCGCGCCGTGGGCAGGCTCTACGTCGAGCTGTTCGTCAACATCCCGCTGATCAGCCTCCTGGTCGTGGTGACGTTCGGGCTGCCTGACATCGGGGTGACGTTCGACCTCTTCACGTGCGCCGCCCTGTCCATGACGCTGCTGGGCGGCGCGTTCACCTGCGAGGCCATCCGCACGGGCATCAACGCGGTCTCGGTCGGGCAGATCGAGGCAGCCCGCTCGATCGGACTGGACTTCTCGGGGGTGCTCCGGCACGTCCTGTTCCCGCAGGCCTACCGGAGCGTGGTCCAGCCGCTCGTCAACGTCTTCATCGGGATCCTCCTGAGCTCCTCGCTCGCGGGGGTCATCGGGGTCAAGGACCTCACGCTCCAGGTGTCCGAGATCAACAACGAGGCGGCCCTCGGACTCACGGCCTACGTCGTCGTCGCCTTCGCCTACGTCATCATCTCGCTCCTCGCCGGTGGCCTCGGCGCGCGGCTCGAGAAGCGGTGGAGGGTCCAGCGGTGAGCACCCAGGAGCACATCTTCGACGCGGCAGGACCGCGGGCGCGGCGCACGATCCGGGCGGTGACGGCCCTCAGCCTCCTGGCGATCGCGGCCATCGCCATCCTGATCGTCCTGCGCTTCGGCCAGGCAGGACAGCTCGCCGCCGACCGCTGGGCGGAGTTCACGCAGTGGCCCTACCTCCAGTTCCTGCTGGCGGGCCTGGGAAACACCGCCCTCGCAGCCGGGGCCTCCGCGGTCTTCGCGATCCCCACGGCGCTGCTCATGGCGTTGGCGCGCACCTCGCGCCGCGCCTGGCTGCGGCTGCCAGCGGTCGCCTACATCGAGTTCTTCCGTTCGGTCCCGCTCCTGCTCGTCGTCTACGTCTTCGTGAGCGGACTGCCGTCCTACGGGATCAACCCGGACATCTTCTGGAAGCTCGTCATTCCCATCACGCTGTGCAGCTCCGCGGTGATGGCGGAGATCTTCCGGGCCGGCATCCTCGCACTTCCCGCCGGGCAGGTCGAGGCAGCCCTCAGCATCGGGCTCCAGCCCTCCCAGGCCACCCGGTACGTGGTCCTGCCGCAGGCCGTGCGCATCGTCGTGCCCTCGATGGTCGCGCAGCTCGTCGTGCTCCTGAAGGACACGACGCTCGGCTATGCGGTCAGCTACCCGGAGCTGATGAAGACGGCCAACAACCTCACGGCGTACACGAGCCACCTCATCCAGACCTTCCTCGTCATCGCCGCCGTCTACATCGTCACCAACATCCTCATCTCGCACTTCGCCCGGTACCTGGAACGACGGATCTCGGGGCGCACCGCGCGTCCGGCCCGGGCCGTCGCGGAGCAGGAGCCCGCGCGGGCGCCGATCGGCTGAGGGGCGTCGGGGCGGCCGGGCCCGGCCGCTCCCTCTCACGCGCTCGCGATCTCGCGCGCCGCGGCGATGACGGCATCGACCCGCCGGGGCCTGCTCAGCCCCGGCGGGACGGCCGCCACCACGGCGTTGTGCGGCGTCGGGTCCGAAACCGGCACCAGGACCACGCCGGACGAGGCGAACAGCTCCCCCATCCCCTCCCAGACGTTCACCACCGAGTAGGCCAAACCCCGGGCGACGATGCCCCGGATGTTCTCGGCGACGACGCTCCTCCACCGGACCCGCGGCTCGACTCCGGCGGAGCGGAACATGGCCAGGACCCGCTCCGCGCTGGGAGGAACGTCGAACAGGACCGCGTCCTCGCCGGCGAGGTCGGCGAACGCGAGCGACTCCCGGCCGGCAAGCGGGTGGGACTCGTGCAGCATGATCTGCGGACGGGACTCCGCCACCACCACGAGGTCGACGCCGCCGATCGCCTGGAGCGAGTAGACGAACGCCGCGTCGAGCTCACCGTCGGCGACGGCGCGCTGGAGCTCCTCGGCCGCACCCTCGCGGAACTCGACGCTGATCTCCGGCCAGCGCTCTCCGACCTCGGCGAGGAGGCGGGGCACGAGTCGGGGCCCGATCGCGATCATGCACCCGAGCCGGACCCGGCCGCGGAGCTCCTCGAAGCCCGTCCTGATCGCGTCCGGGATGTCGGCCGCCTCGGAGAGGATCCGGCGGGCCCGCGCCCCGAGCTCGACGCCGGCGGGCGTCGGAACAACCTTCTTGGAGCGCGCCCGGACCAGGAGGTCGACGCCGAGCGACCGTTCGAGCTGCGCGATGGCCATGGAGGCGGCGGCCTGCGAGATCCGGCAGGCCTGCGCGGCCTCGGTGACGGAGCCCGTGTCGAGGACGGCGACGAAATACTCGAGCTGCCGGAGCGTGAAGTCTGACATCAAGACTCCTTATGTTTTGGCTCGGAATGATTGATTATACAAATGGAGTGGCGCTCGACACACTGGATCCCAGACCCGCAGGACCGGAAGAACAGGAATCCTCCCCATGGCAGCGCCTCTCGCACCCCACATCGTCACCCTCGGCACCGCCGGCGGGCCCCGCTGGTGGGCGGCCGCCGACTCGGGCGAGCGCACCGGGATCGCGACCGCCGTCGTGGTCGGCGAGTCCTTCTACCTCGTGGACGTGGGCCAGGGAGCCGGCCGGCGCATCGCACAGGCGGGCCTGGACCTGAAGGACCTCCGGGCCCTGTTCATCACGCACCTGCACTCCGACCACGTCTACGACCTCGCGGGCCTCGGGATCTTCGGCCTCTACGCCCTGCAGGACCGAGCCGGGAAGGACCCGGTCCGCATCCTCGGCCCCGGCAACCGCGGCGCGCTGCCCCCGGTGTCCCCGCGCGCCGTCGTGCGTCCCGAGCCCCTCGCGCCGCAGAGCCCGACGCCCGGCACCCGGGAGATGTTCGAGACCCTCATGGCCGCGCACGCCACGGACCTCAACGACCGCATCCTCGACTCGCTCAAGCCCAGTCCGCTGGACGTGTTCAGCGCCGAGGACATCGAGATCCCGGCCGGGATCGGCTACCACCCGAACGACAACCAGACCCCCGAGATGGACCCGTTCGAGGTCTACCGGGACGAACTCGTCACCGTCACGGCGATCCTGGTCGAGCACCCGCCCGTCGCGCCGGCCTTCGCGTTCCGCTTCGACACCGCCGAGGGCTCGGTGACGATCTCCGGCGACACCTGTTACACCCCCAACCTCATCACCCTCGCGCAGGGCACGGACCTGCTCCTGCACGAGGCCATCGACTTCGACTGGGTGGAGTCCCTCTACGGGGACAAGACCGACGAAGCCTCCCGCGCCGCGCGCGACCACCACTACAAGTCGCACACGAGCGTCCGCGAGGCTGCCAAGGCCGCCGACGCCGCGGGCGCGGCCACGCTCGCCCTGCACCACCTCGTGCCCGGCCACGCGCCCCAGGCCGTCTGGGCAGAGGCCGCCGAGCACTTCACCGGCAGCTTCGTGCTGCCGAACGACCTCGACGTCATCCCCTTCGGCCGTCAGCGCTGACGGCCGACCCACCTGAGTCCATCATTGGAAGAGGACCACCGTGACCACTGAAAGCACCGCCACCACCGAGAGCACCATGGCAACCGAGACAGCCCGTGGGCAGCAGACCGCGTCCACCGAGACGCTCAACACGAAGGACATGCGCCGCATCCTGGCCTCGTCCTTCGCCGGCAGCGCCATCGAGTACTACGACTTCATGCTCTACGCGACCGCGGCCTCACTCGTGTTCGACAAGGTGTTCTTCGCGAACCTCGGCCCCGGCTTCGCGCTGTTCGCCTCGTTCGTGACCCTCGCCGTCGGGTACGTGGCCCGGCCCCTCGGTGGGCTCATCTTCGGCCATTTCGGCGACCTCGTGGGCCGCAAGAAGATGCTCGTGCTGTCCATGGTGATCATGGGCGCAGGCACGATCGCGATCGGCCTGCTCCCCCCGACGGCCCAGGTCGGGATGGTCGCCCCCATTGCGCTCGTGCTGCTGCGCCTCGTCCAGGGCGTCGCGGTGGGCGGCGAGTGGGGCGGCGCCGCGCTCATGGCGATCGAGCATGCTCCCCAGAAGCACCGCGGCTTCGCGGCCTCCTTCGCCAACGCCGGCGGCCCCGCCGGCGCGATCCTCGGCACGCTGGCCCTGTCCTTCTTCGCCGCGATCTCGGGCAGCCAGTTCCTGGTCTGGGGCTGGCGGGTGCCGTTCCTGCTCTCGGCGCTCCTGATCGCTGTCGGCCTCGTGATCCGCCTCAAGGTCTCCGAGACCCCCGCCTTCCAGCGCCTCGAGGCCGCGAGCGAGAAGCGCCGGGTGCCGATCGTCGACGTCCTGCGCCACTCGAAGCGCGCCGTCCTGCTCGGCCTGGCCGCGACTACCGCCTTCTACGTCTGCCAGGCCATGACCACGGTGTGGGGCGTCTCGGTCGCCGTCGAGTCCGGTGCGGACAAGAACGGCGTGCTCAACATCAAGGCGGGCGCGGCGGTCCTGACCCTCGTGATGTGCTTCGTCTCGGCGCGCCTCTCCGACCGGTTCGGACGACGCCGCGTGCTCGCCTTCGGCGCCCTGCTCGGCATCGTGGCGGCGTACCCGACGGTCCTGCTCATGACCAACGGCACGCTCTGGGGCTTCGGGCTCGCGATCTTCATCGGCAACGGCCTCGTGCAGGGCGTCCTCTACGGCCCGATCGCGGCGTACGTCGCGGAGCAGTTCCCGACCCGGCACCGCTACACCGGCGCATCGCTCGCGTACCACACCGCGTCGATGCTGGGCGCCGGCTTCACCCCGATGATCATCACGGGCCTGACCCTCGCCGCCGGCGGCGCGCTGTGGCCCGTCGCGGCGTTCTGGATCGGCATCCTGCTCGTAGCGTTCGTCGCGGTCCGCGCCACCCCGGAGGGGACCCGGCGGGACCTCGACTGATAGCCCGACCAGCGGGACAGGACCCCGCAACGATAGGGACAGGACCCCGCAACCGCACTGGTTGCGGGGTCCTGTCCGGTGCGTTGCGGGGTCAGCCGAGGACCGCGACCGCCTCCTCGACCGAGTCGACGAGGTGCATGCGCCCGGCCATGCCCCGGCCCTCGGCGAGACGCGCAAGCAGGGGCCACGCGGGCAGCTCCTCGGTCCAGTGCCGCACTCCCACGAGAACCATGGGAGTGATCGTCCCCGGCGTGCCGTAGTAGTTCTCACACGCATCCTGGAACACCTCCTGGACGGTGCCCGCCGCGCCGGGAAGGAACACCACGCCTCCCGTGCACTTCTCGAGGAGCACCGCCTCGCGCACCGAGTTCGCGAAGTACTTGGCGATGTGGGTCGCGAACATGTTCGGCGGCTCGTGGCCGTAGAACCAGGTCGGGATGCCGAGGCTCGGCGTCCCGCCCGGGAACCGCCCGAGCACCGCGAGCGCCGCCCGCGCCCACGCGCTCACCGAGGGGCGGAACGAACGCACGACGGCGATCTCCCGCAGCGCCGCGGCAAAGTCGCGTTCGGGGACGGCGGCAAGGTAGGCGCCGAGGTTCGCGGCCTCCATCGCGCCCGGCCCGCCACCGGTGGCGACCAGATGCCCGGCCGCAGCGAGCGCGCGCCCGAGCCGTGCGGCGTCGTCGTACGTGCGGCTGCCCCGTGCCGCAGCGTGCGCGCCCATGACGCCGACCACTCGCCGGCCCGCGCCGAGCTCCTCGAGCGCGTCGAGGAGCGCGTCGCCGATGTGGTGGTCGTGGAGGGCCGCGGACAGTGCCGACTCGACGCCGGCCCGGCCCTGGCGCTTGGCCCAGGCGTAGATCCGCGCGTCGGGAGTCTCCTCGTAGGGTCGGGCGAGGACACCCTCGTAGAGCTCGGGGCCGGTGTAGAGGCTCGGGCGGTAGGGGTTGAACGGCACGTCCGGGAGCACGGGGAAGACCAGCGCTCCCCTGGCCCGGAGCGACTGCTCCATGCCGGGCTGCAGGGCACAGCCGAGGAACATCGCCGAGGTCGGGTTGAGTGCTTTGAGCACGCCGGACCGCTCCGTGAGGTCAACGGATTGGACGTGCCACCCCGCCATGTCGGTCGCACCCGCCTCGACGAGGGCGTCGAACTGCTCGAGCGACTCGACCTCCAGAGTGCGCGGCATCGGGTTGAGCGCGGGGGCGGGGTCCATGGGGCCAGCGTAGCGGGACCCCGTTTCGGGTACAGATGATCGCGCCCAAGCGGCCTCCGGGTACGCGACGGCGTGGCCGGAACCCGCCCTGCCGCGAACTTGGCGTACCCGAAACGGGCCTGGCGCGAACTTGGCGTACCCGAAACGGGCGGGGCGCGAATTTGGCGTACCCGAAACGGGTCAGGCGCGGGCGGGGACCCCCACTTGGACGGGGGCGCCGGTCTCGAGGGACTCCTGGGCTGCGTCGGCCACGCAGGACGCTGCCACCGCGTCCTCCGGGGTGCAGGGATTCTCCCGCTCGCCGAGCACGAGCTCGACGAACGCCACAAGCTCGGCGCGGTACGCGGCGTCGAACCGCTCGGCGAAGGTCTTGTGCGTCTCGCCCGCGGGGAACGCGACCCCGGCCTCGGTGGATCGCAGCGCGGTCTTGTCGTCGAGCCCGACCATGACCGAGGACTTCGAGCCCTGGATCTCGAGCCGCACGTCGTGGCCAGCACCGTTGTAGCGGGTCGCGGAGACGGTGCCGACCGTGCCGTCGTCGAACGTGACGACCGCGAGCGCCGTGTCGACGTCGCCGACCTCGCCGATCGCCGGGTCGCCGTTGTTGGAGCCCTTCGCGTAGACCTCGGTGATCTCGCGGCCGGTGAGCCAGCGCAGGATGTCGAAGTCGTGCACGGAGCAGTCGCGGAAGAGCCCGCCCGAGGTGGCGATGAACTCCACCGACGGCGGGACCATGTCCCCGGTCATCGCGCGCAGCGAGTGGATCCAGCCGATCTCTCCCGCGTCGAAGCGGCGCTTGGCCTCGAGGTAGCCGGCGTCGAAGCGGCGCTGGTGGCCGATCTGGACCGTGCCGCCCTTCTCGGCGATGTACTCGAGCACGGGCCGGGACTCTGCGACGGAGCCCGCGACCGGCTTCTCGCAGAACACGGGCAGGCCGGCGTCGACGCCGGCGCGGATGAGCTCGGGGTGGGTCTGGGTGCCGGTCGCGACGACGAGCGCGTCGACGCCATGGGCGATGAGCCCGGCCGCGCCCCCGGGGACGAACTCCGCGCCGACCTCGGCGGCAACGCCGCGGGCGTGCTCCTCGGCCACGTCGGTGAGCGCGAGGCGCAGCTCGACGCCGCGCGCGGCGAGCTGCGGTGCGATTGCCGCGATGTTCCGGGCATGCATGACGCCGATCCGGCCGACGCCGACGAGCCCGAGCGTGACAGTCTTCATGAGGCACTCCATCGTGTTATGGGAACGTTCCAACATTTCCCTTAGAGTATCTCTGAGGCCGCACGCGCGGTCAAGCTTTGTCCTGACATGAAAGGAGGTCGGGGTGGCGAAGTCCGTCACGATCCTCGACGTCGCCGCACGCGCGGGCGTCTCGAAGTCGGCCGCATCCCTCGCCCTGCGCGGGACGGGCTACGTGAGCGAGGCGAAGCGCCGCGCCGTCCTCGAGGCGGCCGCGGAGCTCGGCTACCGGCCGAACGCCGCCGCCCGCGCGATGGGCTCAGCCCGCAGCGGCACCGTGGGCCTCATCCTCGACGACCTGCGCAACCCGTGGTTCGTGCCCGCCGTCGAGGGCCTCTCAGACGGCCTTCACGCCGCGGGCCTGAGCCCGCTGCTCGGGGACTGGCGGCTCGAGGGCGCGGCCCTCGCCGAGCGCTTCCTCGAACTGCGCGTGGAGGGCCTCGTGCTGGTGGGGACGCTCGACGGCGCCGAGAGCGCCCTCCCCGCGCTCGGCGGGCTTCCGGCGGTCCAGGTCGGCTCCCCGCTCGCCCAGGTCCCGGGCGCGGCCGTGGTGACGAACGACGACGCCGAGGGCGCCCGCCGCGTGGTCCGCCACCTCGCGGCCCTCGGCCACCGGCGCATCGCGCACCTCTCCGCGCCCGGGACGCCCGTGGGCGAAGCGCGCCAAGCGGGGTTCGAGGACGAGGCCCGCCGCGCCGGGATCGAGGCATCCACCGTCCCGGGCGGGCTGACGGAGGAGGCCGGGCGCCGGGCAGCCCTCGAGGCGCTCCGGAAGGATCCGCGGCCCACGGCGCTCTTCGCCGTGAACGACATGGCCGCCTTCGGTGCGCTCTCCGCCGCCGAGGAGCTGGGCCTGGGCGTCCCCGGGGACGTCTCGCTGGCGGGCTACGACGACACGCCCGCGGCGAGGCTGCGCGCCGTCGGCCTCACGAGCGTGGACAACGCGAGCCGCGAGGCCGGGCGCGTCGCGGCGGACCTGCTCGCCCAGCGCATCGCCGGCGCACGGGGCTCGGGCACGGGTGGCACGGACGACGGCGGCGCGGAACCGACCGCCGTCGTCCTCCTGAGCCCTGAGCTCAAGGCGCGCTCGAGCACGGCGCCGCCGACCGGCGTCGTGCGCTGACCCGGCCCCGCAGCGGTCCGCGCCCTCGTCGGTGCATCAGGTGAGCCGGAACGCTGGCACGAAGCCGGGATCCGTCAGGGCGGGCCGCGTCAGCGAGAAGGGCCCGATCGGGAGGGAGGCCGCGCCGTCGACCGTGAGCTCGGCGAGGATCTTCCCGATGAGGCTCGCGAACTTGCCCGCGTGGCCGGCGCCGTTGAAGACCGCGACGTGGGGGCTGCCGGGGAGCGTGTCGAGGACGAAGTCGCGGTCCGGGGCCATGTCGTACACGCACGTCTTGTTGGCCCAGACCGGGCCGACCGCGCCGGGCAGGTGCCGCTCGAGGAAGCTGCGCAGGATGGCGGCCTCATCGTCGTCGCCCTCGAAGACCCGCTCGCTGCTGGTGATGAACCGCCCGCGCATGTCCCGGGCGAGCTTGACGCCCGGCTCTCCGTACACCGGGAAGCCGTAGAAGGTCTCGTCGCCGTGGAAGATCCAGATGGGGAACTTCTCGGGGGCGAAGTCGCCGAGGTTCGGCGAGGTGAAGTAGGTGACCTGCTCCTGTGAGAGCGTGAGCGGGTAGTCGAGCCCGAGGTCCGGCATGAGCTCGGGGAGCCAGGACGCGGCCGCGACGACCAGGTTCTGCGCGTGGAACTCGCCGCCGTCGGTCCTGACGGTGACGCTGTCCGGCCGCACGCCCACCCCCGTGACGCGGGTGTCGGGGACGAACTCCACCCCGGCGGCGAGCGCAAGCGAAGTGTGGGCCGCGACCGTGGCGCGGATGTCGACCAGTCCCCCTGCCTCCTGGTACATGCCGGCCACGTCGTCGTCGATGCGCCACTGCGGGTAGCGCGCGCGGATCTCCGCCGCGGTCAGGTCCTCGTACGGGATGCCCTCGGCGGCGAGCGCGCCGCGGTAGGCGTCCAGCTCGGCGATGCTGGCCTCGGCCGAGGTCGCGAGGTCCAGGCCGCCCGTCTTCACGTAGAGGGTCATCCCCGAGCGCTCCTCCACCTCGGCCCACGCCTCGAACATCGCCGGCGTGAGCTTGGTGTAGTCGCTGCTGTGGTAGGCGTGGCGGATGATCCGCGAGACGTCGCCGGAGGAGTTGAGCGTGTTGACGAGGCCGAACTGCTCCACCACGAGCACGCGCGTGCCGGGCCTGCGCGAGAGCCAGTAGGCCGCCGCCGAGCCGATCGCGCCGGCTCCGATGACGATGTGGCTGTACCCGTTCTGCATTCCCTCTCCTCCGGAACGGCCTAGGAGGTCTGCGCCTTCGCCTTGGCCGCTGCCTTCTGCCCGCGCTTGTACTCGCGGACCTTCGCGAGGGACTCAGGCGAGACGATGTCTGCGACGCTGCGGTACGAGTCCTCCTCCCCGTAGGCCCCGGACGCCTCGCGCCAGCCCGCGCCGGCGTACCCGTACTGCTTGCCGAGCAGGGCGAGGAAGATCTTCGCCTTCTGCTCCCCGAAGCCGGGCAGCTTCTTGAGCCGCTTGAGGACCTCGGCGCCGTCCGGGTCGCCCTGGGTCCAGATCGCCTTGGCGTCCCCGCCGAAGTCCTGCTCGACCGCCCCGCACAGCGCCTGCACGCGGGCCGCCATCGAGCCGGGGAAGCGGTGCACGGCAGGCGTCTCCTTGAACAGCTCCGCGAACTCGTCGGGGTTCATCTGCGCGAGGGCCGCGGGGTCTAGGGTGCCCGCGCGCTGGGCGATCTTGTGCGGCCCGGCGAAGGCCGTCTCCATCGGGACCTGCTGGTCCAGGAGCATCCCGATGAGCAGGGCGAGCGGGTCGTCGGTGAGCAGGCGGTCGGCGTCGGCGTCGCCGGTGATGCGCAGGGTCATGCGGCCCAGTCTCCCACCGGCCGCCGCTCGGGTCGACCGGCCGGGCGTGTGCCACGCCGTCGTGCGTGGCTCAGCGCCCGAAGGCGGAGCCGAAGGCCTTGAGCGCGTCGTCCGAGTCCCCGGAGGCGTAGGCCTCCATCCCCACGGTCCCCCCGTAGCCGGCCTCGGCGAGGGCCCGGTGCACCGCCGCGTAGTTGACCTCCCCGGTGCCGGGCTCGCAGCGGCCCGGCACGTCCGCGATCTGGATCTCGCCGATCCACGGCAGCGCCTCGCGCACCAGCCCGATGAGGTTCCCCTCGCCGATCTGGGCGTGGTAGAGGTCGAGCATGAGCCGCACGTTGGGGTGGTCCACTGCGCGGACGAGCGCGAGCGTGTCCTTCGCACGGGCCAGCGGGATGCCCGGGTGGTCGAGGACCGTGTTGAGGTTCTCGAGGCAGAACGTGAACCCGTGCCGCGCGCCGAGATCGCCGAGCCGCTCGAGCGTCCTGGCCGCGGTCAGCCACATCGTCCCGTCCGAGCGCCAGTAGGGCCTCGCCGCCTGCCCGTCGACGAGCTCGGCCGGGTGCACCACGAGACGCTCGACGCCGAGCTCGAGTGCGGCCGGGATCAGGCCCTCCGCGGTTCGCACCACGAGGTCCGCGGTGTCCGGCTCGACGATCGAGCCCGCGCCGTAGCCGGTCATGGACGAGAAGCGCGCTCCCGTGGCCGTGAGCGCTGCGAGATCCTTGCTGCGCGAGTCCCAGAGCTCGACGTCGAATCCGGCCTCGTGGATGCGGCGCACCCGCTCGGGGAAGGGCAGGTCCGTGTAGACCATCTCGGCGCAGACGGCGAGCCTCATGCCCGGGCTCCCGCGGCGCGAGGTGCGGCGGCAGGTGCCGCCGAGGCGGCGGGCGAGCCGGCGGCGTCGTGCGCGGGCCCCGTTCGTGACGGTGAGCCGGGCGCGAACCCCGGGACCGCCGCCGCGGCCCCCGTCTGGGCCGACTCGATGCACGCAAGGGCCACGGCGAGCGCCCGCCGGGCATCGTCGAGCCCGGGGGTGAGGGGCACGCCGTGGTCCGGGGCGGGGGCGCCGTCGCGGAGGGCGGCGACGTGGGCCGCGAAGTCGGCGAGCTCGTCGCGGTAGGCGTCCGCGAAGAGCTCGATGTTCAGGCGCGGGGTCTCGGCGGAGAGGCCGCCCGCGCCGTAGCGCAGGGCCGCGGTCTCGGTGGGGCGCCCGGCCTGGACCATCCCGGCAGAGCCGAACACCTCGCCGCGGACGTCGTAGCCGTACAGCGCGGAGAAGCTGGCCTCGGCGACGGCGATCGCGCCGTTCGCGTAGCGGACGGTCACCACCGCGGTGTCGAGGAACCCCGCGTCCTTGAGGGATGGCTCGACGAGCGCGTCGGCCGTGACGTGGACGCTGAGGGGCTCGGCGCCGGCGTTGTACCAGTTGAGCGCGTCGAAGTCGTGGATGAGGGTCTCGAGGAAGATCGTCCACTGGGGGACGCGCGCGGCGTGGGGAATGCTGCCGGTGCCCGGGTCCCGTGTGAGCGAGCGGAGCAGCTGCGGCGTGCCCACGGCCCCGGCGGCGATGTCGCGGCGGGCGGCGAGGAAGTCGGCGGCGTAGCGGCGGTTGAAGCCGATCTGCCAGTGCACCCCCGCCTCGGCGACCGCGTCCTGGACGGCGGCGAGCTCCTCGAGGGTGAGCGCCGCGGGCTTCTCGCAGAACACGTGCTTGCCGGCGCGGGCGGCGTCGACCGAGAGCTGCGCATGGAAGCGGGCGGGCCCCGCTATCACCACGGCATCGATCTCCGGGTCGGAGAAGAGGTCCGCCAGGTCGGCGGTCACGCGGGCGACGCCGAGCTCGGCCGCGAGCGCCGAGGCCGGCTCGAGGGCGGGGTCGGCGATCGCGGCGAGGGCCGCGCCCGGGATGCGGAGCGCGAGGCTGCGCGCGTGGTAGGCACCCATCCAGCCGGCGCCGACGAGGCCGACGCGCACGGGGGCGGGCCTCGTGGAGGCGATGGGGAGGTAGCTCATGACGGGTCCTCTCGGGGGTCGGGGCGATAGCAGCGAGGCTTCTAGATCGATCTAGCAAAGCATCTGGAGCCAGTGTGGCACGGCACTGCCGCGCTCGTCTAGATCGATCTAGTAGTATGGGTGAGGATGACGCCCGGAAGGAGGGAGCATGGCCGGACGCCCCACCATGGCCGACGTCGCCGCAGCGGCGGGCGTCTCGCGTGCCCTCGTCTCGATCGTGTTCCGCGACGCACCCGGCGCGAGCGATGCGACCCGCGAGCGCGTCCTCGCCGCCGCCCGGCGCCTCGGATACCGGCCGGACACCCGGGCCCGGCTCCTCCGCAGCGCACGCAGCCGCCTGCTGGGCGTGGTGTTCGCCCTCGACGGCGCGTTCCACGCCGAGCTCGTCGAAGCGCTGTATCCGGCCGCGGCGCAGGCGGGCTTCGGCGTCGCGCTCTCGGCGCGGGGACCGCGCCGGCCGGAGCGCGAGGCCGTCCAGGACCTGCTGGACCTGGGCGTCGAGGCGCTCCTGGTCCTCGCTCCCGATGCGCCCGGCGAGAGCCTCCTCGAGCTGCCGGTTCCGGCCGTCTCCGTCCTCGAGCCGTCCGGGCGCCCGACCCTCGCGAGCGTCGCGACCGACGAGGCGGCCGGCGTGCGTCTCGCCGTCGAGCACCTGCGCGCCCTCGGGCACGCGCGGATCGCGCACGTCGCCGGCGGCGGGGCCGTCGGATCCCGTGCCCGGGCAGACGCCTTCGAGCTGCTCGCCGCGCACGACGGCGCCGCTCCCCTCCTGCTTCCCGCCGGCCCCACCGAGGAGCACGGCATGGCCGCGGCCGACGGCCTCGCGGAGATCCTCCGCGGTGCGGACGCGTCCCGGCCGACCGCCGTCGTTGCGTTCAACGACGTCCTCGCCGTGGGGCTCATGCACGGGTTGCGCGAGCGGGGGGTGCGCATCCCGGAGGACGTCTCGATGGTCGGCTACGACGACTCACGGCTCGCCGCCCTCGCCCACGTGAGCCTCACGAGCGTGCGCCAGGACCCTGACGCCCTCGCCGCAGCCGCGGTCGGCGCCGCGTCCGCCGCGCTCGACGGGCAGCCCGCGCAGGTCCTCGTCCCGCCCTCGCTGACGGTGAGGTCGAGCACGGCCCCGCCGCGCGCCGTCGTGCGCTAGACCCCATCGACTGCTCCGCAAGTGTCCGTTTCAGGGCTCATAACGACACTTGCGGAGCAGTCGATGGGGGTGGGCGGGACGGCGAGGGCCCCGAGGGTCGCGGCCGTCAGGCTAGCGGCGGCCGGAACGCACATCAGGCTTCAGCGACGCCCAGGAGCGGGCCTGCAGGGCCCCGAACCACACGCCCGCGCCATAGGCAATGTCATCGAGGCGCTTGGCGATGCCGAAGCGCACGACGTCGAGCTGCGCCGGGGTCCTGCGGTATTCCAGGACGATGTCGACGACGGCCGCGACCGCCACAGTCCGGCGCACGCGCTTGGACACAAGGCATCCGGCGGCCGCGAGAGGCCACCAGTGCCGCAGCGCCAGGGCCGAGGCCTGCGCACCGGCACTCACCACCCCGTTGGCCGTGAGCCACAGGCCCAGGGCCAGCGGACGCTCGGTGCGCCCGAGCTTGCGGGCGATCCGGAGCGCTGTAGCGCCGTAGATCCCCAGTGCGACGGGAACCGACCACCGCCGCTGCGCCATGACGGCCAGCAGGAAGGCCGCGCTCCAGGGGGAGAGGACCGCGGGCGCGATCGCGTCGGGATGCTTCTCTGACAGGGGATGCGCGCCCGTCCCGTACACCGCCTTGCGGAGGAACCAGTCACCGAAGGCGGCGCGGTGCTCGTGCTCGGCCTGCGCGCCGGGCTCGTAGCGCACGCGCCACCCGCGTTCCACGAGCCGCCACCCCAGGTCCACGTCCTCGCCGACGCGCATCGCGTCGTCGAACCCGTCGCCGAGCGCCGCCACGCGGGCGACGACGCACGCTGTCGAAGTCCAGGCTACGGGCGAGCGCGGCTTCACCGCCGCGGGGTGGTGCCCGAGGTCGAGGGAGGACCGGGCGTCCTCATAGCGGGCGATCCACGTCCGCTGGCCCTTCAGCCCCACGATCCGCGGGGCGACGAGGCCGACTTTGGGATCCGCGAAATGCTTCAGGAGGGTCGGCACGGTGTTCGGGTTGAGCACGATGTCAGAGTCGGCGAACACGACGAACGGCGTTGTGACCTCGCGCAGGCCCGCATTGCGTGCCCCGCCCGGTCCCACATTCTCGGGGAGGGACACGAGGCGCGCTCCGTGCCTGGCTGCGATGGCGGCGACAGCAGCGCGGTCCTTCGAGCCGTCATCCACCACGATGACCGGGGGGACGCGGCGGCCGTCGGTGGCTGCCTCGATGCTGGTCAAAAGACGGTCCAGTTCAGCGGCCCGGTCCATGACCGGGATGACGACGGTGTAGTCGGCGTCGACGTCGGGAAGCAGGTCCGTCACCGGGTCGGCCATGCCGAGGTCCAGCAGGCGGTCCGCAAGCGCCGCGCCAGCGGGCGAATCGGCCGTCACGACCCGTCCGGCCAGCAGCGGGCGAGCCTGGGGAGCCAGGTAGGCCACCCGTGTGGGCGATCCGCCCACGAGCGCTCGGCCCCCGTCGATGACCCGCGCGTGCCGATTCAGGCGGACGGTGAAGTCCCGCGGCAGGGTCATGGGGCCACCTGGGCGACATCTCGGAGGCAGCCGTGGCGGTCGACTGCCCCGGCCGTGAGGCGCCGCGAGAAGGACTCGACCATGGCCCCGAGTATCAGGGCGCCATGCTCGGGGCAGGCATCGGTGGGATCGCCGAGGACCCCGGTCGGCGAGACCGCGCGCACGCCCCTCTCGCGGAGCGCGGGCATGAGCTCGGCCACCGGCGCCGGGGGGCCCGCGACGGCATCCTGCAGGCGGACGCGCTCCGGGGCGAGATGCAGCATCAGCGACGTCTCCGTGCGGCCGGCATGTGCGTCGGCGCCCGCCACCGCGCACGGTGCCCACGCGGCGTCGTGCCCCTCCGCGCGCAGCTGGGCGACGGCGGCCGCAAGCGCACGGACGTTCCCGCCGTGCCCGTTCACGAACACGACGCGCGGCGACCACGTGCGGAGGGACCGCGCCATCTCGATGACGACGGCGCTCAGGGCCTCCTCACCGATCGACACCGTGCCGGGAAAGTCCTGGTGCTCTCCGCTCGCGCCGTACGCGAGCGCTGGGGCCACGAGGGCAGGTGCCCCGCGGTCGAGGAGCCGTTGAGCGGCAGCCCTCGCGACGGCAGCGGCGATGACGGTGTCAGTGTCGTAGGGAAGGTGGGGCCCATGCTGCTCCGTCGATCCGAGGGGGACGAGGACGACGGCGGTGTCCCCCAGTCCGTGCCAGCGCGCGTCAGCGAGTGCCGGGCTGTCGCACCGGCCAGTCATGCCGTCACTGGCGAGGTCGAGGCCGCCTCGATGCCGAGCCTCCGTTCGAAGCCCTCGGGCACATAGAAGTCGGCACGGCTGAACTGTGTGATCGAGCGGTGCCCCAGTCCCAGCACGGCCGAGTCCAGCCCCACGCGGAGCAGGTCGAGCACGTTCTCGACGCCCGTCTGGCCGTTGGCGGCGAGCCCCCACAGGTAGGCGCGCCCGATCATGACGGCGCGAGCACCGAAGGCGAGGGCCTTCGCCACGTCCCCGCCGCGGCGCACACCGCCGTCGAGCAGGACTTCGATCTCGTGTCCGACCGCATCGGCGATCGGGCCGAGGCAGCGGATGGTCGCCGGGGTCGTGTCGAGGTTGTTCCCGCCATGGTTGGACACGGAGATCGCGTCGACTCCGGCATCGACCGCACGCTTCGCGTCGTCGATCCTGGTGATCCCCTTCAGCATGAACTTGCCGCCCCATTCCCTCCGCAGCCACTCGACGTCCTCCCAGCTGGGGGGTGCGGTCTGCTGCCACTCGTAGTACGCCCCGAAGAACGTCGGCGCGGGTCCGCCCGGGGGCTGGAGGTTGGGGGCCGTCAGGTCCGGCACCCTGCCGGTCTTCGCGTACGCGAGGAGCCACTTTGGCCGGCGGATGGCCTCGGGGGCGAAGTCCCACATCGACTTGAGGTCCAGCTTCTCGGGGATCACGGGACTGCCCCAGTCGCGCCCGATCGAGAAGGACCAGTCGAGGGTGGCAATGAGCCCCTTCGCCCCTGCCGCGCGCGCCCTGTCCATGCGCTGCACCATCGTCTCCCGGGTTCCCGTCCAGTACATCTGGAAGAACGTGTTCTCGTTCGCTGCGGTCACCTCTTCGACGGGCTTGCTCGCGAACGAGCTCAGTCCCATGATCGTCCCGCGGGACGCCGCCGCACGCGCGACGGCGACCTCTCCGTCCGGGTGGACTGCCTGGACGCCGGTCGGGGAGATGATGACCGGAAGCGAGATGGGGATTCCCATCACCGTGGTGGAGAGGTCTCGCTCAGGCTGGTGTCCTGCGACTCGGGGTGCGAACTGCAGCTCGGCGAAGGCGTTCTGGTTGTCGTCGGGGGTGCGGCCGCGCTCCGAGCCGGCGACCAGGGCCGCGTACACGGATGGCGGCAGCCGCTTCTTCGCGCGGCGCTGGGCCTCGAGCACTGACTCGAACCACGGGTTCTGTCGCATGGTGGGTTCTCCTTCTGACGGGAATCGTACGGCGGACGACGCCGCACGGCTGGCTTCTGGCGCCTGGCGTCGCCTAAGTGCCGAAGGCTGCGGTGACGGCCGGGGCGACGTCGCGGAAGTCCCGGACGAGGTGCAGTGTCCCGCGGCCGGCAAGTGCGAGCTCGCGCCCCAGATCGACGTCCTTCTCGCCACTGGCATCGAGGAGGATGTCGAGGCGCGGCAGCTTCGCGGCGAACGTCCTCGGATCGGGACCCGCATTGTGGACGCAGTCGGACAGCATGACCACCCGCGCATCGCGCACTGGGGCCCGCGCGAGCTGCTTGGCGGCCAGCTCGAGGGGGAACGCGACGTTCGTGAGCCCCTGGGCCGGCAGATGCATGATGGCGTCGAGCAGCTCCATGGGCCTGACCGGTTCGCCGAGGTTCAGCAGGATCGCGGCGTCGGACCAGAAGGCGATCACCGCGAGGTCATCGTGCTGGAGCTCTCCTGCCAGCGCCCCGACGGCGGCGGCAGCCGTGGCCACCCGCTCGCCCTTCATCGATCCCGAGACGTCGACGGCGAGCACGACGGACCGCTTCGTGCGGACGCGGTCGCGCACCACGATGTCCTCGTCCTCGGGCACGGGTCGTTCGGCGAGCATCTCGAGGGTCCTGTCCAGGTCGATGTCGTCCGAGCCGCCCCGATAGGGGAGGCTGCCGAGGTCTCCGATCCCGCGCCGGCTCGTGGCGTCCCGCTTGGGCCTGCGCACCGCGAGCCGCGACGCGATCTGCCGGGCGCGGGCGCGGACCAGCGGGTCGACCGCCCTCGTGGTCTCGGGCGCGACGAGGGACGCCGGCTCGTCCGTGAACCCCGTCGCGGTGGTCCCGGGCAGCGGTTTCGCGTGCGATGGGCGTCGACCCTCCCCCGCTGTCAGGGAGGCTCCGCCTCCTGCTCCACCGGTCGCATCGAACACTCTGGGCTCCTCGTCCAGCTGCTTGGGCTTGCGCCTCAACGGCTTCCCCGCGCGCTCCCGCTTCTCGCCGCTCTCCCGACGGAGAGGCGAGTCCGCGGGGACGCTCCTTCAACCCGGCTTGGCCGCAGACGGCTCGAGGATGAACCGGTCCTCCCAGATCTCCCTCAGCACCCGTTCGGGCGTTGTCTCGATGGCCTCGTCGAGGTGGATGCGGCCTGAGAGCGCCACGATCATGGCGTCGAACACGAGGCCCGCGTACTTCTCGTGGTCCGGAGCGGCCACCCTGCGGAGGCCGGCGAGCTTCATGCCGACGAGGACGAGGTCGATCGCGCCCCGCACGCTGGAGCCCTGCCGCACGTCGGGGTGGCTGCGGGTCGCCCGGGTGACCGCGACGGCGTCGACCGTCAGCTGCTCCCCCAGCGCGCCGCCGGCACCCGTGCGGAGAGCGACGATGCGCTCCTCGCTGGGTGCGTCCTGGTAGTCGACGGCAAGGCGGTTGAGCCGGTCGTGCACGCTGGTCGAGAGGCGAGTGGTGCCGACGTTGTCGTAGGGGTTCATCGATGCGATGACGCGGAAGGTCGGCTTCGCCCTGATGCGCCCCACGCGCGGCACCGCGATGGAACGGTCGGCCATGGCGGTGAGGAGCGTGTTGAGCGTGTCCTCGGGGGCGCGGTTGAACTCCTCGATGTAGAGGAAGCCTCCCTCGCGCATCGCCTCGACGAGCGGACCTCCCACGAAGTTCTCGGCGCTGTAGTCCTCCTTGAGCACGCGGGCCGGGTTGTGGTGGCCCACGAGCTTCGCGGGGGTGAGGTCGGCATTGCCCTCGACGAAGAGCAGGGGGATTCCCCACTCTTGGGTGATGGCGGTGAGGATCGTCGTCTTGCTCGTGCCCGGCGGCCCCTCCAGCAGGATGTCCCGGCCCGCCGCGACGGCCGCGAGGGTGAGCTCAAGCTCGCGCTCGCGGCCGACGAGGTGGGAGGCGATGCGCTCGAGGTTGGCCATGAGCGCATCCACCGGGGCATCCGCGCGGGTGGCGTCGGCTGCCTTCTCTTCAATCACTTCGGGCTTCCTCGTGCTGGTCGGTCGGTCGCTGAGGCGCTACTTGACGGCTGCGCCGGCATCGACCGGGAGGGGCACGCCCGTGATGTACCTGGATTCGTCCGAGGCCAGGAAGAGCACCGCGTTGGAGATGTCCACGGCCTCGACCCAGGGGACCGGGAGCGCGTTCATCTGAACGGCCGCGGCGGCGAAGTCATCCTTCGTCGGATTCTCGAGGTCTGGTCGGAACAGCTTGAAGATGGTGTCGTTCATGACCATGTCGGTCGCCACCGTCGTCGGGTGGACGCTGTTGACGCGGATCATGTCGGGCGCGAGCTCGAGGGCGAGCGTCCTCATGAGGCCCACGAGCCCGTGCTTCGCCGAGACGTAGTGGGAGATGTTCTCGTAGGCGAACAGGCCGGCATCGGAGCTCGTGATGATGATCGAGCCGCCTCCTGCGGCCCGCAGGTGCGGGATGGCAGCCTTGCAGGCGCGCCACACTCCCGACAGGTTGATGTCGATCATCGTCATCCAGTCCTTCTCGGGGATCTCCTCCGCCCTGTTCGGCGTGCCCGAGATCCCCGCGTTGGCGGCGACGATGTCGAGGCGTCCGAGCTCGGCGACGCCGGCGTCCACCGCGGACTTCACGGCGTCATAGTCCCGTACGTCGGCCTTCGTCGCGATGATCCGCCGGTCGAGCGCCTCCACCTGGCGGACCGTCTCGTCGAGGTCTTCTTGGGTGGCCGGCGGGATCTTGTTGGTCTCGACCGCCTCGCAGACGTCGATGCCGATGATGTCCGCGCCCTCCTGGGCCAGACGGATCGCGTGGCTGCGGCCCTGGCCTCGAGCCGCGCCGGTGATGAAGGCAACCTTGCCGTCAAGACGTCCCATGGTGTGTTCCTTTCAGATGCGGTGGTGATGGTGGCGGTCCTACTTGAGGGTGTAGCCGGCGTCGACCTTGAGCTCGGTGCCGGTGACGTACCGCGCCTCGTCGGATGCGAGGAACAGCACGGCGTTGGAGATGTCCACGGGCTCGACCCAGGGCACGGGAAGCGCGTTCGTCGACTCGAAGATCGGCGCGGCCTGCTCCTGGGTGGGGTGCTCGACGTCGGGCATGAAGAGCCTGAACGTGGCCTCGTTGAGGATCATGTCCGTGGCCACGCCGGTCGGGTGGACCGTATTGACCCGGATGCGGTGGGGTGCGAGCTCCAGCGCGAGCGTGCGCATGATGCCCACGACGGCGTGCTTGCTCGCCGTGTACGCCGCGACGTTCGGTGTGCCCTTGAGCCCCGCGGTCGAGCTCGTCAGGACGATCGAGCCGCCGGTTCCCTGATCGATGAGGTGGGGGATCACGGCCTTGGCCGTATGCCACACGCCGGTCTGGTTGATGTCGGTGACGAGCTGCCACTCGTCCTCGGACACCGCATGGGTCTGGTCGCCGAAGGCGAAGATGCCTGCATTGGCCGAGACGATGTCCACATGGCCCAGTTCTGCCACGCCCTCGTCGAGCGCGGACCTGAGGCCGTTGAAGTCCCGGACATCCGCCTTCCTCGCCACGATGCGGCGGTCGAGGGCCTCGACCTGCTTCACGGTCTCGGCGAGGTCCTCGTCCGTTGCGCCCTCGTAGTACCGGTCCATGCCCGGCAGCGGCTCGCAGATGTCGACTGCGATGATGTCGGCGCCTTCCTCAGCCAGACGGAGCGCGTGGCTCCGGCCCTGGCCGCGCGCCGCTCCGGTGATGAACGCGACCTTGCCTTCAACCCGTCCCATTCGGTGCTCCTCTCGATCGGTGTGGCGTTCTCCGTGCTGGCCAGTGTTCAGTACTGGGTATTGCCTGCGTCCACCGTCATGGCGAGCGCGGTGACGTACCGCGCCTCGTCGCTGGCGAGGAACAGGACGGCGTTGGACTGGTCGACGGGTTCGGTCACGTCGATCGGCAGCGAATTGGTCAGCATGCCCACGAGTCGTGGATGGGCCTCGAGCAGGGGTGGGTAGAGGCTCGCCATCTCCCCCATCGGCGTCGCAACACCGGTCGGGTGGAGCGAGTTGACCCGGATGCTGTGCTCGGCCAGTTCGTGCGCGAGGGCCCTCGCGAGCCCCGTGACGCCGTGCTTCGCTGCAACGTAGGGAGCCAGGAACGGAAGGCCCTTGAGTCCCGCCGCCGAGCTCGTGAAGATCATCGACCCGCCGCCGGCCTCGATGAGGTGTGGGGCGGTCAGCTGCGCCGTGTTCCAGATGCCGGTGAGGTTCGTGCTGACCGTGTCGTTCCAGACCTCGGGGGTGACCTTGTCCCACTCCGCGATGATGCAGATGCCTGCGTTGGCCACGACGATGTCGAGCTTCCCCATCTCCGCCACGCCGGTGTCGATCGCGGCCTTCAGCGCGTCGCGGTCCCGCACGTCCGCCTTGGTGGCCACGATGCGGCGGTCCAGCGCCTCGACCTGCCGCACCGTCTCTGCGAGATCCTCCTCGGTGGCCGGCGAGTACTGCAGGTTCGGCACGGGTCCGCACAGGTCGACTGCGATGATGTCCGCGCCTTCCTCAGCCAGGCGGACGGCATGGCTGCGCCCCTGCCCGCGCGCCGCACCGGTGATGAAGGCGATCTTGCCTTCGACTCTCCCTGCCATGGTTCTTCTCTCCTTCGGTGGGTGGTTGACACGGACGCCGCGACGGCGTGCTACTTGACGGGGTTCGGGTTGTAGCCGGGCTGGAGGAGGTGGCCGGCGTCGACCGGGATCGAGACCCCGGTGACCGACGACGCGAGGTCCGAGTTGAGGTACAGCCCGGTGTCCGCGATGCGCTGGGGCGAGAGGAAGCCGTTGCCCTTGAGCGCGTGGAACGAATAGCCGGCCTCGAGCATGTCCGCCTCGGTTCCCTCGCCTGCCGGCTTGCCGCTCATCATGTCCCAGGCGCCCTGCCAGCTGGTCATGGGTGTGAGGATGGCGCCCGGGTGGATCGCGTTGACCCGGATGCCGTGCTTGGCATATTCGAGGGCAAGCGTCTTCATGACGCCGACAGCCCCGAACTTCGCGGCACAGTAGTGCACGTAGTTCTCGCCCGGCTCGAGTCCGTTGATCGAGGACGTGATGACGATGGACCCGCCCCCGTTCTCCATCATGTGCGGCAGGACGGCCTTGGCGGACTTCCAGATGCCTGTGAGGTTGACGGCGATCATGTCGTCCCACATCTCGTCGGTCATCTCGTGGGCGGGCGAGAGGGAGAAGATCCCGGCGTTCGCGATGAGGATGTCGATCTTGCCGAATTCCGCGATGCCCTGCTGGACCGCCCGGTCCAGGTCCGCCTGCTTGCGGACGTCTCCGTTGACGGCGATGATCCGCCGATCGAGGGCTTCGACCTGCTTGACGGTCTCGTCGAAGTCGGCCTGCTGGGCCATCGGGTACTGCACCGTCCCGATCTGCTCGAGGGTGTCGATGATGATGATGTCCGCGCCTTCACGGGCGCTGGTCACGGCGTGCGCCCGGCCCTGGCCCCGGGAGCCACCGGTGATGAGGGCAACCTTGCCGTCGAGGAGTCCCATGGCATGTCCTTCCGTCGTTGGTTTCTGGGTGCGCTGGAGCACGGCGCGTCCCGTCCTCCGACGGTGCGCCTTGGGTGGGAGCGGTGTGCGGTTAGGGGGTGAAGCCGGCGAGGGGATCCTCGGCGCAGGCACTGACCGGTGGCGCCGCGAGGTCCTCCCGGCGTGACAGCGTGAGGGGGACCTTGGTGAAGCCGGGCCGCGGACGCGGCGGGGCGACCCGGTGCGAGTGGTCAGCCGAGGGCCTGGGTGCGCGCGCGCCGTCGTCCGTCATGCTCAGGAGCTGCTCGCCGTGTCCCTGGACGCACTCGGGATCAGGCCCGTCGAGCGGCAGCCCGGTGAAGAACTTCGCGGCCATGCAGCCGCCCTTGCAGGTGTCGAAGAACTGGCAGGAGGCGCATGCTCCCCCGGACTGAGGCTGGCGCAGCCGGGTGAACAGCTCCGACCCGCGCCAGACGCCCTGGAACCCGCCGCGCTCGCGCACGCTGCCGGCCAGGAACTGCTCATGGATCGCGAAGGGACACGCGTAGACGTCGCCGACCGGATCGATGAGGCACACTACGCGGCCCGCGCCGCACAGGTTGAGCCCCGGCAGCGCCTGGCCGTAGGCCGACAGATGGAAGAAGGAGTCTCCCGTCAGGACGTCCTCACCGCGGGCGACCAGCCAGTCGTAGAGCTCACGCTGCTGCTCCGGCCTCGGATGCAGGTCATCCCAAGAGTCGGCTCCCCGCCCCGAGGGCCGCAGCCGGGTGAGGCGGAGCTGGGCCCCGTAGCGGTCGGCGATCTCCTTGAACGCGTCCAGCTGGGGGATGTTGTAGCGGGTGCAGACGACCGAGAGCTTGAAGTTCTGCGCTCCCGCATCGCGGAGGTTCCGGAGCGCGCGCAGCGCGGTGTCATACGACCCGGGTCCGCGGACGTGGTCGTTGACCTCGGCCGTGGCCCCGTCGAGCGAGATCTGCACGTCGAGGTAGTCGTTGCCAGCCACCTTCCGCGCGATTTCCGGGGTGATCTTCACACCGTTGGTGGAGAACTTCACACCCACATGGTGGTTCGTGGCGTAGTCGACGATCTCCCAGAAGTCGCTGCGGACCGTCGGCTCGCCTCCGCCGATGTTGACGTAGAAGACCTGCATCCGCTCGAGCTCGTCGATCACCGCCTTGCACTCCTCGGTCGTCAGCTCGCGCGGATCGCGGCGCCCCGAGCTCGAGAGGCAGTGCACGCACGAGAGATTGCATGCGTACGTGAGCTCCCAGGTCAGGCAGATCGGCGAGGTGAGGCCGCGCTCGAAGTGGTCGCTGAGACGGGTGGCCCGGGGAGGCGCCGCCCTGTACGGGGTTTCGGCAATCAGAGTCATGGCGCCCCTTCGACGATCATGGACGACTGGACGAGGGTTCCGAGTGCGCTGGCGAAGCGGGGAAGCTCCGCATCCGCGACGCCGGACTCCCGGCAGGCCGCGAGCGCCGTGGGTTCCTCGCCGAGCCGCTGCACGACGTCGAGCAGCCGGGGGTCCTTGAGGAACGAGAGCTTGCGGATTCCGAAGTGGTAGAGGAGTGCGCCGAACGGCTCGGGGCGAACCGAGACCTGTGGGTGCAGGCGCCATGCGCGCTCCAGGTCGATGCCTGCGGTGGCGGGACTAGTAGACACCGCACATGCCGTCGATCGACACCTCTTCGACGAGGGTATCGGCTTCGACGACGGCATCTGGCTCGACGGCGGCTTCGTCAGCGGCGCTTGTGCTGGTGGGGTTGTCCATGCGGGCGTCTCCTTGCATGTGGAGGGTGGCTGTTTCAGGGAGAACCGGTGTGATGTGACTCACCATAGGGTGGCACTGAGTGCCAAGGCAAGGGGGTGTGGTAAAAACTGTCCTCATGGCAGCCTCGACGCCGTCCCGTCCCAACGGGCTCCGGGCCACATCGGTCGCCGATCTCAGCCACATCGGCCTGCAGCTCTTCTTCGAGCGCGGCTTCGACGAGACGACCGTGGACGACATCGCCGAGGCCGCGCGCATCGGCCGCCGGACCTTCTTCCGCTACTTCCCCTCGAAGAACGACCTGCCGTGGGGTGAATTCGACATCCTCATCGACCGGATGCGGAATGACCTCTCCGCGGTGCCCGCGGAGATCCCCATGGTCGCGGCCCTGCGCACGGCAATCCTAGACTTCAACCGGTATCCGCAGGAGGAGCTCGACTACCACCGCAAGCGGATGCAGCTCCTCCTCAACGTCCCGAGCCTCGTGGCCCATTCGACCCTGCGGTACGCGTCGTGGCGTGCCGTCGTCGCAGAGTTCGCCGGACGCCGCCTGGGGCTCCCCGAGACGGACCTCGGGCCGCAGGTCGTGGCGTGGGCCTGCCTCGCGGCCTGCCTCGCGGCGTACGAGCAATGGCTGCGCCTTCCCGAGAAGAGCCTTCTGGAGCTCCTGGACAGCGCGATGACGCAGCTGGAGGACGTGTTCGGGGCGCGCGAGCCGTGACGGGTCCCGATGTCATCGTCGTCGGTGCCGGCTCGAGCGGGTGCGTCGTGGCCGCGCGGCTTTCCGAGGACGAATCGTGCAGCGTGCTGCTCCTCGAAGCAGGTCAGATCCCTCAGCATGTGGAGGACTTCCCGGCCGCCCTGCTCGATGGCGGAACGGTCCAAGGCGCTGCGCCGCACCAGCCGATCAACTGGACCTTTCCCGCTGCCCTGACACCTGAACGCCCCTACGAGACCGTGCGCGGGCGAATTCTCGGCGGGTCGTCGACGATCAACGGCGGCTACTTCATCCGCCCGAGAGTCACCGACTTCGAACGCTGGGCGATCGACGGCGGCCCCGAGTGGTCGTACAGGCGAACCCTTCCCGCGCTCATCGCCGCGGAGGCCGACGCCGAGTACGGCCGTACGCCTGTCCACGGCGACATAGGCCCGGTCCCCGTGCACCGCGCCCCCCTTGCCGGATGGGCAGGCGAGGCGTTCGAGGCAGCCGCGGCGAAGCTCGGGTTCCCGCCGGAACCGGACAAGAACGACCAATGCCCTCCCGGCTTCGGACCGGTTCCCACGAACGTCAGCCGCGGGATCCGCCACAACGCCGGCATGACCCACCTGCTTCCAGCCCTCCATCGGCCCAATCTCTCCGCGCGCGGCGGAGCCACTGCCACCCGGCTGCTGTTCGCTGGCGGTCGCGCCGTCGGCGTCGAGTACCGGTCTCAGGGCCGCAGCCATCGGGCGTACGCCGACAGGATCGTGCTGTGCGCAGGGGCGATCGGCTCCGCGCACCTGCTGATGCTCTCCGGCGTCGGGCCTGCCGAGGAGCTGAGCCGGGCAGGTGTCCCCGTGCTCGTGGACTCACCCACAGTCGGCAGCTCCTTCAGCGACCATCCCCAGCTGGTGGTCGAATGGAGTCCCCGCCATCAGCAGCCCGCAGCACCCGGGCAGTGGATGGGCGGCTGCCTGCACACCGACGACCTCGAGGTGATCGGCACCGTCAAGCCCATGCGAGCCCTGCTTGATCCAGCGAGAGCGGCAGAGCGGGCACCGCTGGCGCTCATGACCTCGGTCCAGCGGCCGAGGAACACCGGGCGGCTGCGGCTGGCCTCCGCCGACGCGGATGTCCCGCCGTTCGTGGAGTACGGCTACCTCCGCACCGAGCGCGACCGTCGGGATCTGCGCGACGCGGCCCGGCTGTGCGCCGAGCTCCTCGGCTCAGCGCCGTGGCGGGCCGCCCGCGCCGCCGGCATCGGGATCCCAGACACGGCGGTCCGAGACGACCGAGCCCTCGATTCCTGGATCGCCGCGCACCTCGGCACGTCGCTGCACACGTGCGGGACGGTCCCCTTCGGCGGAGCCGGCTCGGCGGTCGACGGCGCTGGCGCCGTCCGCGGCGTCGAGGGTCTCACGGTCGCGGACACGTCGATCCTGCCGACCGCTCCGAGACGGGGGCCGGCGGTCGCGGCGCTGCTTGTCGGGGAGGTCATTGCCGCGCGGCTACGCACGGCGCCCGACCCGCCGCGCGCCGTCGTGCGCTAGACCCCATCGACTGCTCCGCAAGTGTCCGTTTCAGGGCTCATAACGACACTTGCGGAGCAGTCGATGGGTGGGCGGGACGTCAGGCGCGCGCCGGGGCGTCCTCCCCGATCATCCGCGCGGCCTCGAGCAGCACGCCGGCGGCGACCTCGAGCCCCTCGATCCGACCGAGGGAGACGTCCTCGTGCTCGATGTTGACCATCATCTCCGGGTCCACGTCGCGGAGAGCGCGCAGGAACTCGGCCCAGTACGCGGCGTCGTGCCCGCGGCCCAGCGCCACGAAGTCCCACGCCGAGTCCTTGGGCCACTCGTTGGCCCACTCGTCACCACCGAGGTTGGTGCGGGGCTCGTCCGGGGAGAGCCGGCGGAAGCGGTTGTCGAGGACGCCGTACAGGCGAGCGTTCTCGGGGTTGACGCGCACATCCTTCGCGGCGGCGTGGAACACGAGCGGGCCGAGCTCGCGGACCACCGCGACCGGGTCCATCTGCTGCCAGAACAGGTGCGACGCGTCCAGCTCCACTCCCACGTGCGTCGCGCCGGTCAGCTCCACGAGCCTGTACACATCCGCCGTGTTGAACACGATGTTCTGCGGGTGGAGCTCGAGGGCCACCTTGACGCCGTGGTCCGCGGCGAACCGGTCGGTCTCGCGCCAGAAGTCCGCGGCGATCCCCCACTGGTAGTCCAGCACGTCCAGGGCGGCGGAGTTCCAGGCGTTCACGACCCAGTTCGTCACGGTCGCTCCGGGCTCGCCGCCGGGCAGGCCGGACATGGTCACCAGCCGGGTCTGGCCGAGCCGTTCCGCGAGGCGGATGGAGCGGCGGATGTCCTCCGCGTGCTTCTGGCCGATCTCGGCCTTGGGGTGCAGCGGGTTGCCGTTGCAGTTCAGGCCCGCGATGCCCACGCCCGTGCCCTCGAAGATCCCGAGGTAGTCGTCGCGGGCGGCGTCGCTGACGAGGATCTCATCGAAGGTGGGGACATGCACGGCGGGCAGGAAGCCGCCGGTGTTGATCTCGATCCCGGTCAGACCCAGGTCGGCGATGACCTTGAGGGCCTCGGGCAGGGAACGGTCATGCAGGATCGCGTTGTAGACGCCGAGCTCCATGATGTCGGTTCCTTTCGGGGGGTCAGCGCACGACGGCGGCGGTCGGCTTCGGGGCGGATCCCACCTCGACGCGGCGGCCGGCATCCGCGGCGGAGGCGGCGACGGCGTCGAGGATCTCCATGTTCCGCACGCCCTCGTCGAAGGACGCGCAGCGCGGGAGGGACTCGGCCTCGGACAGGCCGGCGACCTCCTCGAGGAACGCGCGCGCCTGGTAGCCGAAGGCGTCGTTCTGGCCGAAGCCCACGCTCGGGGCGTCCATGGCCAGCCCGCCCGCGATGTACGGGTGGTCGGGGCCGAGGATGACCTGGCGGTAGCCATTCTGGGCGTCGGGACCCTCGTGGAGGAACAGGCCGATCTCGGCCGGGCGACGCTGGTCGAAGACGGCCGCGCCGTTCTCGCAGAACACCTCGAACATGAGCGAGTTCGCATGCCCTGCGGCGACACGGGAGACCGAGAGCGAGCCGATGCACGAGGCGAACTCGGCCGAGAAGGAGGCGACGTCGTCGTTCTCCACGCGCTCGAAGCGATCCGAGACGGCCGCGTGGTCGTGGCCCATGACCGCGCCGAGGGGCAGGGGGCGCTGCGCGATCGCGGTGGAGAGCTGGCCGCCCGAGACCGACTGGATGTCGCCGCAGAGGAACTCGCCCACGTAGGCAAGGTGGCTGCCGACGTCCGCGAGCGCGCCCGAGCCGGGGCCGCCCTTGTAGCGCCAGCTCATCGGGGCCTCGGGGCTGCAGCCGTAGTCGGTCCAGTAGCGGCCGGAGAAGTGCAGCGGGCGGCCGAGCGTGCCGTCCTGAATGAGCTGGCGGATCGCGGCGATGCCGGGCGTGCGGCGGAACGTGAAGCCGATGCGGCCCAGGACGCCGCGCTCCTCGGCGGCGCGGGCGGCGTCGGCCATCGCTCGGGCGTCCACGAGCGAGTCGGAGAGCGGCTTCTCGCAGAGGACGTGCTTGCCGGCGGCGAGGAGGCCCTCGACGACCTCGCGGTGCAGCGAGTTGGCGATGACGACCGAGACGACGTCGATGTCGTCCGCCTCGGCGATGGCCTGCCAGCTCGGGTCGTGGCGGGCGTAGCCGAAGCGGGTCGCGGCGGCCTGGCCGAACTCGGCGTTGACGTCGCCGATGGAGACGAGGCGGATCTCCGGCAGGGTGGGGCGGTAGAGGGTGCTCGCGGTGCGGTATGCGGCGGCGTGGGCCTTGCCGGCCATGCCTGCGCCGATGACGGCGACGCCGAGGGGCTTGCTCATGTTTCTCTCCTTCGAGGGGTCCGGCGTCGCCGGGAATTGTCCTAATTTTGGAGCGCTCCAAGACAGGGTAGAGGCGGCGACTTTGTCCTGTCAATAGAGAGCGCGGCGGGGCGTTTCCCAGCGCGTGCCCGGCAGCGGCGGGTGCCATGATGGACCCGTGCCAGCCGATGCGAGCCCCCGTCCGACGATCTACGACGTCGCGCAGCGGGCCGGCGTGTCGAAGTCGCTCGTCTCGCTCGTGCTGCGCGGATCCCCGCACGTGAGCGAGGCGCGGCGGGAGGCCGTCGAGGCCGCCATCGAAGAGCTGGGCTACCGTCCGTCGCGGGCCGCCGCAGCCCTCGCCAGCCAGCGCACGCGCACGGTCGGGGTGCTCATCGATGACTTCCACAACCCTTGGTTCGTCGAGCTCCTCGCGGGGCTGCGCTCCGTCCTCGACCCTGCGGGGTACACCGCGAGCGTCGCCGATCTGCAGCTCGACGCGGCTTCGGGCCGCAATCCCGTGGACGGCTTCCTCGCCCAGCACGTCGACGCGCTCGTCGTCGCCGCCGAGCCCGCGCCCGGCGCACTCGACGGCGTGGGCGCGCCGATCGTCGTCGCCGGCACCCGCGAACTGGGCGGCGCGCAGGACGCCGATATCGTGGCCGGCGACGACGAGCTGGGCGCGCGTCTCGCAACTGAGCACCTCATCGGTTTGGGGCACCGGCGCATCGGCCACCTGACCGGCCGCAGCGGGCCCGGCGCGCATCGGCGACGGGGATACGAGGCCGCGATGGCGGCGGCCGGCCTCGCGCCCGCCGTGACAGGCGAGGACGGCGGGACCTCCGAGGAGGACGGCTATGCCGCTGCGTGCGACCTGCTCGACGGGACCGCGGGCGTGACGGCGATCGTCGCAGGCAACGACGTCATGGCGGTCGGGGCGCTGGCGGCGCTTCGCGAACGCGGCCTGTCGGTGCCGGCCGAGGTATCGCTTGTCGGTCACGACGACTCGCCTCTCGCCGCCTACCGGTACCTCCAGCTCACGAGCGTGGACGGACACTCACGAGAGGTCGGCGCCGCCGCCGCCCGGGCCCTGCTCTCCCGGCTGGACCACCCTGACGCTCCCCCGCACCGCGAGCTCCTGGCGCCCGAGCTCGTGGTCCGCGCCTCGACGGCCCCAGCGGCTTCCGTCTGAAGGTTTTCTCCTGAAGGTCCCCTCCTGAAGGTCATCTTCTAAGGGTCATCTTCTGAGGGTCACGTCCTGAGGGACATCTTCTGAGCGGCGCCCGAAACTGCACGTCTCGGGGACGGACGACGCCCCCAGTGGCCGCTTCCGGCCGTGGCTTGTGCAGTTCCTGACATCTGCAGCGCCCGGTTGCGGACGCGCTCCGCGCCCATGATTCCGGCGCCGATCACGCCGACTCTGATGCTCATGCGATCCCTCCGACGGGATTAGTGGAACGTTCAAAGGTAACGTTGCACCATCTCAGACGCTCCGACTTTGTCCTGTCAAGGTGCGCTCGTCACCCGCATACCAGCGCACGACGGCGGCGCGGCGGGCTGGGTGCCGCGCCGCGCCGTCGTGCGCGCGTCCCCACACCCCCATCGACTGCTCCAGAAGTGTCGGTCTGAGGCTCGAAAACGACACTTGCGGAGCAGTCGATGAAAGGGAAGGGGTCAGGGGCGGGTCGAGAGGTCCCGCTCGGAGGAGGGCGCCTCCGCCGTGACCGCGGCGGCTTCGGCCTTGACCTCCTTGAGCGCCTGGGTGTGGCCGCCGAGCTGTTCGAGCTCGTGGGCGAGCTCTGCGAGCTCGGCGCCGCCGGCCATCTGGGCGGTGAGCTCCTCGAGAGTGATGTCCTTCTTGTCGTAGTAGCCGATCGAGCGGCCGCGCTTCAGGAGCAGGAACCGGTCCCCGACGGGGTAGGCGTGGTGCGGGTTGTGGGTGATGAAGATGACTCCGAGGCCCCGATCGCGGGCCTGGAGGATGTACCGCAGGACCACCCCGGACTGCTTCACGCCCAAGGCGGCGGTGGGCTCGTCCAGAATCAGGACCTTGGCCCCGAAGTACACGGCCCTGGCGATCGCCACGCACTGGCGCTCGCCGCCGGAGAGCTGGCCGATGGGCTGCTCGACATCGCGCAGGTCGATGCCCATCTGCGCCAATTCCTTCTTGGTGATCTCCTTCATCCGGTTCACGTCCATGCGCCGGAACGGGCCGACGCCGGTGGTCAGCTCGGAGCCGAGGAAGAAGTTCCGCCAGATCGGCATGAGCGAGACCACCGCTAGGTCCTGGTACACGGCGGCGATTCCGGCATCCAGGGCCTCGCGTGGGCTGGAGAGCTTCCGCTCCTCGCCCATGATGGTGAAGGTGCCCTCGTCGTGCTGGTGGAGCCCGGCGATGATCTTGATCAGGGTCGACTTCCCCGCCCCGTTGTCGCCCAGGACGCAGGTCACCCGGCCGTTGTCCACGGCCATCGTCACGTCCCGCAGGGCAATGACGTTCCCGTAGTGCTTGCCCACAGAGTCCAGGTGCAGCAGGTGCACCGGCCGGTCGGTCAGCGGGTCGCTCTCGCCCGCGAGGAGGTCCTTGTTGCTGATGTGCTGGGCTGCCTTGTGCTGTGCCATGGTGGCCACTCCGTCCTACTTCAGTTCCGCGCGGCGCTTGACGATGAGGTTCACGATCGTGGCCAGCAGGAGCATCAGGCCAAGGAAGAACTTGAACCAGTCCGGGTTCCACTGCGCGTACACGATGCCCTTGTTGGCCATGCCGAAGATGAACGCGCCGATCGCCCCGCCCACGGCCGAGCCGTACCCGCCGGTGAGCAGGCAGCCACCGATGACCGCGGCGATGATGTAGAGGAACTCGTTGCCCACGCCCTCCCCGGACTGCACGGCGTCGAACGCGAAGAGGTTGTGCATGCCCAGCAGCCACCCGCAGAACCCCACGCCCATGAACAGGCCGATCTTGGTCGCCGTGACGGGGACGCCGACGGCGCGTGCCGCGTTGGCGTCGCCGCCGGAGGCGAAGATCCAGTTCCCCACCCGGGTCCGCAGGAGGACCCAGGAGGCGATGAGGACCAGGACGACCCAGTAGAAGACCGTGATCTTCAGATCCACCCCGGCGATGGAGACCGAGGAGGCGAAGATCGCCTTGGCCGCCGAGAACCCGTCCATCGCCCCGATCGACGGCGAGGACACGGCCCCGCCGATCGCCCGGGTCAGGGCGAGGTTCAGGCCCGTGAGCATGAGGAACGTGGCGAGGGTGACGATGAAGGACGGCAGCTTGGTCTTGACGAGGATCCAGCCGTTCACGAACCCGATGCCGAGGGAGACGACGAGGGCGAGCAGGACGCCGACCCACACGTTAACGCCGAAGTTCCAGGAGAACAGCGAGGCGGTCAGGGCCGACGAGATCACGGCGACGCCGGCGGAGAGGTCGAACTCGCCGCCGATCATCAGCAGCGACACCCCGACGGCCATGATCCCGATGGTCGAGGACCCGTACAGCACGGTGGCGAAGGCGTTTGGCTGGAGGAAGGTGCTCGAGACGAACGAGAAGAAGATGAACAGGACGACGGCGCCCACGAGGGCCCCGACCTCGGGACGCCCGAGGAGCTTCTGGAACGGGCTGCGGCGCCCGATCCGCTCGTCCGCAAGCGGCGCTGGCGCCGACGGCAGGGTTGCTGTTGCCATGGGGATGCTCCTTGGTGGTCGGGCCGCGCGGCGCACTTCTGGACGATGCGCGCCGCGCAGCCCGCGATCCGGTGTTAGCGGACGCCCTGCTGGGCGAACTTGACGACGTCGGCAGCGTTGGACTTGTCGACGATGGTCGGACCGGTCAGGACGGGCTGGCCGCCGCCGATCTTGAAGCCGCCGCGCTTGTTCTGCCAGAGCGCGTCGACGGACATGTACCCCTGGAGCCACGGCTGCTGGTCGATGGTGAAGATGACCGTCCCGTCGGCGATCTTCTGCGCGAGCTCGGCGTTGAGGTCGAAGCTGGCAACCTTGGCGGAGCTGCTGGCGTCCGTGACGGACTTGAGCAGGGTCAGGGTGATCGGGGCGCCGAGGCCGATGATGACGTCGGCGTCCTTGGTGGCCTGGAGCTTGGCGGTCGCGGTGGACTGCACCGAGGTCATGTCCTGGCCGTTGACGTAGAGGATCTCCGTGCCGGGGACCTTGGCCTTGACGCCCGCGCAGCGGTTCTCGAGGCCGACGTGGCCCTGCTGCTGGATGACGCAGATCGGGTGCTTGTACCCATCGGACGCGAGGCGCGTGCCGACTGTCTCGCCGGCGAGCTTCTCGTTGGAGCCGAAGTGGGTGAACGCCCCGAGCTTCGCGGAGACGTCCTCGCCCGCGTTGAGGCTCACCACGGGGATGCCGGCGTCCGTCGCCTTCTTCACGACGTCCTTGAGTGCATCGGGCGTTGCGAGGGTAACGGCGATGCCGTCGACCTTCGAGTCGATCGCCTGCTGGACGAGCTGGGCCTGGCGCCCCGCCTCGGGGTCGTTGAGGTACTGCAGGTCCACGTTGTCCTTCGACGCCGCCTCCTCGGCGCCCTTGCGGACGATGTCCCAGAACGTGTCGCCCGCTGCTGCGTGCGTGACGAGCGCGACCTTGATCCTGGGCGTCGAGGCAGCCTGGCCGCCGCCGCTGCCGCCGCCGGTGTCACCGGCCTTGCCGCCGGCCGAGCAGGCCGAGAGGGCGAGCGCGGGCACGGCGAGCGCCACAACAGCTGCGCGGCGCCACGAAAACTTGGTCACGGAAATCTCCTTTGATCTCGGCCTGGCCGGCGGCTGCGCCGGCCCCTGAGGCTCTTGCGTCGATCTTGGGTGACATACATCACCGCTGTCAACAGTTTGTCCACACATACTTACTAATTTTTGGAGCCCTCCGAAGCATCGATGATGGTTTGTCACCTCCTGCAGACAAGCGCCGGCCGACCATCCTTCCGCCGGAATTCCCGGAGGAATGGGGTTGCGACTGCTAGGATGAGCGTGGAGAATTTGTCCTATCAAATAAACAAAGCGGTTCGGGGACACAGGACCCGTCACCTCGACCCAAGGAGGGGTCATGGCAGCCAGCCTCAACATCCCGATCGACCGCTCGTCCCCCATTCCCCTGTACCACCAGGTGGTCCAGGGCATCGAGGCGATGATCCGCAGCGGCACTCTGGAGCCCGGCTCGAGGCTCGAGAACGAGATCGAGCTCGCGGCGCAGCTCAACCTCTCGCGCCCGACCATGCGCAAGGCGATGGACGAGCTGGTCCGCGCCGGCCTGCTCGTGCGCAAGCGCGGCGTGGGCACCCAGGTCGTCGCGAGCCAGGTGCGCCGGCACCTCGAGCTCTCGAGCCTCTTCGACGACCTCTCGCGCGGCGGCAAGCAGCCCACCACGAAGGTGCTCGCGTTCCGTCACGGCCCCGCCGAGCGGGACATCGCCGAGACGCTGCAGCTGCCGCCCGACGTCGGCGTCTACCACTTCACGCGCCTGCGCTCGGTCGGCGAGAAGCCGTTGGCCCTCATGGAGAACTGGGTGCGCGACGACGTCGCCGAGCTCACCGAGGAAGGCCTGCGCCAGAGCGGCATGTACCAGATCCTGCGCGACGCGGGGGTGAACTTCCGCCTCGCGAACCAGCGCATCGGCGCCACCGTCGCCGACGAGTACCAGGCCGAGCTCCTCGAGACCGCGCCCGGCTCGGCGCTCGTGACGATGGAGCGCACCGCCGTGGACGACACCGGGCGCAACGTCGAGACCGGCCGGCACGTCTACCGGGCGGACTCGTACAGCTTCGAGATGACGCTGGTCCAGCGCTGAGGCAGCGCCCGAGCAGCACCTGACGAAAGGAATCACATGGCAGAGTGGGTCTACCCCCTCGGAACGGCCAAGGACGGCGACTGGCAGGTCTCCCTCGGCGGGCACGACAGCTCCACGGCCGTGGACGGCTGGGAGCACACGGGCCTCAAGGTGGCCGAGCTCGCGCCCGGCGCCTCGGTCTCCCTCGAGGCCACTGGCGAGGAGCGGATCGTCGTGCCTCTCGCCGGCGCATTCGAGGTGACGGTCGACGGCGTCGTCCACTCCCTGCGCGGCCGCACCTCGGTCTTCGCCGGGCCGAGCGACGTGCTCTACACCGGGATCGGGAGGTCGGTGGAGATCTCGAGCGCCCGGGGCGGCCGCGTCGCCGTCGCGCTCGCCCCCGCGAAGGCGGAGTACCCGACCCGGCTCGTGCGCGCCGAGGAGACCCCGGTCGAGCTGCGTGGCGCGGGGAACTGCTCGCGCCAGGTGCACAACTTCGGCACGCCCGCCGCGCTCGAGGCCGACCGCTTCATCGTGTGCGAGGTCATCACGCCGGCCGGCAACTGGTCCTCGTACCCCCCGCACAAGCACGACGAGGAGAAGGACGGGGAGACGTTCCTCGAGGAGATCTACTACTTCGAGACGCGTCTGGCCCCGGGCTCGCCCACGGGTTCCGAAGCTGCCGCGGGCCAGGATCCGGTGGGATACGCGCGCGTGTACGCCTCCGACGAGCGGCCGATCGAAGTCAACGCCGAGGTGCGCACGGGCGACGTCGTGCTGGTCCCCTACGGGTGGCACGGCCCGGCCATGGCGGCCCCCGGCTACGACCTCTACTATCTCAACGTGATGGCTGGCCCGGGCCGGGTGCGCGAGTGGCTCATCAGCGACGACCCCCACCACGGCTGGATCCGCTCCACGTGGGACGCCCAGCAGGTCGACGCCCGCCTCCCCTTCACCGCCTGAGCCACCGCCCACCCTGTTTCGGGTACGCCATTTTCGCCCCAAGGACGTTTCGGGTACAGCTCTTCCCGCCCCACACGCTTCTCAGGTACGACGGCGGGTGGCCGGCCCCGGCGCGCGCGGCCGCGCGCCGTCGTGCGCATTTCTACGGGGTGACCTCGCGCGCACACGGGGTGACCTCGCGCGCACACGGGGTGACCTCGCGCGGGCACGGGGTGACCTCGCGCGGGCACGGGGTGACCTCGGCGGGCCGGGGACGGCGAAGGGCCCAGTCCCGGTGAGCAGGTCACCGGGCCTGGGCCCTTCGGGATCCGGTCATCTCCCATCGAGCGTCCGGAAGCTGCGTCAGCGGGAGGCCTTCGCGACCCGGTCCTGCATGGTGCGCAGCTGGTAGCGGGACACCTCGTCGGCGTTCTCGTTCTCTGCGAAGACGCTCGAGACCATGACGGTGTCCTCCCGGTCGAGGAAGCCGATCTCGCCCAGGCCGCCGAAGAACTCATCCCAATTGACGTCGCCGTCGCCGATCTTGAGGTGCTGGTGCACCCGCACATCGTTGCCGGGCGGGTTGGTGATGTACCGCAGTCCGTGCGAGGCATGGTGGTTCATCGTGTCGGAAACGTGGACCACGCGGAGGCGCTCCCCGGCCGCTCGCATGATCTGGAGCGGTTCGTCCTTCATGTGGAAGGTGTGCGAGGCCACGTAGACCATCCCGATGCTGGGCGAGTTGATGCCGCGGATCACGCGCAGGGCTGCGAGGCCCTCCTCGACGAAGTCGTCGGGGTGCGGATCGATCGCCACGTGGACGCCCTCGCGCTCGAAGACGGGCACGAGTTCCTCCATGGACTTGTAGAAGGCCGCCTCGGACTCCTCCGGCTTCTCGGGGCGGCCCGAGAACTCGGTGTTCATCTGGGTGCAGCCCAGGTCCACGGTGATCTGGACGGCGCGCTTCCAATACCGCACCGCGGCCTCGCGCATCGTCTCGTCGGGGCCGGACCACCGCAGTACGGGCAGGACCGAGGCGACCTCGACCTCCGCGTCGGCGCAGGCCTTGCGGAACTGCCGGACGAGCTCGTCATCGGCCTTGGGGTGCGTGAAGAACGGGATGAAGTCCCGGTGCGGAGTCATCTGGAGGTACTTGTAGCCCAGCTCCGCGGCGAGGGCGGGGAACTCGAGCAGCGAATGCGTGGAGTGGAACGGGGTGGGATCGAGCGCGAACTTCACTTCGCCGCCTCCGCGGCTGCGCCGGCACGGTACAGCTCCGGCTTCTCGTTGAGCACGACGGCGACCTTCTCGCCGCTCTTCTGCGCCTCGACGCCTGCCTCGCAGCAGGCAGCGGTGGCGTAGCCGTCCCAGGCCGAGGGGCCGCCGATCCCGCCACGCAGCGCCGCATCGACCCACGCCTGGACCTCGACGTCGTAGGCGGCGCCGAAGCGGGCCTCGAAGCCAGGCGTGACCTCGCCGCCCCAGCGGCCGGCGCGCTGGACGTACGGCCCGCTGTCGCCGCCGATGGTGACGATGCCGTCCTCGAACGCGGCCTCGGTGAGCACCTGGTAGCCGAACTGGGCGTTGACGAAGATCTCGACGTCGACGAGGACGCCCGAGGTGGTCTCGATGAGGACGTGCTGCGGGTCGTGCTGGCCGCTCGGCGCCTTCGAGGACGCTTTGCCCAGGCGCACCTGGACGGAGGTGATCTCCTCGCCGGTCAGGTAGCGGATGACGTCGAACTCGTGCACGACCGAGTCATTGATGAGCATCTCGTTGGTGAAGCCGGCCGGCGTGTCCGGGTTGCGGTGGCGGCAGTGGAGCATGAGGAGCTCGCCGAGGTCCCCCGAGCGGACCATGCCGCCGAGCTCGCGGTAGCCCTCGTCGAAGCGGCGCATGAAGCCGACCTGGATGCGCTGGTGGCCCAGCTTCTGCTCGGCCTCCACGATCTTCCAGGCCGAGGCGGCGTCCGGCGTGAGCGGCTTCTCGCACAGGATCGGGATGTCCCGCTCGAGGGCCTCGAGGAGGGCGACTTCGTGGAGGAAGCCGGGGGTGGCGATGAGGACGGCGTTCACGTCTCCCGACTCGTACGCCTCCGCGGCGGACGCGTAGGCCTTCGCCCCGGGGATGTGGGCCACCGCGGCGTTGGCGCGCTCGAGGTCGATGTCGACCACGGCGGCCACGTCGGCCCCGTGGATGCGCGTGTGGAGGCGCTGGATGTGGTCAGCGCCCATACGGCCGGCGCCGATGACGGCGACGCGCAGGTTCTCAGCCATGGGAATGTGCCTTTCTTGGTCTGTGTCCGTGGGACCGGCAGGTCAGGAGACGCGGGTGCGGGACCCGCACGAGAGGAGGTAGTTGCGGGTGCGCTTGGCGATCGGGAGCGGGACGTCGAACGCGACCGGGTACATATCCTGCTCGACGATGCCGAAGATCGGACGGTCGAGCTTCTCGACCTCCTCGAGGACCTCGCGCAGGTCCGGCAGGCCGCCGGGCGGCTCGGTCATCACGCCGGCAGCGTTGGCCGCCGCGAACGTCAGGTTCTCGGCCCGCACCCGCTCCATGACGCCAGGGTCGACCTGCTTGAGGTGCAGGTAGCCGATGCGCTCGGGATACCTGCGGACCAGGTCCACGCTGCTTGCACCGCCGTACTCCGCGTGCCCAGTGTCGAGGCAGAGGTTCAGGAGCGCGGGGTCGGTGTTCTTCAGGAGGGTCTCGATGTCCTCCTGCGTGAGCACATGCGAGTCGGCGTGGGAGTGGAACTGCTGCGCCAGGCCGAACTGCTCGTGCAGGCGGCGGCCCAGCTCGTTGTGGCCGTTGAAGAGCGAGTCCCACTGCTCGGAGGACAGGTCCTGGTTCTCGACCGCCTCGCCGGTGACGTCGTCGCGCCACATGGCGGGGATGACGACGATGTGCTCGCCGCCCATGGCCGCCGTCAGCTCGGCCACGCGCCGGGCCGGCTCCCAGGCCTCCTCGAATGCTGCGTCCCCCGGCCGCCCGCCTCGGTGGAACGCGGTGAAAACGGTCCCGGCAGAGACCTGCAGGTCGCGGGACTTGAGTTCGTCGGCGAGCCGAGACGGGTCCGTCGGCAGGTAGCCGTAGGGGCCCAGCTCGATCCACTTGTAGCCGGCCTCGGCCACCTCGTCGAGGAAGCGCTCCCACGGGGTCTGCTTCGGGTCGTCGGCGAACCAGACGCCCCACGAGTCGGGGGCCGTCCCGATGAGGATCTTGTTCTCGATGTCAGTCATGGTGCTCCTTCGTGGTCGGGCCGAGCCGGTGGTTGAGCGGAGTCGAAACCACTTACGGGTTTCGACTCCGCTGCGCTCCGCTCAACCA
>NZ_BAAAQW010000004.1:0-205393 GCF_039531875.1 Sinomonas flava | reverse complement strand
CGCGTCCACCATACGGTCCCCGGACAACAAACCCCGGCACCACCCACAACCGAATACACCGCACGGAGAACACACCGTGACCACACGCTTCCCACCACCCCCCCACCCCGGGGGGCCAGGACGGGACACAGGGTTACGGCGGTCACAGCGTGGGGGAAACGCCCGGTCCCATCCCGAACCCGGAAGCTAAGACCCACAGCGCCGATGGTACTGCACCCGCGAGGGTGTGGGAGAGTAGGACACCGCCGGACAACACCACCAGGTCGAGCCCCCCAGCACCCGCCGGGGGGCTCCCTGCATTTAAGAGGCGGTTTCAACAGGCGCTCGGGTGCGCACGTCGCGCACAGGGCCCATCTGACCCCCGGGGTCGGGCGGCAGACGGTCCTTTGGCCTCTGGTCGGCCCTACTGCGGCTGCTGATACTGGCCGCATGCGTGCAGACCAGCCCGTCGTGATTGACGCTCTGACCAAGAGATTCGGGCGCGCCGTGGCCCTCGACCGCATGGGCTTCTCGATAGAGCCGGGCGAGGTGTTCGGGTATCTGGGCCCCAACGGGGCGGGGAAGACCACGACCATCCGGCTCCTGCTCGGGATGATCCGCCCCACGGCGGGCGGCGCGGCCATCTTCGGCCTCGACGTGTGGGACCGGGCCGTGGAGGTGCACCGCCTGGTCGGGTACGTCCCGGGGGAGCCGTCGCTCTACCCCCGGCTCACGGGCCACGAGCACATCGAGTACCTGAGCCGCCTGCGCGGCCGCAAGGACCATGCGCTGGCCCGCGCGCTGGCTGGGAGGCTGGGCCTGGACCTCGCCAAGCGCAGCCGCACGCTCTCGCGGGGCAACCGGCAGAAGCTCGCCATCGTGCTCGCCCTCATGTCGCAGCCGCGGCTGCTCATCCTGGACGAGCCGACCAGCGGCCTGGACCCGCTCGTGCAGAGGGAATTCCATGCCATGCTGCGCGAGCACACCGCCGGCGGCGGCAGCATCCTCCTGTCCTCCCACATCCTCGGGGAGGTCCAGCGCGTCGCCGACCGGATCGGCGTCGTGCGGGAAGGGCGGCTCGTCGCGGTGGAGAGGCTCGCGGACCTGAGTCAGAAGTCGCTGCACCACGTGAGGGCATCGTTCAGCGCAGAGGTCAGGCCGGAGGACTTCGCGGGCGTTCCCGACGTGCGAGACCTCGCCGTCGATACCCACTCCATGACCTGCAGCGCTCCCCAGTCAGCCCTCGACGCCCTCCTGAAGAGGGTCAGCGCCCACCCCGTGATCGACTTCGAGTGCGCGGAGGCCGAGCTCGACGAGATGTTCCTGACCTACTACGGAGGAGGGGCCGACCATGCTGACCAGCGTGTTCCTCAAGACGCTTCGTGACCAGCTGCGGGCACTGGCCGGCTGGGCGGTCGCGATCGCCGTCCTCGTGGCGATGTACGCGGCGATATGGCCCAGTATCCGGGACCAGCCATCGATGAACGCGTTCCTCGACCAGATGCCGGAGGCGCTCCGCAGCCTGTTCGCGATGTCGGGTGCGGACATGTCGACGCCGACCGGCTACATCAAGATCGAGCTCCTGTCCTTCATGGGGCCCATCGTCGTCCTCCTGTACGCGATCGGCACGGGCGTCGCCGCCGTCGCGGGCGAGGAAGACCACCACACGCTCGAACTCCTGCTCTCCACGCCCCTCAGCCGGACCCGGATCGTGCTGGAGAAGGCCGCGGCCATGGCCGTGGGCACCGTCTTCCTCGCAGCGACGATGGGAGCCTCGCTCATGGTCGAAGGCTCGTGGACCGGGATGGACCTCCCCGCGGACAAGGTCTTCGCGGCCATGGGCCATCTGGCACTCCTCGGACTCGTGTTCGGCGCGCTCGGCCTGGCCCTCTCCGCGGCCACGGGGCGAGCGGGCCTGAGCAAGGGGCTCCCCGCCGCGCTTGCCGTGCTCGCGTACGTGGTGAACGGGCTCGGCGGAGTCGTCGACTGGCTCAAGCCGGTCCAGAAGTACTCGCCCCTCTACCAGTACTCGGGGCATGACCCCCTCGTGAACGGCGTGGACTGGCCGAGTGCCTGGATCGCCCTCGGGACGGCCGTGGTGCTCGCGGTGCTCGCGGTGGTCGCGTTCCGGCGGCGCGACGTGGCGGTCTAGGGCCACACGGCACTGGAGGAGCACAAGCGCTCCGAATGATCAATAGTTGATGTTCTCAATGATTGAAGATAGTGTGCACTTTACGTGGGGTGGATCACATCGGGCCAACGGTGACCCGGCACCCCCAACAGGGAGCTGAGACATGTTGAAGACTGTTGCCAAGGCGCTCGCCGGAGCCGCCGTCGTCGCCGTCGCCCTCACGGGGTGCGGGTCAGGATCGCCGTCGGGGAGCGGCGGAGCCAGCCAGCAGGGCGGCTCGGGATCGCTCACGAAGGTCACCGTCGGCCTGCTGAGCATCGCGCCCTCGGCCGCGGTCCAGTATGGAGTCGAGAAGGGCTACTTCTCCCAGGAAGGCCTCGACGTCCAGTTCCAGACCGGTCAGGGCGGCGCTGCCATGCTGCCGGCCGTCTCGTCGGGCAGCATGGACTTCGCCGTGGGCAACCCGCTCTCCGTGCTCGTCGCCGCCGACAAGGGGCTCGACATGAAGATCGTCACGGGCTTCTCGAACTCGATCGCCAGCGGCAACGACATCGAGGCGGTCATCGTGAAGAAGGACTCGCCGATCCAGTCCTGGAAGGACCTCGCGGGCAAGACGGTGTCCGTCAACGCAGTCAACACGCAGGGTGACCTGACCATCATGGAGTCCGCCGCCAAGGAGGGCGCAGACCCCAAGGCCATCAAATTCAGCGAGGTCGCGTTCCCCGACGCCCAGGCGCAGCTCGATCGGGGCAACATCGACGCGGCGTGGGTCCCCGAGCCGTTCATGAGCAAGATGCTCAGCGACCCGAACTACCGGCTCCTCGGCTACCCCTACCAGGAGGTCATCCCGGGGCTGCCCACGATGGTCTCGTTCACCTCCGGCAACTTCGCCAAGTCCAACGCTGACACCGTGCAGAAGTTCAAGAAGGCCATGCAGACCACGCTTGACGCCGTGCAGAAGGACCAGCAGGGCTTCAAGGCCTCCGCCGGCACTTTCCTCAAGATGGACGCCGCCGCCGCGCAGAAGCTGAACATGGAGGAGATGTCCGCAGAACTGCGCGAGAAGCAGCTCACCGATCTCGGCAGCCTCATGCAGAAGTACAAGTTCGTCTCCAAGCAGCCCTCAGTCGACTCCCTCCTCGTCAAGTAGCCCCGCCCGCACCCGGGGACCTGAAAGGAACACACCCATGATGAAGCGCATCGCGACGGCAGCAGCCGCAGCGCTCACCATCCTCTCCCTCGCCGGCTGCGGCTCGGGCTCCCCCAGCGGCGGGTCGCAGACCGCCGCCGGAGGCGGAGGCGGCCAGACGCAGAAGATCACGGTCGGAGTGATCCCGATCGTAGACACCGCTCCCATCTGGCTCGGCAGGTCCAAGGGCTTCTTCACCGAGGAGGGCCTCGACCTCGACATCCAGACCGCCACCGGCGGCTCGGCGATCGTGCCCGGGGTGCAGTCCGGCAGCTACGACTTCGCGTTCTCCAACCTCATCTCCGTCATGGTCGCGCGCGACAAGGGCCTCGACATGCGGTTCGTGGCCGACGGCGCATCCTCCACGGGCGACCCCGCCAAGGAGTTCGGCGCGGTGCTCGTCAAGGCTGACTCGCCGATCAAGACCGCGAAGGACCTCGCCGGCAAGAAGGTCTCCGTCAACAACCTCGCCAACATCGGCGACACGACGGTCAAGTCGGTCGTCGAGAAGGCGGGCGGGGACCCGTCGACCGTCCAGTTCGTCGAGGTCGCCTTCCCCGACGCCCAGGCGGCGCTCGAGAAGGGCGTGGTCGACGCCGCGTGGATCCTGGACCCGTTCCGCACCGCAGGCGTCGAGGCGGGCGACCGGGTGATCAGCAACAACTTCGTGGAGTTCGACCCGAAGCTCGACATCGCGGGGTACTTCACGAGTGGGGACACCGCGAAGAACAAGCCCGAGCTCGTCGGCAAGTTCACGCGCGCGATGAACAAGTCCCTCGAGTACGCGCAGGAGCACCCCCAGGAGGTCCGGGACATCGTGGGCACATACACGAAGATCGACGCCGCGACGCGCGCGAAGATGAACCTGCCCCTGTACCGCAGCGCGTTTGACCGCGCGGCCGTGCAGAAGCTCGGCGACGCCGCGCAGAAGTACGGCACCCTCAGCAAGCCCGTGAACCTCGACGACCTCCTGCCGCGATGAGCACCGAGGCAACACAGGCCAGCGGGCGCCCCGCGGCGTCCCTGCCGGCCCCGCGGCGTTCGAAGCCGCGGGCCGGCGGAGGGCGGCGCGGGTGGAAGACGCCGGTGCTCGGCGTCGTGGGCATCCTCGCCTTCCTCGCGCTGTGGGAGCTGGCGCCCGCGAGCGGAATCATCCAGGCGAAGTACCTCCCCCCGGCCTCGGAGGTGCTGGCCGCGCTCGCGAACGACTTCGGCCTGGCGCTGTTCTGGAAGGCCGTGGCGGACACGATGTCGGCGTGGGCCGTCGGCCTCGCGATCGCCGTCGTGCTCGCCACCGTGCTGGGCCTCGTGATCGGGATGTTCTCGTTCCTGCGGCGGGCCACGAACTCGACCATCGAGTTCCTGCGCCCGATCCCGTCGGTCGCGCTCATCCCGCTCGCGGTGCTGCTGTTCGGCATCAAGATCGAGTCCACGCTCATGCTCGTCGTGTACGCGAGCTTCTGGCAGGTGCTCATCCAGGTCCTGTACGGGGTGGCGGACGTCGACACCGTGGCGATGAACACCGCGAAGAGCTACGGCTTCTCGTGGTGGCAGCGGGTGCGCGACGTCGTGTTCCCAACCGTGCTGCCGTACCTCATGACGGGCGTGCGGCTGGCCGCCTCGGTGGCGCTGATCCTGGCGATCACGGCCGAGCTCGTCATCGGCTCCCCCGGCCTCGGCCGCGAGATCGCCCTCGCACAGTCCGGCGGTGCCATCTCCGGCATGTATGCCCTCATCCTCGCCACCGGCCTGCTCGGCGTCCTCGTCAACCTCGCCGCACGGTGGGTCGAGCGGCGCGTCCTGGCCTGGCATCCGTCGATCCGCGGGGAGGTCGCGGCATGAAGATCCTCAAGGCTTTCCTCTACGGGATCGGGCTCCCGGTCCTGCTCATCGCGCTGTGGTGGGCGGCGACCTCGGGCGCCCCGAACTTCTTCGTGCCCACACCGGGCGCGCTCGTCGAGAAGTTCCCGGCCACCTGGTTCGGGGACAGGCTCCTCACGGACGTGCTCCCCAGCATCCTGAGGCTCCTGGCGGGACTCGCCGTGGCGATCGTCCTGGGCATCGTGCTCGGCCTGCTCGTGGGCCTGAGCCCCGTGCTGCGGGCGCTCACCGAACCGGTCTTCGAGTTCTTCCGCGCCATCCCGCCGCCCGTGCTCGTCCCGGTGCTCATGCTCATCGTCGGCATCAACGACTCGATGAAGGTCGCCGTGATCGTGTCGGGCTGCGTGTGGCCGGTTCTGCTGAACACCATCGAGGGCGTCCGCGCCATCGACCCGGTGCAGAACGAGACCACCCGCTCCTACGGGATCACGGGCTTCAGCAGGGTCCGGTACCAGATCCTGCCCTCGGCCGCGCCGCAGATCTTCGCCGGTGTGCGCCAGAGCCTCTCGATCGGCCTGATTCTCATGGTGATCTCCGAGATGTTCGCATCCTCATCCGGCCTCGGGTTCACCATCGTGCAGTTCCAGCGCTCCTTCGCGATCCCCGAAATGTGGTCCGGGATCGTGGTCTTGGGCCTCATCGGCGTGGCCATGTCGCTCATCTTCCAGTGGATCCAGCGGATCGTCCTCCGCTGGTACAACGGCCTTAAAGAGGTAGAGAATGCAGCCTGACCAGACCCAGACCGTCCCCCGCGGGCGCACCCTCCCCGAGGGCGAGGCCCTCCTCTCCGTGCGCGGCGTGAAGAAGGTCTACCGCACGGACGCCGGCCCCGTCGAGGCCGTCCGAGACCTCACGTTCGACCTCGGCCACAACGAGCTCGCGTGCATCGTCGGGCCGTCCGGCTCGGGCAAGACCACCCTGCTCAAGTGCATCGCCGGCCTGCTCTCCACGACCGAGGGCGAGGTGGTCCTGGACGGGAAGAAGGTCACGGGGCCGCCCAAGAAGATGGCTGTCGTGTTCCAGGAGTACGGCCGGTCCCTGTTCCCGTGGCTGCGCGTCAAGGACAACGTGGAGCTCCCGCTCAAGAACGCCGGCGTTCCGAAAGCCGAGCGGGAGAAGCTCGTCAGCCAGGCCCTCGAGGCCGTGGGCCTTGCCCACGTCCCGCGGTCGTACCCGTGGCAGCTCTCGGGCGGCATGCAGCAGCGCGTGGCCATCGCGCGTGCGGTCGCGTACCAGCCCGAGGTGCTCCTCATGGACGAGCCCTTCGCAGCAGTCGACGCCCAGACCCGTGCCGACCTCGAGGACCTCATCCGGCGGATCTGGAAGGACCTCGGCGTCACGGTCCTGTTCGTCACGCACGATATCGACGAGTCGGTGTACCTGGGCCAGCGCGTGATCATGCTCTCGTCCTCGCCGACGGTGGTGCAGGAGGACCTCGTGATCGACCTGCCCGCCGAGCGCGACCAGCTCGAGACCCGTGCCCTGCCGCGCTTCACCGAGCTCCGGCACCACGTCTACGAGCAGATCCAGCTGGCGAAGCAGGGGCACCGGCCCGACGCGAGGTGACGCCCGGGGCGAGGCCGGTGCTCTGGGGTCGGGACAGCCGGCTCAGGCGAGCCAGTCCACGACACGCGCCAGCATGCGCCGACCCTCCTCCTCGAACGCAGGGTCGCCGACGTCGTGGGCCCACACGATCGTCCCCAGCGACTGCAGGATGTTGTCGAGGCGCCATGAGCCCGGCTCCTGGGCCGGGTCGCGGCCGTACCCGGCGTAGAACGCCGCCCGCAGCCGCGCGGCGTCGTGCGTCCCCTGCCGGTCCGGCTCGAACCACTGGTGTTCGAGCCGGACGAGGTCGGTGACCCACGGCCGGTACCCGGCGCGGCCCCAGTCGATGACGGACAGGGTCCCGCCGGCGGACGGGTCGCCGTCCAGGAGCCAGTTGCGCGGTGTGTAGTCGCCGTGGGTCGCATACAGGCGCCGGGGCTCGGGCCTGTGCGCGTGTGCCGCGCGCTCGACGGCGCGCAGGTGGGCTGCGGGGGCCAGGCCCCCGGCGCGGGCGAGGAAGTCGCCGACCTTGTTCAGCGCCGCGGGGTCATAGCTGACTGTCTTCTCGCCGGGCACGTGGACGAGCGAGAGGAGCTGGCCGGCCTGGCGGAACGCCTCCTCGGACCGCTCGTGGGCGCTCCCTTCGACGAGGCGGCCGGGCAGCCACGTCGTGGCGAGGACGCCTGCGCGGGTGTCGGCGTGGAGGAGCCGGGACGCCCGCGGCGGTTCTTGCGAGGCGAGCGGCGCCGTCATCCGGCGGTGCGCCCGGACCTCCCGCTGGATGTGGTGGCCCGTGTCGGACGCCTTCACGACGGCGGTCCCGCGCCCCGTCCGCACCCGCAGGACGTGGATGCCCTGGACCCCCCACGAGAGGTCCTCAAGCACCTCCCATTCCCCGAACCATGCCTCGAGGAGGGCGAACTGCCCCGCGTTCAGGGGCGTGGAGTCGGTCACAGTGCCACGGTACTGTCCGGCGCCGTTCCGGGGTCAAATATGGGACTTGAGCCCTCGGTTAAGGGGTGCTGGGTGTGCTCGAGAAGGGAAAATGCCCGAAAAACCGCGGAAACACGCGGGTTTCTGCTGGCGTCACGACTCCCAACTGGTAAGTTGCGGTAACAGCAGGCCCCGGGCGAAAGCCGCGCGGGGACTGGCACGAACAATCCACACGTCCAGGAGGACACATGGCTAAGAACCGCAGCGAGCTGGTTGCAGAGGTTGCTGGCAAGACCAGCCTGAGCCAGACCGCCGTCAACGGTGTGCTCGACGCACTGTTCGAGGTCTTCGAGACCTCCGTCGCGAACGGTGAGAAGGTCAGCATCCCGGGCTGGCTCGCCGTCGAGCGCACTGAGCGTGCCGCCCGCACCGGCCGCAACCCCCAGACCGGCGCCGCCATCGAGATCCCGGCCGGCTACAGCGTCAAGCTCACCGCGGGCTCGAAGCTCAAGGCCGCAGCGTCCGGCAAGTAAGGCTTTCCCTTCTCAGGGGGCGGCGGGAGGCACCGCTGCCCCCTGAGGGCGTTAACCACCCCACCCGGGAGTGGAGATCCGCCCCAAGCCGGTGGGGGAGAATGGAGAGGTGCCTCGTTCTGCTCTTCCCGTCCGTCCGTCCGCCCACGACACCGCCACGGGCGGACCCGTGCGCGGCTGGGCGATCGGAGCCGGCGTCGCGGTGCTGGCGGCGCTTGCTGCAGGGCTCCTCTTCTCGGGGGCGGCCGATCCGCGGCAGGTGCTCGACCCGGGCGCCCTCGTTCGATGGGGCCTCCCTGTCGCTAAGGCGGTGCTCAACGTCTCCCTCGCGCTGGTGATCGGAGGGATCACCTTCGCCGTGGGCGTCCTGCCCCGCTACCCCTCGCGACGGCGTACCGACCACGGGCACGACGACGCCGAGGAGCACCCGGCCTTCACGCGGTCCCTCCGCATCGCCACCGCGGGCGCCATCGTCTGGACGATCAGCGCAATCGCCGTCCTCGTCCTGACCCACTCGGACCTCGTGGGGCAGCCCCTCTCCGGCAGCGCCGACTACACCAAGCAGCTGGTCTTCTTCATGACCGACTTGGACGTCGGGCGCGCGTGGCTCACCATGGTGATCATCGCGGCAGTCGTGGCGACCCTCCTGTTCGCGGTCCGATCGCTCACGGGCCTCGCCCTCACCGGGCTCCTCGCTCTCGGGGGCCTCGTCCCGCTCGCGCTGATCGGGCACTCCGCCAGCGCCGGCGACCACGAGGGCGCCATCAACTCCCTCGGCCTGCACCTCGTCGGCGCCTCGCTGTGGCTCGGAGGCGTCGGCGTCCTGGCCCTGCTCGGACGGACCCTCGCCGGCGGTGCGGACCGCCCGGGTTCCGCCCCGGCCGGCGGGAGCGGGGGACGCGCCGTCGTGCGTGCCTCCGACGCGACCGAGGCCGCGCTGCGGCGGTTCTCCGCGCTCGCGCTGTTCGCGTTCCTGCTCGTCGTGGCGTCCGGCGTCATCAACGCCCTGATCCGGCTCCCGAACCTCGGCGACCTCGTCGGCTCCGCGTACGGGCAGCTGATCCTTGTCAAGACGGCCCTCGCCCTCGTGCTCGGCGGGATCGGCTTCATGCACCGCCAGTGGGTCATCCCGCAGCTGGGCCGTGGGGCGTCGGCGCGCCGGGTGCTGTGGCAGCTCATCGGCGTCGAGCTGGTCGTGATGGGCGCGGTGTCCGGGGTCGCGGTCGCCCTGTCGCGCTCTGCGCCGCCCGAACCGACGACCTATGCCCCGGACGCCTCGCCGGCTTTCATCCTCACCGGATACGAGCTCCCGCCCGAGCTCACCCCGGCACGCTGGCTGACCGAGTGGCGCGCCGACTGGCTCTGGGTCGCCGTGGCACTGTTCGGCGCCGTCACGTATGCGCTCGGGATCGTCAAGGTGGTGCGGCGCGGGGACTCGTGGCCGTGGGCGCGGGCGCTGACGTGGTTCGTGGGGCTTGCCGCGCTCACCTACATCACGAGCGGACCGCCGGCCGTGTACGGGCGCGTGCTGTTCTCCGCGCACATGGTGGACCACATGATGCTCACGATGGTCGCGCCGATCTTCCTCGTGCTCGGATCCCCGATCACGCTCGCACTCAAGGCCCTCACGCCCCGCGGCGACGGCAGCCGCGGGCTGCGCGAGTGGATCCTCGTGTTCGTGCACTCCAAGTGGTCGCAGCTTGTCACGCACCCGCTCTTCGCCGCCGCGAACTTCGCCGGGTCGATCATCCTGTTCTACTACTCGGACATCTTCGGGTACGCCATGCGCGACCACGTGGGCCACGAGCTCATGAACCTGCACTTCACGCTCACGGGGTACATCTTCGTGCTGACGATGATCGGCTCTGACCCGCTTCCGCGCCGTGCCCCATACCCGCTGCGGCTCCTGCTGCTGTTCGCGACCATGGCGTTCCACGCGTTCTTCGGGGTGGCCATCATGGGCTCCGACATCCTGCTCGAGCCCGGGTACTTCGGCAATCTGGGGCGGACGTGGGGGCCCTCCGCGATCGCCGACCAGCAGGCCGGCGGCGCCGTGGCTTGGGGAATCGGCGAGATCCCGACGCTCTTCGTGGCCATCGGGGTGGCGGTCATGTGGTCTACCTCGGATGCCCGGGAGACGCGGCGCCGCGACCGCGCTGCGGACCGCGACCACGAGGCCGAGCTCGAGGCGTACAACGCGATGTTCTCCCGACTCAACGAGCGCGATCGCTCGCGGGGTCAGTAGGCACCCTCCCCGCCGAGGTCACCGGGTGTGGTGCCGAGGTCACCGGGTGTGGCGCCGAGGTCACCGGGTGTGGTGCCGGATCGGCGTCGGTGGGGGTGACTTCGGGCGCATACGGGGTGACTTCGGGCGCATACGGGGTGACTTCGGCGTGCGGCTGCCGGCGACGCGCGGCGTAACGTGGGGAAGAAAGCCCGGGATAATGGGGTTGCCGCTTAAGGCCCCGTTCCACCATGCATGAGGAGTGCCCGTGACCGCAGAATCCACTGAGGACCAGCACAGCGCCGGAGCCCTGCGCGCTGACTCCGTGCGCACCGCCCGTCGCGTCCGCGCGAGCGAGCTCGGCGGCCGGGGCTGGCTCAACACGGGTGGCAAGGAGCTGGACCTCGCGGCGCTGCGGGGCAAGATCGTGCTCCTCGACTTCTGGACCTTCTGCTGCATCAACTGCCTCCACGTCCTCGACGAGCTGCGCCCGCTCGAGGAGAAGTACAGCGACGTCCTGGTCACCGTCGGCGTGCACTCGCCCAAATTCGAGCACGAGGCGGACCCGGTGGCGCTCGCGGCCGCAGTGGAGCGGTACGAGATCCACCACCCGGTCCTCGACGACCCGGAGCTGCTCACCTGGCAGGCATACACGGCGCGCGCGTGGCCGACCCTCGTCGTCGTCGACCCCGAGGGCTACATCGTCGCGCACCTGTCCGGGGAGGGCCACGGCGGCGGCCTCGGCGTGCTGGTCGAGGAGCTCGTGGCCGAACACGAGGCCAAGGGCACGCTCCACCGCGGCGACGGCCCCTACGTCGCGCCCGAGCCCACCGCGGGCACCCTCCGCTTCCCCGGCCAGGCCGTGCCGCTGCCCAACGGCAACTACCTCGTCGCCGACACCGGCCATCACCGCCTCGTCGAGCTGCGCCCGGACCTCACCACGGTCGAGCGGGTCATCGGCTCCGGCACGAAGGGGCACCTCGACGGTCAGGCCGAGGTCGCCCAGTTCAACGAGCCGCAGGGTATCGCCGTCCTGCCGGCGTCGGTCGCGTGGCAGACCGGCTACGAGGCCATCGTCGCGGACACGGTCAACCACCGGCTCCGCGGCGTGACCCTCAGCTCCGGCTACGTCCAGACCCTCGCCGGGAACGGCATCCAGCGGCTCCTCGACGCCGGCCCCGCCCGGGTGGACGGCGACGGCGCAGGCACGTGGGCCAAGGCCGGGAAGGACGACGCCGGCGCTCCCGCCACCGCGGCGGCCGGCTCGCCGTCGGACGGTTCAGGGGCACCCCACGACGTGTACGCCGGCGACGCCGAGGACATCGGCTACCTCGGGCACGGCGCCGGCGTCTCGCTCTCCTCGCCATGGGACGTCGTGTGGAGCGAGAAGCTCGGCAAGGCGGTTGTGGCGATGGCCGGCACGCACCAGATCTTCACGTTCGACCCCCTCACCAACGAGGTCGCGATCCTCGCCGGATCGGGCCTCGAAGGACTCCTCGACGGCTCCGGGCCGCAGTCGTGGTTCGCGCAGCCGTCCGGGCTCGCCGTCGACCCTTCCGGGGACCTCTGGGTCGCCGACTCCGAGACGTCCGCGCTGCGCCGCCTGCGCCTCGGCGCATCGGGGCGGAACGGGGACGTCGTCGTCGAGACGGCCGTGGGCAAGGGGCTCTTCGACTTCGGCTTCCGCGACGGTGACTCGGACACCGCCCGCCTCCAGCACCCGCTCGGCGTGACGGTCCTTCCCGACGGCTCGGTCGCCATCGCGGACACGTACAACGGCGCCGTGCGCCGGTACGAGCCCACGACCGGCGCCGTCTCCACGCTCGCGAGGGGACTCGCGGAGCCCGCGGACGTGGTCGTCGTCGTGCCCGAGGACGGCGAGCCTCTGCTGCTGGTGACCGAGACGAACCGGCATGAGCTGGTCCTCGTGCCGCTTCCGAAGGAGGCGCACCAGGTCGACGAGGGCGAGCGCCAGACGCAGCGCCCCCGCACCGCAGTCGCCTCCGGCCCGCTCGACCTGAACGTGCGCTTCGCCGCACCTACTGGGCAGAAGCTCGACGACCGGTGGGGCGACCCGACCCAGCTGAAGGTGTCCGCGACTCCGCCCGAGCTGCTGCTCGGCGGCACTGGGACGTCGCAGGGCCTCGCGCGCACGCTCGAGCTCAACCCCGAGATCGCCGAGGGCGTCCTGCACATCACGGCCCGTGCCGCGGCCTGCGACGGCGCGCCCGGCGAGGAGATCCCGGACCACGCCGCCTGCCACCTGTACCAGCAGGACTGGGGCATCCCGGTGGTGCTCCAGGACGGGGCGGACTCGGCCCTCACGCTGGACCTCCGCGGCATGGACTGACGCAGGAGGTGACCCCCAAGAGGTGACCCCCAGGAGGTGACCCTCAGGAGGTGACCCCCAGAGGGCCGGCTGCGTGACCTACTTGAACTGGGGCGTGACCGTGATGGCCGTGTCGGTGACGTCGAGGCGGGCCGAGAAATCGTAGCCGAGCTCCTCGTCGAGGGGCTGGCGCGCGCCGGTGAAGAGGTTGATCTGGGTGGCCTTGAGCCGTGCCGTGCCGGTCAGCGGGGCCACGACCCAGTGGCCCTCGAACGGCTCGACGGAGACCTTGGGGTACGTCTCGACGCTCCACTGGATGGTTCCGTCCTGGATACGGCTGTTCGTGGCCAGGGCGAAGGGGCAGTCCGGCTGGAGCCGCTGCTGCTGCGTGGCCGTGCGGGCGCACTCGTCCAGGTAGCCGCGCACCTTGGTCTCGATCGACTCGACGAGCTGGGGCGTCGCCTTGGTCGCGAGGCTCATTGCCGGCGTCCCGCTCGTGCCGCTCACGACGACGGCGCTCGGCTCGGCCGCGAACTGCTCGCCCGGGAGCGAGCCCACGTACGAGCCGGGGTAGAAGACGGGAAACGCGTTGGCTCCGCCGGGCATGTTCACGGCCACGCCGTTCACGGTGGCCCGCGCGGAGTTCACCACGGTCGCCTGGAGCGTGGGGAGCGTGCCGCGGACCATCTGCCAGCGGGGGAAGAACAGCCAGTCGGTGCCAGCCCGCTCGAGCCGGAAGCTGCTGTCGTGCCGGCCGCCGTCCACGGTGTAGTGGACGGTCACGGAGGCGTGGTCGTCGTCGGACTCGGTGGTCTCGAACGCGAGGTCCCGCACCCGGCTCATCGAGTCGCGCAGCGGCGTCCCGTCGAGGAGCGCCGGGCTGCCGGGCGGGACCTGGGCGCGGAGGACGCCCAGGGCGCGGGCGCCGTCGCCGGCCTGGAGGGCGGCAATGTAGCTGCGCACGGGCTGCTCGGGCCCGGAGACTGTGGACTTCACCGTCCGCACGGCTACGACCGAGCCCACAATCGCCACCACGAGGGCCAGCAGCCATGCGGCGGCGACCCTGAGGAGGGCGGGACTCTTCTGCACTCGCCCCAGCCTACCAACGCGGGCGGGGCCTACGAACGCGGGGCGGGGCCGCGTCCAGGGCGGCGCACACCCAGGGCGGGGACGGCTAGCGGCGCCGCCGGCGTGAGGACGTGCCGAACATCCCGCGCATGAGCTCGCGGCCCAGCTGGGTCCCGAAGGAGCGGGCCATCGACTTCAGCCCGCCGCCCAGGGCACCGCCCAAGCTGCCCACGACGTCGCCGAGGACGCCGCCGTCGTCGTGCCTCTCGCCGTCGTGCCCCTCGCCGTCCCGTCGGTCCGCGTCCCGCGGGGCGGGGGGCTCGAGGTTCGGCGAGGGGAGCGGCGGCGGGGGCGGCAGGGGCGCACCGGTCTGTGCGGCGGGCTCAGCCGCCTGCTTCTGCTCCGCGGCCTGCTGGAGCTTCTCGTAGGCGGTCACATTGTCGACGGCGGTCCCGTACCGCGCGAGGAGCGGCGAGGCCTGGACGGCGCTCGCCACGAGCGCGGGGTCCGAGGGGCCCATCTTCGACTCGGGAGCGCGCAGGCGCGTGAGGGCCACGGGGGTCGGGGCGCCCTTCTCGTTCATCACGGTGATGACGGCCTCGCCGATCCCTGCGGAGGTGAGGACCTCCCCGAGGTCGTAGTCGCTCACGGGGAACGTGGACACGGTGGCCTTGAGCGCCTTCGCGTCCTCGGGCGTGAAGGCGCGCAGTGCGTGCTGGACCCGGTTCGCGAGCTGCCCGAGCACATCGGCCGGGACGTCCTTGGGAGTCTGGGTCACGAAGAAGATGCCCACGCCCTTGGAGCGGATGAGCCGGACCGTCTGCGTGATCGCGTCGAGGAACGCCTTGGACGCGTTGTTGAACAGCAGGTGCGCCTCGTCGAGGAAGAAGACGAGCTTGGGCTTGTCTGCGTCGCCCACCTCGGGCAGGTCCTCGAACAGGTCTGCGAGGAGCCACATCAGGAAGGTCGAGAACAGGAGCGGCTTGCTGGCCACCCCCGGGAGCTCGAGGCAGGTAATGACCCCGCGTCCGTCGGGACCGGTCCGGAGGAGCTCCGAGGTGTCGAACTCGGGCTCGCCGAAGAACTTCTCCATCCCCGCGGCCTCGAGCCCGACGAGCTCGCGGAGGATCACCCCGGCCGTGGCCTTGGAGAGGCCGCCGAGGTTCTCGAGCTCGTCCTTGCCCTCGGCGGAGGTGAGGAACTGGATGACGGCCCTCAGGTCCTTGAGGTCCGTCAGCTCGAGCTGGTTCTTGTCGGCGAAGTGGAAGATCAGCTGCAGACTGGATTCCTGCGTCTCGTTCAGCTCCATGACGCGCGAGAGCAGGATCGGCCCGAACGAGGTGATGGTCGCCCGCACGGGCACTCCGGCGCCTTCGCCGCCGAGCGCGAGGAACTCGACGGGGAAGGTCGAGGACTTCCAGTCCTGCCCGAGGCCCTTGGTACGGGCCAGGAGCTTCTCGCTGCCCTCCCCGCCAGTCGCGAGACCGGTGAGGTCGCCCTTCATGTCCGCCAGGAACACCGGGACGCCGGCCGTGGAGAGCTGTTCGGCGATCATGTGCAGGGTGACGGTCTTGCCGGTGCCGGTCGCGCCGGCCACGAGCCCGTGCCGGTTCATCATGGCCAGTGGAAGCCCCACCTGCGCCTCCGGGCGGACCTCGCCGTCCACGATCGCCGCCCCGAGGGCCACGGTCGCGCCCTCGAAGACGTAGCCCTTCTGGATGGTGGACAGCTTCTCGTCGGTCGTCTTCGCCGTGCTGGTCTTCGCCGCGCTCGATTCAGCCATGCGGCTCAGCTTAGCGGGGAGTGACCCGCGTCATGCTGCTCGGCGGGCATCATGTCCGCGAGAGCCTCCTCCAGGCTCGTGAGCGGAAGGTCCGGGAACTCGGCGCGGCCGGGGGCGGGATCGAAGGACTCGTCGCCCGAGTCCTCCCACACCCCCGCCGCGGCCACCCGGGCCAGGAACGGCGAGAACGGCCTCGCGGCCACGGCCATGACGCGGAGCACCGGCGTCGGCACGCGCTGCACCGACCCCCGGCCCGCCTTCGCGATCATCGCCCCTGCGACCTCGTTCGCGGTATGCGTCGCGGAGCCCCACTCGATCATGCGGTTCCTCAGCGCGGGGTCGGTCAGGGCGCGCACGACGACGGCCGCGGCGTCGTGCGCGGACGTGAAGGTCACCGGGGCCTCGCCTGAGCCGAAGACGGGCACCTTGCCCTTGGAAGCCAGACCCTCGCCCATGATGTCGAGGCGCTGTTCGAGGATGGCTCCGAGGCGCACAATGGTCCACGCCATGCCCGAGGTGCGGGTGGCCTCCTCGGCTGCCGCCTTGCACCGCAGGTACTCGATGGGCGCGTCCGGCGCAGCACCGTGCATCGACATCATCACCAGATGGCCGACGCCGGCCTGTGCCGCCGCGCGCACGAGCCGGATCGCGCCGTCGCGGTCGACACTGCGCTCGTCGGCGCCCTTGGGGATGCCGAAGCCCGAGGCGGCGAAGACGACCTGGCTGCATCCTTCGACCGCACGGCGGCAGTCGGATTCGGAGGCGAGGTCCCCGCGGAGGTACTCGGCGCCGTCGTCCGCCTGGCTCCCTGCCGGAGTGCCGGGGGAGGGGGCGGGGAACGGCTGGGAGGCGCCGCGCGCCATGACGCGGACCTGTTCGCCGCGGCTGAGCAGCTGGGCGACGAGCTCGCGGCCGAGGCGGCCGGTGCCGCCGACGACGAGGATCATGGCCGGCCTCCCGTCCCCACACCGGTGGTCTCGCGGACGGCGGCGTCGACGTCACCCGATGCGTGCTCGACAGGCTCGAGGTAGAAGCGGACTGCTGAGACGAGGTCGTCGTGGAGGGTGAAGACCGAGACGCCGGCGAGATCGACGGGCACGCCGTCCCGTCGGGTGCCCCGCTGCCCCCACTCGACCCAGACCATGCCGTCCGGCGCCGTCGTCGCGCGGACGACGAAGGGAACAAGGTCCGGGATCCCGGCGAGGATGGAGGTCCAGTTCTTCCGGACCTGCTCGCGGCCCCTGAAGCCGCGGTCCGGGTGGATCGGGGTCTCGTTGAGGTAGTCCTCGGCGAAGCAGGCAACCATGCCGTCGAGGTCGTGGCGGCTGATGGACTCGAAGAGCCGGCGTACGGGACCTGCGGGGAGGAGGTCGATTCCTGAGGCGTCCATGACGTGCTCCTGTGGTGCTGGGGAAGGTGGAGGCTGGTACGCTCAATTTCAATACAGTCAACTGTATTGATTGGAGTATAGGTCCGGTGCCACAGACGGTCAACGGCTCCGGCCGCGCCCGCGGCTACGACGCCTCCCTCCGGCGAGAGCGCGCCGAGGCCTCGCGGCGCGAGGTCCTCGCGCGGGCACGCGAGCTGCTGCTGTCCCAGGGGTTCGGTGCGACGACGATCGCGCAGATCGCGCGGGCCGCTGGCGTCTCGCCCGAGTTCGTGTACAAGAACTTCGGCGGGAAGCCCGGCCTGGTCCGGGCCATCTGGGACCAGAGCCTCCTCGGTTCGGGCGAGGTGCCCGCCGAACAGCGCTCCGACACGGCCCAAGAGGAGGCGACGGACCCGCACGCGCTCATGGAGCAGTTCGGACGGTTCGTCGCCGAGATCAGCCCCATCGGGTCCCCGGTCCAGCTTCTTATCCGGGACGCGGCCGCGAGCGGGGACGACGAAATGGCGGCGCTGCTGGAACAGGTCGACGCCGCGCGGTACCGGCGCATGCTGCACAACGCCCGGCACGTGCTCGCCCGCGGGCTGCTGCGCCCCGGGCTCAGCGAAGCCGAGATCGCCGACGTCTTCTTCGCGTGCACCTCTGCCGAGCTCTACGAGACGCTCGTCCTCAAGCGCGGCTGGAGCCATGAGCGGCTGGGGGAGTTCGTGGCGAGGACACTCGCGGCGAACCTGGTGGCGGCGCCGTAGGGACGGGACCCCGCAACGCAGGGAAATGCCCCCTCATCAGGGGGAGCGCCGTCAGGAGAGGAGCGCCGCCATGCCGGCCATCGCCGGGACGGCGACGACGGTCGTGATCAGCACGGTGTCCTTCGCGACCACGATCCCGTGGCGGTAGCGCTGGGCAGCGATGTAGACGTTCTGCGCGGTGGGCAGTGCGGCCGTGACGACCGCGGCGAAGAGCTCGTGCCCGCCGAGCCCCAGCGCGAACCGGGCGAACACGAAGGCAATGAGGGGGTGGACCACGACCTTCAGCGTCGAGGCGAGGGCCGTGTCGAACCGCCGCCCGTCGTCCGCGCGCAGGGGCCGCGAGCCGTGCAGGGAGATGCCGAACGCCATGAGCATTGCCGGGATTGCCGCGCCGCCGATGAGGTGGATCGGCTGCATGATGAGCTCCGGCGGCGTCCACCGTGTTCCGGCGAGTACGAGGCCGATCAACGAGCCGATGATGTTCGGGTTCGTCACGATGGGGAGCACGAACTGCGCCGCGCGGGCCAGCCCAGGCTTCGCGGTCGCCGTCGTGCCGTCGAGGAGGAGCAGGTACGACGGCGTGAAGAGGGCCAGCTGGAAGATCAGCAGCGGCGCGACGAAGCTCGCGTCCCCGAGCACGAACACCGAGATGGGGATGCCCAGGTTCCCCGAGTTCGCGACGGAGGCGCTCATGGAGGCGATGAGGGCCTCGGGGGTGCCGCGCCCGCGGAACCAGCGGAACACCACGAGCGAGATGAGGCCGATCGCGGTGGAACTCACCGCGATTACGAGCAGGTGCGTGGAGAAGACGGCCCGCAGGTCGGAGCGCGCGAGGGTCTCCAGCAGGAGCGCCGGGCTGGCCACGAAGAAGGAGAGCCTGCTGAGCACTGCCTGCGCGCCGTCGCCCAGGATTCCCTGGCGGGCGCAGAACCACCCCACGCCGATGATGGCCCAGACGACGGCGAAGCCCTCGAGGACGCCTAGCATCGGCGGCCCCGTGCGCACGTGGACGGGAAGCGGTTTCTCGGGGGCATGGCCCCCAGCCTAGCGCCTGCCCGCGGTGTCCGGCGGGGGACTAGTTCAGGTGTGCCTGGATGGCGAAGGGCGGCCGGAGCATCCCGGCCCCGTTCCCCTCGGCCGGGTCGGTGCCGAGCTGGACGATCTTGTTCTCGGCGTCGACGTGGACCACCGTGGGGACGAACTCGCGCGCCTCGGCGTCGGACATCGAGGCGTAGGTGATGAGGATGACCAGGTCCCCCTCGTGGATGAGGTGGGCCGCGGCGCCGTTGATGCCGATGACGCCGGAGCCGCGCTCGCCCGCGATCGTGTAGGTCTCGAGGCGGGCGCCGTTGGTGATGTCGACGATCGAGACGAGTTCGCCGGGCAGGATGTCGGCGGCCTCGAGCAGGTCAAGGTCGATCGTCACCGAGCCGACGTAGTGGAGGTCAGCGTGCGTGACCGTGGCGCGGTGGATCTTGGACTTGAACATTGTGCGGTTCATCGCGCCCAATTCTACTCCGGACGCCGCGCCGCCTCTGTGGCGTGCGCCTCACGTGCGTCCGAGCGTGCGTCCGAGGATCGCCTCCGTGAGGGCATCCACCGCCGCCGAGTTCGCCAGGGGGTTGCGGATGAGCGTGAAGTCGACGTCCCCCACAGGCGGCAGGTCGAAGCGGTGGGTGATGATCTTCAGGTCCGTCGGCACGAGCGTCGTGGGCATGACGGCCACGCCCAGGCCCGCGCGGATCGCCGCGAGGACGCCCGCGATCTGCTTGGTGCTGCACGTGACCTTCCATCGCCGCCCGCTCGCCTCGAGTGCCTGGATCGCGAGCGTGCGGGACAGGCTCGGCGCGGGATAGGCGACGAGCGGCACCGGGTCGCCCGGGTCCAGCGCGGTCTCCTCCACCCCGACCCACGAGAAGGTGTCCTGCCGCACCACCGTGCCCTCCTGAGCGCCGGCCACCCACTTGATGAACACGAGGTCCAGCTGGCCGGCCTTGAGCCGGCGGTGGAGATCGTCGCTCTGGCTCACGGTCAGCTCGAGGTTCAGCTGGGGGTACGCGCGCCGGAACTCGCGCAGGATCCGGGGCAGGCCGGTGATCGCCAGATCGTCCGCCGTGCCGAAGCGCAGGCGCCCGCGCATGGCCTCGCCGCGGAAGTAGCGCGCGGCGTCGTCGTGCGCGGACAGGATGGTGCGGGCGAAGCCGGCCATCGCGTCGCCGTTGTCCGTCAGCCGCACGCCGTGCGTGTCCCGGACGAGGAGGAGGCGCCCGGCGGCCTTCTCGAGCTTGGCGACATGCTGGCTCACGGTGGGCTGGGCCAGGCGCAGCCGCTCGGCCGCGAGCGTGAAGCTCAGATTCTCCGCGACGGCCAGGAAGCTGCGCAGGTGGGTCGGGTCGAACATGGTGGGAATGCTCCCCGAAAGCATTGCGGACCGCAATAGCAGTTAGAGGAGGAATAACCTTCCGCAATTGAATCGGCCCTGCCTAGCGTGGAGGCAGTCGACTTTCCAGGCCTTACGCTCCCGAACGACACCAGGACTCCTCCGTGACCTCGCCCAGCTCAGCCCTGCCCTCAACCACGTCGGACAACCACTGCACCGCCTCCACGCCCCACCGCCGCCCCGCCGCGATCCCGCCGACCGGACCGATCGCCGTCGTGCCCGAGCGGCTCCCGTGGCGGCACACCTTCATCTCGCTCTCCGTGCGGAACTTCCGCCTCTTCGCCGCCGCGCACTTCGTCGCGGTGGTCGCGCTGTGGATGCAGCGCATCGCCCAGGACTGGATCGTGCTCGAGCTCTCCGGGTCGGTGACGGCCGTCGGCGTCACCGTCGCTCTCCAGTTCCTGCCCGTGCTCCTGCTGGGGCCCTGGGGCGGCCTCATGGCGGACCGCTTCTCCAAGCGCCGACTCCTCCAGGGCTGCGCCGTGGCCTCCGCGGTGTGCGCCGCTGCCCTCGGGACCCTGGCACTCACCGGCGCGCTCGCAGTCTGGCACGTGTACGGCATCGCGCTCCTGCTCGGGATGGTCACCGTGCTGGACCAGCCGGCACGGCAGGTCTTCGTCAACGAGCTCGTCGGGCCCGCGTACCTGCGTAACGCGATCAGCGTGAACTCCACGACCTTCCAGCTCGGCGCGCTCATCGGCCCCGCGGTGGCCGGCTGGCTCCTCACCGCGGTCGGCGGCGGGTGGGCATTCGCGATGAACGCCGTCGCGTGCCTCGTCACCGCATGCGCGCTCGGCGCCCTCCGGCGCGACGAGCTCACCGTCGCCCCGCCCACGCCCAAGTCGCCCGGCATGCTGCGGGAGGCGTTCGCCTACGCGTGGCGCAAGCCGACGATCCGCTGGCCCTGGACCCTGGCCGGTGTCGTGGCCGTGTTCGCGATGAGCCTGCCAGTGCTCCTCGCCGCCTACGCCGAGCACGTCTTCGGGGTAGGCGCCGCAGGGTACGGGCTCCTCAACACCATGGTCGCCGTCGGGGCGCTCACCGGGGCGATCGCCTCGGCGCGGAGGGTCCGGCTGAGCCTGCGCACCGTGGTCCTCGGCGCGGGCCTGCACGGGTCGATGCTGGCGCTCGCCGCGCTGGCGCCCTCGCTTCCGGTCTTCTGCGCGCTCGTCGCCGTCACGGGCTTCTGCGCCCTCCTGTTCCTCACGAGCGCGAACCAGCTCGTGCAGACCAGCTCCAACGTGGGGATCCGCGGCCGCGTCATGAGCCTGTACACCATGGTGCTCATCGGCGGACAGGCGCTCGGCGGCCCGCTCCTGGGCTGGCTCGCCGAGCACCTCGGCGCCCACGCCGCGATGCTCGTCTCCGGCGGCGTGCCTGCCCTCGCTGCGGGGGCGCTCGGGCTGGTCCTGTGGAGGGCAGCCAGGCGCCGGGTCTAGCGCGGCGGGCTGCTGGTCCGGCGTGCCGGGCGGACGCGCGGGACGAGAAAACCCCCGGTCCGGGGACCGGGGGTTCGTGGAGCGGCCGACGGGAATCGAACCCGCGTATCTGGCTTGGGAAGCGAGCGCTCTGCCATTGAGCTACGGCCGCGTTGCCCTGAGGCTTCCCCCAGCTTACAACACGCTCAGGACTGGTTTGCGCACGCCATGCGCGCGCCCATGGGGGCGACGGGGTGACCTCGGGGGCGACGGGGTGACCTCGGGGTCGGTGGGGGTGACCTCGGCGGTCGGCCTTGCCGGGGGTCTCTGGGGCGCCTAGGGTTCACGCATGGTCGCCGCCGAGCACACAGTCACGATCCGCCGGTCCCCAGCGGACGTCTACGCCTTCCTCGCGGATGGGCTCAACAACGCCCGCTGGCGCCGCAGCGTCCGCTCGGTCTCCCACACCTCCGGGGACCCGGGGACGGTGGGTGCGGTGTACGCGCAGCGCCTCGCCGGTCCCGGCGGCCGCGAGATCGACGGCGACTACGAGATCACCGAGGCCCGTCCGGGGGAGGTGCTGCGGTTCCGGGTCGTTGCCGGCCCAGCCCGTCCGCAGGGGGTCTTCCTCCTGGTTCCCGCGGACGACGGCGCTACGACCGTGAGCTTCGGCCTCACCTTCGAACCCACCGGAGTCATGAAGCTCATGGGCGGCCTCATCCACAAGACCATGCAGTCCGAGGTCAACGAGCTCGACAGCCTCAAGGCCGTCCTCGAAGGAGCGCCGGCCGGCTGAATCGACCCGGAACGCACCGGCTGAGCAGCCGGACGCGCCCCGGCGCCCGCTACTGGGCGAGCCGGATCCCGGCCCAGCCGCCCCCGATCACGCGCGAGGCCCCGAAGGCGCCCCCGGCCACGGGCCAGTAGACGAGCGCGCCATCCGGGCGGACCGAGGCGACGCCGACCGTGTTGAGCCCGTCGAGCCCGCGCAGCACCCTGATCGGGCCCATCGAGGACCAGCCGGTCCCGATCATGGCCCGCGCCTCGTCCACGAGCCCCTGCTGCCCGAGCGAGCGGTGCAGGAGCAGCGCACCGTCCGAACGCCGAACCACGAGGTCCTCGAACCCGTCGCCGCTGAAGTCCACGACGTTCCCCTGGCCGGCGGGCATCGAGGTCGCGAGGCGGCCGCGGTCCACGAGGTCGCCGAACCCGCGGTTCGGATACAGCCACAGGTTCCCAGCGCCGTCGGCCGCGAGGATCTGTGGGAGCCGGTTGTCCGCGCACCACTCGCCGAGGCTTATCGTCATGGTCTCCCAGCCGGACGAGCCCAGCGTCACCGGCGCCGCGAAGCCGCCGCCCGGCAGGCCGCGCAGGAGCGTGAGCCTGCCGTCCTTCCACTGCACGAGCAGGTCCAAAAGCCCGTCGCGGTCCCAGTCGGTGACGTTGACCGTGATCGCGTCCGCATATCCGGTGCCGAGGTCGGTGGGTGCCCCGTAGCCGCCGGTGCGCGCGGGGTAGGCGCGCAGGGTGCCGTCCGAGGTGACGGCGACGAGGTCCGCGGTGCTTGTCAGCGCGGCCTTCGACATGTCCTGGGCGGTCGGCATGAAGCGCGCCGGCGGGGTGCACAGGGCCTTGTCCGCCTGGGCGACCGCGACGCCCCCCGCCGAGAGGGTCGGACTGGGGCTCGGCGAGGGTGCGGGCGCCGGGGTGCTCGAACCGTTCGGCGCGTCGAGCGTGCCCGAGGGGAACGAGGTATACCCGAAGAAGTCCACCACGCCCCACATTGCGTACCGGTTCGGGGTCGCGGGATACGTCCCGTTCGTGAACGTGATGCCGATGCCGATCACGTTCAGGCGCGGATCGGTCAGGATCGCGTTGTGCGAAGGGGATGACTTCCACCACTCGACGAGCTGCGCCGCATCCCGGTCCCACCGCACGGCGATGACCTCGCCCGCGCCGTTGTTCGGGTTCATGGCCCGCGGGTCCGTCCAGAACGACGCCCGGTGCTCGATGACCTCCCGGCTCGCGATGCTGTCCGACCACTCCTGCGCGAGGTCCTGCACGGAGAGGTGGTACTTGACGGGATTGAGGCCCTTCTGCGCGCGGTAGGCGTTGATCGCGTCGAAGACCGCCCGGACCTGGGCGGAGTTGTCGTCCCGGACAAGGTTGCTCGTGTCCCCCATGGGCGCAGACAGCGGCGAGACGGCAGTGACTCCAGCGTCCATGGCAGCCGGGCCGCGCGCGGCGTCGACGGACTTCACGGGCGGGGGCGTCGACGCCGTCTGGGGAGCGGCCTGCGGGGCCTGTTCGGCGGCGGCCAGCTTCACGGCTCTCGGTCCGGCGCCCGGGTCCGCGACCCCCGGCGGCGAGGCGGCGGCGTCGTGCGCTGCGGCAGGCTGGGCGGCGACCGCCGGCGCTGTGGCGACGGACGACGGCGGGGACGCGGCTGGCGCTGCAGCTGCCAGGGCCGCGGCGGCCAGCACGGTGACGGCTGTCAGGAATCGTGGCATTCGCAAGCGTCCTTTCACCGGACCGACCGGGAGGCCGATCACCTGCGTCACGATTGCAACACTAGTCCCGCGTGTCGCAGGCGGCAATCCTCGCGCTCCTGTCACAGCCGTGCTAGGGGAGTGGGGAGACCCCCGGGCTGCGGTACTTTGGGAGGCGTGCTCCTTTCAGATCGCGACATCCGCGCGGAAATCGACGCCCAGCGAATCCAGCTCGCGCCGTACGAGCCCGCCATGGTGCAGCCGTCCAGCGTGGACGTGCGGATCGACCGGTTCTTCCGGCTCTTCGACAACCACAAGTACGCCCACATCGACCCCTCGCAGGAGCAGCCGGAGCTCACCCGGCTCGTCGAGGTCGAGGGCGATGAGCCGTTCATCCTGCACCCCGGCGAGTTCGTGCTCGGCTCGACGTACGAGACCGTGACCCTCCCCGACGACGTCGCGGCGAGGCTCGAGGGAAAGTCCTCGCTCGGCCGGCTCGGGCTGCTGACCCACTCCACCGCCGGCTTCATCGACCCGGGCTTCTCGGGCCACGTGACCCTTGAGCTCTCCAACGTCGCGACGCTGCCCATCAAGCTGTGGCCGGGCATGAAGATCGGCCAGCTGTGCTTCTTCCGGCTCTCCTCCGCCGCCGAGCACCCCTACGGCTCGGGCGAGTACGGCAATCGGTACCAGGGCCAGCGTGGCCCGACGGCGTCGCGGAGCCACCTCAACTTCCACCGCACCAGCATCTAGGGCCGCCGGGAGCGCACGCGCCCCCCCGGCGGCCCCATCCCCGGCGCACGGGCCGTCCCCCCGCACCACCCCGGCCCGCCCCCGCACCCGCACCACCCCCGCACCCGCACCACCCCCGCAATTGTCGGGTTTGAGCGGGTGCGAGGGCGCCTCACGCACGTCAAGCCGACAATTGCGGGGCAGTTCCGGTCCTCGGCCGAGCCGCCCCGGTTCGCCGGGCCTTCGCCGACGCCAGGCGGAGGCGCTCCCCGATGAACCGGGCCACTCCGTCCCACCCGCGCTGCGTCACGTCTCGGGCAGAGACTACGACATTGTCCCAGTCCTCATCCGTGACGGCGCGGTTGCGCCAGTTGTCGTTCGCCTGTTGGTCGGCACTCCGGTGATGGCCGCCGTCGTACTGGAGGGCGACCCGTTCCTCGACGAACGCCTGGTCCGGCCACGCGACGGCGCGGCCGTCGGGTCTGCGGATCACGTGGTTCAGAGAGGGCTCGGGCAGGCCAGCGTCCACGACGGCGAGGCGAAGCTTGGTCTCGGGGACCGAGTCGGCGCCGACCCTCACCAGCGCCAGCGCTTCCCTCGCGGCCGGGAGCCCGCGAACGCGGTGCTTGCGGTCGAGGAACTCCGTGATGTCCTCGATGGAGAAGAGGGGCTCGCGGGGCCGCGGGAAGTCCGGTGGATGGGCGCAGACGAGGTGGTCGCCGATCGCCACGAGGTCATCGCGGAAGAGGACCCCGGACAGGTCGAGCCAGGTTCGCAGGGGAGACGTCACGGCCAGACCATGGAAGTCCACCACGTCCTCCGGGCCGAGCTTCATCCGATGGCACACCACCCCGGGCCGTTCGGTCCGGGACCTCCCCGGGAGCCGCGTCACGTGGACGGAGAAGTCGTCCTGGAAGGCCAGCGGCAGGGGGAACTGCCAGATCCGCGCCGCGGTCGTGAAGCTGGCGACGCCTCCTGCGATCACGTCCAGGAGCGGCCGTACGGTGGCCTCGGGGGAGGGGGCGGCGTCCCAGGGGACGCGGACTCCTCGCGTGGGGATGACGAGGTCGGAGGCGCGGAGGCGGCTGCCCGACGCGCCGAGCGCACGGGCCTCCTCGAGCGAGAAGGACCGGCCCCTCAGCGGCTCGGGCAGTGGGAGTCGCGTTGTCATGCGAGCATCCTCGCCCGGCCGGGACTTCCGCGGGTCCACGTGGCCGACTTATCCACAGTGTGGAGGACCAATGACAATGGCCCCTCCCGCGAATTGTCGGCTTGACGCGGGTGCGACGGCTGGTGACCCACGCGAAGTCGACAATTCGGGGGAGGCCGGGGGGAGGCCGGGGGGGCCGGGGGCAGGCGTGGGGGGCCGGGGGAGGTGGGCCCGCGTCAGAGGGCCTGGCGGTAGAACCACTCGATGTGCTCGCGGACCAGGCGTGCGGAGCGCTCGCCGTCGCGGGCCTCGACGGCCTCGAAGATGCCCCGGTGGTGCTCGCGGAGCACGTGCACGGCAGCGTCCCACCCGCCGCGGCGCGTGACGGCGTCGTCGATGTAGCCCCGGATGGCCTCGCGCAGCGACTCCATCATCGTGCTGACCACGACGTTGCCGGCGAGGGCGCTCAGGGCCACGTGGAACTGGGCGTCGAGGAGGGTGAAGATCTGCGACGGCAGGGCGTCGTCGTCCATGGCGTCGAGGAGGCGGCGGGCGTCGTCGAGCTGGTCAGGGGTCCAGGGGGCCGCGGCGGCGTGCTCGAGGGACCACGTCTCCATCATGATGCGGGCCTCGACCACGTCGTTGACCGGCAGGTGGTGGCTGGCGACGTGCATCCGCAGCGCGACGCCGAGCGCCGAGGAGGGGTCCGAGACGACGATCGTGCCCGAGTTCGGCCCCGACCCCGTGGCCGAGCGAAGGACGCCCAGGACCTCCAGCGAGCGGATCGCGTCCCGCACCGAGGCCCGCGAGATCCCGAACTGCTCCGCGAGGGCGCGCTCGCCCGGCAGCCGGTCGCCGAGCTTGAGCTCGCCCGAGCGGAGGCTGTTCTCGATGTGGCGCAGCACCACGTCGTGGGCGCGGCCGGTGGCGGTTTCAGACATGGGGTCCATTCTTCCGTACCGGGGCCCGGGACGGACGACGCCGGCCCCCGTCGCCGGCGCGTTGGGCACCGGGGGGCGGGGGCTCGCCGTCGTGCGTGGAGGAGGCCGGAGGGGCTACGGCAGCATCCATCCGAGGACTGGGGTGGACTGGAGGAACACGAGCGTGCACAGGACCAGGAGCATGCCCAGGCTCCACCACACGACCTTCCGCAGGATGGTGGACTCCTGCCCGTCCATGCCCACGGACGTCGCGGCGATCGCCAGGTTCTGCGGACTGATGAGCTTGCCGACGACGCCGCCGGAGGTGTTCGCCGCGACGAGCAGTGCGGGGTCGATGCCCGCGTGCTGGCCCGCGGTCTGCTGGAGCTTGGCGAACAGGGCGTTCGCGGAGGTGTCGGAGCCGGTCACGGCGGTGCCGATCCAGCCGAGGATGGGCGAGAGGAACGCGAACGCGCCGCCCGCGCCGGCGAGCCACGTGCCGATCGCGACGGTCTGGCCGGAGAGGTTCATGACGTACGCGAGGGCGAGGACCAGGACGATCGTGAGGGCGGCGAAGCGCATCTTGACGGCCGTGCGCCACAGCTCGGCGAGGGCGTCGGAGACCTTGAGGCGGTAGCGGCCGCGGCCGTCGTTGAGCGAATACACGAGCGCGATGATGAGCCCCGAGATGAAGAGCATCGTGCCGGGGCCCGAGAGCCACTGGAACGTGTACACGGTCGAGGAGAGGGGCTTCCCGTCGGCGCCGAGGACGGCGTCGTGGAGGATGGGCCAGTTGACCTTGAGGTCGGTCGCGGCGAGGGCCGCCGGGATGTCGAGGCCGAATCGCCACAGCTTCGAGACGGAGAACACGACGATGACGAGGAGGTAGGGGAACAGTGCCATCCAGGTGCGGGCGGGCGTGAGCGTGGCGTCTGCCGCGCCGGGTCCGGCGGGGACGGCGGCGGGGACGCCGAGGCGCGCGCGGGCTTCCGCGGCCCCGCGGGGCCGCCAGACGCGCAGGAACGCCATCGCCGCGCCGAGGCCGACGAGGGAGGCGACGACGTCCGTGAGCTCGTAGGAGAAGTAGTTCGAGCAGAGGAACTGGGCGATGCCGAAGGCGATGCCTGTCACGAGCGCCGGGGCCCAGGCGTCGCGGAGGCCACGCACGCCGTCGACCAGGAGCAGGAGCAGGAGCGGGACGACGAAGGCGAGGAGCGGGGTCTGGCGTCCCACGACGGCGCCGAGGTGGTCCGCGGGGATGCCCGTGAGGGCGCCGGCGGTGGTGATCGGGATCGCGATGGCGCCGAACGCGACCGGCGCGGTGTTGGCGACGAGCACGGTGGCGGCGGCGCGCAGCGGCTTGAGGCCGATGGCCATGAGCATGGTCGCGGTGATCGCCACGGGCGCGCCGAACCCGGCGAGGGCTTCGAGGAGGCCGCCGAAGCAGAAGGCGATGAGGATCGCCTGGATGCGCAGGTCCCCGTTGCCGATCCGGTCGAAGATGCGGCGCAAGTCCTCGAACCGCCCGCTGAGGACCGTCACCTGGTAGAGCCAGACGGCCATGAGGACGATCCAGAAGACCGGGAACGCGCCGAAGACCGCGCCCTGGGTGGCGGCGAGCCCGGCGAGCGGGGCGGGCATCTGGTAGGCCACCACGGCGACGACGAGCGCCGCGAGCAGTGCGAAGGCCCCGGCCACATGGGCGGAGGTGCGCACGATGGCGAGCAGCACGAAGAACGTGAGGAGGGGGATGAGGCCGATCAGCGCGGAGACGGCAACACTGCCGGCTACCGGATCGGTCACGGGGGTGAAGGTCATGCGGGCTCCTGCGGAGTGGTAACCGGGGCGACGGCGACGTTGGCGCCGATGTGGTCGGACCTTCGTGGTCCGACCACGTAACCTAGCACACATTCCCGTCCTTGTGACAAGAGGCACAGGTGTGGTTGCATGGTCTGACCACATCCCCGCCGCCCGTCCGGGAGGACCTCCATGACCATGCGCACGACGACGAGCGCCCGCCTCGCTGGCTCGCGGCTCGCGGCCGCCTCCCCCGCGGCCGCACCTCGGAACCTGCTCGCCGACGACCTCGCCGCCGCGCTCGGAGCCGATGCCGTGACGACCCGGCCCCTGGACCTCCACGCCAAGGCGCACGACGCCTCGCACTACCTGCTCGTGCCCAGCGTCGTCGCAGCCCCCCGCACGGACCAGGACGTGGCGCGCCTGCTCGCGGCCGCCGCACGCCACGATACCCCGGTGACGTTCCGGTCCGGCGGCACGAGCCTCTCGGGCCAGGCGATCACCGCCGGCGTCCTGGCGGACACCCGCCGCAACTTCGGCCGCATCGAGGTGCTCGATGGAGGGAATCGTGTGCGCGTGCAGCCCGGCGCGACGGTGCGCGCCGTCAATGCCCGCCTGGCCCGCCACCGCCGCGCGCTCGGGCCGGACCCAGCCAGCGAGATCGCCTGCACGGTGGGCGGCGTCGTGGCGAACAACTCCTCGGGCATGCACTGTGGCACCGAGGCCAACACCTACCGGACCCTCGCGTCCCTGAGGTTCGTCCTGCCCTCGGGGACGGTCATCGACTCGGGCGACCCCGCGGCGTCGTCCGTCTTCGCCGCACGCGAGCCCGACCTGCACGAGGGGCTTGCCCGGCTGCGGCGCCGGATCCTCGCCTCCCCAGACTCCGTGGCGCGGATCCGGCACCAGTTCTCGATGAAGAACACCATGGGGTACGGCCTCAACGCGTTCCTGGACTTCGAGGACCCGCTGGACATCTTCGTCCACCTCATCGTCGGGTCCGAGGGGACGCTCGCGTTCGTCGCGGAGGCGGTGTTCGACACGGTGGAGGTCAAGCCGCACGTCGCAGCGGGCCTGCTGGTCTTCCCGGGGGTGCGCGCGGCCGCCGCCGCGGTCCCCGAGCTCGTGGCCGCGGGCGCGGACACGGCCGAGCTCATGGATGCGGTGTCCCTGCGCGTCTCCGCGCGCCTGCCCGACTGCCCCGAGCAGATCCGCGCCCTGGACCTCGCCGACCCGGCCGCCCTGCTCGTCGAGTTCACGGCCGGCAGCGCCGAGGAGCTCGCCGACCGCGCCGCCTCCGCGGACGCGCTCTTCGCGGGGCTCGGCCTCGCCCTGCCCGTGGCGATGACCCGGGACGCCGCGGAGCGGGCGGCGCTCTGGAAGGTGCGCAAGGGCCTGTACTCGACCGTCGCGAGCGCGCGCCCGTCCGGCACGAGCCAGCTGCTCGAGGACATCGCTGTGCCCGTGCCGGCCCTCGCCCAGACATCCCATGACCTCGCCGCGCTCCTGGCTGAGCACGGCTACACGGACCCCGTCATCTTCGGCCACGCCAAGGACGGCAACCTCCACTTCATGATCAACGAGGACTTCTCCACGCCGGATACGCGCCGGTACGAGGACTTCACCGAGGAGATGGTCAACCTCGTGCTCGGTGCGGGCGGCACGCTCAAGGCCGAGCACGGCACCGGCCGCATCATGGCGCCCTACGTGCGCCGCCAATTCGGCGACGAGCTCTACGAGGTCATGAAGGAGGTCAAGCGGCTCGCCGACCCGCGCGGCATCCTCAACCCCGGCTCCGTCCTCTCCGACGACCCCCGCTCGTACCTGGCCGACCTCAAGGTCACCCCGACCGTCGAGGATGAGGTGGACCGCTGCGTCGAGTGCGGGTACTGCGAGCCGGTCTGCCCGTCCCGCTCCCTGACCCTGACCCCGCGCCAGCGGATCACCCTCCGCCGCGACGCCGAGCAGGCCCGCGCGGAGGGCCGCGAGGAGCTCGCGCAGGCCATCATGGACGGCTACGACTACGACGGCGTCTCGACCTGTGCCGTCGACGGCATGTGCGGCACGGCCTGCCCCGTGGGCATCAACACCGGCGACCTCGTGCGCCGGCTCCGCGCCGACGCCGCCGGCCGCGTCGAGTCCGCCGCCTGGAACGGCGCGGCGCACGCCTGGGGCGCGGCCTCCCGCGTGGGCGGGGCGGCGCTGAGCGCGGCCGCCGCCCTGCCCTCCGCGCCGATCGAGGGTGCCACGCGCCTGGCGCGGAAGCTCCTGGGCGACGGGATCCCGATGTACGACGGCGGCCTGCCGGGCGGCGGCTCCCCGCGTCCCCGCCGGCAGGACGACGCCGCGGAGGCCGTGCTCTTCGCCGCGTGCATCGGCACGATGTTCGGCCCCGAGGACGGCGGCCACCCCGGCGGGGCGTCGGGGGCGTTCCTGGACGTGTGCGACCGCGCGGGCGTCCGCCTGCGCACCCCGGAGGGGCTCGGCTCGATGTGCTGCGGCACCCCGTGGAAGTCCAAGGGCATGACCTCGGGCTGGGAGCACACGCGCTCGGTCGTCGTGCCCGCCCTCGTCGAGGCGAGCGACGGCGGGCGGCTCCCCGTCGTCGTCGACGCCTCCTCCTGCGCGGAGGGGCTCGCGGTCATGCTGCACTCGGCTACGGAGGCCCTGCCGGCGGCCGCCGCGCTGCGCGTGGTCGACGCGACCGAGTTCGCCGCCGGCCTCCTGTCCCGGCTCGAGGTGCGCTCCCGCATCCCCTCGGTGGCCCTGCACCCGACCTGCTCGGGCACGATCGCCGGGACCACGCCGTCGCTTGCCGCGATCGCCGCCCACATCGCGGACGAGGTCTTCACGCCGCTCGCGGCCGGATGCTGCGGCTTCGCGGGCGACCGCGGGCTCCTGCACCCCGAGCTGACCGCCTCGGCCACCGCGCCGGAGGCAGCCGGGATCGAGGAGGCCGAGCAGGCGCGCGGCGGCCGCTTCGCCGAGTACGCCTCGAGCAACCGCACGTGCGAGATCGGGCTCACCCGCGCCACCGAGCGCCCCTACCGCCACATCCTCGAGCTGCTGGCGGCGGCGACGCGCCCCTGACGCGCCCCTCACACCACACCGTCCGCCCGGGCGGTGTGGTGTGATTGCCCACACATCGCTATGGTATGGTCAGACCACATGGCCCGAGGTCATCCCGGGCTGAGAGAGGACACCATGAGAATCGCGCTCTTCGCGACCTGCATCGTGGACGCGATGTACCCCCGCGTCGCGCAGGCCACGGTGGAGATCCTGGAGCGGCTGGGGCACGATGTCGTGTTCCCGTCCGGACAGGCCTGCTGCGGCCAGATGCACGTCAACTCGGGCTACTTTCCCGAGGCGCTCCCTGTCGTCGCGAACCACGTCCGCACCTTCGAGTCCGGCTTCGAGGCGGGGGAGTACGACGTCGCCGTCGCGCCCTCCGGCTCCTGCGTCGCGTCGGTGAAGCACCAGCATTCGATGGTGGCGCGTTGGGCACAGGAGCGCAGCGAGCACGGCGTGAAGGGCGCCGACAGCACGCTCGCCGCGCGGGCCGACGCTGTCGGTGCCCGCACCTACGAGCTCGCCCAGCTCCTCACCGACGTCCTCGGCGTCACCGACGCCGCCGCCCAGCTCGGCTCCTACCTCCCGGGCACCATCACGTACCACCCGTCGTGCCACGGCATGCGGCTGCTTCGCCTCGGCGACCGGCAGCGCGCCCTGCTCTCGACCGTCGAGGCGCTGGACGTCGTCGACCTCCCCGAGGCCGAGCAGTGCTGCGGCTTCGGCGGCACGTTCTCGGTGAAGAACGCGGACGTCTCCTCGGCGATGCTCGCCGACAAGGTCGCCAACATCTGCGGCACCGGCGCCGAGGCGTGCGCCGGCGGGGACGCGTCCTGCCTCATGCACATCGGCGGCGGCCTCTCCCGCGAGAAGCGCACGACGGCGCAGGGCCGCCCCGTGCGGACCGTGCACCTCGCGGAGGTGCTCGCCTCGACGAGGGAGAACCCGCTCAGGGTCGATGGCGAGCTCGCGCTCGCCGGCCAGCCGGCTGGCGCGAAGGGGGGTGCGCGATGACGACCGTGGGCCTCGGTATCCCGGCTGTTCCGCCGCGCGGCTTCGGCAACATCTCCGCCCTCGAATCCTTCCCCAAGGCCGCCCACCGCGAGCTCGGCAACGCCCAGCTGCGCGCCAACCTCGGCCACGCGACCCACACGATCCGGGACAAGCGCCTGCGCGTCGTCTCCGAACTGCCGGACTGGGAGGAGCTTCGCGAGGCCGGTTCGGCGATCAAGGCCGAGGCCATGGAACGCCTGCCGGAGCTGCTGGCGCAGTTCGAGGAGCAGTTCACGGCCCGCGGCGGCACGGTGCACTGGGCCCGCGACGCAGCGGAGGCGAACCGGATCGTCGAGGGCCTCGTCCGCGAGCGGAACGCGACCGAGGTAGTCAAGGTCAAGTCCATGGCCACCCAGGAGATCGGGCTCAACGAGTACCTCGAGGAGCGCGGCATCGCCGCCTACGAGACGGACCTCGCCGAGCTGATCGTCCAGCTCGGGCACGACAAGCCGTCCCACATCCTCGTCCCCGCGATCCACAAGAACCGCACCGAGATCCGCGACATCTTCCTCGCCGAGATGCCGGACGTGGACCCCGCCCTCACCGACGAGCCGCGCCGCCTGGCGATGGCCGCCCGCGCGCACCTGCGGGCCAAGTTCCTCTCCGCGCGGGTCGCCATCTCGGGGGCGAACTTCGGCATCGCCGAGACAGGCACGCTCGGCGTCGTCGAGTCCGAGGGCAACGGGCGCATGTGCGTGACCCTTCCGGAGACGCTCATCACGGTCATGGGCATCGAGAAGGTCCTGCCGCGCGCCGAGGACCTCGCAGTGTTCATGCAGCTGCTCCCGCGTTCCTCGACTGGGGAGCGGATGAACCCCTACACGTCCCTATGGACCGGGGCGACGCCGGGCGACGGGCCCACCGACGTCCACGTCGTCCTGCTGGACAACGGGCGGACCCGGGCACTCGCGGACAGGCACGGCCGGTCGGCCCTGCACTGCATCCGCTGCTCGGCGTGCATGAACGTGTGCCCTGTGTACGAGCGGACCGGTGGCCACGCCTACGGCTCCACCTACCCGGGGCCGATCGGCGCGATCCTCTCGCCGCTCCTCACCGGAGTCGAGGCGGAGGAGAACAAGTCGCTGCCGTACGCGTCCTCGCTGTGCGGGGCCTGCTTCGACGCATGCCCGGTGAAGATCAACATCCCCGAGATCCTCGTGCACCTGCGCGGCGAGGACGTCGAGGCCCGGCGCTCGAAGCCGGGGGCGCGGCACCTGCCCTCGCAGTTCGACCTCGCCATGGCGGGGGCCTCCTGGGCCATGTCCGACGGCGCGCGCATGGGCCTGCTCGAACGCGGGCTCCCGCTGGGGCGGCTTGCGGCGGGGCGGGACCGGGTGATCGGGAAGCTCCCGGGCCTCGGCGCCGGCTGGACCCAGAGCCGCGACATCCCGGCGCCCCCCGCGGAGTCGTTCCGGCACCAGTGGGCCAAGCGGGAGAAGCCGAACACGTCCGAGGAAGGGGAGGCGAAGTGAGCGCCCGCGACGACGTCCTGGCCAGGGTCCACGCGGCCCTCGGCAGCACCCCCACCCCCGCCGAGGTCACCCCCTCTGGCGCCGAGGTCACCCCGGGTGGCGCCGACGTCACCCCTGCTGGCGCCGAAGTCACCCCGGGTGGTGCCGAGGTCACCCCTGGTGCGGCCGAAGTCACCCCGTTGTACCGCACGACGTCGGGCCTCACCGAAGACGAGCTCGTCGCCCTGCTGGTGGACCGACTTGAGGACTATAAGGCCCGCGTGGAGGTTGTCGCCGCGGAAGGCCTGGCCGAGGCCATCCGCGCACGGCTCGAGGGCAAGACCTTCGTCGCACCCGACGGCCTTCCCGCCCACTGGCTCCACCCGGGCCTTGCCGCGCGGAGGGTGACCGACTCGCGCGAGGCGCCGCTCGCCGTCGTGCGTCTCGACGAGCTCGACGCCGTGGTGACCAGTTCCGCGGTGAGCATCGCCGAGACCGGGACGATCGTGCTGGACGGTTCCCCGAGCCAGGGGCGGCGGGCGATCTCGCTCGTGCCGGACCACCACGTGTGCGTGGTGCCGGTGGAGTCCATTGTGGGCATTGTGCCTGAGGGCTTTGCGCGCCTCGACATCACGCGTCCGCTCACGTTCATCTCGGGTCCATCGGCGACCAGCGACATCGAGCTCGAGCGGGTCGAAGGGGTCCACGGACCAAGGACGCTGGACGTCGTCATCGTCCGCTGACGGGCTGAAGACGGTTCGTGTCCGGACGCCGGTTGCCCGACAGACGCAGCGCGACTGAGCATGGCCACGGGGTGACTTCGGCGCCACACGGGGTGACTTCGGCGGCAGACGGGGTGACTTCGGCGGCAGAGGGGGTGACTTCGGCGCTCAGGTGGCCCGCTGGCGCTCGACCACCTCGGCGAGCTCCGCGAGGCGGCTCGCCCGCGCCGCCTCCGCCGGGGTGAACGGCATGCCGGGCCGGATCAGCACGAGCGGCGCGTCCCACGGCGTCGGGATCTTCAGAACGGTCCCCGTGGCGTGCCACTCGTCCGGCACCGCCCGGTCGGCCGGCACACGCCGCGCGGACAGCAGCTCCGCCGCGGCGTACGGCAGCTCGGCCGGGGCCGCGGCGACTCTCGCCGCGAGGGACAGCGCGCGGGTCGGCCCGTCGGCGAGGGCGAGCGGCGTCGTGGGCCACACCCGTGCGGCCGCCCCGCCGCCGTCGGCGATCGCGTACAGGAGGTCATGGTCGCTGAGCCCGCCGGGAGCGGAGAGCACCAGCTCGTCCACCACGCCGCTGCGCACCGGCTGCGCCTGGATCCCGAGGATGTTCACCCCGAGGCGGGCGAGCTCGTGCGTGAGGTGTTCGAGGGCACCGGGGGTGTCGGGCAGGGTGGTGCGGGCGCGCCACAGGGCGGCCGCGACGTCGAGCTGCCGCCGCCTCCGCAGCGCGGGTGCATGCAGCCAGGACCGGAACAGCCGTCGCGCGCCGGGCTCGGCAACCCAGATGACGAGCGCCGTGGCGGTGACCGCGAGGAGCACGACCTTGAGCAGGAGCGGCCACCCCGTCCCCACGACCGCGGCGTGCACCGCGAGCTCGATCGGCAGCATCGCGGCGACATTGGCGAGGGTGAGCCGCAGCTTGGTCGGCTCGGGGAAGCGGCCGCAGACCTCGCAGGCCAGCTCCGAGGGCGGGGGAGTGTGCGTGAAGGTGCTCATGGCACCCATCCAAGCTGAGGCCTGTTTCGCCCGGGTTGCCGGGCCGTTTAAGCTCGACGCCGCGTGCTCGCCTCAGAAGCGGACCTTGGCCTGTGCGGGCTTGCGGCTCCGCGCCCCGCGGAGGGCCTTGACGATCGGCTCGACGAACCGGGCCGCAAGCGGACCCACGACGGCCATGAGGAGGACGTAGGCGGTGGCCAGAGCAGCGAGCTCATCGTTCACCGCGCCGGACGTGACGGCGAGGCCGGCGATGACGATCGAGAACTCGCCTCGGGCGATGAGGGCAGCGCCGGCACGCGCTCGACCGGGAACGGCGACCCCCGCGCGGGCTGCGGCCCACCAGCCAGTGGCGACCTTCGTCGCGGCGGTCACGACCGCGAGGAGGACGGCCCAGCCAAGGACCGGTGGGATCGTGGCTGGGTCCGTGTTGAGGCCGAACGCCACGAAGAAGATCGCGGCGAAGAGGTCCCGCAGCGGCTCGAGGATGCGGGAAGCGGTGTGCGCCGTCGTGCCCGAGATCGCGATGCCGAGCATGAACGCGCCCACTGCCGCCGAGACCTGCAGGGCCGACGCGATTCCAGCCACGAGGAGCGCGAGGCCGAGGACATTCAGGAGGAACACCTCCGAGTTCTCGCTGTGCACCGCCTTGGAGACGTGGTGGCCGTGCCGGAGCGCGATCAGCAGCACGAGGGTCACGACGACGAGCGAGATCCCCATGGTCTGCAGCCCCATGAGGAAGCTCACCCCCGCGAGCACGGCGGTGAGGATCGGCAGGTAGACCGCCATCGCGAGGTCCTCGAACACGAGGATCGCGAGGATGGTGGGCGTCTCGCGGTTGCCGAGCCGGCCCAGGTCCGTGATGACCTTCGCGACGATTCCCGACGACGATATATACGTCACGCCTCCCATGACGAGCGCCCCGACCCCGCCCCAGCCGAGCAGCAGGGCAACGGCCATGCCGGGGAGGAAGTTCAGGACGAGGTCCATGACGCCCGCCTGCCACGACCGCCGCAGCCCGGTGACGAGCTCCTGCGCGGTGTATTCCAGCCCGAGCATGAGCAGGAGGAGGATGACGCCGATCTCGCCGGCGAGGTGTGCGAAGTCGCGCACACCGCCCAAGTCGATCACGCCGCCCGCGCCGAACAGCAGGCCGCCCACGAGGTAGAGCGGGATCGGCGACATGCCGATCCTCCCGGCCAGACGGGCGAGGAGCCCGAGGGCGAACACCACCGCCCCCAGCTCGATGAGGGTCAGCGCGAGGCGGTCCATCGCGAGTCAGCCGTTGCGGAGGATCTTGGCCGTCTGGTCAAGTCCCTCCTGCGTGCCCACGGCCACGATGAGGTCGCCAGTGCGAAGGACGACGTCGGGCGCCGGCGAGGCGAGCACCTCTCCTTCGCGCATGATCGCCACGATCGAGACGCTCGTCCGGGTGCGGATCGCGGCCTTGCCCATGGGCTGGTCCCGGAAGGGCGAGTCGGCGGAGATGTGGAACTGGCGGGTCGTGATGCCGGGCACCTCGCGGTGCTCCTCGGTCAGCTGCATGACGATGCGCTGGCCGCCGAGCAGGTTGCCGAGCGTCGTCGCCTCGTCGCCGGTGAGGGGGATCGAGGCCTGGCAGGTGTCAGGGTCGTCCCAGTCGGAGATGATGAGCTCGGTCTCGCCGTCGCGGTGCGTCACGACCCCGATCCGCCGACCAGACTGGGTCATGAAGTCCTTGCGGACCCCGAACCCCGGGAGGTCGGTCTCGTCAACGTTCATGGGACAACTCTAGTCTGTTGGGCCGCGCCTCCGGGCTGCGCGATTCGGGTCCGCCGCCTCCCGCCCCCACACCTATTTCGGGTACGCCAAATCCAAGCCCAGCCGGTTTCGGGTACGCACGACGCCGGGTGAGCGGCGCGCGCTGCTGACCCACGCGGCGTCGTGCGTACCCGAGGCGGCGGTGGGGCACTTTTGGTGTACCCGAGATGGGGGGTGGGGGTCTTTGGTGTACCCGAAACGGATCAGGCGTTGGGGACGACGGCCGTCGCGACCTTTGCGGGCGGCTTGACGGGCAGCAGGACCAGGAGGCCCGCAAGCAGCACGGCCATGATCCCCACGATCCCCCAGCGCTGCGCCTGCCCCGGGGCGACGAGCGGCGCCGCGACCGCGATGCTGAGGCTGAAGAGGGAGGGGGCAAGGAAGCTGACGGCCCGGCCGGTCGTGGCATAGAGGCCGAACAGCTCCCCGGCCTCGCCGTCCGGCGCGAGCCGGGCCAGGTACGCGCGGGCCGAGGACTGGGCCGGTCCCACGAAGAGGCACAGGAGCAGTCCGAACACCCAGAACGTCAGGGGCCCGGTCCACTCCATGCCTCCCAGGGAGTGGGTCTGGTTCCCCAGGGCGAGGATGGCCCCGGAGGCGACGAGCAGCCCCACGAGCGAGCCCACGATGACGCGCTTGGGGCCGACCACGTCGTCGAGCACCCCGCCCAGGACGGCGCCCGCCGCCGCGACCACGTTGCCGAAGATCGCGAAGTAGATCACCTGGCTCAGCGAGAACCCGAACGTCCCGGCCGCGATGACCCCGCCGAAGGTGAACACCGCCGCGAGCCCGTCCCGGAACACGGCGGAGGCGAGGAGGAAGTAGATGGTGTGCGGGCTCGTGGCCCATATGGCCCGGATGCGCCGCCACAGGAGCGCGTAGGAGGCGAAGAACCCGAGCCGCGCCTGGCGGCGGCGCGGCACCTCCGGCACGGCGAACAGCACGGGCAGCGAGAACACGATGATCCAGAGCATCGAGAACACCGCGACGAGGCGGATGTTCAGGGACTCCTCGGTCGAGGCGCCGAACCAGGCGAACGCGGGCTGGACGAAGAGGACGAGCACGAGCAGCAGGGCCACGATGCCGCCGAGGTACCCGGCGGCCCACCCGAAGCCGGAGACCTTGCCGATGGTCCTGGGTGTCGCGATCTGATCGAGCATCGCGTTGTAGTTCACCCCTGCGAACTCGCTGAACACGTGCCCCGCGGCAATGAAGGACGCGCCGAGGACGAGCAGTTCCGGGCGTGGGTAGACGAAGAAGCAGGCCCCGGTGAGGACGGCCACGACTCCGGTGTTGACCCCGAGCCAGAGCCTGCGCCGGCCCCCCGAGTCCGACCTCTGCCCTGTGACCGGCGCGAGCAGCGCGATCGCGAGCCCGGCGATCCCGAGCGCCGCGCCCAGGACCGAGGAGGCGTGGTCCTCGCCGCCGAACGCCTTCGAGGTCAGGTAGACGGTGAACACGAACGTCGTCATCACCGCATTGAAGGCTGCCGAGCCCCAGTCCCAGGCCGCCCAGGCCACGACCTGACGCCGCCGTAGGGGAGCGGTATGGCGGGAGAGTTCGGAGACCCCGGACGTCATACTCCGCACTCTAGCGGTTGATAGACTGCTGGGACTGAACCCAACTGATGTGACCCCAACTGATGTGCCGCCGCACCCAACGCTGAGACAACTGAAGTTCTAATGAGCGGAGTCGACCCGTGCTGCCAGTCCTCGCCCTGCACTTCGCGGTGGCGATCGGCGCGCCGTGGATCTTCCGGCGGTGGGGCCGTGGGTCTTTCTTCGCACTGGCCGCGGTGCCCGCCGGGTCGCTCGCGTGGCTCGCCTTCCAGTACCCGGCGGCCTACTCCTCCGGCATCAGCGAGACCTGGCCTTTCATCCCGGAGCTCGGCGTCGAGATAGCCCTCCGCCTGGATCCGCTCGCGTGGACGATGTCCCTGCTCATCCTCGGAGTCGGCGCGCTGGTCCTCCTCTACTGCTCCCGCTACTTCAAGCCGGGGGACGCCGGTCTGGGCGGCTTCGGCGGCCAGATGCTCGCGTTCGCGGGCGCGATGTTCGGGCTCGTCACCGCGGACGACCTCATCGCCCTCTTCGTCTTCTGGGAGCTGACGACGGTCCTCTCGTACCTGCTCATCGGGTACGCGAGCACCCGCCTCGCAGCGCGCCGCTCGGCCCTGCAGGCACTCGTCGTCACGACGGCGGGCGGCCTCGCGATGCTCGTCGGCTTCATCCTGCTGGGCGCGAGCGCCGGGACGTACCGCATCTCCACAATCCTCGAGCGCGCCCCGGAGCTCGCCGCCCAGCCCGCGACGGCGGCCCCGGTAGCGGTCGGCGCGCTGCTGGCCCTCGTGGGGGCCCTGAGCAAGTCGGCGCTCATCCCGTTCCACTTCTGGCTGCCCGCCGCGATGGCGGCACCGACCCCCGTCTCGGCGTACCTGCACGCTGCGGCGATGGTCAAGGCGGGCGTCTACCTCGTGGCCCGCTTCGCGCCGGGGCTCGCCGGCACGGACTTCTGGCTCCCGGTGGTCCTCGGATTCGGCATCGCGACGATGGTCCTGGGCGGCTACCGCGCCCTGCGCCAGACTGACATCAAGCTCATCCTCGCGTTCGGCACCGTGAGCCAGCTCGGGTTCCTTGTGGCCGTCGTGGGCCTCGGCACCCCCGAGTCGGCGCTCGCGGGCCTCGCAATGGTCGTCGCGCACGCCCTGTTCAAGGCCGCCCTGTTCCTCGTGGTCGGCATCATCGACCACCAGACCGGGACCCGCGACCTCCGGCGCCTCTCCGGCGTCTTCCGGCGCTCGCGCGCGTTGGGCTGGACGGCCGCCCTCGCCGCCGCCTCGATGGCTGGGCTTCCCCTGTTCGGAGGCTTCGTCGCCAAGGAGGCGGTGCTCGAGGCGTTCGCGCATGCCCCCGTGGGAGGCGCGTGGGCCGGCGTCGTGCTCGCGGGCGCCGTGGCCGGCTCGGCGCTCACGGTCGCCTACAGCGCGCGGTTCGTGTGGGGGGCCTTCGCGCGCAAGCCCGGGGTCGAGGACATCCCCTTCACGCCGATCACCCCGCTCTTCGTCGCCTCGCCGGCGGTGCTCGCGCTCGCCGGGCTCGCCTACGGCGTGTGGCCCGCGGCCGTGGACGCGTGGGCGGGCCCGTACGCGGAGCAGGTCGCCCTCGGCGCGGGCGCGCACGACGGCGGCGCTTCAGCGGGTGCCGTCCCGCACCTCGCGGTGTTCCACGGCCTCGGGCTTCCCCTCGCGCTCTCCGCGGTGTCCTGGCTTGTGGGCGCAGTCCTGTTCGCCGCCCGGTCGGCCGTGGCCCGCGCGCAGGAGCTGCTCGGCCCGCCCGTCGACGCTGAGCGGTCCTACCGCTCCATTATCGGGGCCCTGGACGACGCCGCGATCTGGGTGACCGGCCGCACACAGCGCGGTTCGCTGTACTTCTACCTCGCCGTCATCCTCACGGTCGCCGCAGCCGTGCCGTTCGCGGTGCTGATCAGCGGCACCGTGAGGATGCCCGGTGAGGGACAGATGGTCCTGCTGGACCCGAAGGCCCCGCTCCAGCCTGTGATCGCCCTCGCCGTCGCGGTGGGCGCGCTCGCGGCCGTCCGGGCCAACAAGCGCTTCCTCGCCGTCCTCATGGTCTCCATCACCGGGTACGGGATCGCACTGCTGTTCGCGCTCCAGGGCGCCCCCGACCTTGCACTGACCCAGATGCTCGTCGAGACGATCGTGCTCGTCGCGTTCATCCTCGGCATGCGTCGGCTCCCGCCGCAGCTGCGCGACCGCACGGGCGGGCGCTACCGCGCGGTGCGGATCGTCGTCGCCCTCGCGTTCGGCAGCGCGGCGGTCCTCGCGGGGCTCACGGCCATGGCCGCGCGGACGGCCACGCCGGTCTCGCTCGGATTCCCCGAGCTGGCCTACTCGGGTGGCGGCGGGCTGAATGTCGTCAACGTGACGCTCGTGGACATCCGCGCGTGGGACACGTTCGGCGAGATCTCCGTCCTCGCGCTCGCGGCAACCGGCATCGCGAGTCTCATCTTCGTCCGCCTGCGGCACCGCGACCTCGGGTCGGTCGACTCCGTCGAGACCGGCAGCGTGGGCAGGGTCCGCGGCGTCGAGGCCCTCTCGCGCGACGCCGCCGAGCTCTCCGTCGCGCGCACGTTCGCGACCCTGGCCCGGGACGCCTGGCTCGTGGCGGGGCGCACGCTCGCGCCCGAGCGCCGCTCCATCATCTTCGAGGTGGTCACCCGGCTCGTGTTCCACAGCATGGTCATCGTGTCCGTGTACCTGCTGTTCGCGGGCCACAACTTCCCGGGCGGCGGCTTCGCGGGCGGCCTGCTCGCGGGCCTCGCGCTCACCATCCGCTACCTCGCGGGCGGTCGGTTCGAGCTGCGCGAGGCCGCCTCGGCGAGCCCGGGCGCGATCCTGGGCACGGGCCTCGCAACCGCCGCGCTTGCCGGCGCCGTGCCGCTGGCCTTCGGCGGCCAGGTCTTCCAGAGCGCCATCGTCGAGCTGTGGCTCCCTGTGTTCGGGGACGTGAAGTTCGTGACGTCCACGATCTTCGACATCGGCGTCTACCTCGTCGTCGTGGGCCTCGTCGTGGACGTCCTGCGGTCGCTGGGCGCCCGCGTGGACGAGCAGATCGACGAGGACCAGCGCCGCGAGTCCAAAGCCGCCGCGAAGCGTGCCGAGCGCGAGGCGCCGCTCATGGCGGCCCCGTTCGGGCCCGGCCGCTCGGGCGCACCTGAAGGCGCCGAGCAGAACGGAACGGACCAGCGATGACGGCCAACCTGACCCTCCTGATCCTGGCCGGGCTGCTCTTCGCCACCGGGATCTACCTCCTCCTCGAGCGCTCCCTCACCAGGGTGCTCCTCGGCCTCATGCTCCTGACCAATGGAGCGAACGTGCTCCTGCTCGCCTCCGGCGGCAGTGCCGGGCTCGCGCCGTTCTTCTCCAAGGGGACCGACCCGGCCGAGTACAACGACCCGCTCCCGCAGGCACTCATCCTGACCTCGATCGTCATCTCCTTCGCGGTGACGGCCTTCATGCTCGCCCTCATCTACCGCACGTGGCAGCTGGGCAGGCTCGACGTGGTCCCCGACGACATCGAGGACCGCCGCGTGGCCGCGCAGTCCAGCTGGGACGCCGAGGACGACGCGGACGTCCCCGAGGACCTGTCCGAGTTCGTCAGCCCCGAGGAGGCCGCGGCCGCGGACCAGGCGGCGCTCGCGACGCCGGATCCCCGCCGTCATGGTGACGACACCGAGCCCGCCCAGGTCCACTCGGCCATGCGCAAGGAGGGCGAGCGCGAGTGACCATCGCAAGCTTCGCGCCTCTCGCCGTCGCCCTTCCGATCTTCGGGGCGGCTCTGGCCTTCCTCCTGCTGCGGCACGAGCGCGCCCAGCGGATCGTCACGATCTCGGTGCTGAGCCTGACGCTCGCGCTCGAGGCGCTGCTCCTGGTGTCGGTGTGGGAGGGCGGCACGGCCGCCGTGATGATCGGGGGATGGGCGCCGCCGTTCGGCATCACGATGGTCGTGGACCAGTTCTCCTCGCTCATGCTCGTGGTCTCGACCACGGTGAGCTTGGCCGTCCTCGTCTACGCCACGGGCCAGGGCATGGCCGACGGGGACAAGGACGGGCCGATCTCGGTGTTCCACCCGAGCTACATGATCCTCGTCGCGGGCGTCTCGAACGCCTTCCTCGCCGGGGACCTGTTCAACCTGTACGTCGGGTTCGAGATCCTCCTGACCGCGAGCTACGTGCTCCTGACCATGGGCGGCACCGGGCCGCGGATCCGCGCGGGGGTGACGTACGTCGTCGTGAGCGTGGTGTCCTCGCTGCTGTTCCTCGTCGCGATCGCCATGGTCTACTCGGCCACGGGCACGGTGAACATGGCCGACCTCGCGGTGAAGCTGGGCGAGCTCGACCCTGGCATGCAGACGCTCCTGCACTCCATGCTCCTGGTCGGGTTCGGGATCAAGGCCGCCGTGTTCCCGCTCTCCTTCTGGCTCCCCGACTCCTACCCGACCGCGCCCGCGCCGGTCACCGCCGTGTTCGCCGGCCTGCTGACCAAGGTGGGCGTGTACGCGATCGTGCGCACCGAGACGCTCCTGTTCCCCGGGGAGACCCTGAACGTCCCGCTCATGGTCGTTGCGCTCGCGACCATGGTCGTGGGGATCCTGGGCGCCCTCGCCCAGACGGACATCAAGAGGCTCCTGTCCTTCACCCTCGTGAGCCACATCGGGTACATGGTCTTCGGCGTGGCGCTGAGCTCGGTGCTCGGGCTCGCCGCGGCCGTGTACTACGTGGCGCACCACATCACCGTCCAGACGTCGCTGTTCCTCGTCGCGGGCCTGATCGAGCGCCGCGGCGGGTCCTCCAACACCGACCGCCTGGCCGGCCTCGCGAAGCTCTCGCCCCTCCTGGCGCTGCTGTACTTCCTCCCCGCCATGAACCTCTCCGGCATCCCGCCGCTGTCCGGCTTCCTCGGCAAGCTCGGGCTCCTCCAGGCGGGAGTGCAGCTCGGGACGCCGCTCGCGCTCGTCCTTGTCGCCGCGGGCGTCGTCGTGAGCCTGCTGACGCTGCTCGCGATGGCCCGGGTGTGGAGCCGCGTGTTCTGGCGGCGGCCCGAGGACGCCGAGAACCCGGACCCCGCGCTGCTCGCCCCCGCGGCGGCCCGCACCCTGCCCCGGTCGATGGTCGGCGCGACGGCGGGGCTCGTCGTCGTGGGCCTGGCCTTGACCGTGTTCGCGGGGCCGCTGTTCCGGCTCAGCGAGCAGTCGGCCCAGGAGATGCTCGACCGCACGGGCTACATCACCGCCGTGCTGGGCCCCGACGCCGCCGCGCGCGCCGCCGCGAACCTGCAGTCCGGTGCCGAGGCAGCCGCCCCGGGCGGAACGGGGGGCGCCCCGTGAGCCGGAGCCGCATCTCGCTGAAGAAGGAGCTCCCGCTCCTCGCCTGGCTCGTCGTCGTGTGGGGCGGGCTGTGGCAGGACTTCTCGGCGGGCAACCTCGTGTTCGGGGCGCTCATCGCGCTCGTCGTGACTCGGCTCTTCTACCTGCCCCCGGTCGAGCTCAGCGGCCGGTTCAACGTGCTGCACGCGCTCCGCTATGCCTTCGTGTTCGTGTGGCAGGTGATGGTGGCGAGCGCTCAGCTGATCTGGCTCGCGGTCACCAAGGGGCCGAACGTGCGCAGCGCCGTCGTCGCCGTGCCGCTGCGCAGCCACGCCGACCTGATGGTCACCGCGACCGGGCACGTCATCTCGCTCGTTCCGGGCTCCCTGGTGGTCGACGTCGACCGCGCCAACGCGACCCTCTACGTCCACTACATCAACGTGGAGGACGCCGCGGGCGCCGAGCGGGTCCGCCGCGACGTCCTGGCTGCGGAAGCCGAGCTCATCCGGATCATGGGGACCAAGGAGGAACTGGAGCTGCTGCGGGAAGAACAGCACCTGGAGCGGATGGCCTCCGCAGAGCCCGGTCAGGGAGGAATCCGATGAGCGGGGCCGCCTCCGCGGTCATGCCCGTGGTCCTCGTGGTCTGCACCGTCCTGCTGTCCCTGGCCGCGTTCGGGGCCATCGTCCGCATGATCAAGGGACCGGCGCTCCTGGACAGGGTGCTCGCCGCGGACGTCCTGCTGGTCGTCCTGGCGTCGGCCCTGGCCATCGACATGGCGGCGAACCGGCGTACCGACCACCTCGCGCTCATCGTGGCCATCACGCTGATCGGCTTCATCGGCTCCGTGACCGTTGCGCGCTTCGTCCAGGACCGGAGGCGGCCATGACCCCCGAACTCGACGCCGCCCTCACCTGGGCCGCCGGCGTGCTCATGGTCGTGGGCTCCGCGCTCTCGCTCGGGGCGGCGTTCGGCATCCTGCGCTTCCCCGACCTCCTGACCCGCATGCACGCGGCCACGAAGCCGCAGGTGCTCGGGTCGCTCATGCTGCTCACCGCCGTCGGGCTCCAGCTGCGCACGTGGGCGCTCGTGCCGGTGCTCGTGGTCGCGTGGATCTTCCAGCTGCTCACCGTGCCCGTCTCGGCCCACATGCTCGGGCGCTCCGGCTACCGCACCAAGCACCTGGACAAGGCCCGCCTGTCCGTCGACGAGCTCGAGGACGTCGTGGCCCGCGTGGAGCGCGGCGGGCCCGACGGCGCCCACGGCGGCGGTCAAGACGGGGCCGCGGGCCAGGCGCACGACGGCGCCGCGCACCCGCGTGCCTGACGCGCGCCTGAAGGCTAGACGACCTCGGGCGTGGACTTGTAGCGGGCGATTGCCCGCTGCGTGTAGCGCTGGGCGAGCGTCTGGATCACCGCGCCGACGCCCGCGGAGACGAGCGCGAACACGAGCGTGTCCCTCAGGCTCTCCTCGAGGTTCGTCGCGTCTTTCGGAGGGGCATGGCCGGTGCTCTTCTGCCAGGCGAAGTCGACGAGCTTCGTCGCCAGGATTCCGGCGCCGATGCTGATGGCCGTGCCGAGGAGCTTGATGAGGATGCTCATGACCGCCAGCCTAGCGCCCCGCGGGTAGACTGGACCGTACACACGACAGGGGAGCGTCGCCCCGACGCACGGCACAGGGCCGGGCGGCAAGGCGAAGGACGCTGAGAGTGCGGGATACCGCAGACCCTCGAACCTGCTCCGGCTAGTACCGGCGAAGGGAGTCGAGCATCTCAAGGCAGCAGCCGCTGCCTTCCCCTCCTGAGTCACAGGAGGACCAGCAATGTCTGCAATCAATGCGGCGCCGGCCAAGCACTCGTACAGCTGGCGCGTCGTCGACATCGTCGTCGCCGCGGTCGTCTCGGTGGCGTGCGGCGTCATCTTCTGGCTGTGGGACCAGGGGTACGTGGGCGTGCAGGCGGCGACGGCCGCCTTCGCGCCGCTGGGCGGCCTCTACGCCGGCGGCTGGGTCATCGCCGGCGTGCTCGGCGGGCTCATCATCCGCAAGCCCGGCGCCGCCCTCTTCTGCGAGATCCTCGCGGCCGTGGTCGAGGCGCTCCTCGGATCCCAGTTCGGCCTCGCCGTGCTGCTCTCCGGCCTCGTCCAGGGCGCGGGCGCGGAGCTGGCCTTCGCGGCCTTCCGCTACCGCCGCTGGAACCTCGGCGTCGCGCTGCTCGCCGGCGCCCTCTCGGGCCTGGCGCTCGGCGTCTCCGAGGTCATCATCTACTTCCCCGAGTGGGAGTTCGGCTGGCAGGCGCTCTACACGGTGCTCGCTGTCATCTCCGGCGCCGTCATCGCCGGGCTGCTGAGCTGGCTCGCCGTCCGGGGCCTCGCCAGGACGGGTGCGTTGTCCGCGTTCGCGGCCGGCCGCACCGCGGACGTCTGACGTGCCCGGGGCCTCGGGCGTTGCCCGCCGCGGTCCGGCCGGCGTGACGGCCCGCGGCTGGGGCTGGCGGCATGCCGGCCGCAAGGCCTTCGCGGTGAGCGGCCTTGACCTGGACATCGCGCCGGGGGAGCGCGTTCTGCTCCTGGGCGCGTCCGGGGCCGGGAAGTCCACCCTCCTGCACGCGCTCGCCGGAGTGCTCGGCGCCGCGGAGGAGGGCGAGGAGCACGGCTCGCTCACGGTCGACGGCGTGCCCGCGCCCCTCGCGCGCGGCCGCGCGGGCCTGGTCCTGCAGGACCCGGAGGGGCAGATCGCCATGGCCCGCGTGGGGGATGAGGTCGCGTTCGGCTGCGAGAACCTCGCCGTGCCGCGCGAGCAGATCTGGCCCCGCGTGCACCGCGCCCTCGACGACGTGGGCCTCGCCGTCCCGCTCGACCACCCGACGTCGTCCCTCTCCGGGGGGCAGAAACAGCGGCTCGCCCTCGCGGGGATCCTCGCGATGGAGCCTGGCCTCGTGCTGCTCGACGAGCCGACCGCCAACCTCGACCCTGCCGGCGTCGAGGAGGTCCGTGACGCCGTGCGGCGCAGCCTCGAGCGCACCGGGGCGACGCTCGTCGTCGTCGAGCACCGCGTCTCGGTGTGGGCGGACCTCGTGGACCGGGTCGTGGTGCTCGACGCACCCCACGGGCCCTCCTCGGGGAGCCTCCTCGCCGACGGGCCCCCGGAGGCCGTGCTCGCCGACCGGGGCGCGCGACGCCGGCTGGCCGCCTCGGGCGTGTGGGTGCCGGGCTGGCACCCGCTCACCGGGGAGGAGCCTGCACGTCCGCTCCGCCCCGGCAGCGGCGCCCATAGCGCAGGTGAGGAGCTCCTCGCGGGCCAGGCGCTCGCCGTGGGCCGCTCCCCGAAGGCCCCGCCGGCGGTGACCGGGGTAGACCTGAGGCTCCGCGCGGGGCACGCCGTGAGCGTGACAGGGCCGAACGGGGCCGGGAAGTCCACGCTCGCGCTCACCCTCGCCGGCCTGCTCCCGGCGCTCGGGGGGCGCGTCGACGCCCTCGCCCCGCTCGCCGCCGGCGCCTCGGCCAACCCCTACAAGTGGCGCTCGGCCCAGCTCGTGGCCCGGATCGGCAGTGTGTTCCAGGAGCCCGAGCACCAGTTCCTCACGCCACGCGTGATCGACGAACTCGAATTCGGCCCGCGCCGCGTGGCCCGCATGGGCGAGTCCGAGGTGCGCGCCGCCGTCGACCCCCTCCTCGAGCGGCTCCGCCTGACCAAACTCGCCGGCGCGAACCCGTTCACGCTCTCGGGCGGGGAGAAGAGGCGTCTTTCCGTGGCGACCATGCTCGCCACCAGCCCGCGCATCCTCATGCTGGACGAGCCGACCTTCGGCCAGGACGCCCTCACGTGGGCCGAGCTCGTGAAGCTGCTCGCGGAGCTGCTCGACCGGGGCACAGCCCTGCTGGCCGTGACGCACGACGACGACTTCACCACGGCCCTGTCCGACTCCGTGTACCGCGTGGACAGTGGCCGGGCGGCCCTCGTGGAGGCCGCCGCATGAGCGCGGGCACGCCGGGCGCCGGCAGCGCCGACATCCTCACCCCGGAGACCCCCAATTCGGTCCTGGCCCGGGCGAACCCGGTCGCGAAGCTCGCGGCCGGGCTCTGCATCACGGTGGCGCTCCTGTTCAGCGTCGACTGGGTCTCCGCCTCCGTGGCGCTCGCGTGCGAGCTCGCCCTCGTGCCGCTGCTGGGGGTGCGGCCGTGGACGCTGGCCCGGCGGACGTGGCCGCTGGCCGCCGCCGCGGCGCTCGCGGCCTACTCCACGGCGCTGCTGGCCGCGAAGACCGGCCCGGTCTGGCTCCAGCTCGGCCCGGTGGTGATGACCGAGCATTCGGTGCTCGCCGGCGTCGCGATCGGCCTGCGCGGGCTCGCGATCGCCCTCCCCGGGGTCTTCCTGCTGTTCTCCACGGATCCGACCGACCTCGCCGACGGGCTGGCCCAGAAGCTGCGCCTGCCGAGCCGGTTCGTGCTCGGCGCTCTGGCGGGCATGCGCCTCGTGGGGCTCCTCGTGGACGAATGGCGCACGCTCGGCCTCGCCCGGCGGGCCCGCGGCGTGGGCACCGGGCACAGCTATGTGGCCCGCTCGCGCGCCTTCCTGGGGCAGGCGTTCGCGCTGCTCGTGCAGGCTATCCGCCGGGCCACGCGGCTCGCCGTCGCCATGGAGGCGCGCGGCTTCGGGGGAATGGTGGACGGACGGCCGGCCCCTCGCACCTGGGCCCGCGAGTCCAGTTTCTCCCGCCTCGACGCATGGGTGGTCGCCGCGGGGGTGCTGATCGCGGCGCTCGCCGTGGGGGCCGCCGTCGTGCTCGGCACGTGGAACGTCGTCTGGGGCTAGCGGGCGCGGCCACTGGCGCCGCCGCCGCTGCGGTGGGATCGTGGCGGGGGGAGGAACCCCGCAGCAAGGAGCCTGAGATGTTCGAGATCGCGTCCTCCATGTCCAGCTTCAGCGTCGATGACCTCGAGAAGGCCCGCGAGTTCTACGGCGGGACCCTCGGATTCGACGTCCGGGACCAGATGGGCGGCCTGCATGTCACCGCGCCGGGGGGCCAGAGGATCTTCCTCTACCCCAAACCCGACCACCAGCCCGCCACCTTCACCGTCCTGAACCTCATCGTCCCGGACCTCGACGCGGCGCTGGCCGAGGTCGAGTCGATGGGCCTCTCCCTGCAGAAGTACCCGAGCACTCCCGAGATGCCCGTCGACGACCGGGGCGTCCTGCGGGACCCGGAGACTGGCCACGGCATCGCGTGGATCGCGGACCCCGCCGGGAACGTCCTCGGGATCACCAGCAGCTGACGCGGCCTGAGCGGCCCGAGCGGGGCACCATATCTCATGGATTTCTGTTACCGGCCGGTGCGGATGCGGTTTTGACGCGTCTGACGGCCGAAATTGGGGCTTCGTATAGCAGGCGTGATATTTTTGTGGGCATGGCCCAACAGACCGCAGAGACCGTAGGCGTGCTGCTCCGCACCGTCCGCTCCGACCGGGGCTGGACCCAGGGGCAGCTTGCCGCCGAGCTGGGGACGAGCCAGAGCGCCGTCGCCCGCATGGAGCAGGGCAAGCAGAACCTGAGCCTGAAGATGATCCAGCGGATCGAGGACATCCTCGGCCGCCAGATCGTGAACGTCGGCGCACCCAAGATGACCCACCTGAGGGTCGAGGGCGGGCGCCGCCTCTCCGGCGCCGTCGACGTCAACACGTCCAAGAACGCCGGAGTCGCGCTGCTGTGCGCCTCCCTCATCAACCGGGGCACGACCACGCTGCGCAGCCTCGCGCGCATCGAGGAGGTCAACCGGATCGTCGAGGTCCTGACCTCGATCGGCGTCGAGTGCCTCTGGCTGCCCGCGGCCGACGGCGAGCCGCGCGACCTGCAGATCCGCCGCCCCGCCGTGCTGAACCTCGACGGCATGGACGTCGAGGCGGCACGCCGCACGCGCAGCGTCATCATGCTCCTCGGACCGCTGCTCGACGAGCGCAGCGAGTACAGGCTTCCCTACGCCGGCGGCTGTGACCTCGGCACCCGCACCGTCGAGCCGCACATGCAGGCGCTGCGCGAGTTCGGCCTGGCCGTCGAGGCCACCGCCGGCTTCTACACCGTCCGCGCGCCCGAGGCGGACCGCGCCGACCGCTCCTTCGTGCTCACCGAGCGCGGCGACACGGTCACCGAGAACGCCATCATGGCTGCCGTGCACCGCGAGGGCGTGACGGTGATCCGCAACGCGAGCCCGAACTACATGGTCCAGGACCTGTGCTTCTACCTGCAGGCCCTCGGCGTGCAGATCGAAGGGGTCGGGACCACGACGCTGAAGATCCGCGGCAGGGCCAGGATCGAGGCGGACATCGACTACTGGCCCTCCGAGGACCCGATCGAGGCGATGAGCCTCATCACCGCCGCCATCGTCACCGGCTCCGAGGTGACCGTGCGGCGCGTGCCGATCGAATTCATGGAGATCGAGCTCGCCACGCTTGCGACCATGGGCCAGAAGCTCGTCGTCTCGGGAGAGTACACGGCCCGCAACGGCCGCACCCGGCTCGTGGACGTCACGACGCTCCCGTCCGAGCTCCACTCGCCCGCGGACAAGATCCACCCCATGCCCTTCCCGGGCCTGAACATCGACAACCTGCCCTTCTTCGCCGTCATCGCGGCGAACGCGACCGGGCAGACCATGATCCACGACTGGGTCTACGAGAACCGCGCCATCTACCTCACTGAGCTCAACCGGCTCGGCGCGAACGTGCAGCTCCTCGACCCGCACCGCATCTACGTGAACGGCCCCACCAAGTGGCGCGCCGCCGAGGTGGGGTGCCCGCCCGCCCTGCGCCCCGCGGCGTGCATCCTGCTGGCCATGCTGGCCGCGCGTGGCACGAGCGAGCTGCGGAACATCTACGTCATCGAGCGCGGGTACCAGGACCTGGCCGAACGGCTCAACTCGATCGGCGCGCGGATCGAGTACTTCCAGGGCTGAACCTCCCCCCGTCTGGGGGTCACGTTCTGGGGGCCACTCCCGGGAGTCACGTCCCGGGAGTGGCGCGCGGACGGATGGGGCAGGATGGGCCCATGGCTGACACCGACAGGACGACCACCAGCAACCCCACCCCCGGCATCGGTTACCGCGCCATCATGTACAGCGCGACGGGCCCGTCCTCGGTCCTGACCCTGCGCGAGCGCACCCTTCCCGAGCCCGACCAGGGACAGGTCCGGGTCCGGATCGCGGTCGCGGGGGTCAACCCCACGGACTGGAAGGCGCGCGCGGGCGGCACCTACCCGGGCGCCCTCGAGGGCTGGCACGTGCCCGGGCAGGACGCCGCAGGGACGGTCGACGCCGTCGGGCCGGGTGTCGAGGGCCTCGAACCCGGGCAGCGGGTCTGGCTCTGGGACGTCGCGTACGGGGGCACCGAGGGCACGGCGCAGGAGTACGTCGTCGTGCCAGCGGAGAAGGCGCAGCCCCTCCCGGACGGCGAGTCGTTCGAGACGGGCGCGTCCCTGGGCATCCCCGCGCTGACGGCTCACCGCGCGCTCACCGCTCGCGAAGGCGGTCCGGCGCGTCTCGCCCCGGGCGCGCTGAGCGGCACCACCGTCCTCGTGACGGGCGGCGCGGGCGCGGTCGGGCATGCCGCGATCCAGCTCGCGCGCTGGGCCGGCGCCACCGTCGTCGCGACGGTGAGCAGCGGCGAGAAGGCGGCGCTCGCCCGCGCGGCGGGGGCCGGCGTCGTCGTCAACTACCGCGAGCAGGACGTCGCCGCGGAGGTGCGCCGCGTGGCGCGCGGCGGCGCGGAGCTGATCGTGGACGTCAACGTCGCCGCGAACATCGGCTCCGACCTCGCCGCGGTCGCGACCGGCGGCACAGTCTCCGCCTACGCCGGGACCGGCGACGAGACGCTCACCCTGCCGGTCCGCGCCGCGATGGGGAAGAACGTGCGGCTCCAGTTCATCCTCACCTACACGGTCACCGAAGCCCAGAAGCACGACGCCGTTGCCGCCGTCGGCGCGGCCCTCGCCGACGGCGCGCTCAGGGTCGGCCAGGAGCACGGCCTGCCGCTGACCCGGTTCCGGCTCGAGGAGACGGCCGCCGCGCACGACGCTGTCGAGGGAGGACTGGTGGGCAAGGCCCTCATCGACGTGTGAGCCGCGCGTAGAGCGCCATGAGTCTCGGCATCACGACATACGAGGCGACCGGGACGACCACGAGGGTCATCGCGAACACCTGCAGGACGGCCGGCCACGCGTGGACGAGCGGGCTGAGCACGGCCTGGGCCGCCAGCACGAGCGGGAAGATGGCCGCCCACGTGACGAGCGCCCGTTCGTGGACGTTGAGGGGAAGGGGGGTCTTGGCGGGGGCTGGGGCTGCGGCGTGCATGGCGTGCTCCTCTCGGGTCTGCGGCCTGCTGCTGATGCCTTCACGGTAGGCGTGGGGAGGGGGCCTGGGCATCGGTGCATCCACCCACGTGGGTACTCATCCGCACGCCGCTGGACCCCCCCTCGCCGGCACGCGGATACTGGCAGCATGGCCACGGGATCAGCTCCCGCACCCCAGCGCGGGCCCGGCCGCGTCCCCGCCTCCGCCAGCAGCTTCAGGGGGCGCGCGCAGGAGGTGGCCTCGGTCGTCGAGGCTCTCGCCGCCGGCCGGCTGGTGACGCTCACGGGCCCCGGCGGCGTGGGCAAGACCCGGGTCGCGCTCGCCGCCGTCGGCGCCGCCGCCGAGCGGTTCGGCAGGCCCGTGTTCGTGGACCTCACGAGGATCGGGGAGGGCTCTCCGGTCTCGCTCGCGGTCGCGGAGTCGCTGGGGCTGCGGGACCTTACCGACGAGTCCGCGCGCTCGGCGATCCTCTGGTGGCTCGAGGCCGGCGGGGCTCCCGGTGAGGTGCTGTTCGTCGTGGACAACGCGGAGCACGTCCTCCACGACACGGCCTCCGTCGTGGCGCTGCTGCTGGCCGGGTCGGAGGGCTGCCGGATCCTCGTCACGAGCCGCCAGCCGCTGCGCGTCGCGGGCGAGCGGGTCCTCGCGGTCGGCCCCCTGCCCGTGGACGACGCCGAAGCCCTCTTCTGGGACCGCGCCCTCGCCCTGCGCCCGTCGCTCGGGGACACGCGCGAGGCGCGCGAGGCCTCCCGCGCCCTGTGCACGCGCCTCGACGGGCTGCCGCTCGCGGTTGAGCTTGCCGCCGCCCGGGTCTCTGTGCTCACGCCGCAGGAGCTGCTCCCGCGGCTCGACCGGCGGCTGGCTGCGCTGGGGACCGGACCCACGACGGCGCCGGCGCGCCACCGGACGCTGCGCGCGTGCATCGCGGGGAGCGTCGACGCGCTCGGCGCGCAGGAGCGCACCGTCTTCGAGGCGTGTGCGGTCTTCGCCAGCCCGTTCGACGCCGAGGCCGCCGCCGCCGTCGCCGGCGCGACCCTGGACCACCTCGAGGAGCTCGTCCTGCGGTCCCTCCTGCAGACGGGTGAGGACGCTCGGGGCAGGACCACCTTCAGGCTCCTCGAGAGCCTGCGCGAGTTCGCCCGGGAAGGGCTCGAGGCCGCGGGGAGGCTCGAGGGCGCGCAGCGCCGGCACCTCGCCTGGCTCGGCTCGGTTTTCGGCGCCGCGACGTTCCCGTCGGTGCTCGAGGCGTCCCGGGCGGGGGAACGCTCGGACCTGCTGCCCGACCTGCGGGCGGCCCTGGACTTCGCGGTGCGCGCCGCGCCCGCCGAGGGCCTGCGGCTCATGGCGGCGACCCGCGAGCTCTGGTTCCGCAACGGCCAGGACGAGGGGCTGGGGTGGGCCCTCAGGCTCCTCGGGCGCCACCCCGCGCGGGACGAGGCGCGTGCCGCAGGGCTCGTCGTCGCCGCGAACCTGCGCACAGTCCGGCAGGAGACCGAGCTCGCGGGAGCGCATGTCGACGAGGCACTGGCGCTGCTCGACCCGCGGTCCGCGGCGGCCGCCGAGGCGCTGTTCTACCGTGCGGTGTCCCGGGCCCTCGGGCACGACCCGGAGGGCGCAGACCGCGCGGCCGTCGCGGCGATGGAGGCGTACACCTCCCTTGGCGACGCCGCAGGAAGGAGCCGGGCGCTGTGCGCACGCGGCATGGCCGCCGTGTGGGGCCACCGCGAACAGGACGCCCTCGAGATCCTCGAGGCCGCGTATCCGCTTGCCGTCGAGGCCGGCGACGCGTTCGCGCAGGGGATCGCCCTCACCTATGGCGGCCTCGCCGAGTCGTCGCTGGGGCGCAGCGCCGAGGCCCGCGACAGGCTCTTCCGCGCAGTGGAGGTGCTGGCGGGGATCCGGGACGTCACCATGCGCGCGATCGCCCTCGCGCGGCTCGCGGCGCTGACCGTGCGGCGGGATCCGACGACGGCGGCGCGCGCCGCTGCGGCCGTCTCGCGGCGGGAGGGCGCCGGCGGGCGGTTCCACGAGATCTCCTCCGCGGACCTCGACCAGGTGCGCGCCACCGCGGAGCTCCTCCTCGGCCCCGGTGGCCTCGCCGCGGCCTGGGGTGCGGGGGAGAAGCTCCGGTTCGCCGACGCGGCGGAGGAGCTGCGGGGCGCCTGGGAAGCGCACGACGCCGAGGGTCCCGCAGCCCTCACCGCGCGCGAGCTTGAGGTGGCAGAGCTCGTGCGCCGCGGTCTGGGCAATGCGGCGATCGCCGAGCGGCTGACACTCTCGGCCAGGACCGTGGAGAACCACGTCGCCCACGCGCTGGCCAAGCTCGGGCTCCGCAGCCGGTCTGCGCTCGCAGTCTGGGCGGCGGAGCGTTCGACGGAGCGGGCCTCCTCAGCGCGACAGCGCTGACTCGATGAGCGCGATGATCGCGGGGTCGTCCGGAGGGGTCTGCGGGCGGAAGCGCTGCACGGCGCCGTCGGGCATCACGAGGAACTTCTCGAAGTTCCACTGGATGCGGCCGGAGCGCCCGGAGGCGTCGGAAGCCTTGGTGAGCTCGCGGTAGAGCGGGTGCGCCCCGCGTCCGTTGACCCAGACCTTCTCCATGACGGGGAACGTCACGCCCCAGGTCTGCGAGCAGTACTGCGAGATCCTCTCCGCGTCCCGGTACTCCTGCAGGAACTGGTTGCTGGGGAAGGCCAGGACGGTGAAGCCCCTGTCCCCGTAGAGGCGCTGGAGCTTCTCGAGCTGCTCGTACTGCGGCGCCAGGCCGCACCTGCTGGCCACGTTGACCACGAGCCGAACCTTGCCCGCCCACTCGCCGAACGTCGTCGTGCGCCCGTCGAGGGTCGTGACCGCGATGCCGTCGAGTTCCATGCCGTCCTCCCGCTCTCACTGGGTCAAACGAATCGCGCGGCTGCCCGGTTCAGGCCGCGGGGGACCTTCGGCACTTCTACGCGAGGTAGAAGAAGTGCATCCTGAAGATGGAGGCCTGCCCGAGCGGGCGGCTCTCCACCTGAGGAGGTGGCGACGATGCGGTCGTTGATGTGGAAGCTCCGGATCGCCACGCTGTGGGTGTTCTATGCGGTGGGCATGATCCTCCTGTTCCTGCTGGTGCTCATGGAGCCCGGATTCATCGATGGGCTCCGCAGCGGCCGGATCATGGAGATGGCGGTCGACAGCCCTGTGACGCTGGAGATGGCGGCGTTCGTGCTGGTCCCGCTGGTCCTGGCGTTCCTGACGTTCGTCCTGACGGACACCGTCGTGCGCTGGGCCAACGTGGTCGCGGGCGCGTTCTTCGGGGCCATGATGGTCTGGGACGTCTTCGAGCACTGGGGTGCCGCGGTGATGGCCGCGCCGGTGGTGTCCGAACTGGTCGCGCTCTCCGGGCTCCTCGTCGTCGTGATGGCGCTGATGAAGCCGAAGGACGAGTTCGCCGAAGTCGAGCGCAAGGACGCCGACGCGCACCACAGGGGCCACACCCTGGCGGCCTGAGAAGCCGCGCAGGAGGTGACTCCCAGAAGGTGACCCCCAGACCGGAATGGTCTGGGGGTCACCTTCTGGGAGTCACGTGCTGGAACGCGTTGGGGGCGGATCCTCCGGCGGTCAGCCAGCCTCGTCGGCCTTGACGAGGGCGAGCTCCTCCTCGGTCTTCGGGTCGCGCCCGATCGCGAGGCCGACGATCGTGACCACGGACGCCACGGCGAGGTAGACCGCGATGAGGACCCAGCTCGCCGTGGCCTGGTACAGGGCGGTGAACACGAGCGGGGCGATGGCGCCGCCCACGACGCCGGCGAGCGTGTACGCGAGCGAGCTGCCGGCGTAGCGCAGCCGCGCCGGGAACTGCTCGGTGATGAACGCCGCCTGCGGGCCGTACATGAACGCGTGGAGCGCGAGGCCGACCACGACGCCGATGGTCAGGACGACCACGGACCGGCTCTGGACCGTGAGGAAGAAGACCGGGATCCACACGGCGGTCGCCGCGGCCGCGATGCCGTAGACGAGGCGGCGGTTGAAGCGGTCGGTGAGGGCGCCGGCAGCCGGGATGAGCACGAGCTGGAAGGCCGAGCCGATGAGGATCGCGGTCAGGACCGTGCCCGTGGTCATGCCGAGCTCCTTGGTCGCGTAGACGGCCACGAAGACAGTGAACAGCGAGTAGAGGATGTCCGGGCTCAGGCGGGACAGGATCGCCGCGGCCAGGCCGCGCGGCTGCGTCCTGATCACTTCGGCGATCGGCGCCTTGGGCCGTTCCCCGTGGGCCTCGATGTTCTTGAAGACCGGGGTCTCCTCGAGTTTGAGGCGGATCACGAGGCCGAAGACGACGAGCAGGGCGGAGGCGAGGAAGGCGACGCGCCAGCCCCAGGAGAGGAAGGCGTCGTTGCTGAGGGTCGCCGCGAGCACGGCGAGGGCGCCGTTGGCGAGGAGGTTCCCGGCCGGCGGGCCGATCTGCGCCGCGGAGGACCACAGGCCGCGCCTGCTCGGGTCCCCGAACTCGCTCGAGAGCAGGACGGCCCCGCCCCACTCGCCGCCCACGCCGATGCCCTGCGCGAGGCGAAGCAGCACCAGGATCAGGGGTGCGACGGCGCCGACGGTGCCGTAGGTGGGCAGGACGCCGATCAGCACGGTGGCGATGCCGATGAGCAGGAGGGTGACCACCAGGACGTGCTTGCGCCCGATCCTGTCGCCGAGGCGGCCGAAGATGATGCCGCCGATGGGCCGGGCGAGGTAGCCGATCGCGAAGGTCGAGAAGGAGAGCAGGAGCCCCACGAACTCGTCACCGGAGGGGAAGAAGATCTTCGGGAAGACCAGCGCGGAGGCCACGGAGTAGATGGCGAAGTCGTAGTACTCGAGGGAGGTCCCGGTGAGGCTCGCGATGTAGGCCCTGATGGCGCCCGGGGGGATCTTGCGGGCCGCAGGCGGAGTACCGTGCGACGATGCGTGGGTGCTCATGCTGGTGTCCTTCGTGGGGGGCGGTTTCTGGATGGCTGTGACGCTCATCTCATCGAGCGCATAGATCAAGCATGCACTACGACATGGGTTTGTTCAACAATCCCCGGCGAAAAATTCGACGGTTCGGGGTTGGAGTGCCCGTGCGAGGGGTTCCCAGAGCCGTCTGTGGAGCGTCGCCGCCCGACGCAAAGGCGCGTTTGTTGAACAACAAACCGGCCGAGCGAAAGGGTCAGGACGCGTGCGCCTGTCCCTCGACGGCCTCGAGCAGCTGCAGCTCAGCACGGTGCAGGTAGGTGACCATGGCCTCGGCCGCGGCGGTGTTGCGCCCTGCCTCGACCAGCCTGGTGATCGCGGCGTTCTCCTCGACGTACGGCGCGTGGAAGCGGGGGTCGGAGCCCATCGTGGCGAACACGAGCCGCATCTCGGCGAGGATCTGCTCCATGAGCGCGTCGAGCCGTCCGCTGCCGGCCCTGGCCACGATCGCGCGGTGGAACTCCTGGTTCGCCGTCGCCATCGCTGGGACGTCGCCAGCCTCGGCGGCTGCCCGGGCCTGGCGCACGACGGCGTCGAGCGGCTCCGCGGTCTGGGCTGGCGCCCAGAGCAGGCAGCTGGGCTCGATGAACCGCCGGACCCGGTAGATCTCCCGGATGTCCTCCGGCGTCGGATGCGAGACGAAGACGCCGCGGTTGGGGATGCGCGTGACGACGCGCTCCGTCGCGAGGGTCGCGAAGGCCTCACGCAGGGTGTTGCGCGAGACGCCGAGGGCCTCGCGCAACTCCTCCTCGGCCAGCTTCGCCCCGGGTGCGAGCTTCCCCTCGGTGATGGTGTGCCGCAGCTGGGCTGCGACCCATTGGCTCGTCTCGGCGTGCTTCGTGTTCCCCGCGGCGGCGCGCAGGGAGGAGAGGACTGCCTCGGACGTCATGGCCCCAGCCTAGTGGGGGAGCGGTCAGCCGATCGTCGTCAGGACGCTGCCCGCCGCGACGGCGTCGCCCGGGGCGGCCGCGTGCTCGCCGAGGGTGCCGGAACGGTGGGCGGAGACGGTCGTCTCCATCTTCATCGCCTCGATCACCACCACGGCGGTCCCCTCCTCGACGCCCGTTCCGGGCTCCACGAGCCACTTCACCACGGTGCCGCCCATCGCGGCGGTGAGGTGGCCGGGGGAGGCGGCCGCGCCGTCGTGCGCGGGGACGGACGACGGCGCGCCGGCCGCTCCCGCTGCCGACCCCAGCCCGGCCGCGGCGAGCCCCGCGAGGAGCGAGGCGGGCAGGCCCAGGGTGACCCGGCGCCCGTCGAGGTCGATGGCAAACGTCTGCCGCGGGCCGTCCGGAGGCGCCGGGGCGAGCTCGGTGCTCGCGGCGAGCGCGTCGGCGAACTCGGACTCGATCCACGTCGTGTACACGCCGAAGCCGGCGGCGCCGTCCTCCGCGGCGAAGGCCGGGTCCGCCACGACGGCCCGGTGGAAGGGTAGGACGGTCGGGAGGCCGGAGACCTCGAATTCGGCGAGGGCGCGGCGGGCGCGCCGGAGCGCCTGCTGGCGGTCCGCGCCGGTGACCACGAGCTTGGCCAGGAGCGAGTCGAACTGGCCGGGCACGGTGGACCCGTCGCGCACGCCGGAGTCCACGCGGATTCCCGGCCCCGACGGCACCGCGAAGCGCGCCACGGTACCCGGCGCGGGCAGGAAGCCGCGCCCCGGGTCCTCGGCGTTGATGCGGAACTCGATGGAGTGGCCGCGGGGCTCGGGGTCCGTCAGGATGGGCAGCGTCCCGCCGGCCGCGATCCCGAGCTGCGCCGCCACGAGGTCGATTCCGGAGGTCTCCTCGGTGATGGGGTGCTCGACCTGCAGGCGCGTGTTCACCTCGAGGAAGCTGATAGTCCCCTGGCTGTCGAGGAGGTACTCGACGGTGCCCGCGCCGACGTAGCCGGCCTCGCGGCAGATCGCCTTCGCGGACTCGTGGATGCGGGACCGCTGCTCGGGGGTGAGGAACGGCGCGGGCGCCTCCTCGACGAGCTTCTGGTGGCGGCGCTGCAGCGAGCAGTCACGGGTCCCGACGACGATGACGTTGCCGTGGGTGTCGGCGAGGACCTGTGCCTCGACGTGCCGCGGGCGGTCCAGGAACTTCTCGACGAAGCACTCCTCGCGCCCGAACGCGGCGCGGGACTCACGGACCGCCGAATGGAAGGACTCCTCGATCTCCCCGGCAGTCCGGGCCACCTTGAGGCCGCGGCCGCCGCCTCCGAACGCTGCCTTGATGGCCACCGGCAGTCCGTGCTCGGCGGCGAAGACGCGCACCTCCTCGGCGCTCGCGACGGGACCGTCGCTGCCGGGGGCCAGCGGGGCGCCCGCGCGCACCGCGACCTCGCGGGCGCTGACCTTGTCTCCCAGGAGCCGGATCGTTTCGGGGGAGGGACCGATCCAGATCAGGCCCGCGTCGAGGACGGCCTGGGCGAAGTCGGCGTTCTCGGAGAGGAACCCGTAGCCGGGGTGGACGGCGTCGGCCCCGGACCGCTCCGCGACGTCGAGGATCTTGCCCGCATCGAGGTAGGTCTGGGCGGGGGAGGTCCCGCCGAGGGCGTAGGCCTCGGTGCAGGCGGCGACGTGGACGGCGTCGGCGTCCTGGTCGGCGTAGATGGCCACGCTGGCCAGCCCGGCGTCGTCGCACGCGCGGGCAATTCGGACGGCGATCTCGCCGCGGTTGGCGATGAGGACCTTACGCATCGGCATTTCCTTCGGGGGTCGTGGGGGCGGCGCCGGGCTGGGGCACGAAGCGCACCGCGGCGCCCGGTGGCAGCTGGGCCGCGAGGTCGAGGTCGGCATCGACGACGACGCCGATCACCGGGTAGCCGCCGGTCACCGGGGCGTCGGCGAGGAACAGGACGGGCAGGCCGCTCGCGGGGACCTGGAGGGAGCCGCGGGCGGTCCCCTCGCTCGTGAGCTCGCCCTCGCGGGACCGCTCCAGGGGTGCGCCGTCCAGCCGCAGGCCGACGCGGCTGGACTGCGGGGTCACGGTCCACTCCTGGTCGAACAGCGCCGCCTTGGACGCGTCGGTGAACCAGTCCTCGCGCGGGCCGGGCAGGACGCGGAGCTCGGTGACGGCTCCCGGGAGCCGCGGCGGGACCTCGGGATGCCCCACGACGTGGGCGCCGCGCACCGGCAGCACCGCGAGCGCCTGGCCGTCGACGAGGGGGGTCGGTCCGATCCCGGAGAGCGAGTCGGCCGAGCGGCTGCCGAGCGCGGGCGGGACGTCGAGGCCGCCGCGCACCGCGACGTAGGCCCGCAGGCCGGCGCCGGCGGTGCCGAGGGCCAGGGTCTCGCCGGCCAGCAGCGCGAACGGCGCGTCCCGCGGTGCCTCCCGCGCCCCTTCCCGCGCTGTTGAGGGGTCATCTCCGTGCGTTGAGGGGTCATGTCCCTGCGCGCTGTGGGCCCGCGGCGTGATGCGCAGCGGGACGTCGGCGCCGGTGACGGCGAGGACCTGATCCGCTTCGGCGCAGAGCTCGAGCCCGCCGAGCAGGACCTCGAGGGCAGCGGCCCCGGGCTCGTTGCCCACCATCCGGTTCGCGCGCCGCAGCGCCCCCCGGTCGAGCGCGCCCGAGACGCTCACCCCCAGCGCCGCGTGCCCCGGCCGCCCGAGGTCCTGCACCGTCGTCTGGAGCCCGGCGCGCACGACGACGAGCCCCCCTGACGCGGCCCGCGTCGCCGAGGCGCCGGCAGGCTCCGCGGCCGTGCGCCCGCCCTCCCCGGAATCGTCGGCTGCGCGCGGGTGCGCGGCGCCTGCACCCGCGGCAGGCCGACAATTCGCCGGGGTGGAGGCAGCGTGTGTGAGCGCTGCGCTCGCCCGGACGGGGACGAAGCGGACCCGGTCGCCGGGCTGGACCAGCGCGGGATCCTCCCGGGAAAGGTCCCACATGACCGCGTCCGTGTGCCCGATCAGCTGCCAGCCACCGGGCGACTCCCGCGGGTACACCGCCGTGTATGTTCCGGCCAGCGCCACCGACCCGGCCGGGACCGATGTCCTGGGCGAGGTCCGCCGCGGGACGGAGGGGGCGCCGTCGTGCGTCAGGTAGGTGAACCCGGGCGCGAAGCCGCCGAACGCGGCGTCCCACTCCTGCCCCGAGTGGGCGGCGACGAGGGCCTCGGTGCTCGCGCCGGTGAGCCGGGCGGCCTCGGCGAGGTCGGCGCCGTCGTACACGGTTTCGATCTGCACGAGCCGGCCGGACTTCCGTTCGGCGTCCTCGAGGCGGAGCCCGCGGACGTAGTCGGCAGCGCGGGCGACGCCGGCGGCAGAGTCGGCGACCACGAGGACCGTCGTCGCGGCGGCCACGACGTCGACCACGTCGAGCCGGCCGTCCCTCTGGGCGGCGGTGAGCTGGGACGCCAGGGCCAGGACGCTGCCGAGCGAGCGCAGCTCGACGAGCAGGGCCCGGTCCCCGGCGGGGCGCACTCCGACGATCGGGTTCACGAGGGTCTGGGCCATCACGCGAAGCTCTTGATCTCGACGCCCGCATCGGTGAGGGCTGCGCGGATCCTGGCGGCCATGGCGACGGCGCCGGGGGTGTCGCCGTGCACGCAGATGCTGTCCGCGGCGACTATGACGTGGCTTCCGTCGACCGCGCGGACCTTCCCGTCGAGGAGGCGGAGGACGTGTTCAACGATCTCGTCGAGGTCGTGGAGCACGGAGCCCGGCTCGCGCCGCGAGACGAGCCTGCCCTCGGGGGTGTAGGCCCGGTCGGCGAAGGCCTCGGTGACCGTGCGCAGTCCGGCGGACTCGGCGGCACGGCGGATCTCCGAGTCGGGCAGGACGAGGAGCGGGAGGGAGGGGGCGACCTCGGCGACGGCCTTCGCCACGGCCTTGGCCTGCGCCTCGTGGTGGACGATTGCGTTGTAGAGCGCACCGTGTGGCTTGACGTACCTGACCTCGGTGCCCGCCGCGCGGGCGAGGCCCTGGAGGGCGCCGATCTGGTAGATGACCTCGTCGGTGAGCTCGCTCGCCGGGACGTCCATGAACCGGCGGCCGAATCCGGCGAGGTCCCGGTAGCCGGGGTGGGCGCCGACCGTCACGCCGGCGGCTGCCGCGGCCTCGCAGGTGGCGCGGATCTGGCGCGGGTCGCCCGCATGGAAGCCGCAGGCGACGTTCGCACTGGAGACGCTCGCGAAGATCGCGGCGTCGTCTCCGAACGTCCAGTTCCCGAACGATTCCCCGACATCGCTGTTGAGGTCGATGGTGGCCATGGTGATCTCCGTCTCATCGGTGTGCTGCATCCAGCATGCACCATGAGGCAAGATTGTTCAACAATCGTTCGGGTCAGAGGGAGCGCGTCAGCCCTCCAGCACCACGTCCTCGGGGGCCTTGTCCGGCCGCCAGCCCCGCCAGACGGGGTGGCGGAGGCGCCCACCCGAGGTCATCTCCGAGTAGGAGACCTCCCCGACGTACTTCGGTGTGACCCAGTGCGCGTCCCTCGCGTCGGCGGCGGGCATCTCCTCGAGGGGAGAGGTCTTCCGTTCGAGCGGGCGCAGCTTCGAGGAGATCTCGTCGAGCATCGCGTCCGTGAAGCCCGAGCCGACCCTGCCCGCGTAGACCAGCCGCCCGGCGTCGTCCGGAATGCCCACGAACAGCGATCCGAGCGTGGCGGCGCGGCTCCCGTTGCCCTCCCGCCAGCCGCCCACCACGACCTCCTGGGTGCGCTCGTTCTTGACCTTCAGCCAGGCCGCGGACCGCCGGCCGGGCTCGTAGCGCGAGCCGAGCCGCTTCGCGAGGATCCCCTCGAGGCTGTGCTCGGCGGAGGCGGCGAGGACGTGCTCGGCGTCGCCGTCGAACAGGGGCGAGAGCTGGACGTTCTCCGGCAGTCCGCCGTCGGCCAGGAGCTCGAGCGCGGCGCGGCGCTCGCGGAACGGGAGCCGGGTGAGGTCCCGGCCCTCGTACTCGAGGAGGTCGAACAGCACGATCCGCACCCGGACGTCGCGGCGTGCGCGTTCGACGTCGGCGGGCCGGGTCAGGTTCATGCGCTGCTGGAGCAGCCCGAAGTCCGGGCGGCCGTTCTTGTCCTGGGCGATGATCTCGCCGTCGAGCACGGCCGGCCAGAGCGCGGCGAGGCCGGACAGCTCCGGGTAGGTGGCCATCTGGTCGATCCCCTTGCGGCTCATGAGCCGCAGCGGCTCGGCGCGGGCGTCGACGATCGCGCGGATGCCGTCCCACTTCATCTCGAGTGCCCAGTCGTCGCCGCGCACCATCCCGAGGGTGCCCTGCTGGGCGAGCATGGGCGACGGCGCCGGGCCGGTCCGCGCGGCAGGGGTGACGTCGGCGTCACGGGGGGTGACCTCGGCGTCAGAGGGGGTGACCTCGGCGTCAGAGGGGGTGACGTCGGCGGCCTTCGCCTCCTTCGCACCGTTCGCGTCGTGGCGCCAGTGGCCCTTCTCCTGGTCCTTCATGAGGTGCGCGAGCCAGTTCTCCTTGCCGCCGGAGTCGCCGCCGCCGTAGCCGCCGTCAGGGTGGATGAGCGCGAGCCGGACCCCCTCGCCGGACCGGCCCAGCTCCGCGGCCACGCCGCCGAGGCCACCGCCCTCGCGCCCGTGCAGCACGACGATGATCTCCTTGCCGTCGATCCACTTCTCGACCTCGTACGTCCCGGTGTCCCACACGGACATCTCGCCGGCGCCGTACTCGCCCTTCGGGATGGTGCCGGTGAACGTGAGGTACTCGATCGGGTGGTCCTCGGTGTGCACGGCGAGGTGGTTCGCGCGGGTGTCCGTGGGGATGCCCTTCGGGATCGCGAACGAGGCCAGCACTCCCTCGTGCTCGAGCCGCAGGTCCCAGTGCAGCCGCCGTGCGTGGTGCTCGTGGATCACGAACGCGTCGCCGCGGCCGGGCGTGGGCGCCTCGAGGGGGACGGGCTCGGGGGTCTTGGCGGCGTCGCGCTTGGCGCGGTACGCGGTCAGCGGGTCGGCGGACGACGCCGCGCGGCCGCCGCCGCCGTCGTGCTCCGACAGTGCCGGGGGGTGCAGCGGGGCGAACAGGTCCCCGAACGTCTCGAGCCGGGACGCCATCTCGTCGTAGCGCACATGTGCCAGATCCGGGGAGCCGATCTCCTCCCACGTCCTGGGCGCGGCGACCATGGGCTGGGAGCGCCCGCGCAGGGAGTAGGGGGCGATCGTGGTCTTCTGGCCGCTGTTCTGGCTCCAGTCCACCAGGACGCGGCCGGTGCGCAGGGTCTTCTTCTGGTCGGCGACGATCAGGTCCGGGTGGTCCGCTTCGAGGGACTTCGCGAGCTCGCGCGCCACTGCGGAGACCTGCTCCCACGCCTGGCTGCCGTCCAGCTTCGCGTACAGGTGGATGCCCTTGGATCCGCTCGTGACCGGCACGGATGTGAGTCCCATGTCGTCGAAGATGGCCTTGACGAGGTGGGCCACCTCGACACACTCGGGCAGGCCCGCGCCGGGGCCGGGGTCGAGGTCGATCACGAGCCGGTCCGGGTTGATCATCGTGTCCTCTTCGACCGCGCGCCACTGCGGCACGTGGATCTCGAGGGCGGCGATCTGGGCGAGCCAGATGAGGGTGGGCAGGTCGTTGACCAGAGGATAGGTGTTGGTCGAGCGGCGGTGGTGGAGCGTGACGCGCTGAACCCACTCCGGAGTCGAGCGGTCGTCCAGGTTCTTCTGGAAGAAGACCTCTCCGGGCTCCTCCGCGGTCCCGACGCCATGCACCCACCGCTTCCGGGTGGCGGGCCGGTCCCGCACGGCTGGGATCATCACCGCGGCGACGCTCCGGTAGTACTCGATGACGTCGCTCTTGGTCGTCCCGGCGTCCGGGTAGAGCACCTTGTCCAGGTTGGACAGGCTGAGTCGGCGGCCCTCGATCTCGACGGTCTCGCGCTGCGGAGCCATGCGGTTACCCTCCCATGGGGTGTGTCGCCGGGGAAGATGTCCCCTTGGACCTACCCGCCATGCGGCCGCCCGAACCGATGCCCGCTAAGCTTCAGGATTCCCTTCGGCCGCAGGTCCCACGAAGATCGGCTCGTTCCGCTCGTAAGCCACGAAATCGAAGACCTCCTCAACGGGACGTCTGATCGTGATGGAGCCACTGATGACAGCCATGTGCGACTCGCTTTCCGGTGTGGCCAGAGGTGACGGCCGTCCGCGCTACGGGGAGGCCGGGCCGCCCGGCTCTGGCGGATACGGAGGCTGCGGGGGGCTGTACGGGGGAGCCATGGGTGTCTGCCCATAGCCAGCCCCATAGTCCGCCCGGTACCTGTCGAAGCGCTGGCCCCCCGGGTTCTCCGGCTGGGCGAGCATCACGACGAGCGGGATCCAGCCGAGCACAGGTATCAGTGCGAGCAGCAGGAGCCAGCCGCTGAGGTTGACGTCGTGGAGGCGCCGCGCGGCCACCGCCAGCCCGGGGACCACCGTGGCGAGGAACCAGAGGCCGCCGAGCCCGCTCGTACCGGTCGGCTGCCCGTTGACCACGGTCGGACCAATGGAGTTCAGGACCGCAGATGCCAGCCCTGAGGCGAGGAACCACCACCAGTACTCGCTGCGGCTCGCGCGTCCCGAGAAGACGGCGTACTTCTGGAAGACGCGTTTGACCGCCTCGACGGGCGGGGCTCCGTAGTAGGGAAGCTCGAGCGGGGGCACTGCTCCGCCCGCTGGGTACGGAGGCTGGTGGACGGTCATCGAACCGTTCCTCTCAACTGGACGCTGCCGATGCTCCCACGCTAGGCATGGCGGCGGCCTGGCGGTAAGAGTCGCAAGACCCCACCGGCCGTTGTCCCTGTTCGGACCCGGGTCTATCCTTGCGGTGTTCACCCGGCCCCAGCGCGCCGGGTCCGTTCGCTCCTGAGGCACCCGGTCCGCCGTCGTGCGCGCCCCCGGCACGGGCGACGGCTCTAGGCGAGGAGCATCCTTCCATGACACTTCCCCCGCTCTTCAGGCGCGCCTTTGCTCTGGCCGCGGCCTCTGCCCTCGCACTGGCGGCAGCAGTGCCGGCCAGCGCCGCCCCGCCGACGCCGAAAGGCAGCGGCGACGCGCTCGTCACCTCAGGCAGTCCGGCCACCCCCTTCCCGCAGAACAAGCAGAACGAGCCCTCGATCGCCCGCGATCCGGTCTCCGGCACGCTCATCGCGGGCGTCAACGAGGAGATCGACATGGCGCCCTGCACCCAGAAGGCCTCGGGCGCCGGGTCCTGCCCCTTCACGCCGGGTGTGGGCTCCAGCGGCGTGTACTTCTCGACCGACAACGGGACCAGCTGGGTCCAGCCCACCTACACGGGCTACTCCGCGCGCAGCGGCACGGCGGCTGCCGGAGGCCCCATCGGAACCCTGCCCAATTACTACGAGGCCGGGCTCGTCTCCGGCGGCGACCCCGTCCTGGCCGTCGGGCCCATGCCCGATGCACAGGGCCACTTCTCATGGAGCAACGGCAGCCGGTACTACTACTCGAACCTGGTCAGCAACTTCCCGGGCGCGTCCACGCTGGTGACCCCGCACTACGCCGTGGCGGTCTCGCACACCGACAACGCCGCCGATGCGGTGAAGGGCAGCAACGCAGCCTGGAGCGCCCCCGCCATCGCGAGCGGCCGGCTCAACCCGGTGGTGTTCAACGACAAGAACACCCTGTGGGCGGACAACGCCGCCTCGAGCCCCTACTTCGGGCGCGTCTACGCCGCATGGACGTCGTTCCGGGCGGCGAATGCGACGCAGGCGGTGGCGGACGCCGAACCGATCATGGCGGCGTACTCGGATGACGGCGGCACCACTTGGTCGGCTCCGGTCCAGGTCAGCGCCTCATACAACACCCCCTCGAATGGGGGCCGGCAGGGTTCCACGGTCCGCAGCGACTCCAAGGGCAACGTGTACCTCTTCTTCGAGGGCAGCGCCCAAGGGCGCAGCGTGCAGATGATGGCCGTCTCGGCGAACGGCGGGCGGCAGTTCAGCACCCCACGGCCCGTCGCCGACGTGACCGATGTGGGCGTGTTCGACTCGTTCGCCGGGCGCTACACCTTCGACGGCTTCGCCGGTGCCCGCACGGACAGCTTCCCGAGCGTGGACATCGCCAACGGTGCGCCGTCGGGAGTCGGCGCGACCGACCGCATCCTCCTCGGGTGGAGCGACGCCAGGAACGGCCTCGGCCACGAGGAGTCCCTCCTGCAGGTCTCGGCCGACGGCGGCGCGAGCTGGTCGGCCCCGCGCGGCGTGCAGGCGGCCGGCGACAGGCCGAACTTCACCGCTGTGGCGATCAGCCCCGACGGAGGGTCCGCCTACGCCGTGTATGACGCATTCCATGCCGTGTACTCCGACCTCAGTGCCCCCCGGCCCATGGAGGGCGTCGTGGTCGCGCTCAACGGCGACCTCACCGGCCCGGTGAGCGTGCTGCACCGCGGCGCGAGCGGCGACGCCCGCGGCTCCAGCGCGAACAGCCTGGTCAGCGAGTTCCTCGGGGACTACAACGCCGCGGTCGCGAGCAACGGCGCGGTCTATCCGATCTGGAACGACGTCCGCAACGCCGACAGCTGCGCCGCCGTGAACGCCTACCGCGCCGCCCTCAGGTCCCCGTCGGCGGCGAGCCAGTCGAGCACGGTCGAGTGGGGCGAGGACAGCAGCGAGGCGGCGAGCACGGACACCGTCCCGGCGCGGCCTTTCCCGCCTGCAGACTGCGGCGTCGGCTCCCGCTTCGGCAACTCGGACATCTACTCCGGCGTGTACAGCCGCTGACGCCGGTTCGCGCTCACGGACGGCGGGCGCACGACGGCGGGCGGACGACGGCGGGCGGACGACGGCGGGTGCGCGCCCGCCGTCGTCCGCCCCCCTCGAAGATCAGGACCGGTGGGTGCGGAGCTCCTCGGCAATCCCGCGGGCCCACGCGATGTCATCCCAATCCCGGAAGTCCCCGCTGGGCATCGCGCTGAGCGGATTCCCCGGGAGGTGGCTCATGGCCTTCTCCATGACACCGACTGGGGGCGTGGACGGATCCCACGCGTCGAAGAACACGTGTTAGCCCTTGACCCGGAGGAGGTCCGCGAACTTCTCGAACTCCTTGGGCGCCGTCGTTTCGAGGCCGTCGCGGCCCTCCTTGTCGACCTTGTCGTCTCCGAGGGGACCGCTGCTGAAGAGCCAGATGGGCCCCTGTGCGAGCTCGGCCTCGTGGGCAACGAGGACGTTCATGGAGGTTCCTTTCATGGACGACTCCACGGTGGCCTCTCCGCGTCCACTCCACTAGGGCCGAAAGCCGCGGCAATCGGGGCGTCCGCCTATCCAAGCCCTCCAATGTGCGGTTCACTTAGGCACATGCGGTCAATCTGGAAGGGCGCCATCAGCTTCGGCCTGGTCAGCGTGCCCGTGAAGGTGTACAGCGCCACCGAGGACCACGACATCAAGCTCCACCAGGTCCACGACAAGGACCGGGGCCGGATCCGCTACCAGCGCCGCTGCGAGGTGTGCGGCGAGGTGGTCGAGTATGCGGACATCGACAAGGCGTACGAGGAAGGCGGCCGCACGGTGGTCCTCACCGACGAGGACCTCGAGTCGCTGCCCGTGGAGCGCAGCCGCGAGATCGAGGTGGTCGAATTCGTCCCCGACGAGCAGATCGACCCCATGTTCTTCGAGAAGAGCTACTACCTCGAGCCCGAGAAGGTCGGCGTCAAGCCCTACCAGCTCCTGCGGCGCACCCTCGAGCAGACCGAGCTGACCGCCGTGGTGAAGTTCGCCCTCCGGCAGAAGACCCGGCTCGGGGCCCTGAGGGTGCGCGGGGACGTCATGGTCCTCCAGTCCCTGCTGTGGCCGGACGAGGTGCGCGAGGCCGCGTTCCCCATCCTCGAGGACACGGACGTGAAGATCTCCGACAAGGAGCTCAAGATGTCCTCCTCGCTCGTGGAGAGCCTGTCGTCCGAGTTCGAGCCCGAGCAGTTCACGGACGAGTACCAGGAGCAGCTGCGCCAGCTCCTCGAGGCGAAGCTCGCCAAGGGCGACGCGGTGGACACCGAGGAGACCTTCGGCGCGCCCGCCGAGGAGGGCGAGGGCGCCGAGGTCCTCGACCTCATGGAGGCGCTGCGGCGCAGCGTGGAGAGCCGGCGCAAGTCGTCGGGCGCCGTGTCCGGCGCAACTGCGTCGGGCACTAGGGCGTCCGGCACCAAGGCGTCCGGCTCGCGGTCGGCGAAGGCGAAGGCCGCGGACGACGCCGAGGGGTCGCCCAAGGAGGAGAAGGCGCCGCCGAAGCGGCGCACCCGGAAGACCGGCTGAGGAGCTAGCGCCGCGCGCGGATCTGGACGCGCCCGTCGCGGATGCGGGTGTCGTAGCTGGGCTGCGGCGTGCTCGCGGGGCCGTGCACGACTCCGCCGTCCGCCAGCCGGAAGGTGCTCCCGTGGAGCGGGCACGTCACGCACCCGTTCTCGATGGTTCCCTCGTTGAGGGAGCCGCCGGCGTGGGTGCACACGTTGTCGAGCGCGAGGAACCGGCCGGCGTCGTGCACGACGAGCACCGGGATGTCATCGGCCTGGACCAGCGTGGGCTTGTCGGTGGACAGCTCGCTGGCCGCGCCGACGTCCTGCCAGTCAGTGGGACCCTCGTGCCACGCCGTCCGGGAGACCCTCACGCCCTTCGTGAAGGCGAGGTGCCCGCCGAGGTACCCGCTCGTGAGCAGCACCCCGAGGCCCGCGAACGCAAGCCCGCGTCCGGCGGTGCGGGCGCCCGCCTTCCGCGCCGCGAGCGAGGCCCCGTAGAGGCCGAGCGCGGCGACGTTGAGTGCAGCGTGCACGATCCCGAGCCGGGTTTCCCCGCCCTGGGTGTCGGACCAGTCGCTGAAGCCGGCAGCCGCCGTGGGGACCGCCGCCACGAGCCCCGTGGCGACGAGGATGTCGGCCGCACGCTCCGTCGGCTCGCCGAACAGGTCGAGCACTCCGGCCATGCTCCAGGCGCCGATGGGAAAGTCCGTGAGGACGGGGTGAAGGGGGTGCCCTGTCGGTATTCCGCTAAGCAGGTTGCGGACCAGTCGGGGCTTGACGAGGGCATGCGCTGCCGTCCGCACGGGCTCGGCGAGGGCATCGAGGGCACTCCACCGCTCGAGCCGGCTGACGGCGTCGTCCAACAGGTTCATCGTGCTCTCCTTGGCCGCGGGGCGGGGACAGGAGTCACTTACCCGCGTTCGCCGTTCTCAACGCCTCGGGACGGGACCCCGCAAGCGAGGGGACGGGACCCCGCAACGTTGTGGGGTCCCGTCCCTCGTGTTGTGGGGTCCCGTCCCTGCCCCGCGCACGACGACGGCGCCTCGCCTCGCCGCGGTCAGCAGCCCTCGTAGTCGCTGAGCACCTGGACCTTGGCGGCCGAGGCCGAGGCCGGGTCGAACGTGTACCCGATCCACTCTCTGGCAAGCCGCCGTGCGAGCTCGAGCCCCACCACGCGTTGGCCCATAGTGAGGACCTGGCAGTTGTTGGACAGGATCGACCGCTCCACCGAGAAGGAGTCATGCGCGGCCGTGGCACGGATCCCGGGGACCTTGTTGGCCGCGATGGCCACCCCGATCCCGGTGCCGCAAAACAGCAGAGCCCGGTCGGCCTTGCCCTCGCTGATCATCTGTCCGGCCGTCAGGCCCACGTACGGGTACCGCCGGGCGAAGTCTTCGGCCGCGCGGTGCACGCCGATGTCGATGACCTCGGCCACCCGCGCATCCGCCTCGAGGTCCTTCCGAAGGGTCTCCTTGTAGTCCACCCCGGCCTCGTCGGAACCGATGACAATCCTCAGCCCACTCATGCGGACACCCCCTGACGCGCAGCAGAGACAATGGCCGGCCCGAGGGCCGTGAACACCGCGGCGAGCGAGGTCGCGCCCGGGTCGGGGGTGCCCACGCTCTTCTCGGCGAGCGGCCGCGCCCGGCCCTTGCGCGGCGTCAGCTCGGCGGTCGCCGCGGCGGCCTCCTCGGCTGCCCGGCACGCCTCCTCCCACGCCTCGCCCAGGCCCGCGCCGCGCACGACGCCGCCCCGCAGCTCCGCCTCGAACGGCACCAGCGCGTCGACGAGCGTCTTGTCGCCCGGCTGCGCCCCGCCCAGGGCCGCGATCCGCGATGCGAACGCGGTGACTCCGGCGGCGACTCCCGCAGCGTCGGGCACCTCGAGGTCGCCGATCGCCTCGCCCCAGGCCCGCAGCCCGGCACCCCACAGGACCCCGGAGGTCCCGCCGGCCCGGTCGGCCCAGGCGTCGCCGGCGGCGGCCAGTACGGAGCCGGCCCCGCGGCCGCCGTCGAGCGCCTCGAGCGCCGCCGCGACCGCTGCCCCCGCGCCGCGGACCATGCCGCGGCCGTGGTCGCCGTCTCCCGCCACGGCGTCCATCGCGCCGAGGTGCACCTCGAGCTCGCCCAGCCGGGCGGAGGCGGCGCCGAGCGCCTCGACGCACGCGGCGGCGTATCCGCGTGAGGCCTCGGACGACGGCGGGGCCTCGCCCGCGGCGGCCGGCGTGCCGTCGTCGTCCGCACCCTCGCCGGACTCGGCGACGGTCAGCGACCCGCGGCGGAAGGCGGGTGTCTCGGCGGGGGCGAGCCAGAGCTGCTCGAGCTCCTCGTCGAGCCATGTGACCGTGAGCGAGACGCCGGCCATGTCCAGGCTCGTGACGAGCTCGCCGACCTCGGGCGCGACGATCTCGTAGCCCGCCTCGCGCAGCAGCGGCGCGACGGCGGCCCAGAGGACGAACAGCTCCTCGTGCTTGGTGGAGCCGAGACCGTTGAGGATGACGGCGATGCGCGCCAGGCCGTCGGCGCCCTCGTCCCTGGCATCCGCAGGCGCCTCGGCGAGCACCCCCTCGACGAGCGCCTTGCCGAGCTCCGCGGCGGACGGCAGCGGCACGTCCCGCAGGCCCGGCTCACCATGGATGCCGAGGCCTAGTCCCATGTGGCCCTCGGGCAGGGCGAACAGCGGGGCGTCGGCGCCGGGGAACGTGCAGCCGGAGAACACGGCACCCAGCGTGCGCGTGCGGTCGTTGGCCTTGCGGCCGAGCCGCACCACCTCGTCGAGGTCCAGCCCGGCCTCCGCGGCGGCGCCCATGGCCTTGAAGACCACGAAGTCGCCGGCGATCCCGCGGCGCCGTTCGGCTTCGGAGGCGGGGGCGGAGGCGATGTCGTCCGTCACAAGGACGTTCTCCGCCCGGATGCCCTCCGCGGCGAGGCGTTCCGAGGCGAGGCCGAAGTTCATCACGTCCCCGGCGTAGTTGCCGTACGTGAACACTACGCCGGCGCCGGACTCGGCCGCGCGGGCCACGGTGACGGCCTGCTGGGTGGACGGCGAGGTGAAGATGTTCCCCACCACTGCGCCGTCGGCGAACCCCGCGCCGATGAGCCCTGCGAAGGCGGGGTAGTGCCCCGAGCCGCCGCCGACGAGGACGGCGACCTTGGGGTGGGCGGGACGGCGCCGGCGGACGGCGCCGCCGGGCACCTGGCGGACGTAGCCCGCATGCAGGTCGCAGAACCCGGCGAGGGCCTCGTCGGCGAAGTCCGCGGGATCGTTGGAGATGCGGGTCATGGGGTGACTCCTTGGAACGTTGGTTGAGCGGACATGGCGCTGGTTGAGCGGAGTCGAAGCCGTTGTGCCGACCGGGAGGAGCGGATTTCGGCTCCGCTTCGCTCCGCTCAACCGCCGTTGTGCCGACCGGGAGGAGCGGGTTTCGGCTCCGCTCAACCGCCGGGGTGCCGACCGGGAGGAGCAGGTTTCGACTCCGCTTCGCTCCGCTCAACCGCCGGGGTGCCGACCGGCTGCCGTGGTCAGTGGATGTGGCTGCCGCCGTTGATGTCCATCGTCGTGCCGGTGAGGTAGGCGGCGTCCTCGGAGGACAGGAAGGTGAAGAGGGCCGCGACCTCTTCGGTGGTGGCGTTGCGGCCGATCGGGATGCCCGCGTTGATGGCGGCCTCCTGCGCGTCCGTGCTGCCGACGCGGATGTTGGTGTCCACGGCGCCCGGAGTGATGGCGTTGACGGTGACACCGGTCGGGGCGATCTCGCGGGCGAGCGCCTTGGTGAAGCCGAGGATGGCGGCCTTCGCGGCGGAGTAGGGGACCTTGCCGAACACGCCGCCGCCGCGCTGGGCGGACACGGAGGACATGTTGACGATGCGGCCCCAGCCGGCCTCGATCATGGCCGGGAGGAAGGCCTTGGTCACGAGGTAGGTGCCTGTGGCGTTCACGGCCATGACCTTGTTCCACAGGGCAAGGTCCGTCTCGAGGAACGGCACGGGGGAGGTGATGCCGGCGATGTTGGCGAGCGCGCCGACCACGGGCAGGCGGCCGGCGGCGACCTCGGCGGCGACGGCGTCCGCGGCCGCGGCGACCGAGGCCTCGTCGGCGACGTCGACCTGGTGGCCGAACGCCGGGACGTTGAATTCGTTGGCGATGTCCTGGGCGGCCTTCGCGGACTTCTCGCCATCGAGGTCCAGGATGACGACGGCCCAGCCCTCGCGGGCGTAGCGGCGGGCGGTGGTGAGGCCGATGCCCCTCTCGGACGTGGCCCCGGTGAGGACGGCGGTGCGCTGGATGGTGCTCATGGTGGTTCCTTTGCGAGTTTCTGGGGGTCAGGTTCTGGAGGTCAGGTTCTGGGGGTCAGATGAGGTCGGTGATGAAGCTCGCGGCCTTGGCAGCGGCCGCCGGGCGCTCCGCGTGGGTGAGGTCGTGGGCCTCGAGCTCGAGCGAGAAGTGCCCGTCGAAGCCCGTCTCCCGCAGCGCGGCGAGCGCGCCCGCGAAGTCCACGGAGCCGTTGCCGACGCTGAGGTTGATGTTCCCGGGGACGGCATCGCGCAGGTGGACCTGGGCGATGCTGCCCGCACCCCCGGCGGCGAACGCGGAGACCGTCTCCTGCGGCTGGCTCCCCGACGCGACGACGTGGGAGAGGTCGACGACGTGGCGCACCCGGGTGCCCGCGAGCCGGTCGGCGAGGGCGAGGGCGCGGTCGAGGGTCCCGCACAGGCGGTAGAAGTGCAGGGACTCGGTCCAGAGCTCGACGCCGTGCTCCGCCGCGCGCTCGCCGGCGGTGGAGAGCTGGGCCGCGACGAGATCGAGGTCCTCGCCCAGGGATCGCAACGGCTCGGGGGAGAGGGCGCCGCACGGGAGGACGAGCGCCTTCGCGCCTACGGCGCGGGTGAGGGCCAGGAGCCGGTCGAGGTGCTCGGCCCGCGCCGCCTGGGCGGCGGCGTCGAGCGGGACGTTGAGGTCCCCGATGTCCCCGTTGACCGACCGGACCCGCAGCCCTGCGGCCGAGACGGCGTCGGCGACCTGGCCGGCGTCGTGCGCGGTGAGCTCGAAGGGGACGTGGTCGCACACGCCCGGGAGTGCGCCCAGGTCGATCTCCTCGAAGCCGAGCCCCGCCATCGTGGCCAGGGCCTCGGCCAGCGGCAGGTGCCGGAAGCTGATCGAGGAGCAGCCGAGTCGGTCGTGGAACATCGTTGGTCCCTCCGGGGAGGTAGGCGGAAGAGGTGTGACGTCAACCACGGTACGGTGGCTTAATGTCAACAGTCAACCACCAACGTCGACTGTTGACAGTTTTGGGTGACGCAGCGCACACTGGCATATCATGTTGACTGTCAACAGAGACAGCGGCAGATCTCTTCGACTCGGAAGGAACGCAATGAGCAACGAGGCTCTGGCCATGCGCGGCCCGGTCCACGGCACCAAGGACGCCAAGCGCGTGGCCGTCGGTTCTGGCGTGGGGGCCGTCATCGAGACCTACGACTTCATCGGGTTCGGCACCGCCGCTGCCCTCTACTTCAACACCGCCTTCTTCCCGGGCGCAGACCCGGTCACGGGCACCCTCGCCTCCTTCGCCACGCTCGGGGTGGGATTCGCGGCCCGCCCTCTCGGCGGCATCGTGGGCGGCCACCTCGGCGACAAGCTCGGCCGCAAGCCGGTCCTCGTCGCCTCGCTCATCATCATGGGCCTCGCGACCTTCGCGATCGGCCTCCTCCCGACCTACGCCATGGTGGGCGTCCTCGCCCCGACGCTGCTCGTGATCGTGCGCATCATCCAGGGCCTCGCGTTCGGCGCGGAGTGGGGCGGTGCGATCCTCATGAGCTACGAGCACGCCCCATGGCGGCGCAAGGGCGCCCTCACTGGCATCGTCCAGGCCGGCTTCCCCGTGGGCCTGCTCCTGGCCAACCTCGTCTTCCTCTTCAGCGTCCACCTCGGCGACGAGTGGGCCTGGCGCATCCCGTTCCTCGCGAGCCTCGCGCTCGTGATCGTGGGCCTCATCATCCGGTCCAAGGTGCCCGAGTCGCCAGTGTTCGAGGACGTCAAGGAGCGCGGCGAGATCGCCAAGGCGCCCATCGTGCAGGTGGTCAAGGAGGACTGGCGCAACATCCTGCGCGGCATCGGCCTGCGCATCGCCGAGACGGCCGGCTATGCCGTGTCGGTCACGTACATGATCTCGTACCTCAACTCCTCCAAGCTCGCGGACAAGAACCAGACACTCATCGCGCTGTGCATCGCCGCCGCGATCGGCATCTTCGCCACCTGGGCGTGGGGCTCGCTGACGGACAGGGTCGGCCGCAAGCCCGTCTACGTCTGGTCCACCGCGTTCGCCGTCGTGTTCGGCGTGCCGATGTTCCTGCTGGTCAACACCGGGATGTTCCTGTTCATCGTCGCCACGATCGTGATCGCGTACGCCGTGTGCCAGAACTCCCTCGCCGGCGCCCAGGGCGCCTGGTTCCCGGAGCTCTTCCAGGCGAAGACCCGCTCCTCCGGCGCCTCGCTGGCCTACCAGATCTCCGCGATGGTCTCCGGCTTCACCCCGTTCATCACCACGCTCCTGTTCGTGGCGTTCGGCTGGGTCGGCCCGGCCCTGCTCTTCAGCCTCTACGGCGCGATCGGCCTCTGGGCCGCGGTCTCGACCCGCGAGACCTGGAGCCGCCGCGAGCGCGAGTTCGCCGAGCGGGTCGAGGCCGAGACCCCCGAGCCCGCCCACACCCACTGAAGGACCCGAAGGACCTGACACCGATGACTTCACCGACACTCGAACAGCGCGCCTCGGCCACCCCGGCCGGGCGCCGGGCCGCCGTCGAGGCCGCCGCGCACCGGATCCGCAGGCACGCCCTCTTCATGGGCGAGGTCCAGGGCCAGGGCTACGTGGGCCAGGCCCTCGGCGCCGCGGACATCCTCGCCACCGTCTACGCGGACCAGCTGCGCTTCCGCCCCGAGGACCCCGAGTGGGACGGCCGCGACCGGTTCCTCCTCTCGACGGGGCACTACGCGATCGGCCTGTACGCGGCGCTCGCCGAAGCTGGGATCATCCCGGTCGAGGAGCTCGAGACCTACGGTTCGGACGGTTCCCGGCTGCCGATGTCCGGCATGTCCACGTACACCCCGGGCATGGAGATCTCGGGCGGGTCCCTCGGGCACGGGCTCACGATCGCGGTCGGCCTGGCCCTGGGCCTGCGCCACCGAGGCAACCCCGCCCGCGTCATCAACTTCCTCTCCGACGGCGAGCTCGACGAGGGCTCGACCTGGGAGGCCGCGATGGGCGCCGCGCACCACCGGCTCGGCCGGCTCACCGCCGTCGTGGACATCAACGCGCTCCAGGCGGACGGCGCCACCGAGGGCGTGCTGCGCACCGAGCCGGTCGCCGACAAGTGGGCCGCGTGCGGCTGGCGCGTGTTCCGGGTCGACGGGAACGACGTCGGCGCCCTCCTGGAGGCGTTCGACGCCGCCGGGTCGGCTTCCGCGGTGACGGACGACGGCGCGGGCGCACCCGCCGTCGTGCTCTGCGACACCAAGGTAGGCCGCGGCGTGCCGCTGCTCGAGCAGCGCGAGAAGGCGCACTTCATGCGGATCGAGGAGCACGAGTGGGCGGTCTGCAACGAGCAGCTCGAGGCGGGCTGGGCCGCCCGTCAGGAGGAGAAGGCATGAGCACGGCAGCAGTCGCGACGGGCGCGGCACCCAAGCTGAAGACCTCGGCGATGATCGCCTCGTTCGCGGACCCGGGGCAGAAGACCGACTCGGCCCCGTTCGGCCATGCCCTCGCCGCCGCGGCCGAGGCGGACGAGCGGATCGTGGGCCTCACGGCGGACCTGGGCAAGTACACCGACATGCACATCTTCGCCCAGGCCCACCCGGAGCGGTTCTTCCAGATGGGCATGGCCGAGCAGCTGCTCTTCGGCGCGGCCGCGGGCATGGCCGAGGCGGGGCTCGTCCCGTTCGCCTCGACCTACTCGGTGTTCGCCGCCCGCCGCGCGTACGACTTCATCTGCCTCGACATCGCCGAGCCCAACCTGAACGTCAACATCGTGGGCGGCCTCCCGGGCCTGACCACGGGGTACGGGCCCTCGCACCAGGCCACCGAGGACATGGCGATCTTCCGCGGCATGCCGAACCTGACGATCGTGGACCCGTGCGACTCGGTGGACATCGCCCAGGCCGTCCCGCAGCTGGCCGCTTCCGACGGGCCGACCTACCTGCGCCTCCTGCGCGGGAAGGTCCCGACCGTGCTGGACGAGTACGACTACGAGTTCGAGCTCGGCAAGGCCAAGGTCCTGCGCGGCGGCCGCGACGTCGTGTTCGTCTCCTCCGGGCTCATGACCATGCGCGCGCTGCAGGCCGCCCAGGCGCTGGAGAAGCACAAGGTGGACGTCGCCGTCGTGCACACCCCCACGGTCAAGCCGTTCGACGAGGCCACCGTCCTCGCCGAGCTCGCGGGGGACCGGCTCGCGGTCACGTTCGAGAACCACACGGTGGTCGGCGGGCTGTTCGAGACGGTCGCGTCCGCACTGGTCAGGTCCGGGCAGACGCGGCGCGTGGTGCCCGTGGGCCTGCCGGACGAGTTCCTCGACGCGGGCGCCCTGCCCACCCTGCATACCAAGTACGGGCTGAGCGTGGACCGGATCGTCGCGAAGGTCCTGGCCGAGCTGGGCTGACCGCCGAGTCGGCCCAGGGCCGAGCAGGCTGGGAGCTGCGGGCAGGCGCGGGTGCGATCCCCGCGCCTGCCCGTATCATCAATGTCAACGACTGTCGGATGACAGTCGACACGAGAGGGGGCGTGGCCATGACCGCGTCACTGCTGGGGCTCGAGAAGAAAAGCCTGCGCGAACAGGCTGTGACCGCCCTGCGCCGCGCCATCACGTCCGGCGAGCTGGAGCCGGGCCGGCACCTGGTCGAGACCGAGCTCTCGGAGATGCTCGGCATCAGCCGCGGCACGCTCCGCGAGGCGCTGCGGCAGCTCGAGCAGGAGGGCCTGGCGTCCGCCGGCCCCCGCGGGCGGCTGAGCGTGCGCCACCTCGACGAGAAGGAGATCCGGGACATCTTCTCAGTGCGTGCCGCGCTGGAATCCCTCGCCGCCCGCACGCTCATCGACCAGCCCCGCCGCGCCAAGGCCGTCGGAGAGCTGCGCGACGCGCTCGAGTTCATGGCCGACGCCGCCGACCGCTCCCTCGAGGACCGCATCGAGGCGGACCTGGACTTCCACCGGCTCCTCTGCAGGCTCTCCGGCAACGAGACCCTCCTGCACCAGTGGCAGTCCCTCGAGGGGTCGATCCGGATGTCCATCATGTTCGCCGGCCTCGAACGGGCCACGAGCAACATGAGCGTCGCACGGCACCGCGAGATCGTGGACGCCATCGAGTCCGGCGACGCCGTCACCGCCCGGGAGACCATCCTGTCCCACATGGACGCCGCCTCGGAGAACCTCGTCGGCTGACGGGGCTTGCGCGCCTCCGCCCGGCGCGTGCGCTGTACCGACCTCCCCAGCATTGGGTGCAGAATTCCCCAGCTTTAGTCGCCGCGTACCGGCGTGTTGTTGATTCTGCCCGGCGTGTCGCGGCCACGACCGTCCGAAGCTGGGGAGTTCGGCACTGGAAGCCGGGGAGTTTGGAACACCCCTCGGTGCCCATACGGCGCGGGCCGCAGTGATTGACCCCAGAAGGCTCGGGGTAGCGGTGGGCCATGACTGAGAACACCGGCGGGAACGCGAGCGACAACGAGTACCAGTCCGAGACGGTCGAGCCCCAGGACTCGGGCGAAGAGGCCAACGACATCCGCTTCTCCGAGGAGCAGCGGCTCATCCGCGAGCAGGCGCACGGCGTTCAGGCCGAGAAGCAGGACATCCCCGAGGGCGTGCCCGGTCTCGACGAGGCCGCTGCCGGCATCGACGTCCCGGATGCGGACCTCCGTGGGGGAGACGCGAGCGACGACCCCGCCTTCAACGGCAAGGAGCAGTAATCGGCCCGGGCGGGCCGGCCCGTCAGCGCCCCACGCCGGCGATGAGCGCCGCGCACAGGCCCGCCCCGATGACGAACCACGCGCCGATCGCGATGAGCAGGCCCGAGCCGAACCGGGTGGTCGTCCGGATCAGGGCCAGCGTCACGGCGGCCACGAGGTAGGCCGGGATGAGCCAGGGAGCCACCACACTCACGACCGGGATCGAGGTCGCCGCCGTGTAGAAGGTCAGCCAGCCGAGGCCGCCGAGCACCAGGATCCCCACCACGAGCCCGAGGACTATGGACCCGCCTCCCGGCGGCCTCGCCGGAGGCCCGGGGGGCCGCTGGGGCCACTGCGCCGGCGGCGGCCAGGAGCCCGGCGGCGGGTCCTGCGGCGGTCCTTGGCTCACGGCGTTCCCCCTTGTCAGCTCTGCCGAACGATTCGGCCTGAGTCAGCGTCCCACACCAGCCACGAGCGAGTAGATGCCCCACAGGCCCGCCGCCGTCAGCGCCGCGAGGTAGGCGAGGACGAGCCGCGTGTCCCGCAGGTAGCACTTCGAGCGAGTGAGTCCCGCGCGTCGTGCCTTCCAGTACCCGGCGAACCCCACGCCCGCGAACACGACGAGCGCCACGGGCCCTGCGAGCCAGCCCAGCAGCGCGATGGTCGCGAAGATGCACAGCCGCAGCGGGTCGTACGGCGCCGCCGCCTGGGCTCCGGAGACGGACGACGGCGGCTGCTCGCCCAGGTGCGGCCCGTCGTCGTGCGCCGTGCCCACCAGCTCGGAGGGAGGCGGGCCGGCAGCGATGCGCCGGGCGTCCTCTTCGCCGCTCACAGCGACCCCAGCTCCACGGGGACGGGCTCGCGGCGGTGGCCTTCCGGCAGGGCGGCGCCCGTGGCGGTGCTCATGCGCTGCCGGGCGAGCTGCGGCCAGGCCTGAACGGCGCAGAAGGGGGCGCACTGGTGGGCGCCGTCGTCGGACTTGGTGCCCACGTGGACGCAGCACTGCATGAGCCGCTCCTCGATCATGGTCGAGATGTCCATGAACGGCTTGACGGTGATGCGTGTGACGCGCTCGGCGAGCAGCCTCCGGAGCCGCTGGTACTGGCCCGGCAGGGACCCCATGGCCAGGGTCGAGAGGGTGCCGATGCCGAGGTCGCACTGGGTGCAGATGTTCTTCCAGAGCTCGGCGGTGCTGGGGTGGGAGAGCGAAGACTGCTCGCTCAGGAGGTCCAGCAGGGAGGACTTCATGATGGAGCGCATGCCCAGCGGCAGGGCGCTGTCGGCGATCCGGTTGGCGAGGGAGTCGGGGTCGAGCTGGAGCCAGGTGAGCAGCCGGTCGTGCCCGATGAGCTGGGTGAGGGAGCGCCAGACGCCGGAGTCGTCCTTGAGCATGTAGCCCACCGACGCGCAGTGCGGGTGGGAGCAGGGGAGCGCGGTGAGGTCGTGCCATGAGACGACGCCGCCGGTCTGCTCCTCGAGCCGCGCCAGGACGCCGCCGTGGGTGAGCCGGTCCATGGCGTCGATGCCATGGCCGCGGCCGGAGCCGAAGACCGGCTGGAGCGCGACGCCGCCCATGTACGGGGTGTCGAGGGCCCGCATCACGACGTCGCCGATCTCGCCGTCGTTCACGCCGAGGGTCGCGGTCATGGTGAGGGTCGTGAAGACGCCGGCCTCGGAGAGGCGCGAGATGGCGAGGTCCTTGAAGCACGTGAGGTCCCCGCCGCGGTGGTACACGGAGGACTCCTTGGACGGCCCGTCGTACTGGAGGTAGACCTCGACCCGCTCGCGGTGCTTCTTGAGCAGCTCGAGCAGGTCGTCGTCGGTGGCGATGAGCAGGCCGTTGCTGTTGACCATGATCCGCACAATCGGCCGGGCCACCAGCTCCTCGAGCAGCTCTCCCAGATACGGGTAGAGCGTGGGCTCGCCCCCGGAGAGCATGAGGACGTCGATCCGGCCGTTCTCGCGGGACAGCCGCGTGTCGACGTTGGCGAGCACCTCGGCCAGCGGCGCGACGCCCTGCAGCTTCGGCCCTGACGCCGTGAAGCACGTGGGGCAGCGCAGGTTGCAGTGCTCGATCACGTCTTGGAGCAGGATGCAGGTGTGCTGCGTCTGCATGGCCGGGAGCCCGTAGGCGTACGCCTCGGGGATGGGACGGTAGTTGCCGACGGCGTCGGGCACGTGCTGCTTGGTGGGCGCCTGCCACTTCTCGAGGTAGGCAAGGATCTCGGGGGACTCGTCGTACATGGTCCGGACGAGCCCATGGTCGGGGCACCCTCGCTCGAGCCACACCCGTCCGTCCCGCACGAGCAGCGCCCCCGAAAGCCGCCGCACCTGCGCGAGCGGCGGGTTCTCCTTGTGGCACTCGGGACAGAATGCAGTGACGTACCGGTGGATCCGGTCGCCGCGCAGCGGCTGGCCCGGGCCGAGGGGGGCCCGGCGGGTGGTCGAGGTCTTCATGCGATTCCTCCTGTGGGTGAGGCGCAGGCTGCGGCATTCGAGGGGGCCCGGGACAGTCCGGCGATGCAGATCCCGCCGCCGAACAGCAGCCAGAGACCGACGCTGATCAGCAGCCCGACTCCGAAGCTGCGACTTCCCTCGTTCCATGTGAGGGCCGACGCGACGAGAAGGTAGAGGACGAGGGGCAGGAGCGAGGGGCCCAGCCCAGCGCCTCCCTGGCTCACGGGGTCATGTCCGACAAGGAGGACGATGTAGACGGCCGTCAGGACGAGGGCACCGCCGAACAGGCCGCCGGTGAGGCCAGCGCCGCTGAAGCCCTTGGGCTCCTGATCGCGGTTCATGCGAGGCCTCCTCCGCCGGCCAGACCGCCGATGCAGGGGCCGCCGCCGATCGCCAGCCAGATCCCCAAGCCTGTTAGCATGCCGATGCCTGCGCTCATCCACCGCCTGCTGATCGTCAGGAGGACCGCGATCAGGAGATAGACGCCCACGGGGATGAACGCGACAGATCCGACAGTGCCGCGCGGAGGCCCGGCTGCAAAGAAGATCAGGACGTACACGAACAGCAGCACGACGCCGCCGAGGAATGCCCCCAGAGCGAAGAGGGCGCCGACGAACTCGCGGCGGGGCCGGCCCTCGTCGGGCGAGGTTCCCCGGTCCTCCCCGGGATCTGGTGTCTCGTCAGGTTCCATGGCTATCCCAGGCCTCCGAAGCAGGTATTGGCCACGAAGACGAGCAGCCAGACACCGACGCCGATGAGGAGCACGGTGGCGAAGACGGCGAGGAAGACGTCCCGCCACCTTTCGCGGCGGTCACGCGCGGGCTCGTCGCCGTCGCTCATCCCGTCACCTGCCCCGGACTCGCCGGTTGGGCAACCATCGCCGAGATGCACAGCTCGCCTCCCAGCAGCAGCCAGACGCCGAGGGCGATGAGCAGGCCCGCCCCCGTCATCGACGTCCGCCGCACCAGGGTGAGCACGACCGCGGCGACCGCGTACAGCGCGAGCGGCGCCCACATGAGGACGTTGTCGACCAGTGGGGCGTCGGCATTGAGCCGCGGAATCGCCCGGGGCGCGATATAGAAGATGCCCATCAGGTAGAGGAATGCGAGCCCGACCGCCAGGCCGATGGGGAGGAAGCCGCCCCGGTCCCGCTTCTCGGGCCCGGGCACCACGGGCTCCGCGGGCTCGGCGGGCCCGCTCACGCCGCCTGCCCAGCCGGCGCGCGGCGCAGGGCCGCGAAGACCTTCCAGACCCGCAACATGAGCAGCGGGAGCATGGCGACGAGGAACCACTGGGGGCCGCTCAGGCCCAGCCAGAGGATGGAGTTGCCGCGCACGAACTCCACGGCGAACCGGAAGAGCGCATACGCGCTCACGTAGAGGATGAAGAGGTCCCCGGCACGGGCCAGGCGGTCCCGGAAGCGCCACAGGAGCAGGAACGCGACCGCGTGGAACGCGATCTCGTACACGAACGAGGGGTGCAGGCCGACCCCGGCCTGCGCCCCGAACATCGCGGCCTGCTCCGGCGTGAGCACGATCCCCCAGTCGCCGCCCGTCGGCGTCCCGGGAAGTTCGGTGAGAAGGCAGCCGATGCGGCCGATCGCCATCGAGAGGGCGACGGCGGGGGCAAAGAGGTCTCCGGTGGACTCGCGGTACCCGAGCAGCCGCTTCCCCAGGTGCACCCCGAGCCAGGCCCCGACGAGGCCGGCGAGGATGCTCCGGTCGCCGTCGATCCACCACTCCTCGAGCGAGGGCTGGCGGACGAAGTTCCACGTGAGGAGGCGCGCCCCGATGGCCCCGAAGGAGATGGCGAACCCGGCCAAAGCCCACAGGCGGGGGTCGCTCATGCCGCGGCGCCGCTTCTCGAGGGCGTAGAACAGGAGCGCCGCCGCCACGCCGAGCCCCACCAGCAGCCCATGGACCTGCCCGTTTCCGGCAAACGGCACCCCCGTCGTCATGCGGACAGGCTAGGGGCCGGGAGCGCCGTCCGGTAGGGCCAAAGGCCTGATCGGCTCAGCGCACGCTCTGCTGCGCCCGCCCCACGAAGTGGTCCATCGTGTGGTTGATGCCGAAGAAGTCCGCGACGCGGTCGAAGGCCCGCGTCGGCAGGAACCGCATGAGCGGCACGAGCCGTGCGAACGGAGGCAGGATGATCTGCTCGCGTCCGGACTCGATGCCGTCGATCACCGCAAGCGCCACGTCGTGCTCCTCGAGGATCGGCAGGAGGCGCGGGAACCTCGTCTCGACCCCCTCGAACATGCCCGTGTTGATGTAGTACGGGCACACCACGAGAGTGCCGACGTCGTGCCCGTCGGCGCGCAGCTCGGCGCGCAGGGACTCCGTGAAGCCGACGGCGGCGAACTTGCTCGCCGAGTAGTCGGTCTGGCGGGCGACGCCGATCAGCCCGGCCGCACTAGCGATCGTCACCACGGTGCCTCCTCCCCGGGCGATCATCCCGGGCAGGAACGCGCGCGTCACCCAGTACGGGGCGAGCGTGTTGACCTCGAACGTGCGCCGGATGGACTCCTCGGTCGCCTCGAGCAGCGGCTTCCCGGCCACGACGCCGGCGCAGTTCACGACGACGTCGACGTCGCCGGTCTCCCGGGCCGCCTCGGCCACGCGGGAACTGTCGGTGATGTCCACCCGATAAGCGGAGGCAAGTCCCCCGGCGGCGACGATCTCAGCGGCCGCCGACGCGCCGCCGTCGTCCGCGAGGTCCCAGACGGCCACCTCCGCACCGCGCCGCGCGGCCTCGAGGGCCATGAGGCGTCCGATGCCGGACGCGCCTCCGGTGATCAGGATGCGTGCGCCGCGCAGGCGGGTTCCTCGGTACATGTGCTCCTCCTCGAGCGTGGGGTCTTGTGGGATTGCCGCCTGTGCGATTGTCGGCTCAGAAGAAGCGGTTCATGATGCGCACCCCTGCCGTCACAAGATCGGCGAATTGCTCCGCGGACATGCGGCCGGACGGCGCGATCGGCACCCGCTGCACGGCGACCGTCTGGGACTCGGTGTACTTCAGGAGCCCCTCGGGCCCGTGCCGCCGGCCCATTCCGGATTCCTTCCAGCCGCCCATCCCGGCCGAGTGGGAGCCCCAGGCAGCGGCGTACCCCTCGTTGACGTTCACGGACCCGGCCTCGATCCGGGCGCCGAGCTTCCGCCCCCGCGCGGGCGCAGTCCACAGGCTCGCACTGAGGCCGTAGCCGGTGTCATTGGCGCGGGCGAAGGCCTCCTCCTCGCTCGCGACGGGGTAGAGCGCCACCACCGGGCCGAAGGTCTCCTCGCGGCAGAGCACCGCGGTCTCGGGGACGTCGGCGAGCACGGTGGGCGCGAAGAAGTTGGGCCCCAGCTCGGGCCGGGCGGCGCCGCCGGCGAGGATCCGCGCGCCCTTCGCGACGGCGTCGTCCACGTGGGAGCGCACCTTGGCGACCTGGGCGGGCGAGGCGAGGGAGCCGACCTGCGTCTCCCACGATGTCCCGGGCCCGACCTGAAGCCGGGACACCTCGTCCAGGAACAGGCTGGTGAAGCGCTCCCGCACGGCCTCGTGGATGTAGATGCGCTCGGGCCCGATGCACAGCTGACCGGCGTTCGCGAAGCACGTGCGCGCCGCGCCGGCCGCGGCGGCGGGCACGTCGGCGTCCCCGAGCACGATGAGCGGGTTCTTGCCGCCCAGCTCGGCGGAGAAGCCGACGAGCCGCTCCCCGCAACGCGCGGCGACCTTCCGGCCCGTGGCGGTGGAGCCGGTGAACATGACGAAGTCGACCGCGTCGACGACGGCGGGTCCGGTCACTTCGCGCGGCCCGACCACCACCTGCGCGGCCCTCTCCGGCAGCCCGGCCTCCCGTAGGAGCGCGAGGGTGAGGAGCGCGCTGAACGGTGTCTTCTCGTCGGGCTTGATGAGGACGGCGTTGCCCGCAAGGAGCGCGGGGACCGTGTCCGAGGCCGGCAGGGTGAAGGGGTAGTTCCACGGCGTGATGACACCGACGACGCCCTTGGGGTGCCGCAGCTCGGTGGTCTTGGTCAGGAGCGGCAGTGCGCCGAGGCGTCCCCGCGCGCGCAGCAGCCCCGGCGCGGCGTGACCGTAGTACGCCGCGGTGCGCGAGGCATCCAGGACCTCCTCGAGGGCTGCGATGCGCGCCTTGCCGGTCTCCGCCTGCACGAGGTCGAGGATCTCGTCCCGCCGGTCCAGCACGAGCCGCGCGAACCGATGCGCCACGGCCGCGCGCTCGCGGGCAGGCCGGGCGGCCCAGCCCTTCTGCGCCTCGCGGGCGGCGCGGACGGCCCCTGCCACCTCGCCCTCGTGAGCCTGGCGCACGACGCCGAGTGGCCGCCCGTCGCTCGGGGAGGTCACCTCGAGCGCGGGGCCGGTGCCGGTGGCGAGCGCCGCGAGGGCCGCCAGATCGGGCAGGGGGCGGGAGGGCGCCGTCGTCCGCGTGGTCATGCAACAGAAGCGTAGAGCGTGGCGCGCGAGGAGGCTACTGCCGGGTAACCAGAGGCGGCTGAGATGCCTTGAGGGGGAATCCCGGTAGCCTGACACCGAACCCGCCGGACCATTGGAAGGACCCGCATGCCAGCCACCGATCCCACAGCCGCCGAGCCCGCAGCCTTCCGCCCCCAGCCGTCCGAGATCCTCACGCGGACCCGCGTCGTCGCCGTCCTGCGCGCCAAGCACGCCACGGAGTACGCGGCCGTGATCGAGGCCCTCGCGGCCGGCGGGGTGCTCAGCATGGAGCTCACGCTCAGCACGCCGGGAGTGTGGGACGAGCTGCCCCGGCTCAAGGAGCGCTTCGGGACGGACCTCGAGATCGGGGTCGGCACGGTCACCCGGCCCGAGGAGGCGGCCACGGCGCTGGACCTCGGTGCCGACTACCTCGTCACCCCGGTCATGGACCAGGGCATCGTCGAGGCCGCGGTGGCGCGTGCGGTGCCGGTCTTCCCCGGCGGCCTGACCCCCACCGAACTGCTCGCCGGCTGGCGCGCCGGCGCCACGGCGGTCAAGGTCTTCCCCGCCGCGACGGTCGGCCCGGGCTACGTGGGCCAGCTCCGGGGACCGTTCCCGGACATCCAGGTGATCCCGTCGGGCGGCGTCGGGATCGAGGACGCACCCCTGTGGATCCGCGCCGGAGCGCTCGCGGTCAGCCTCGGCGGACCGCTCCTCGGGGACGCGTTCGCCGGCGGCGACCTGTCCGAGCTCACCGCCCGGGCGCGCCGGCTCCGCGGCCTCGTCGCCGAGGCGGGCGGTGCGGCGTGAGCCAGCCGCACGCCGTCGTGCGTCCCGTGCCCGAGGTCCCGTACGTGGTGACGCTGGGGGAGACCATGGCGCTCATGTCACCGGACGAGGTGGGGCCGCTCGCGCACGCGTCGGCGCTGCGGCTGGGGATGGGCGGGTCGGAGTCGAACGTGGCGATCGGGCTGCAGCGGCTCGGCGTGCAGGCCGTGTGGTGCAGCAGGCTCGGCGACGACGCGTTCGGCGAGCTGGTCGCGCGGGAGGTGCGGGCCGAGCAGGTGGACGTGCGCGCCGTCGTTGACCCTGCCGCGCCCACCGGGATGATGGTCAAGGAGCGCCGCACCGCGGTCTCGCAGCGGGTCACCTACTACCGGGCGGGCAGCGCGGCGTCCCGCATGACGCCCGACGACGTCGACCCCCGCCTCATCGCCGGTGCGGCGGTCCTGCACGTCTCCGGGATCACCGCCGCGATCTCGGCCACCGCGGCGGCCACCCTCCGACACGCGGTGGCCGTGGCGCGCGACGCCGGCGTCACCGTCTCGTTCGACCTGAACCACCGCTCATCCCTCTGGAGCGACGCCGACGCCCGCGCCCTGTACCGCGAGGTCATCCCGCTTGCCGACGTGGTGTTCGGCGGGCTCGAGGAGGCGGCGCTCGCCGTCGGCGAGCCGGGGGAGTCTGGGGAGGCGTTCGACGCCGAGACCGCCGCCCGCCGCCTCGTCGCCCTGGGCGCGCGCCAGGCCGTGGTGAAGCTGGGTGCCGAGGGCGCGCTCGCGCTGGTCGACGGCGTGGTGCACCGGCGCGCCGCCATCCCGGTCCCGGTGGTGGACACCGTCGGGGCTGGCGACGCCTTCGTGGCCGGGTACCTGGCCGAGCTCGTCGAGGGGCGCGGCGTCGACGAGCGGCTCGCGACCGCCGTTGCGACCGGGGCCTTCGCGTGCATGGTGCCCAGCGACTGGGAGGGATTGCCCCGACGGCGGGACCTCGCCCTGCTCGGCGCGACGGAGCCGGTGCAGCGGTAGGGCGGGGGCCGCTACCGCCTCAGGAGGCCCTCCACCTGGTCCCCGATCCGCATTCCGTCGCGGTCCATCCAGTAGCGCCGCAGAATGCTGAGGCCCACGCAGGTGTCCATGGATTGGATGCCGGGCAGGGCGCCAACGTCCTTCATGAGGAACTGGCTGAACTCCTGCGGGCCTCTGAAGACGCCGTGGAACACTATGGGAGCCTTGCCGGTGACCATCGACACCATGCGGGCTGAGGGATGTTCTCCGAGGGTTTCGAGGACGGTTTCGATGTGCTTCGGCTTGAGCTGGAGAGAGACGACGGCGGCGAGCGGGAACCCGACAGCGCCGGGCTCGACCTCCACGCGAGGAGAGACCGCGCCGGAGGTCAGCAGCATCTGGATGGCCCGGTAGGCCGTGGAGTTGCCCACGTTGAGGGTACGGGCGATTTCTGCGGCGGAGGCCCGCGCGTTGCGTCCCAGTTCGCACATGGTACGGAACTCGACGTCGGTCAGGTCCCGTGTCGACCGGAGGGCCGGCTGGTTCACGGGCACGACATGCGCGGAGAGTGCGTCCTTCTGCTCAGGGCTCAGGCGCTGAAGCCGCCAAGAGACACCGACGCGCCGTGAATCAAGGACCAGCCGCGTCTCGACGGCCGCAATCCCCTCGAGTGAGGGAATTCTGTGCCCGATGAGCTCGTCGAGGTCTGTTCCGATGAGAGGGAACAGGTCGGCGTAGATGTCGCTGCTGCCGGAGGTCACCATGATGTATTGGATCTCCGGAAAGGCCTTGAGCTGCTCGGCCACCCGAAACGTCTGGCCCGGGTGGCAGTGGATCCACAGCTGCTGAGGATTGCCAGAGAGGATCAGGGGCCAGGCGAACCTTCCGACCACCTTCAGCAGCCGCTCGTCCTGGAGCCGCTTGAGCCTCCGGGTGACAGTGCTCGTGGGCACGCCGAGGATCTCTCCCAGGGCGTTGGCCGGAACCCGCGGCGCTATCTGGAGTGCGGCCACCAAGTCGTGGTCGGTCTCATCGAGGCGCGAGCTCCCGTTCCTGATGGGCGTCTGCGTTGCCTCGGCCTCTGTCTGAACTGCAGTCATGTCCTCCACCCGTCTCAGTGTCGTGATTCAGGGTACCTCTATCTACCGGCACCGAGAGGTCGAAAACACCGCTCAAGCTGCTGAATATGGATGAATTTCCCAATTACCCTTGTCGACGGGAACGATAGGGCCTACCGTGGATGAGGTGAGAGCTGCGTCACTGGCTCCTAGAGCGACATCCCGCTCTCAGGCGACGCACCTACGGTCTGGAAGGAGAACCACCCAATGACACGGTCAGAGCCGTGGGGATGGCCCGAATCGCAGTGGCGCGGCGATGTCAACAAGATCCGCGCCGGTCAGCCGCTCCTGCACCCGGATCCGGACCTGCGCTGGAAAGACGGCGCGAAGGTCGCAGTCCTGCTGTCCTTCGACTCCGATCACGAGACCCCCTCACTTCGCGACGGCGAGACCTCGCCGGGGCGCATGGCGCAGGGCGAGTACGGGGCGCGGGTGGCCGTTCCGAGGATCCTTGACCTGCTACGCCGCTACGAGGCCCCAGCATCCTTCTACGTCCCTGCGGTGTGCGCACTGCTGCGGCCGGAGGAAGTTCCGATGTACGTGGACAACGGCCACGAGGTCGGGGTCCATGGGTGGATCCACGAGAGGAACACCCTGCTCAGCAAGGACCAGGAGCTGGATCTCCTCGGCCGTGCGACAGACGTACTGCACGAACAGTCGGGCAAGAGGCCCACAGGAATCAGGACGCCCTCCTGGGACTTCTCGGATTCCACTCTGGACGTCATCCGGGAGCTCGGATTCCTCTATGACTCCTCGCTCATGGCGGACGATGAACCGTACGAGCTCCTGGCGGACGGCGCGCAGACCGGGGTCATCGAGATACCCGTCGAGTGGATCCGAGACGACGCGCCGTACCTGATGATGGATCGCTACACCGGTCTCCGCCCGTATATGCCGCCGCGGCAGCTGATTCAGATCTGGAAAGACGAGTTCGACGCCGCCTATGCCGAGAACGGCGTCTTCCAGCTCACCCTCCACCCCCACATCATCGGCCACCGCTCCCGCCTGCTCGTGCTGGAAGAGCTGATGACGTACATCCGCACGCACGACGGCGTGTGGCTGGCAACGCACGAAGACCTGGCAACGCACGTTGCCGCCCAACTGACCTCGAGGATCGGTATCTCATGAGCACACAGCGGCTGACGATGGTGTCAGCAGACGAAACCAAGCTCACTGCCCACGGACGCAAGGCGATCATCGCCGGAGGCATCGGAAATGCCGTCGAGTGGGTGGACTGGGCGGTCTACACCACCTTCTCTTCGGTGTTCGCCCACCACTTCTTCCCCAGCGGCGACCCGGTCGCAGCCCTGCTGGCCACGCTGGCGATCTTCGCCGTCGGCTTCGTCATGCGGCCGGTCGGGGCCGCGATCATGGGCGCCTATGCCGACCGTAAGGGACGCAAGAAGGGCCTGGTGCTGACCATCGGCATGATGGCTGGCGCCACCGCGGTCATCGGCATCGCCCCGACGTACGAGGCTGTCGGCATCCTGTCCCCGCTCATCCTGGTCGCGGCCCGGATCGTCCAGGGCTTCGCCGCTGGCGGCGAGTTCGGCTCTTCCTCGGCGTTTCTCGTTGAGTATGCCGCGCCCCGTCGTCGGGCATTCGCAGGCTCGTGGCAGCAGGTCTCGGTGGGCGCCGGCGTTCTGCTGGCCTCTGGCATGGGCGCGATCGTCACGAGCAGCCTTCCGAAGGAAGCGCTGGATGGCTGGGGCTGGCGCGCGGCGTTCATCGCCGCAGCGCTGCTGGGCCTCGTAGGCCTGTGGCTCCGCTCCTCCGTGGCGGAAACCAACTCCTTCATCAAGGCCGAGGCCCGCGTCGAGGAGTCCGGCCAGCGTCGTCGCAACCCTGTCTTCGCCATGTTCGTCCAGCACCCCAAGGCGACGCTGCGCGTGTTCGGGATCACCATTGCCGGCACGCTGCTCTACTACATGTGGGTCTCCTACATGCCCACGTACGCCGCGGTGGCAACCGGCATCCCCCTGAGCCAGGCGCTGCTCGCGAATTTCATCGCGGTCGCACTGTTCCTCGTCCTGCTCCCGTTCGCCGGTCTCCTGTCGGACAAGATCGGCCGAAAGCCCACGCTCACAGCCTTCGCCGCTGGCTTCCTGCTCTTCTCCTGGCCCGCCTTCACGTTGCTCAACGGCAACTTCTGGATGCTGCTGTTCATCGAGGTCGTCGGCATCATCCTGCTGCTGGGCTACTCGGGCAACTGCGCGGTGATCATGGCGGAGCAGTTCCCCGCAGAAGTGCGGGCGACTGGCATCGGCCTCCCGTACGCCCTGGCGGTGGCCATCTTCGGTGGCACTGCCCCCTACATCACCACGTGGATGACCACGAGCGGCCTGGGTGGATTCGTCTGGCTCTACTGCACCATCGCGGCCGCGATCGGCGTCGCGGTCTACCTGACCATGCCGGAGACCAAGGGCAAGGAACTCGATTGAGCCGGCATGTTGTGGTCACCGGAGCCGGCAGCGGCATCGGCCGTCAGACCGCGGTCCGCTTCGCAGGTCTCGGCTGCCGCCTGACATTGGTCGACATCAACGCCGCCCAGCTCCAGGCCGCGTCCGATGAGTGCGCCCGATCTGGCGCGAAGGAGGTCCGAGCCGTCGTCTCGGACCTCCGGACTCCAGACGGACCGGAAGACATGGTGGCTGAAGCATGGGCGGTTGCGCCCGTGGATGTTCTGGTCAACTCCGCGGGAGTCTATCCGGCAACGCCGTTCCTCTCGCTGGATGCCGACAGCTGGGACAGCGTGCTCCACCTGAACACGAGGGCGCCGCTGCTCGCGACCGTGGCACTGGCCCGGCGGGCGGTCGAATCCGGCCGACGGGCAAGCGTCGTGAACATCTCCTCGGGGGCGGCCCTGCGTGCCCGGCCCGGCGCTGCGCCGTACTCGACATCCAAGGCAGCCCTGGAAATGGTGACCAAGGCGTCGGCCCTCGAACTTGGCCCCTACGGGATCCGGGTGAATGCGGTGGCCCCCGGCTTCGTCACCGTGAACAGCACAGCCAACCCTGTCACCGAGGAATATGCGGCAGCAGTCTCGGGAAACCCGCTGGGCCGGAGAGGTGAGCCCGACGACATTGCCCGAGCTGTCGTGTGGATCGCAGGGGAGGAGGCTGCGTGGATCACCGGCGAGACATTGCGAGTCGATGGCGGCTCCTCTGCTGGCGCCATGAATCTGCCCCTCCACTGGACGCCGCGTTCCATGAGCGAATCCGGCAGTCGAGACAACTGAGGAAATGATGACCAAGAATCCCTACACGGTAGTTGGCGCCGGCGCCATCGGCGGCACTCTGGCAGCCCATCTGGATGCCCAGGGAGTCCCGGTCCAGGTGGTGGATGCCGACCGTCGGCACATCGACGCGATCCGGCAGAACGGCCTTCAGATCAAGGGGCCGTCCGGCACCCTCGTCGCACGGGTGCCCGCCTACACCTTGGATGACGCCCCGGATCATCTGGACCGGGTGCTGCTCGCAGTCAAGGCGCAGGCCACCGGCAGCGCGGCAGCGTGGATAGCGCCGAGGCTGAGCAGCGATGGGTACATCGCCTCCCTGCAGAACGGGCTCAACGAATCGACCATTGCCGAGCACGTCGGCGCGGACAGGACTGTGGCAGCCTTCGTCGACCTTTTCGCCGACGTGCTCGAACCCGGGGTCATCAGCGACGGCGGCGCGGGAGCCATGGCGCTGGGTGAATACTCGGGCGGCGTCAGCCTGCGTGTTCGTCGGCTCGCTGAGGACCTCAGGCATTGGGGCGAGCCGAAGGTCACTGACAACGTGGCGGGATTCCTCTGGTCGAAGCTGGGCTTCGGCGCGATGCTGGCCGCGACAGCTCTCGCCGACGCCCACATGCATGAGCTCATCGACCGGCACCGGCCCGCGATGAACGAGCTGGCGGCAGAGGTATTCGACCTCGCTGCGGCGGAAGGCATTGAGCTCGAGGCCTTCGATGCCTTCGACCCTGCCGCGTACGTCCGTGGGGCAGACCCGAAGAAGAACTCCGAGGCCACGGATGATCTCGTGGTCTGGCTGTCCACCCAGAGCAAGACCCGCTCGGGAATCTGGCGGGATATCGCCGTCCGTCATCGCGGCACAGAAATCCCCTCGCACTACGGACCGGTGATCGAGATGGGTGCCGCCCGGGGCGTGCGGCTACCGCTCGTCGAGGCGCTCGTGACGGCGATCCGGCAACTCGAGAACGGTGAAAGCACCATGGACGAGGCGCATCTGGCGGACCTCGATCGGACGGCGCTCGCCCTCAGCGAGACTGTCTCCCCTGGCGGGAAGGACGCCGCCCGATGAGTGCCATACGAGACCTGAGGGAGTGGATCGAGCCACGGCGCGCCGAGATGGTGGACGACCTCGCCGCCTACGTGCGCCAAGAGACCCCCTCGGACGACAAGGTGCTGCTCGCCTCAGGACTGGCCTGGATCGAGGGGTGGCTGGATTGCCGTCTCGGGCCCCCTGCCGCGCGCACGACGTTCGAGGGCGGCGAATGGGGCGACACCGTTGTCCTTGACTATCCGTCCGGAACAGGATCCGGTTCCTGGATCACGGCGCTCTGTCACTACGACACGGTGTGGCCTGCGGGCACCCTCTCCGGGTGGCCTCCCACCGTCGAGGGCGACCGCTTCAGCGGGCCCGGCGCGTTCGACATGAAGGCTGGCCTCGTGCAGCTCGTGTGGGCCATCAGGGCGTCACGCGCACTGGGGCTCCCCGTCCCGAACGTGCGCCTCGTCCTGAACGGTGACGAGGAGCTGGGAAGCCCATCATCGAGGGCAGTGATCGAACGGGAGGTGCTCCGCGGAGACGCGGTGCTGGTCTTTGAAGCGAGCGCCGGGGGCGCTCTGAAGACCGCTCGCAAGGGAGTCGGCATCTTCGAGGTGACCGTTGAAGGACGCGAAGCCCATGCGGGTCTCGACCCCAGTACAGGGGTCAGCGCCATCGACGAGATCGCCCGGGTGATCCTGCGGCTTCATTCTCAGGCCGACCAATCCAAGGGGACCACAGTCAATGTCGGGCTCGTAAATGGAGGCACGAGGACCAACGTGACGGCCGGCAGGGCACACGCCGCCGTCGACGTCCGGGTTTCCTCCGACGACGAGGTGCGCCGCATCACGGAGGTGTTGGAGACGCTCGAGACTCGGCATCCGGCGGCCACTCTGACGGTGGAGGGCGAGTGGAACCGGCCAGTCATGATGCGGTCACCGGAGACCGGAAGGCTCTTCGCTGCGGCCGAAGCCGCGGCCAGGGAAATCGGGATCGACTTGACTGAAGCTTTCGTGGGCGGAGCCAGCGACGGTAACTTCGCCGCGGCACTGGGACTGCCCGTCCTCGATGGTCTCGGTGCCGTGGGCGACGGCGCACATGCTCGGAACGAGTGGGTGAGCATCGACGGCATGCTGGAGCGGACCTGTCTGGCCGGCGGCCTGTTAGCCGTTCTGGAAGGCTCGCCCGAAGCGTTCCTGCGCGAGCCGGAGGCCGCGGCAAACGCCGGCGCCCGATGATGTGAACCTAGTGCACGGCGCCGTTCGCGTTCACCCGGCCGTAGGCCCAGGAGCTGCCGGTTCCGCTGATCTTGTCCGCCGTTGACTCGACGTTGGTGCGCACCGAGGCGTTCGTGGCGGTGGCATGGGAGCTCCAGGCGAGCGCAGCGATGGCGGCCACGATCGGCGAGGCCATCGACGTGCCGCTGCCGATGTCGTAGCCCTGCGAACGGCCGTAGCTGTCGGCCAAGGCAAAGTGGTGCTTCGGGAAGGTCGAGTAGACACTCACCCCGGGGGCAGCGACGTCCACCCACTTCGCGCCGTAGGTCGAGAAGGATGCCTTGGTGTCGGTGTTGTCCGTGGCGGCGACGGCGATGACATTGCTGTAGGCGGCCGGGTACATCTTGGACTGCGCGCCGGTGTTCCCGGCGGCGGCAACGATGACGACTCCCTTGTTCCATGCGTTGTTGACGGCGGTCTGGAGGGTGGTGGAGGAGAACCGCATGGCCAGGCTCATGTTGATGACCTTCGCACCCTTGCTGACGGCCCAGTCGATGCCGCGGGCAATGACCGATGACGTGCCGTAGCCGCTGTCGTCGAGGACCTTGCCGTCGAGGATGCTGCAGCCTGGGCACACTCCCGTCACTCCGTAGCCGTTGTCGGCGGCCGCGACGATGCCTGCCACGTGGGTTCCGTGGCCGTACAGGTCGTCAAGGGTCGGTGAGGTGCTGAGGTTGGCGTACTCCGCCACCTTGGGCCAGATGTCGTCGTTGTCGGTTGCCACACCCGAATCGAGGACGGCGACCCTCACGCCGTCGCCCTTCGTGACGGTCCACGCCTCCACGGCATCGACATCGGCATCCGGTTTGCCGGCGGGCACCGTGATGGTGCCGTCGGTGTTGGTGAAGGACTGCCCGGTGTTATTCAGCGCGTACTGGCGGGGGACGTAGTCGGGGTCCGTCGTGGCGCTCGCGACGGCATCGGGCTCCGCATACTCGACGGCGGGGTTGCTGCCGAGGGCCTGGACGAGCCGCAGCTCTGCGCCGGACGGGACCTTGATGAGGCGGGCGCCCGTGCTGCCCACGCTGGGCCCATCGCTGAGCCCGTGCTGTCGGAGCACGCCGGCGCGTGCGGAGTCGTCGCGGAACCTGACCAGGATCTGCCCGGAGGCGATCGGCCCGTCGACGCTCGGCGCACCGGCCCCCGGCGGGGGAGAGGCCGCCCCGGCTGCCGGCGCGACCGTGAGTGGCCCGAACGCGAAGACCGCTGCCGCAACACTGGCGATGAACGCCTTTTTCATAGCCGTACTCCCCTCAATGGACGTCTATGCCGCGAGCAGCGCTCCCCGGCTCTGCACCTTCACGCGTCGACTTCGACGCATTCGTCAATCTGGATGGTGGCCCCTCGGGCGAGGTACGGGTGGTCGGCGAGCAGGTCCCGCGCCTCGGCGAGTGAGCGGGCCTTGATGATCGTGAAGCCGGAGATCTCCACCGAGTCCGCTGGCTGGCCGGAGCACAGCTGGCCGCCGAGCAGCAGGGGGGATCCGAAGTCGACCAGGGCATCCCCGAGCTTCTCGTCGGCCCAAGCCCTCAGGGCCTTCCTGCTCGCCGTGACGTAGTCAGGGTCGGGGTAGAGCATGTTGTGGTAGGTGATCAGGAACCGCGGCATCGTGGGCCTCCTCCCGCAGTCAGTGGCGCCACCATACCCCCGCTGGGCGCCGCTGCGAAGGCTTCGATTCCGCCACTTCGACGGCGCCTTCTCGCGCCTATCATTGGGTATCGGCGCGGCGCATGCCGGTGCCGGATCCCGAGGCGGTGGGCATCATGAAGAATCCATTCGCGCACAAGTCCGAGGACGCTGCCGCGGCGCCGCCAACGGAGCGGCGCACCCACAAGGGGTGGCTCGGACGGGAGAACAACGGGATCGCCAACGGCCCGAGCGGCCTCTTCTTCACCCCGGGCCACGAGCACACGGCGCCGGCGAGGACCTGCATCCACGGGCATGACATCCTCCCGGGCCAGGACACCTGCAGCCAAGGCCACCTGGCCGGCTGAGGCTACTCGCCCCGCAGCACGTCCCGCAGGCTCCGCGCGCGGTGGCCGGTGAGGTCCTCGACGTCTTCGGTCACGGTGGCCATCTCCCCAGCGGCGATGGCGGTGTAGGTGGAGACCCACGCGTCGTACTGCCAGTCCGGCGCGGGCCACTTCTTCCGGGAGTCGTAGGCCTCGGGGATCGTCTCATCGTGGAACGTGACCTGGCTCCCGCGGACCTCGGAGATGATGTGCGCGATCTGTGACATGGTGAGCGCTTCTGGCCCTGTGAGGGTGTAGGTGACCCCGGAGTGGGCCGCGGCGTTCCGGAGCACGGCGGCCGCGCACTCGGCGACGTCCGCATGGGCGACCACGGCGACGGCGCCGGTACCCGCGGGACCGCGGATCACGCCGTCGTCCCCCACCATGCTCTCGAGGAAGTCCGAGTAGAGGCAGTCGCGGAGGAAGGTGTAGGAGAGGCCTGCGTCCTTGATGTACTCCTCGGTGGCGAAGTGGTCGCGGGCCAGCGTGAAGGTCGCGTCCGGCGCGGCGCCCATCAGCGACGTGTAGACGATGTGCCGCACCTCGGCGGCGACTGCGGCGTCGATGAAGCTGCGGTGCTCCTCCATGCGGGTCTCGCTCTCGTGGCCGGAGACCATGAACACGGTCTCGACCCCCTCGAGCGAGCGCTCGCAGAGCATCCGGTCACCGTAGTCGGCGGGACGCACGACGGCGCGCGGCAGCTCGGGTGCCTTGGCCGGGTTCCGCGCGAGGAGGACGAGGGGGAGGCCGTCGCGGGACAGGAGGCGGGCGACCTCGCCGCCGATCGCACCCGTGACGCCGGTGATGCCGAGGCTGGGGAAGTCGCTCATGGGGCGAGACTACCGCCCAAAACCACACCAAATCGCAACCACGGCCCCTATACCCGCCTTGGAAGAGCGGGTTTACAGTGTGCCCATGACTGAGCAGCGCAGCGCCGCCCCCGAGCCCACCGACGATGACGTCGAGTACCCCGCCGAGCAGGAACTGGACGGCGCCCGCGACTCCGTCGACGACGCCAACGCCCTCCGCTTCACCGAGGAGGAGCGGCTCATCCACGAGCAGATCCGCCGCCACCGCGAGGAGGTCGCGCGGCGGAAGAAGGCGGAGGGGAAGGCGTAGGTGAAAGCTTAACCCGCTTCCGCTCGTCACGCTTAGCCTTCCGTTCGGGGCCAGACTTCAAGGATGGGGGCAGCGTCGATTAGGCCCAACAGCCTGCTCTCGGCGGCAACGAACTGTATGCATGTGGGTCCGCCGAGCGGGCAAGGACGCAGCGAGACCGCCGTTACCGCAAAAATGGAGGCCGATGACGCCGAAAGATCCGCATTTGGCCGATGCTTCAGACTTACTCGGCCCCCGTGTGTCGAATGCGAGGTCGGGAGCCGAGACGGCGCGGAACCGGTCATCTGGATTCCTAAGGCATGGCCTGAGAATGGCTAATCGCGCTACGGCACAATGCCGCATTCCACTTCTCGGGGTAGGTTGGGTCGGACTATTGGAGTCGCTTTGCCACACCGGCGGTTCGCCGGCAGGCAACTGTCCGCCCGTAGGCACCCCCGATCGGCTCACCGATGCATTGTATTCAACGGAGGGCGTTGCTCCTCCGCGAGAAGGTTCCTCAACGCCAAAAAACAATGTGAACGCCAGGGACGGCGAAAGAGCGTAGACCCCTTAGAGCCTGCAGGCTGTCAGGGGTCCGCCACGATCGCGGTGACCGCGCCATCATGCTGTAGCCTGGCCGAGGTTAATCGGATCCCTGAGATCAAGAGGTGGACGTGTCTAACACGAACGGGCTGCAAGCGGAACCAATCCGACTGGGGCAGAGGCTTGGGGATCAGGTACAACTGTACTGTCCGTTGTTCCAGCGAGCGTACGTCTGGGGGCAGCAGCAGATCAACCAGCTTTGGGACGATATCGATACGGTACTCGACGAGCAGTATCAAAGTCGGTTCCTCGGCGCGCTCGTGTTCGATGACGAACAAGGCCAGACCGCGAGCAAAGCGGGCCAATATTGGGTGATCGATGGCCAGCAGCGTCTGACGACGATGTATCTCACTGTTGTCGCGCTCGCGAGCACCGCGCACAAATGGGGCACTGATGGTCGGATAATTGCAAATGATCTCTATCGAGACTACCTGGTTAGCACGAAGAGCGACACCCGATTCCGCCCTAGGTTGCGCCCGACGTTGAGGGACACCCATCAGTTCAACTCGATTATGCAGACTGCCCTAAGCCACGAAGATGTCATGCTGGATCTGACGGCCCAGGCCGGCGACGCCGAGGGCAACATGACGAAGTCTTACAACCTGATCCGGAAGAAGATCGAAGAACGAACACTTTTTGATGAAATCGGAAGCGCTCTCCCGGAACCAGATGTGGTCGAGCGCATCTCGCGCTTGCGGGACGTATTGCTTGACCAACTCGAGTTCGTCGAGATCCGTCTAGGAGACTTTCACGATGCGAACGAGGTCTTTGACCGACTCAACAAAGAAGGCATGCGGCTGGGTCTCATCGATCTCGTGAGGAACGAGGTATTGAAGCGCTTGAAGGACGACGCTTCGATGGCGCTGCAACTGTATGCCTCCGAGTGGCAGTCATTCGAGGAGAATTTTCCTAACGCTGCCGCTCGCGAAGCCTACTTTTTCCCCTTTGCCCTGACCGTTGATTCGACTATTACGAAGGCTACGACGTTTAAGCGACTTGTTCGCCATTGGCACGATATAACTTCTGATGGAGAGCTAAGCCCAAAGCAGGAGTTGAAGGAGATAATGGCGGACCTCTCGCGTCATCAGCCTGCGTACAATGCCATTGACTCCGGAATTGTCACGGCTTTCGAGAAGGACCTTCACGCCAATATCTCGCGGTTGAATGCACTGAACCGGCCCTCCACCCTGTACCCCTATGCAATGCAATTGCTTACGGCCACATCTGCTGGGGAGGCACCCGTGGGCGATGCGGTCTCATGCTTGAATATCATCGAGTCATTCCTGGTGCGTAGAGCTCTGATGGGAATTGAGCCGACCGGGCTTCACGCCATTTTCAAAAAGCTTTGGGCCGAAGCGGGTTGGGACCCTTCGCGCGTCCGCAAGTCGATCGTCAGTAGGACTGTCGTATTTCCTTCTGACGAGCAATTTTCGGCTGCGGTTGTTGCCGGTTCGCTCTATGGCCGAAAGATTGCTCCTTTTGTCCTCGCGGAATACGAGCAGGAGCAGTCAAAAATTGACGTCATGAAGAATCTGCCGAAAATGACTATTGATCACGTCATGCCGCAGAAATATAACGAGCATTGGGCTGTGAGCTTTTCTCCAGAGCAGCATGCTCAGTGGGTCGACACGTGGGCAAATCTGGTGCCGCTTTCCGGGCCGGCAAATTCATCGAAACAGGACAAGAGTTGGGAGGACTCCCGGAGATTGCTGCAGGCAGAAACGGTTTTCTCCACGACGAAGAACATCTACTTTAGAAACGCCGAATGGACTCCGGAAATTCTTGCTTCCAGGGCGGCCGCGCTCAGTGAGTGGGCGCTCGCTCGGTGGCCCTTTTACGGGGAATTGCTCGCGCCGACGGACGAGCCTCCGAAGCTGCTTGGATAGCGCCAAGCTTGCAAGACTGTCGGGCAAAAGCTTAGATGAATCCGGTCCCTGCTTTCTGGCGCATATGAATTTCTGTTGGGAGGGCCCTGCAGCTAGTCTTTCCGTGTTTTGTCTAGTTCCCTAACTCGGGTTCGCGCTTGAATGCGTGACAGCGGTCAGTTGTGGAGGTTGTGGAGGGCATGGCTGAGCGCAACGCGCCATGGGATGATGACGAAATTCGGGCCGTGGTGGGTGTTTATTTTCGAATGCTCGAAAGTGAGCTTACGTCGGAACGTTATGTCAAGAGCGAATGCAACAAGGAAGTGCAGGCTCGAACGGGGCGAAGCCGTGGCTCTGTGGAGTTTAAGTTCTGCAACATAAGTCATGTTTTGGAGCAGGGCGGATATCCGTTCGTTGATGGCTACAAGCCTCGCCGCAACACACAGGGGGCTTTGGTGGATGCGGTGGTTCGGCGAGCGAAAGCCTGCTTGCGCCGTAGCCGTTAATCTTGTGGTTCAGCGAGCGCGGCCTTGTATAACTGCATAAGATCTGTGGCGGACTCCGGCGGGACCCGTCTGCTGGCGCGCGCCTGCAAGCTGACTAGCTGGGCGGGCCGGTATTACTAGTCGCACGTCGTGCGTCCATCGGCCGGCAGACTCAGCGTAGGGCATGGATTCAGTACTGTGGTCGCGCGGCGGCCGCCAGCCGCCATGGTCAGCCAAACCCGGTACATTGAGACGTCGGGCACAGGCACGAGAAGGGGTGAGCTGGCCATCGAATCGCTTGCGGACATCGCCTATCGGGTGATCGCGGACCGGCTCATCATGCTCGACATCCGGCCGAACGTGTCGATCAACGAGTCGCAGCTGTCCAAGGAGATGCAGATGGGGCGGACCCCCATTCGGGAGGCGCTGCACCGGCTCGAGCACGAGCGGCTCGTCGTCACCCAGCCGCGCAAGGGCGCCTTCGCCGCGCCCATCGACATCACCGAGCTGTCCGAGGTCTCGCAGATCCTCCAGATCCTGGAACCCGTGGCGGCGAAGCTGGCCGCCGAGAACCTGCGCGACGCCGACCGGCCCGAGATCGAGCGCTACCTCGGCCTGGTGGAGTCCCTCGGGTCCAGGGAGGTCGACCAGAACGACCTCCTCCGGCTCGACCTCGCCGTGCACAGCGCCATCTTCGCCCTCGTGCGCAACGGCCACCTCGAGGAGATCCTCCTCCGCTACGGAAAGCTGGCCACGCGCATCTGGCTCGCCGTCCTCGAGAGGCGACCGCTCGTCGTCGAACGCATCTCCGAGCTTGCCCCGATCCTCCGCGCCATCCTGGCGAGGAACGCGGACGAGGCCTCCAGCCTCATGGCCGCACACGTCCGCGACTTCAGCCGGCATATCGCCAACGTCGTCTGAACTCCCGGACCTTCTCCCGCACCCGTGTGCGGCAGAAGTAACCCAAGCTTTACGCCCCGCCGTTGACAGTGGGACTAATCACACCTGACTCGTGCCAACTTAGTGCGCAGTTTTCGGTGCCAGTGAGTCGAGGATTTCTCGGGCGTCGGGTCCGGGTGGGGTGGTGGCCTCGAGGAGCTGTCCGCTGATCTCGATCGTGTCGGTGCGCAAGGGCCTGAGTGTGCGGATGATCTTCTGGATGCTGGCTCCCGTGGCTTGTTGGAGGTGGCGGGCTATCGCGAGGGCGCAGAAGACGACGGTGAGGTGCGCCTCGATGGAGTCGCGTTCGTGATGGAACATGGGCCGGGCCTTCAGGTCGCTCTTGGCCATCCGGAATGACCGTTCGACCTGGTAGAGGTCGTGGTAGGCGGCCACGACACCGTGCCCGTCGAGCGTGCCTGCGGGGATGTTGGTCACGTACCCCTTGAGCCCCAGGAGCTTCCGTGCACGTTCGACCAGGGCCCAGTCGACTCCGGGCTTGGCGTCCTCGAGCTTGACGAAGCGGTCCTTCTTGGCGGGCCTTGTGCCGTCGGCGATGTGCTCGGCGCGTTCGATCTGCTTGTTCAGGGTGTAGTTGTCCCGCTTCTTGCGGGTGAAGGAGTAGTGGTAGACGACCCGCCGCTCCCGCGCAGCCTTGCCGGCACCCATCACTCGGGCGGACTCGAGCGTGCTCCCGTCCTGGAAGTGGTCGCCATGGGCCTGGAAGTGCTCGGCCAGGTCGTAGGGGGCCTTGGTGATCCTGGAGCCGACGATGAACCGGAAGCCCGCGTCCTCGAGGGCGTTCAGGTTCGCCGCCGAGAGCATGCCCGCATCCGCCACGACGACCAGGTCCCTCACGCCGTGGCGTTCCTGGAAGGCCTCCAGGACGGGGATGAGGGTGCGGGTCTCGGCCTTGTTGCCCTCGAAGCAGTGGATCTCCAGCGGGAACCCCGTGGGCGTGACGAGCAGGCCGACAGTGATCTGGGGGTCCACCCGGCGTTCCTTGCTCATCCCGACCCTGCGTAGCGCGTCCTCGTTCTCGGCCTCGAAGTAGAGCGTGGTCAAGTCGTACATGACCAGGGCCACGGCCCCGCCGGCGGTCGCGTGGGCGTAGGCGGCCCTGCACGCTGCGTCGCGCCAGTCCTCCTTCACGCATTTGGCCAGGGTTCGCCAGATCGTGCGTAGCGACGGCGCTGCGGGGACGCCGAGTTCGCCCAGGACCCGGACCGTGTCGGCCTTGGACGTCGGCTCGATCAGGCGGGCGAGCACGAGATGACGGAACGCCTCGTCCCCGACAGCGCCGAACCCGACCCGCTCATACGCCTCCGACAGGACGTCCCACAGGATCCGGGCTCGGCTGGCGACGATGACCGGGGACCCGCCCACTGGCCTTGCCGCCCCGGCCGGCGGGGTGAGCGCGTCGAGGTCGAACGTGCCCTGCCCGCCCTGGATCTTGGCCTCGGCGACCTGCCCGAGTGCGGCCAGTGCGGCATCGCTGTGGGCCGAGCCGATGTGCTCCACAATCGTCTGCACGCCGCGTCTCGTATGGGCGATCTGGACCGCTGTCGCACCCGAAGCAGTCCTCACCTTCCGCACGAACAAGCCCACCCGGACAGACTAGACAGACCTTCTTAGTGCGCAAAACCCGACCCCAGACCCCCGGAAAATCAAGGAACACGACTCCGAAAAGGCCCGGTCGACCCCCAAGTGGCACGAGTCAGGTCACACTTTATGGTCCTGATATATCAACTGTCGTCAGGTCGTCAGCAGACGCCAAACGGACGGCACCCGCACCACAAGGAGCTCGATGGACATCCACGCCGCCATTGACGAAGCCCGATTCGCCCGGTTCCACAAGAAGCTCGTCGCCGCCTGCATGGGCGGCCCGATCCTCGACGGGTACATCCTCAGCATCATCGCGATCGCGCTCATCGGCATCAGCGCCGACTTCCACACCTCAGCCTTCGAGACGAGCCTCATCGGAGCGGCCGCTCTCGTGGGCATCTTCCTGGGGGCCGTCTTCCTGGGCCCGCTGACGGACAAGATCGGTCGCCAGCTCATGTACACGATCGACCTCTGGGTCCTCGTGCTCGGCTCCGTCCTCCAGTTCTTCGTCCAGGACGCCACCCAGCTCGTGATCGCCCGCTTCATCATGGGCCTGGCCATCGGCGCGGACTACCCGATCGCCAACTCCCTCCTCGCCGAATGGCTCCCGCGCAAGCGCCGCGGCCAGATGCTCGGAGTCCTGCAGGTCGGCTGGTTCATCGGCGAGGCCCTGGCCTCGATCGTCGGGTACGTCATGTTTGAGGTGTTCGGCGGCGAGTCCTGGCGCTGGATGCTCGTCTCCTCCGCGTTCCTCGGCGCCATCGTCATGCTGCTCCGCCTCGGCACGCCCGAGTCGCCGCGCTGGCTCCTCCACCACGGACGCGTCAAGGACGCGAAGGCAGCTCTGCGCGCCGCCCTCGCCGACCAGATCAGCGTTGACCACGTGGTCTTCGAGACCGGCCCGCGCGAGGCCGACGAGAAGGTGGGCAAGGTGGACCTCGCCATCCTCCTCAAGCCGATCTACCTGAAGCGCATCATCTTCTGTGCCGGCTTCTACGCCTTCCAGGTCGGCCCGCTCTTCGCGATCTACACCTTCGGTCCCACGATCCTCTCCGCATTCGGTCTGGCCCAGGGCAACGCCTCCAACCTCGGCTCAATGGTGATCGACATGGTCTTCCTCACCGGATGCCTCCCCGCCCTGAAGCTCATCGAGACCTGGGGCCGGCGGCCGCTGATCATCTGGTGCTTCGCCCTCATGTCGATCCCGCTCTTCATCCTCGGCTTCGCGCCCTCCGCGCCGGTCGGCATCGTCGTGGCCTGCTTCCTCGCCTACGCGCTGTTCTCCGGAGGCCCGAGCATCCTCGAGTGGGCCTACCCGAGCGAGCTGTTCCCGACCAACGTCCGCGCCAGCGCCGTCGGCATCACCACCGCCGTGAGCCGGATCGGCGCGGCACTCGGGACGTTCGGCCTCCCGTTCGCCCTCGAAGGCTGGGGGATCGGCCCGACCATGATCGTGGCCGCGGTCATCACCTTCGCCGGGTTCCTGCTCTCGCTCCTCCTCGCCGAGGAGACGCGCGGCATGTCGCTCGCCCAGGCGGGTGGCCAGCAGGCGGACGACGCCGCAGCGCCGGCTCCCGCCGCCGCCTCGCCTGAGGTCGTCCCCGCCAACGCGGCCGACTGACCCACCCGCAGCGAACGCCGGGCCCGCACCGAGAAGGTGTGGGCCCGGCGTCGTGCGTGGTGCGTCACCGTGCTCAGCCCGCGGGACTCTCCCGGTGCTCCGTGAGGATCTCCGCGAGCGTGGCAAGGTCGGCGCGCACCTGCCTTGCGTAGGTCTTGTTCACGAGCGCGTCGGCGAGGCTGCCGAACATCCCGCCGAGGCCCTTGGCGGTTTCGAGCCGGTAGGTGACGCGCGTCCCGGCGCCCTCGGGCTCAAGCGTGTAGGTCCCTGAGAAGTCGATCTTGCTCTCGACGGACTTGATCGCCTGCCTGCGCGGGCGGTCGTTCTCGGTCAATTCGGCGACCCATTCGACGTTGCGGCCGAGGACCTTGGTCGTTCCCCGGAACCGCGAGCCGACCTGCACCGGGCCGGGGCTTTCGGGTTCGGCTCGGGTGATGCTGCCGCTGAACTCGGGGAGGTGCGTCGGGTCGAGGAGGTAGTCGTAGACCTCCTCGGGCGGCGCGGCGATGACGATGGATTCTTCGATGGTGGGCATGATGAGGGCTCCTGCTCTCGAGGCCCGGCGCGGGGGAGCCCCAGCGTGATCCCGCGTCGATGTTGTCGTTCGATCCCCGATGGCTTTCACGGTACGCCGGGCGCCCGAGGGGGACAACGGCGTCGTGCGTGGTTCCCCCGAGGTCGGGCGGTCAGGCGCCCCAGGGCAGCGGTTCGGGGGCCGGTGTCCGGGCTGCTATGGCAGGGCCGAGCACCTTCGGGTCGAGCGTGCGGTGCTCGCGGACGGCGTCCGCATACCGCTGCGGCTGATGCAGGTGCGCGCGGGCGAACGCCGTGAACGGGTCCTGCTCCGTCGTGCGGGCGGCGAGCGGTGTAGCCGGATCGTCGCACTCGGGGGCGAGGGCGAACGCCATGAGGTAGGCGCCGGCCCGCTCGCGCAGCGCGGGGTCGGCAGCGAGGTAGTCGGTGCGGGGCAATGCGGCGGGAAACGAGGCGGCTGCATCGTCGCCGACCTCGTCGAGCCGCGGCCGCTTCCCTGTCTCGAATGCCTTCAGTGCGGCGGGAAGGACCGCCTCACGCAGTCCGTCATGGTCGTCGCTGTCCCCGCACACGGCGTCCAGGATCTCGCGGTAGGCGACGGCGTTGGAGACCTCGGCCGCCAAGGGCTGGCACGCCGACCGGAGGTCCCGGTTCTCGCTGCCTGGCTCCGTGCACCGGCGCTCGAGCCACTCCCCGGCGGTGTTCGCGAGGGTCTCCGCGGCGTCCGCGATGTGATGCCGCGCCGGGCGGCTCGCCCGGGGGAAATCCGCGGTGATGGAGCCCAGCGCCCGCGGCGGCAGCAGGCTCAGCGCAGTGAGCGCTACGGGCGCCTCGACCGGCCAGAAGCGGCCATCGAAACCCACGAGGGTCCCGGTCTCGGGGTCGGACAGGGGGCAGAGCCGCGACAGCGCGGCTCGGTAGTCTGGTGCGTTCCTCACATCAGACCCCTTCCCTCCCGCGGCTGTAGTCAATCGGGCCTTGACCTTGGTGCTTCCTGAGCGGACGCTTGGTGCTACACAGCGTGCTGGGGAGCCTTTCGTCAGGGGTGATGTGCATGCGTGCTCATCTGGCAGTCGGACCGGCGGCGCGCCGTGCCCCCATAACCGTCTTCGTCCCGCATGGCCATCCGATGCATCGGGCGTCCAGTGTGCACCGGCAGGGCGCAGACCCGTCGGCCTCTGCCCTGGGGGACCGCCAGGCTGCGACGGCGGCTGTGGTCTGCGCGCTCGGGCTCGTCGCGGCGGTCCTCCTCGCGGGGATCCAGCGGGAGACCTCCTCGCCCGACGCTCTTGTATGGCAGCCGGCGGTCCCGACCAGTCTGGCGGCGGCCGGGAGACCTCCCATGTTGCCGGCTGCGCCCACCCCGCCCACTCTGATGGCTCCTGCGGTGGCCCTGCCCGTCCCGCACTTCATCCACCTGCCCTATCGGATTCGGTAGGCCCTCGCGGCCCAAGCCGCCCCCGCACGACGCCGGGTGCTCGCCCCAGAGGTGCGTGCTCGCCGTCGTGCGCGGCGCCGGCTGTGGCCCTGGCCGAGGCGAGGTCCTTGAGGACGAACGGTGGAGTAGTCAGGGATGCGGGGCCGCCGAAGCCCTGGCCGAACACCGTCGAGAAGCTCAGCGTGGCCGCGGTCCGGGCGGCGGGAAGGTGGCCCGGGAAGGTGATCCGGCCCTGGCGCTCGGCTCCGGGCGGGATGCTGTCTGTCCACGAACTCCTGAACGGATCCGCCTCGAGGCTTTCCCCGCCGTCGGGGGTGAGCACGGCGTTCTTGTACACGGGCAGCGTGACCGTGAATTCCAGCGAGTTCCGGACGGACGCGCGAACCTGGGTGAAGTGGTCCGTCTCCAGGACGCTCAGCACCGTCAGTGCCACCCCGCTCCGCTCGATCCCCTGCTGGGCCTCGAGGCGCTCGACCCCGGGCTCGTTCCCGGTCACGAGGCCGGACACATACCGGACTCCGAAGGCCAGCGCGAGGCCCACCACGGCGAGGACCGCGAGGACCAGGACGAGGCTGGGCGCCCCCCTCGGCCTCCCGGATGCGGCTTCCGGACCGCGCGCCCGGGACGGCTGCCCGCGTCCCGGCTGGCGCTCCGGTTGCTCCTCCGGTTCGGACTTCTTGAGGACGTCGTTGACCATGGCCACGAGGACACCGACGACCGGAGCTGCCAGCCAGCCCACCGTCCCGGTCCAGCCCGCGAGCGCGTTCGCCGCCACATTCCCCAGCAGGACCACGACCTCGGCGGCGCCGGCCAGCAGCGCGCCCCTCCATAGCTTGCGGCTGCGCGGCGGTGGCGGCCGGACGGGAGAGGGAGGAGCGTGGAACGACAGGCGCACCTCGCCCAAGCCCACCTCGTCCCCGTCCAGGAGCTCCTGGGAGGCGGCCACGCGTTGGTCGTTCAGCCACGTCCCGTTGCGGGAGCCGAGATCGTCGAGGCGGACCCTGCCGTTGGGGGAGACCGTCACGGCTGCGTGGCGGCGGCTGATGCTGTCATCGTCCAGCACGATGTCCGCGTCGGCGCTCCGTCCGAGGATGGTCTCGCCGTCGGGCAGGTAGAACTTCTGTCCGGCGTGCGGACCGTCGAGCACGGTCAGCAGGCGGCGCCCTGAACCTGCCTCGGACATGTCGCCCCCTCGGGAATCCTGTCGCTGTGGCCCCCTTGGCAGCATCTTGCAGTTATTTACGGCCCGCCGGTGTGGCCGAGTCAACAGGCCGATCACGCGGAGTGAGCCCAGCCGGGAAGCCGGCCGCCGGGTACCGGCCGGTAGGCTCGTCCGTATGGCAGAAGTGATCGGTCCGGCCGAGGTAACACCGCGCGTATGAGCGGAAACACGCGTCTCGAAGGCCCGTCCCACCAGGGGACGGGCAGGCTCCCCGGGCTCCGTCCGCCGGTCGGCCAGAGCCGGGGCAGCCTCGTGTTCCTCGGCCTGTGCCTCGTGCTGATCGGGCTGAACCTGCGCACCGCCTTCTCGAGCTTCTCCGCCGTCCTCACCGAGATCCGCGCGAGCGGCACGGTCCCCGAGTGGGCGGTGGCACTGCTGACGACGGCGCCCGTGACGCTGCTGGGCGTCTTCGCCCCGCTCGCTCCGGTGCTCTCGCGGCGGTTCGGCTCCAAGCGCGTGCTGCTCGGGGCCATGGTGGTGCTTACCGGAGGCCTCCTCGTGCGGCCCACGGAGTGGGGGAGCGCGGGGCACCTGCCGGGCCTCATCGTCGGCACCGCGCTGTGCGGGGCGGCGATCGCGCTGTGCAACGTCATCCTCCCCAGCGAGGTCAAGCAGGACTTCGCCCACCGGCTCGGCCTCATGGGCGGTCTGTACACGACGGCGATCTGCGCCTCCGCCGCCCTCGGCGCAGGGTTCACCTATCCCGTCTTCCAGGCCACCGGCGAGTGGAGCGCCGCGCTCCTGTTCTGGGCTGCGCCGGCCGCCGCCGTCGTGCTCCTGTTCGCCCCCGTGGCCGTGCGCGCCCCGCGCGCCCGGACCGGCGCGGACCACGGGGGCACGAACGTCTGGCGCTCGCGGGTGGCCTGGCACGTGACCCTCTTCATGCTGTTCCAGGCGATGACCTCGTTCAGCGTCTTCGCCTGGCTCGCCCCGATCCTGCGCGAGCGGGGGATCGACGGCGCCACCGCCGGGGCGATGGTCTCCGTCTCGATCCTGCTCCAGATGCTCGGCTCCCTCTTCGCGCCCACCCTCGCCGCCCGGATGTGGGACCAGCGCGGCATCAACGTCACGGTCGCGCTCATGACCTGCGTGGGATTCGCCCTCAGCGTCCTCGGGCCGCTGGAGTTCGTGTGGGTGTGGATCGGGCTCCTCGGGCTCGGGCAGGGCGCCCTGACCGCGGTGGCGCTGACCATGATCATGCTCCGCACCCGCAACTCGCACACCGCCGTCCACCTCTCCGGCATGATGCAGGGGGTCGGCTATGGCGTGGGCTCCGCGGGAACGCTCATCGTGGCTCAGATCCACAACACGACCGGCCAGTTCACGCTCGCCGGCTGGGCGTTCCTCGCCATCGGGGTCGGCGCCGTGACCTTCGGGTACCTGGCGGGGCGGCGGCGGAACGTCGACGCCGCGGGGTAGCGTTGCGCCTACTGGCACCTTCCGCACACAGCACAGAGGGGGCCGCGCTCCTGCGCGGCCCCCTCTGTCACCTCATCAGCCCTGACGGCGGGGGCGTCAGCCCACCTGCGCCAGCTGGGCCGTCGGGACCATGAACCGGGCGAAGAACTCTGCGAGCTCCGCGTGGGCGTCGAGCGGGAGGACGTGGGCCACGTACTGGTCCGGCCGGACCACCACGACGGCGCCGCGGCTCCGGTCGATGCCGCGCGCGTCGAAGATGTCCGTGCCGCCCTTGTGGTCCGCGGCGAACATCTTCTCGTAGTCCACGAGCCCGAACGGGCCCTTGCGTGGCAGGAGGAACGCCGGCAGCTTCTCGAGCGCGAGCTCCCGGTGCGCCTGCTGGAACACGGCGCGGACGTCGAACACGGCGTCCGGGTTGGCGCCCTCAGGCGTGAACCGCCGCACGGGGGAGTCCGCGGACTCGCCGAGGAACCGGCAGAACTGCGCGATGCCGGACTCGGGCGAGTGGGGATCCTCGGCGCCGGCGAAGGCGTAGATCCGCCACCGCCCGTCCGCCTCGGCGACATGGCCGAGGCCCTCGGGCTTCGCGTCCGCGAGACGGACCACCGGTGCCGAATAGAAGCGCTGGCCGATCGGGAAGCCGGTGGCGAGGCCCTGGTGCTCGGCACCGCCGGTGAGCAGGGCAGGCCGGTACTCCGTCGCGAAGCCCGCGGTGAAGCGGCCGGCCTCGGTGAAGATCCGCTGCTTCTCCTCGAGGTCCACGCCGCCGGCCTCGGGGTGGGCGGGGTCCTTCGGCTTGGCGGCCATCATGGTGGAGAAGCGCAGGTCGAAGTCGATGAGGTCCTGGGCGATCTGGCGGCGCTCGCCGGAGTAGGTGTCCAGGAGGGACTCGGGGCTGCGGCCCTCGAGCACGGCGGCCAGCTTCCAGCCGAGGTTGAAGCCGTCCTGCATGGAGACATTCATGCCCTGGCCGGCCTTGGCGCTGTGGGTGTGGCAGGCGTCGCCGGCGATGAAGACGCGCGGGGTGCGGGTGCCGCGCTCGTCGGGGAGCACGTCGTCGAACCGGTCCGCGATGCGCTGGCCCACCTCGTAGACGCTCCACCAGGCGGTGTCCTTGACCTCGAGGGTGTAGGGGTGCAGGACCTTCTGCGCCGCCTCGACGATCGACTCCCGGGTGAACCGCTTGCGCGCATCCCGATCGCCGGGCTCGAGGTCGCCGAGGTCCACGTAGAAGCGCACGAGGTAGCCGCCCTCGCGCGGGATGATGAGGATGTTGCCGCCCGAGGGCGACTGGATGACGGACTTCTTCCGGATGTCGGGGAAGTCGGTCACGGCAAGCACGTCCATGACGCCCCACGCGTGGTTCCGCGCGTCGCCGCGCAGCTCGATCCCGAGCGACTTCCGCACCGCCGACCGTGCGCCGTCGCATCCCACCACGTACTTGGCGCGCACGACGGCGGTGTCCCCGCCTTCGCGCTGAAGCGTGACCTTCACGGGGTGGTCGCCGCCGTCGGGGAGGACCTGGACATCGGTGACCTCGAGGCCGTACTCCGGCTCGAGGCGGCTGGAGGAGGTGCGCATGCGCTCGAGCAGGTACTCCTGCATGCGCGCCTGGTTGACGATCACGTGAGGGTACTCGGACAGGCCGTCCGCGACGTCCTGGACCTGGCCCGTGCGGGCGATCCCCTCGCCCTCGCCGGGGCCCCAGAAGGTGGTCTCGTTGACCCAGTACCCCTCGCGCATGAGCTTCTCGGCGAGGCCGAACGCGTTGAACATCTCCACTGTGCGGCAGGCGACGCCATCGGCCTGGCCGATCTCGAGGGGGCCGGTGCGGCGCTCGACGACGCGGGTCGTGATGCCCGGGAACTCCGCGAGCTGGGCCGCGAGGACGACACCCGCGGGACCCGTGCCGACGACGAGCACGTCCACCTCGGCGGGAAGATCGCCGCTGCCCGAACGGGGCTCGATGCCCGGCGCTGCCGGGAAGTCCTCCGGGTCGCCGGGGCGGTATCCGTCTAGGTAGAACTGCATGGGTGCTCCTCGTCGTTGAAGGGCCGTCGGGATGGCCTCTCTACGAGGGTAGTGACAGGAGTCACCCAAGTGCCTAATGCATTCTGTTCTGCAGAACTATTAGGAGCCTGCTGCTCATAGTCTCGGCGAGAGATAGGTTCCGGTTTCTGCAGAGCAGAATTACTTGGCCCCGAGCACGAACCGGCGCGTCTCCCCGGGCGCGAGCGGGACCTCGCCGCCGCCGTCGGCACCGACCACCCGGAGGCGCACGGGGGCGGCGTCGCCGGGGGCGGAGGCGACTTCGAGCGCGCCGTGGTCGAGGCTCACGTCGAGCAGCTGGTCCCGGTACCGCACCCGGAACGCCACCGACCTCACCTCCCGCGGCAGGCGCGGGGCGAACACGAGGGCGTCGCCGGTGAGGCGCAGCCCGGCGAAGCTGCGCTGCACGACGTCGATCGAGCCCGCCATGGCGCCGAGGTGGACGCCGGTGCGGGTGGTGCCGCCCTGGGTGTCGTCGAGGTCGGCGTCGAGGACCTCGCGGAAGGTCTCCCAGGCGCGCTCCGGGTCCACCCCCGCGAGGACCGAGGCGTGGGCGACCCGGCTCAGGGTCGAGCCGTGCGCTGTCCGGGCGAGGTAGTAGTCCACCGTCTCGTCCAGCTGCCGCGGAGTGAACCCGTACCCGAGCCGGTCGAGGAGGGCCAGCAGCTCCTCCTGGCCCAGGAGGTACACGAGCATGAGCGTGTCCGCCTGCTTCGCGAGCCGGTACCGGTTGGTGGTGTCTCCCTCGGCCTCGAGGATCAGGTCGAGGCGGCCGATGTTGTGGTACTTCTCCCGGTAGGCGTCCCAGTCCAGTTCCTCGAGGTCCCCATAGCCGGCGAACTGGCTGATCAGGCCGTCATGGAACGGCACGGCCATGCGCCGGCTGAGGTGCTCCCAGTGCTGGACCTCATCCTCGCGGATGGCGAGGCGCGCCATGAGGTCCTCCCTGTCGTGGCCCCGCACGAGGCTCAGGACCCGGCACGCGCGCAGGCACGTCCACGCCGCCATCACGTTGGTGTAGGCGTTGTCGTCCAGCCCGGGCTCCTGCCGGTCCGGGTAGCCCGTGTGGTACTCGTCCGGCCCCATGACGCCGCGGAGGTGGAAGCGGTCCTCGGCGGAGTCGTACTCGGCCAGGGACGCGAACAGCCGAGCCACCTCGACCATGAGCTCGGCGCCGTGGCGCAGGAGCCAGAACCTGTCCTGCGTCGCCTCGAAGTACTGCCACGCGCTGAACGCGACCGCGAGGCCCACGTGCCGCTGCAGCCGCGACACGTCCGGGATCCAGTGCCCGGACCGGCGGTTGAAGATCCACCGCGGGGTCTCCTCCCGCCCGTCGCTGCCGCTCTGCCAGGGGAACAGCGCGCCCGCGAGCCCCTGGGCCGCCGCGGCCTCGCGCGCCGCGGGGAGCCGCCGCCACCGGTAGGCGAGGAGGGACCGGGCGACGGCGGGGATCCGCGAGGTGATGAGCGGCAGCACGAACAGCTCGTCCCAGAAGACGTGCCCCCGGTACCCCTCGCCGTGAAGGCCGCGGGCGGGAACGCCGACGTCGAGCTCGGTCACCGACGGCGCGAGGGCCTGCAGAACGTGGAAGACGTGGAGGTTGACGACGAGCTGGACGTGGGGCGAGGCGTCGATCCGGACGGTGAAGAGCGCCAGGATCCGCTTCCACACCGCCGAGTGCTCGGCCAGGAGCCCGTCGAATCCGCCGCTGGCCCGGCGCAGGACGGCTGCCGCCTCCGTTCGCGCGGACGACGCCGCCCTGTCGCGCGAGGTCGTGACGGCCGCGGTCTTCGTCACGGCCACCGGGACGCCGTCTGCCAGGGCGAGGCCGAACTGGGCATAGTGCAGCCCGCCCACCTGCCCGCGCACCGGGGCGTCGGGCTCCCGCCCGTCGACCTCGTGTCCCAGCGCGATGGCGATCCGGATCCCGCTCTGGAGCGTCTCCGCCTCGGCGAGGATCCCGGCCCCGGGCGGGCCCTCGCCGTCGTCCGCGGGGGTGACGTCGCGCAGGTGCCGCCGCGCGAGGAGTGCGTCCTCGAGCACGTTCTCGTTGGCGACATCGGTCTCGACGCCGCTGCGCACCACCGCGCGGCCGCTCCACCCCAGCGCGGTCACCGTGGTCTCGAGGGCCATGAGCTGCGGCTGTGCCATCGAGACGAAGCGCCGCTGCCGGACGCGGAGGAGGCGCCCGGCGTCGTCCGCCAGATCCGCCTCGCGGACCAGCACCGCGGCGGCGAGGTCGAGCGTGCGGCGCTCGCGGCGCAGGGCCAGCCCGCCCTCGGACCACCATGGCCCGTTCCCGACCCGCAGGTCCAGGTGCAGCCAGTTGGGCGCGTTGACCATGTGCTCGTCCTCGGTGTCCTGGCCCTGGACCTGGTTGACCACGCGGTTGTAGACGCCGCTCAGGTAGGTGCCCGGGTATCCGGCGCCGCCGCGGCTGCTCTCGGGCGCGGCCCCGCGCACGCCGACGTAGCCGTTGCCGAGCACGGTGAGGGCCTCGCGGTGGCCCTCGTGGCCGGCGTCGTACCCCTCGTAGACGAGGGTCAGAGGGTCGGCGAGCACCAGGCCCAGGTCCAGCTCGCCGACGTCGCGGAGCACGACGTCGGCCCCCGCCTCCTCGAGCGCGGCGCGCCGCTCCGCCCGGTCGACGCCGACCACGAGGCCGAACCCGCCCAGGTGGGCTGCCGCCACACCGGCCTCCGAGTCCTCGATGACCACGGCCTGCGCGGGGTCCACGCCGACGCGTCGCGCCGCCTCGAGGAACAGGTCCGGCTCCGGCTTCCCGGGCAGCCCGAGCTCCGCGGCCTCGACGCCGTCGATCACTGCGGCGAACGCGTCCTCGAGGTGCGCCGCGGCGAGGACCCGGTGCGCGTTGCGGCTCGCCGTGGCGAGGACCGCCGGGACATGCCCGGCGCGAAGCCGGGTGAGGAGGTCCACCGTCTCGGGGAAGACCGCGACCCCGGTCTCGGCCAGATGCCGCGCGAAGAGCTCGTTCTTGCGCGCTCCCAGGCCGACGACGGTCCACGCCTCCGGTCCGTCCGCGGCGGTCCCGCCCGGCAGCTCGATGCCGCGGGAGGCGAGGAACGCCGCCACGCCCTCCTCGCGGGGCCGTCCGTCCACGTGCTCGAGGTAGTCGCTGCGCCGGAACGGTGACGTGTCCGCGCCCGGGGGCACGCGCGGGTCGCGCAGCACGGCGTCGAACAGGTCCCGCCACGCCTTCTCGTGCACTGCGGCAGTGTCGGTGACGACGCCGTCCAGATCGAAGATGACCGCCTTGAAGGGCGGCTGCATCGCATCCAGCGTGGGGGAGCGCGTCATGGCCCATGCCTACCAGCGGCGCGGCCGGCGGGCCAGAGGCCAAGGTGCGCTCTTGGCTCCGTGCGAGCGGTTACTCTCGGCTGGCGAGCCAGCCGGCGACGTCGGGCCCGAGGATCTCGGTGTCCGGCCCGGCGAGGAGGGCGCCGTCCGCGAACGCCCTGAGCGGGGGCGCGACGGCGACGACGGGCCGCGCGTCGTGGCGTTGGGCCAGGAGACGCCGCACGAGCTCCGGCAGGCGGATGGCCTCGGGCCCGGCGATGGTGGCATCGCGTGCGGTGCGGCGCAGCGCCTCCCGGACGAGCACCTCGGCGACGTTGCCGACGGCGATCGGCTGGACGAGCCAGTCCTGCGCCGTCACCCGGTCGTCGGCGTAGACCACGGCACTCGAGTTCTCGGCGAACTCGAACCACTGCGCCGAGCGGACGATGCTCACCTCGAGCCCGCTGTCCTGCACGGCGTCCTCTTGGTCGCGCTTGGCCACGTAGTACTCGAACGCGTCGAACTCGGGCTTCTCGATGTTCGCGATGGACAGCACCACGAGCCGGCGCGCGCCGGCCTCGACGGCGGCGTGCGCGAGGTGGCGGGCCGCGCGCACGACGGCGTCGAACCGGCTCACCCTCGGGTCCTGGGACGTGGGGCTCGAGGCGTCGATGACGACGTCGACGCCGTCGAGGGCGTCGGGGAGTCCCTCGCCCGTGACGAGGTCGACGCCGCTCGAGCGTGAGACCGCGACGGGCTCGAGGCCCTTGTGGCGCAGGCGTGCTATTACGTGGGCGCCGGCAACGCCCGTGGCCCCGACGACGGCGATCCTCATGGCCACAGCCTACGGGCGGGCAGCGGTCAGTGGGGCAGGGCCAGCGGGGCAGGGTGCGGGTCTACGCTTCCCGCCACCGCCATCCCACCACCGTCGCAGGGCCAGAGGTTTCGGGCCAGCCGGACGGGTCGCAGAACCTTCCGTCCCGACGAGAAGAGCACGACGGCCGAGACGATGAAGGAAGGCCTCCTGTATGTTGGGGCTCGGTCACCCGGCCGCCCGACGGCCTTAGCTCTGACTCGAAGTGACCGTGCAGTCCCGGTGTCAGTGGGAGACGTCTGCTGAGATCTCGGCGAGGGTGCGACCCTTCGTTTCAGGCGCGAGCCACTGTGAGAGGACTGCGCCGAGCAATGCGACGGCGGCGGCTATGACCATGCTTGGGCCCATGCCGATGTTGCTGATCGCCCATGGCAGGGCGAAGGTGCCGAGTGCGGCTCCGATGCGGCTGAAGGCTGCGGCGAAGCCCATCCCGATGCCGCGCAGGTGGCCGGGGAATACCTCGGCCGGATAGACCTGGGTCAGCGTGGTGTAGCCGGCGTTGAAGTAGGAGAAGGCGAGAAACAGGACGAGCACGAGGATCGCCGGTGCGTCCGTCCAGACTCCGATGATCAGCAGGATTCCTGCGCAGAGCCACTGCCCGGGCACGGTGAGGATTCGGCGGCCGAGCTTGTCAATCAGAAGCACGGTGGTGACAACGCCCGCGGTCGCAAGTGCAGACAGGCCCACTCCGCCGGCCCAGCCGCCGCCGAAGCCGAAATGGTTGAGCACGTCGTCGGCGAAGGTCGCGATCGCGAAGTACGGAGTGACTGCGCAGAACCAGAAACCTGAGGTGAAGAGGGTGGTGCGCCAGTACTGCCTCGAGAACAGCATTCCGACGGAGGCGCCCTTGATTTTGGTCCTGCTCTGCGCGGCTTGGGCCTCCTGGATCTTTCTCAGATCGATCTCTTCGGTGATGCTGTGGTGCATCTGGGGCGATTCGACGTATCGGTGCGCGATCGCGAGTGCTTCCTCGCGCCGTCCTTTTGTGATGAGCCAGCTCGGCGATTCGGGGAGGCCGAGGCGGGCGAGGAACAGGGCGAATGCGAGTATCGTGCTCGTGCCGATCACGAGGCGCCATGGGGTGCCGGCGTCGTGCAGGAGCGTGCCGATGATGAATGCCATCATGAAACCGACGTACCAGGCGATCAGAGTCAGCCCGAGCAGTCGCCCGCGGAGCTTTGGAGGCGAGAACTCTGCCAGCAGTGGGCCGCCGATTGAGTACTCGCCGCCGATCGCGACGCCCATGAAGAACCGGATGGCGGCGAGCTGGATCACGGCCCCGTCTCCGGAGGTTACGAAGAACTGAGCCGCTGAGGCGACCAGGAACAGGCCCATGTCCACGAGGAACATGGGCTTGCGTCCGAACTTGTCAGTAGCCCAGCCGGCGAGCGGGGAGCCGACGAAGATGCCAGCCAGCGGGCCTGCAGCGATCATGCCCAGAGACAGTGCGTCGAGCTGGAGATCTGACCGCATGGGTCCGGTGACGGGGCCGATGATTCCGAGGATGTAACCGTCGAGGAACATCCCGCCGATGAAGACAGCGACAAGCCGTACCATGAAGCGGCGTTTGAACTTGGAGCTGGTCTCTATTGATCTGGAGGTGTCGGCGGAGGCCGTCGGCTTGATCGAATTAATCACTGAGATTCGTTCCCTTCTGGCTTCAGCGCAAACTGCTGCCGGCACCCGAGCGCCGTTTCGTGGACGCATGGACGGCCGCAGCAGCCCTGAGCGACCGGTGGACGGGCCGGGCTGACTCGATGCCAGCCGATATGGCCGGGCAGACCTGGGGAGATGACTTCGGCGTCATCCCCAGGTCGTTCGGGCGCACCGCACTGCTTTGATCGACGGTGCTGCCACCTTTGATAGTCATAAACAGTTTCCTTTAGTGATCAGCGCTGCCGCATGGACGGTGACAACGTTGCGCGGCCGATGCGCGAGACAGGACCCTCTGATCGGCCATCATGAATTCGTTTGTCTGTTTCCAAGCGCATCACGGGTGGGTCCCCGGGGGTCAGATCCGGGCCAGCTTCGTTCCGTGATGATCAACAACATTCGCCCTGTGCAACAAATCGTGTGCTAGCTCACACTCGATGTCAAGGGCGTGGCCCGTGAAAGACAGAGTATGTAGGCGTTCTTGCTTCTTGCTCCGGGGCGTGCCGAAGTGCCCTACTGCGAACGCTGAGCCCTAGCGTGCTGTTTCCAGCACATGGGCTCCTGAAACGCCGGCCTGCAGCGGCAGAGGGGACGATTGGCGCCAGGCAGCCTCCGCGGTGTGGAGCAGCAGCAACGCCGTCGTCACGGCGCCGACGCCACCCGGAACAGGACTGAGCGCAGCCGCAACCCCTCGGACGCTGTCCGCGTCCACGTCCCCCACCAGCGAGCCGTCGGCCAGGACGTTGGTGCCCACATCGATGACTACGGAAGCGGAAGAGACGTGGCTGCCCTTGAGCAGGCCGGTCCTTCCCGCCGCGACCACCACGATGTCAGCCCCAGCCGTGTGGTTCTCCAGCGGCCCGGAGCGTGAATGGCACATCGTGACGGCAGCGTCGCGTTCCAGGAGCAGGAGGGCCAGCGGCTTTCCCACCACTGCCGAGCGGCCTACAACCACAGCGCGGCGCCCGGCCACCGGGATGCGGTAGTGCTCAAGGATCTCGACGACGGACCGGGCTGTGGCAGGCGCGAAGGCAGGTTGCCCCACGGCCAGGCGGCCAAGGCTCAGCGGGTTCGCCCCGTCGATGTCCTTTTCAGGCGGGATCAGGCCCACCAGGGCGTCAGTGCGGACGCCGGCCGGAAGCGGTGTCTGCAGGATGATGCCGTGCACGGACGGTTCGTCGCCCAGGTTGCGCAGGACGCCAGCCAGCACCTGCTCCGATGCATCGTGCCCCAAGTCGATGACCCGGCAGCCGATCCCGGCCGTCTCAGCGGCGCGCTCGATGGAACGGACGTACCAGTGGGTCGATTCGTCGTCGGTGGCGATGACCACGGCGAGGGCAGGGTGGATACCGCCCTGCTGGAGGTCCCGGGCCTGTTCCCGGGCGCGGCGTCGGATGTCCCCGGCCAGTTCCTTTCCGGCGAGCGACTGGGTGCTCATTGCAGGATCCTTTCCCGTACCCGAGCCACGAGGGCGTCCGCGGCCGCCACCACCTTTTCCTCGATGCCGTCAGTCTGCTCCTTGAGCAGCGACCGCGCCGACTGGTCCTTGATGGCTACGACGTTGATGTCGATGTTGACCCGTGCCGTGGTGGCGGCGGCACGTGCCGCATCTGCTGCTGCCGCCACATCGCTGATGACGTTGGGGTTGGCGACGTCGGCCAGTCCGGTTGCGAGGTCCACCACTTCACCGGCGAGCTTGACCAGCTGTGCGGGGTTCTGTGCCGCCTGCACCAGCGCAGCCTGGATGGCCGACGTTTTGGCAGCCTTGAGCCCCTCGGTGTCCGAGGGAAGCCGGTACGCGTCGATGACCGCTTGGAAGACCCGTTCATCCGAGTCGGCCAGGCGCAGGGCCTCCGACGCGAGCTCATCGGCCACCTTCGTGGTCCGCTCCACCAGTGCTGCATGCTCGCCGTACTTGGGGCCGGTGGTGTAGCGAGCCACCATGGCCACCAGGGCCGCCCCCTGCGCGGCATGGAGTGCGGCCGCCGCCCCGCCTCCCGGCGTGGGTTGCCGGGAGGCGAGCCGTGCGAGGTAGCTGCCGATGGTCTCGGTGCCGACCGACCCGGCGCCGGACGGCACCGCCCTGTTTAGGCGCTGTTCGGTCATGCTCACCCGCGCAGCCGGGACATGGTGGGGTCGTACAGCGGATCCTGGGCCACGGTGGCTACGATGCGGCGGCCGAAGTACTCGATCTCCACAGAATCGCCGACTGAGACTTCGGCGGGCAGGTAGGAGTAGGCAATGGGCTTGCGGACGGAGTAGCCGTAGGCGGCGCTGGTGACATAACCCACCGCCTGGTCCTTGTAGAACACCGGTTCCTTGCCCAGCACGAGGCTGCGGCCGTCGTCGACCGTGAGGCAGCGCAGGCGGCGTGACGAGTTCTCCTCGGTGCGGCCCTCCAGGGCTGCCTTGCCCACGAAGTTGTCCTTGGCCATCTTCACCGCGAAGCCGAGGCCGGCCTCGAAGGGGTCGTGCTCGGTGGTCATGTCGGAGCCCCAGGAACGGTAGCCCTTCTCCAGGCGGAGCGAGCTGAAGGCGGCCCGGCCCGCGGCGATGATGCCGAAGGGCTGGCCGGCCTTCCACAGCGCATCCCAGAGGCGCTGGCCGTTGTCGGCGCTGGTGTACAGCTCCCAGCCCAGTTCACCGACGTAGGACAGGCGCATGGCCGTGACCGGGATGCCGCCGATGACAACCTTCTTGGACCGGAAGTACTTCAGGCCCTCGTTGGAGAAGTCGTCGCTGCTGACCGCGCCGACCACATCCCGGGCGAGCGGGCCCCAGAGGCCGATGCAGCAGGTGCCCCCGGTGGTATCGCGCACCTGGACCCAGTCCCCGGCGCTGCCGCTTTCGGTCTGGTGGCGGGCTGCCCGCTCGAAGTAGGCGGTGTCGATGTTGCCGTTGGCGCCGAGCTGGAACGTGTCCTCGCTGAGCCGGGCCACGGTGATGTCGCTGCGGATGCCGCCGGCGTGGTCCAGCAGGAGCGTGTAGGTGACGGCTCCGGGCTTCTTGTTCAAGTCCGCGGTGGTCAGCTCCTGCAGCAGCTTCAGTGCGCCGGGTCCGGAGATTTCCAGGCGCTTGAGCGGGGTCATGTCGTACATGGCGACGGCGGTACGCGTCTTCCATGCCTCGGCCGCGGCAATCGGCGAGCTGAACATGCCGGACCAGGAATCGCGTGCCGGCGGCTGCCATTCGGCGGGCATCTCCTTGAGCAGATCAGCGTTCGCCTCGAACCAGTAGGGACGTTCCCAGCCTGCGCCTTCGAGGAAGTACCCGCCCAGTTCCCTGTGCCGGGCGTGGAAGGGGGACACACGAAGGTTGCGCGGGGAGAGCTTGGGCTGCAGCGGGTGCAGGACGTCGTAGATTTCCACGAAGTTCTGCTGCGAGGTTTCGCTGACGTAGTCCGGGGTCAGCTGGACATCCTCGAAGCGGTGGATGTCGCAGTCGCCCAGATCGATGGAGGACTTGCCGTCCACGAGGAGTTCGGCCACGGCGCGGGCGATGCCGGCTGAGTGGGTGACCCAGACGGCTTCGGCGACGAAGAAGCCATCCAGTTCCTTGGATTCGCCAACGAGGGAGCCGCCGTCCGGGGTGAAGGAGAAGATGCCGTTGAAGCCGTCCTCGATCTCGCTCTCGCGCAGGGCGGGCAGGATCTGCTTGGTGGCTTCCCAGGCCGGGAGGAAGTCCTCGAGGGTGAAATCCAAGCGGGAGGGCATGTTGTGTTCGCTGATCTCGGTCGGCTCGAAGCTGCCGAGCTCGTCCAGGTCCACGGGCATGGGCTTGTGGGCGTAGGAGCCGATGCCGTACCGGTCGCCGTGTTCGCGGTAGTAGAGGTCCTGGTCCTGGTGGCGGAGGATGGGCAGTCGCGCACCATTGGGCAGCTCGTTCTTGCCCTCCTGTGCAGGGACCGGGGTGGTCTTGACGTACTGGTGGGCCAGGGGCAGCAGCGGAACGGACATGCCGATCAGCTCGCCGACCTTTGCACCCCAGAAGCCGGCGCAGGAGACGACGATGTCAGCCGGGATCACGCCGTCGGGCGTCTGGACACCGGTGACGCGGCGGCCGGACCGCTCGATGCCGGTCACTTCGGTGTTGCCGATGTACTTTACGCCGGCCGCCTCGGTGCGCTTGATCAGCAGTTGGACAGCGCGGGCGGCGCTGGCCAGCCCGTCGCTGGGAACGTGGAGGCCGCCGAGGATCTCGTCCTCATTGATGAGGGGGTAGAGCTCCTTGCATTCAGCGGGGGAGAGGATGGACCCCTCAATGCCCCACGAGGAGGCGTAGCCAAGCTTGCGCTTCAGGTCCGCGAGGCGGGCTTCGGTGGTGGCGACTTCCAGCCCTCCCACCTGGTTGAAGCAGCTGACGCCGTCCTCGGTGAGGGACAGGAGCTTCTCCACGGTGTACTTGGCGAACAGTGCCATGGACTTGGAGGGGTTTGTCTGGAAGACCAGGCCGGGGGCGTGGGACGTGGAACCCCCTGGCATGTTGAGGGGGCCTTGGTCCAGGACCGTGATGTTGTCCCACCCCTTCGTGACGAGTTCGTCCGCGAGGTTGGTGCCGACGATGCCGGCTCCGATGATGACAATGCGGGGCGTCGAGCCCATAAGGTTCTCCTGCTGCTCTACGAATTAGTGTCTGTGCCGGCGGTGCCGGCTATCGGAACACCACGGTGCTGGTCTCGTCCAGCAGGACGCGGTGCTGGCAGTGCCAGCGGACGGCGCGGGACAGGGCGAGTGCCTCGGCGTCCTGCCCGACGGTGGACAGGGCGGAGGGGCCGTAGCTGTGGTCTACCCGGATGACTTCCTGCTCGATGATCGGGCCCTCGTCCAGGTCGGCGGTGACGTAGTGAGCGGTGGCCCCGATGAGCTTCACGCCGCGTGCGTGGGCCTGGTGGTAGGGCTTGGCACCCTTGAATCCGGGGAGGAAGGAGTGGTGGATGTTGATCGCACGGCCTTCGAGGGAACGGCAGAGATCGTTTGAGAGCACCTGCATGTATCGCGCAAGGACAACCAGATCGACGTCGTATTCATCCACGAGCTCCAAGAGGCGGCGTTCGGCGTCAGCCTTGGTGTCCGGGGTGACCGGGACGTGGATGAACGGCAGGCCCGCAGCCTCGGCCATGGCGCGGTGGGTCTCGTGGTTGGAAACGACCAGGACCAGCTCACCGCCCAGGCTGCCGCCGCGCCAGCGGAAGATGAGGTCGTTGAGGCAGTGGCCGAACTTGGAGACCATGACGAGGACACGCTGCTGGGTCTGGTCGTGGAAGCTGAACTTCATGTCGAACCGCTGCGCGATGCCGCCGAACTCTTCTTCGAGCATGGCGGGGGTGTAGCTGGGGGATCCGGAGAACGCGGTGCGTAGGTGCAGCGTCTCGCGCAGGCTGTCGTCGAACTGCTGGTGCTCGTCGATGTTGAAGCCGCGCTCGAAAAGGAACGTGGTCACTGCCTGCACGATTCCGGCCTGCTCCCGGCAGGACAGGGTCAGCACGAACTTCTGGGCGTGCTCGTCCTTGAGCTCCGGCCGGATAGCCGTGGCACGTGCTGATTCCATGAGGGTCATGCCCCTCCTCCTTATAGATATATTCAAAATTGAAGACTGATATATGAGACTGAGCCAGCTGTACTGGTCAGCAGGCAAGGTCTGCGTCAGGCCTTCTGGGTGTGGGGGACGCAGGCGCCGCTCCGGGGGGCGTCTAGGCGTCGAGGACCACGTCGGTGCGCGCTGTGGAACAGCAGGGAAGGAATTTGCCCGCGTCGATCTCCCGTTTGCGGATCCCGCCTTGGTGGTTCATCTCGACCTCCCCGGAAAGCTTGACGATCTTGCAGGAGCCGCACATGCCCTCCTTGCAGTTGGCGCCGATCCTGACGCCCGCCCGCTGCGCCACCTCGAGGATGTGTTGGTCGGGATCGATCCGCACATTGATGCCGGTGCGCATGAAGGACAGGGTGAGACTTCCCGTTCCGACCGTGTCGAAGCTCGAGGCATCGGGGGTCCCTGCCTCGGGCCCTGCGTCCGAACTGCCTCCGGGGATCGGCGCGTCCGGGTTGGCGGTTTCGAGCGGCAGCCCCGTGGCCTGCAGGGTTCCATCCTCGTCGTAACCGGGCTCATAGAGTCCGAACGGGCTGGGCTGGCTTTCGTAGTAGTCCTCAGCGGAATTGGCGATTTCCTCTGCAATCTCCTCTGCGATGTCCGCCGCGAGGGCGAGCTCAGCCTGGTACTCGAGGATGGTCTGGCGGTCACCCGAGAAGAACTCCATGTAGATGGAGGTGTCGTCGACGCCTACCTTCTTGAGGAGTTCGGTGGCGCTGTTCAGGTAACCCTCCGGGCCGCAGGCATACACTTGGCGGCCGTTTGCATCCGGAGCAACCTGGTCGATCATGGCGGCCGTCAGCCTTCCGCTGAGCCCTTCCCACCCGTCGGGCTTGCTGCGGTCGCCCAGGGAGTAGAAGACCTTGACGCGCGAGTCCACGGATGCGATGTAGGCTAGCTCCCGGTGGAAGGCGAAGCCGCCTGCTTCCGCGCCGTGGTAGAGCACCACCACGTCCGCGCTTCCGGGCAGGGAGTGGATGGTGCGCAGCATCGACATGATGGGGGTGATGCCGGCGCCGGCGGCCAGGAAGAGGTACCGCGCGCGCCGGTCGGCGTCAGGCAGGTGGAATGCACCTACAGGTCCCAGCATGTCCAGGACGGTGCCGGGCCTGACGTTCTGGTGCACCCACGGGGAAACCAGTCCGCCCGGGTCGCGCTTGACGGTAACGCTGAAGGTCCACGGTTCCGTGGGCGAACTTGACAGCGAGTAGCTGCGGTCCACCGGTTCCTGGTCCTCGCCGTTCACCGGGAAGGCGATGTTCACGTACTGGCCCGCGCGGAACGCCAGGGGCGCGCCGTCGGTGCGGCGGAAGGTGAAGGTCATCATGCCGCCCGCTTCGGGAACAGTCTCGACGCATTCGGCCATGAACTCCTGCGGATGCCACGGCCCCAGGGCCTTGGCTGCGCTGGCCGGTCCTTCGATGCTGCCCATCACGCGGTTCCACGGCATTTCCAGGCCGCGGATGCGCTGTGGCTCCTGGGTGGGAATCTCAGTGAGGACGTCCGTCATGCCAAGTGCTCCTGCACGCGCTGGACGTACCAGTTGATGAACGCCTCTACCTGGTATTCGCTCTTCATGTAGGGGCCGGGCTCGTACGCGGGGCTGGCAGCTCCCTGTTGGCAGAGCTCCACGAACGCCTTGTCCTGCAGGTTGGTCTGCTTCCAGGTGTAGGTGAGCTTGTCGAGGTCGTAGTCCACGCCCTCCTCGGCGTCGTCGGCCACCAGCCAGGTGGTGCGGACCAGGGACTGGTGCTCGTTGATGGGGAAGACGCCGAACGTGATGACGTGGTCGCCCAGGAAGTGGAACCAGCTGTTGGGCTGCAGGTGCATCGAGCAGCGGCCCAGGCGGAAGTCGGGCAGGTCGCCAAGCAGCTTCTTGGAGAGCCTGCGGCCGTCGGCCGAGAACGATTCGCCTTCGCCGTCCAGGGATTCGCGTGAGATGCGGATGCCGGCGATGCGGGTGTCGAGTTCCTCAACCACCTCGTAGGGCAGGCCGTACCGGCGGCACCGCTCCTCGAGCGAGGACTGGGCTTCCTTGTTGCGGTCCCATACCTCTTCAAGGTGGGCCGGGATCAGTCCCTCGGTCAGGCCCCAGGTCGGGAAGAGCGAGCAGGCGAGTTCCGGGTGCCCGTCGCAGTGGTAGCACTCACGGTTGTTCTCCATGACGAGCTTCCAGTTGCCCTCTTCGATGATGTTCTGCTGGTAGGCGATCTTCGTCTTGGACAGGTCGTGGGGTGCGAGGTAGGGCTCGAAGATCTTCGAGGTCTCGTCGAAGTCTGCGGGCGGCTCGTCAGCAATGCAGACGAAGATGAGTCCGGCGACCTCGCGGCTGTGGGCACGCTTGAGGGCGAAGCAGTTCTTGTCGAACTTCGCTTCACCGGGAGCGGAGGCGTGGATCAGGTTGCCCTCGGGCGAGTAAGTCCAGGAGTGGTAGCCGCAGACCAGGTTTCCGGTGGAACCGGCAGCTTCGGTCAGGACACGTGCACCGCGGTGGCGGCAGACATTGTGCAGGACGTTGACGTCACCCTCGTCGGTGCGCAGCACGATCAGGGAGTAGGGGCCGTAGTCGACCGTGATATAGTCGCCCGGCTCCGGCAGTTCGGCAACGCTGCCGGCAAAGATCCAGTGCTGGCCGAAGATGGCCTCCATGTCGATCTTGAAGAGCGTGGGGTCGGTGTAGAAGGGGGCATCGAGTGAATATCCCTGACGCCGGAACTCAAACAGCGCAGCGATTTCCGCCAGCTTCTCTGCAGGCAAGGTCGAAGCGAGTTTTCCGCGCGAATTGAGGGGCACGTTCACTTGAGCAGTCATTGATTCCTCCCGGGAGGGCTGGGTAAGTGTGGCTTTTGGGCGACTACGGCGTGGAGGCAAGCGGCATCGTCTGGGGTTGAAGTTGCGCGTTCAGGAGGAGCTGCGCGAGAAGGGGTCTCTCGGGCGATGCTTGGAGCGGATCCATGTCAGGCCCTTCCTGGAACTTGCGTCCTACGCAACAACAATCAGCATGTGCAACAGCGTGACGTAGGCCACCCTCGCTGTCAAGCGATGACGGATGCGTTCTGAACACTGCAGGCAGCAGGCCAGTTCACCCGGCCAGGCAGTCCTTCATTCGATGCATGGGGACACGTTCGGGCCAGCCGCCTGGCAGCGGCCTGACGGGCCGGAGGCCGGGTGCGACGCAACGGCTGCGGGGGGTGCTCGGCGAGCGCCCCGTCACTCAGCCGCAGCTCGGATACCATCGAACGGCGGGGCCAGGTTGTAGATGTCCAGCCGTGGCCAGCGCAGGTTCGCGATCACGGCAACGCCCCCAGCACGGCGAGGATGTTCACTGGGAGGCCCCACTTGCCGATGGAAACCGTGCCTCGGAGCACTCGGCTCATACGGATCGCCGCGGCGAGGACCGCGAGGGTGCAGGCCACCACCGCCACGACGATGCACGCCAGCTGACCGAGGACTTGGCGGAGCACGCCGTCGGACCTGCGGCGCAGTGCATCGCGGGCAATCGAAGATAGCCAACGGCACCCGAGAACAGGCAATGGCCCTGAGTCATCTTGGATTCGGGGCCCTCGATGGTCTAGCGCCGCGTGTAGCCCATGTTGGCGCTGACCTTCAGTCCGGCTTCCGTGAGCGTTTCCAGCAGGCCGGGGATCTTCTCGGGGTCGAACCGGAACGCGGGCCCCGAGATGCTGATGGCGCCCGTTACTTCGCCCCGATGGTTGTAGACGGGCACCGCCACTGCATTCAGGCCGATCTCGAACTCTTCCCGCACTACCGCGTACCCCTTGGCGCCCACCTCGAGCAGCTGGGCATCCAATTCTTTCCGGCTGGTGATGGTCCTGGCCGTGCGGGCTTTCAGTCCGGTCTCTTTCAGGATGCGGTCCCGTTCATCCGCACCCAAGGCAGCCAGGAGCACCTTCCCGCTGGAGGTGGCGTGCAGCGGCGTCAGGCTTCCCACCCAGTCATACGTTGCCAGTGTGGAGGGGCCCATGGCTTGGTCGACATTGACGGCATAGTTGGAACGCAGGACGGCGAGGTTGACCGTTTCCTTGAACTCTTCGGCGAGGCTCTCGAGCACAGGCCGTGCCTCGTGGACCAGACTCAGCCGCCCAGGAATGGAGCTGGCCAGTCGGAGGATTCCAAACCCGAGCTGGTACTTGCCGCGATCGCTGTTCTGGTGGACCATCCCACGACTTACCAGAGACCCCATCAGCCGAGAGACGGTGGACTTGTGGATCCCCATCTCCTCGGCAATCTCACTCACGCCCGCGTGCCCTTCCCGGGCCAAAATCTCCAAGACAGTCAGCGCCCGCTCCACGGACTGCACTCCGCCGGACTGGCCGCCCTCGACGTCAGTCTCTGGTTCCGGTTCGTTTTTAGGAGCCATGCTTACTGATCCTATGCTGGAATCGTGATGGCCGTGACAGCGTGCATATCTGCCGCGCGTACACGCCGGGCCCTGCCGCTTACCCCTCCGCCGGCGCGGGGACGTAGGTGAAGGTCGACGTCGTGAGGAGCCGCCCGTCCCCGTCCGTCACGTCCACCCGGGCGACGACGACGCTCCCGCCCGCGCGCTGCAGGCGCGCCGTCGCGACGGCCGGGCCGAGGCCCGAGCTGTCGAGGAAGCTCATGCTGGACTGCGTCACGAGCGGCAAGCGTCCGGGCCCCATGGCCTGCCCCGCGAGGTACGAGCCGGTCAGGTCCGCGGCTCCGAACAGGGCAGTGGAGGAGAAGTGCCCGCCCGGCCCGCACAGCCGGCCGGCGAGCGGCATGCGGGTGGCGACCATCGCGCCGTCGCACGCGTGGGGCTCGAGGCCGAGGGTGGCGGTGATCTCCCCGGCCCCCGCCGCGAGCGCGGCGCGGAACGTGTCCCACCCGAGGACGAACTCTTCAAGGCTGACGGGCAGGGGCATGGGGATCCTTTCTGCGGATGGGGCGTCGCATGCCGCCCACGGTGACAACCGCGTCCCGGCCGCGAAAAGTCACGCGGGGGTCTGGCCCGGGACGCGGGGGATTCGTAGGCTGTCGGCAGGCGCTCGGCGCGGTGCCGGTCGCCGGGACCCGAGGCGAAGGAGCAGGTAACCGACGATGACGAAGACGCACGTCCACGAGGGCCACACGATCGCGGACCACGAGCACGGGCCCGGCTGCGGCCACGAGGCGGTCCAGCACGGCGACCACGTCGACTACGTGCACAACGACCACCACCACGCCGTGCACGGCGACCACTACGACGACCACGAGCACGTCGCCGAGCACTCCGTGACGGAACACGAGCACGGGCCCGGCTGCGGCCACGAGGCGGTCCAGCACGGCGACCACGTCGACTACGAGCACGACGGCCACAAGCACGCCGTCCACGAGCACCACTACGACGAGCACTGACGCCGAGCGCGGGCGGGCCTGGCGTCAGCCGGCGTCGAGGATCTGGGTGAAGGCGTCGATCATCGTCGACTCGACGCCGGCGCCGCCCGCCACGAAGTGCCCGAGGCAGCTGTACACCGTCATGCTGCCGCCCGCGATCCCGGGGAAGTCCGTGTCCCACCCGCCCTCGTAGCTTCCCTGCGCCATGGAGGGCGGGAAGAACTCGGCGGTGGGGATGTAGCAGACCGAGGCCCCGGCGTAGCCGCAGACCCATACCGACTGGGAACCGCCGAACTGGGCACGCAGGTACACCGCGTACCCGCTCACGAGCTCCCCGCTCGCCCACACGATCTTCAGCGGCTCCTCACCGTCGATCGTCCACCGCTGGATCGCCGAGGGAACGCCGGTCAGGACCTGCCCGCGGTCGATCCTCTCGATCATGGTCTCCGCGTGGCGCCGGTACCAGGGCGGGAAGCCGGAGGGGTTCGGCAGCCTGTCGGTATAGTCGGCGCGGACCGCTGCGAGGTTCCCGGGGGAGGCGTCGATGTCCAGCGGGATCGTGAGCCCCTGCACCGCCGTGGAGATGCCGCCCGCCAGCGTGCGCCCCGAGGTGTCGAGCCCCCGCACCACGGCCGAGCCGAGCGAGTCGCCCCACTGGTCCCGCAGCGACCAGCTGGCGGCGCCGCGCGGATTCTGGTCGCCGCCGGCCCCTTGGACGAACATCGCGAAGGCCCCCGTGCTGTTCTCCACGAAGGCGCACGCACCGGCGGGGTAGTCGCCGTCGTACAGGTTCTGCAGCCCCGCCGCGACCGGGTGGCAGCCGTATCCGAAGATGGCGGCCACGGGCTCGCCGCCCGGGCCCCTCGCGGTGAGCAGCGGGACGTCGGTCTCGTTGTACGGCAGGCCCACCCGGTTGATCGCGAAGGTCTGGGTGAGGACCTGGTAGTCGAGAGTGACGGGGGTCTGCGGCGCCGCGAGCGCCTGCTGCGCGGCCTCGACCACCCGGTCCACGAGCCACGTGCCGTAGGCCGTGACCTCCGTCAGGTCGGTCAGCCCGTAGGAGATGTAGGGGTCGAGGGTCTGGACGAGCACGGGGCCGTTGTGGGTGTGGGTCGCCTGCAGCACCACGTCCGAGGCGCCCCAGCCGGCGAGCCCGAGGATGCGCGGGAGGGCGGCGTCGTGCAGCGCCACCGGGAAGGCGAGGATGTCCGCGGTCAGGAGCAGGTTCGGCGCCCCGCCGTCCCAGAGCACGACGGCGCGCACGTAGATCGGCGCGAACGGCGTGCTGGCGGAGGCCTGCCGGCCGCCGTCGTCGGTGCCGTAGCCCCCGAGGTACGGGTTCGGTGCGGCGGATGAGGGGGTGATGTCGACCTTCGCGGTCGAGACGGAAAGGCCCATGCTCGCTCCTGAACCCTGACGGAAACAAGCTCATGGGACCACGTCCCGACCCCGGCGTCCAGAGGCGGAACGGCGGGCTTCGCACTCAGTCGGCGGGCGGCGTCGCGCGCCCCTCGCGGTGGGCCACGACGGCGGCGAACGGCACCCGCCAGCGGAAGCGCAGCGACAGGACACGCAGGGCGAACACGACCACGGCGACCGCCCCGCCGCTCGCGGGCGTGTAGGCGCCGACCTGCCAGAGGAACGCGACCAGGCCCGCGCCGAGGAGCGCGGGGACGGCGTAGATGTCGTGCCGGTCGAACAGCTGGGGCCGCACGTTGGCGACCGTGTCGCGCAGGAGCCCGCCGCCGATCGCCGTCGTGGTGCCGAGCAGGGCACCCGAGATGGGGTTGGCGCCGAGGGTGAGCGCCGTGATGGTGCCGGTGGTGCAGAACAGTGCGAGCCCCGCGGCGTCGAACAGCAGCAGCGTGCGGCGCAGCTTCACGACCGCGGGCAGGAGGAAGAAGACCACCACCGCAGCGGCCACGGGCGGCGCGAGGTAGACCGGCTCGGCGAACGCGTTGGGGAAGCGGCCCAGCACGAGGTCGCGGATCACGCCGCCGCCGAGTCCCGTGAGCGAGCCGAGGAAGAGCGATCCCACGATGTCGAAGTTCTTCTGCGCCGCCATGAGGGAGCCGGAGACGGCGAAGAAGAACACCCCTGCGAGGTCGAGGACGAGGGGCCAGGCGTCGTGTTCCATGGCACAAGACTAGGGACCGGAGGGGCTCATGCGCCGCCTACTGCTGCGTGGAGGATGTCGAGGGCGTTGGACTTCATGGCCGCGAAGGCCTCCTCCGCGCCCAGGCCGCCCACGCCCGTGAGCCACACGTACGGCTCGATCCCCGCCGCGGCGCGGAGCCGGACGGCGAGGCGGTGCACGTCGATCCCGGGATGGGTCCCGGCCAGGGGCGCGAGAGCCTCCTCGTACCAGCGCACGGCCCGGCCGCCGCGGAGCGCTGGCTGGCCCGCGCCGGGGGCGAGGGAGGCCCGCAGCGCGGCGCGCATCTGGGGCTCCCAGTCCCGGATGAAGGCGAAGTGCTCGCCCAGGGTGCGGTCCAGCCGCTCGGCGACGTCCGACGGCGGGTCCTCGCCGAGGAGCGAACGCTCGCCCGTCTGGGGCATCGCCGCGTTCAGGAGCGACTCCTTGTCGGGGAAGTACCGGTAGGCCGTGGTGCGCGAGATCCCGGCGCTGGCCGCGACGTCCGACACCGAGGGGTCCTGCCCGTCCGCCATGAGCCCGCGGAGGGCCTCGACGAGGGCCCGCTGGGTGCGGCTCTTCTGTCCCGTCCGGCCGGTGGCCGTGTAGGACCCGGCGTGCGGACTCCCGGGCATGCCATTGTGCGCGTGGACCATGCGCCTTACGATACTCGTGTCCCTTCATGGGACGGAAGTACCATGAAGCCGCGCGGAACCCAGGAGGCCTCCCATGTCCGACCCTCTCGAGGTCAGCCCCGACCTCTACCGCCTCGTGTTCGAGAACGACCGCGTCCGTGTCCTGGAGTACCTCGACCGGCCAGGCGACTCCACGGGGACGCACTCCCACCCCGACAGCGTCATGGTCACCCTGACGGGCTTCAGCCGCCGCCTCACGTCCGGAGGCCGGGAGGTCGAGGTCGAGATGCCCCCGTTCCAGGCGCGCTGGCTCGACGCCCAAGAGCACTCGGGCACCAACATCGGCACGAGCGAGACCCACACCCTCTTCATCGAGCTCAAGGAGCCCCGGCCCGACCGCCCCGCGCGCGGGCGGCTCGGCCCGTCGGAGTCGTAGGCCGCCCGCCGCGCGCTGCCCGGCGGCGCGCCCGAAGCCTGACAGAATGGCGGCATGCGGACGTTCGGGGTTGAAGAGGAACTGCTCATCGTCGACCCCGAGACGGGCCAGCCGGTGGCGCAGGTCGAGCGGATCCTCGCGGTCATGGGCCGGCCGCGGGACACCGAGCGCGAGTTCAAGCTCGAGCAGATCGAGATCCAGACGGCGCCTGCCCTCACCCATGACGAAATCCTCCGCCAGCTCTACCGCGCGCGCCGCAGCGTCGACCAGGCGGCCCGGCAGGTCGGGGCGCGCATCGCCGCGCTCGGAACCTCGCCCCTGAGCGCCGCCACCCACCTGAGCCCGGGCGCCCGGTTCGAGCAGATGGCGGACGAGTACCGGCTCACCTCCCAGGAGCAGCTCACGTGCGGGCTCCACGTCCACACCTCTGTCGAGTCCCCCGAGGAAGGCATCGCGGTCCTGGACAGGATCCGGGAATGGCTCCCGCTGCTGGTCGCGATCAGCGCCAACTCGCCGTTCTGGCGCGGGACCAACACCGGCTACGCGAGCTACCGGACGCAGGCGTGGAACCGCTGGCCGACCTCGGGCCCCCAGGAGCTCTTCCGCACGGTGGAGCAGTACCGCGGGCTCGTGGAGTCGATGGTCGGCACGGGCGCCATCCTCGACGAGGGCATGGTCTACTTCGACGCCCGCCTCTCCCGCGAGCACCCCACGGTCGAGGTCCGGGTGGCGGACGTGTGCCTCGACGCCGCGGACTCCGCCCTCCTCGCCGTCCTCGTGCGCGGGCTCGTCGAGACCGCGGCGCGCGAGGCCGCGGAGGGGAAGGAGCCGCTCGGCACCCCCGCCGCGCTCCTGCGCCTGGCCGCCTGGCGGGCGAGCCGCTCCGGACTCAACGGAGACCTCGTGCACCCGCTTGAGCAGCGCCCCGTGCGCGCGACCGACGCGGTGGACGCCCTGGTCGCGCACATCGCGCCGGTGCTGCGCGAATCCGGCGAGCTGCACTGGGCCGAGCGCGACCTCAAGACCCTCCTCCAGCGGGGTTCGGGGGAGCGGTCCCAGCGGGAGGCCGCCATCGACGGGCTCGAGCTGCGCGCCGTGGTCGCCGCCGCCGTCGAGGCCACCCAGAAGCACGACGGCGGGTGGGACGCCGGCGCGTAGTCCGCGTCCGCCGTCGGGCTTCCTGCCACCCCTCCCTGCCGGGGAGCCACTTCCTGCTCCGCTCTGCGCTGCCCAGAATTTCCGCGTCCGCGGTTGACGTCAGACATATTTCCTATAGGATCTTTTCGTGAGCCGCACCACAGGACGGCTCGGGAAAGAAACCGATGCAACGGAGCACCATGCCGACGGAACCCGCCTTCACGGCCGAATCATGGCCGATCGCCACCTGCCTCCACGGATTCAGGACCGTGGACCGCGACGGCATCGCACTGCACGACGCCCCTGCCGAGACCTGGGACGACATGTTCTCCCAGATCGCCGAGGTGGGCTTCAACCTCGCCGAGCTGGCAGACAGCCACATCCGCCCTGCGGACCTCGAGCCTTCCCGCCGCGACGAGTTCCTCTCGATCGCCGCGTCCCACGGCGTGGGCATCCCGTCCGTGCACCTCCAGCGCCAGAGCGTCATCATGCCCGGCCACGAAGAGCGCAACCTCGAGTACGCGCACCGCACCATCGAGGCCGCCGCCGAGTGGGGCATGCAGGTCTTCTCCACCGGACTCCACCAGCCGTTCAGCGAGGCCCAGCGCAAGGCCCTGTGGTTCTGGACCGCCGAGGGCCCGAAGGACCCGGACGACCGCGAGGTGTGGGACACCGCCGTCGGGCGCATCCGCGAGCTCGGCAAGCACGCCGCCGATCTTGGCCTGCGGATGTCCCTCGAGATGTACGAGGACACGTACATCGGCACGGCCGACAGCGCGGTGCGGTTCATCGAGGAGGTCGGGCTCGACAACGTGGGGCTCAACCCCGACGTCGCGAACCTCATCCGCCTCCACCGCCCGGTCGAGAGCTGGCAGGAGCTGTTCGACAAGACCCTCCCGTACGCGAACTACTGGCACGTGAAGAACTACACGCGCGACGAGGCCGCCGACGGCAGCTGGGCCACCTCCGTCCCCTCGACCATGGAGGCCGGCCTCATCAACTACCGGCAGGTCTTCCGCGACGCGATCGCGCTCGGCTTCGACGGCATCATCCTGACCGAGCACTACGGCGGCGACAGCCTCGGCATGTGTGCCACCAACCAGAAGTACATCCGCACTCTCCTCCCGAAGGGCTAGCCATGACTTCCCAGAACGTCACCGTCGCCGTCGTCGGCTCGGGCTACATGGGCGGCGGAATCGCCCAGGTCCTCGCCCTCTCCGGCGCGACGGTCCGCATCGCCGACGTCTCCGAGGAGATCGCGCGCAAGAACTACGGCCGTCTCCTGGACGAGGCGCGCGAGTTCGTCGCGGACGGGCTCTTCCCGCAGGACGCCGTCGAGCGCCTCGAGGCGAACCTCTCGCCTGCCGCTTCGATCGAGGAGGCCGTGGCCGAGGCCGACTTCATCGAGGAGGCCGTGCCCGAGAAGCTCGAGATCAAGCACGAGACGCTGCGCCGGATCAGCGCCGCGGCGCGCCCCGACGCGATCATCGGCTCCAACACGTCGACGATCCTCATCGCCTCCCTCGCCGAGGCCGTGGAGCGTCCCGAGCGCTTCCTCGGGGTCCACTTCTCGAACCCGGCGCCGTTCATCCCCGGCGTCGAGCTCATCCCGCACCCCGGGACGGACGAGTCCCTCATCCCCTTCGTGGAGGGGCTCGTGGCGGCCACCGGCAAGGAGAGCGCGCGGGTCAAGGACGCCACGGGCTTCGTGCTCAACCGGCTCCAGTACGCCCTGTTCCACGAGGCCAGCCAGATCGTCGAGGAGGGCATCGCCACCCCCGAGGACATCGACACGATCGTCCGGACCACCTTCGGCTTCCGGCTGCCCGTGTTCGGTCCCTTCGCGATCGCGGACATGGCGGGGCTGGATGTCTACTCCTTCTGCTACGCCTCGCTCCAGACCCGCTGGCCCGAGCGCTTCGCCACGCCGGAGTCCCTCAAGGAGCTGGTCGAGGCCGGCAAGTTCGGCACGAAGTCCGGCGAGGGCTACCTGGACGTCCCGGCAGAGCGCATCCCGGAGCTCGTCGCCTACCGCAACCGGGCCTACGTCGCCATGAAGAAGCTCATGGACGAGCTCGGCCCTGCACCGATCCACACCGACAACTGACACAGACCTGGAGAGCAGCATGACAGCCTTCCCCGCATCCCGCACCGTCATCCTGACCGGCGCCGCCTCGCCCCGCGGCATCGGCCGCGCGTCCGCGCACTACCTCGCCGAGCGCGGCTGGAGCATCGGCATCATCGACCTCGACGCCGAGGCAGCCAAGCGTGTCGCCGAGGAGATCGCCCTCGAGCACGGCGTGGCCGCAGCCGGCGCCGGCGCGAACGTCGCCGACGAGGACCAGGTCCGCGCTGCCTTCGACGAGCTCGAGGGCTCCCTCCCGCAGATCGTCGCGCTCGTGAACCTGGCCGGCGTCTCCTCGCCCGTGCCGTACCTCGAGGTCACGGCCGAGGAGTGGAACCGCGTCCTCGACATCAACCTCAACGGCGTCCACTACGCGACCCGCCGGGCCGTCGAGTCCATGGTCAAGCACGGCGTCGGCCGCGTCGTGAGCCTCTCGTCCGTCTCGGCCCAGCGCGGCGGCGGCACGTACAGCAAGACCCCGTACTCGGCCGCCAAGGCCGGCATCATCGGGTTCTCCCGCAGCGTCGCCCGCGAGCTGGGCCAGCAGGGGATCACCGTCAACGTCATCTCCCCCGGCCCCATCGACACCGACATCATGGGCGGCACCCTCACCGAGGAGCGCAAGGAGAAGATGGCGGCCGACGGCGTGCTGCCGCGCATCGGCAGCCCGCGGGACATCGCCGCAGCGATCAACTACCTCATCAGCGAGGACGCAGGCTTCGTGACGGGCCAGACCCTGAACGTCGACGGCGGCCTCTACATGCACTGAGAAGGGAGCACCGACATGCGCCTGAAGACCGGCCCCTGGACGAAGTCGAGGATCCTGTTCCTCGCCATCGGCCTGATCCTCGTCGGATTCGGGCTTGCCAGCATCCTGCCCGCGCTCGGCGGCTGACCGAGCACTCCACCGAAACGCACCCAACCCCGGCATCCCCTCGAAGGAGAGTGGACATGTCTTCGTCAAGCGCCCGTTTGACTGACACCGTAGGCACCAACCCGGCCCTGAAATCGGCCATCGCCAAGGCCTCGAAGCATCTCATGCCGATGCTCGTCATCCTGTACTTCGTCGCCTTCCTCGACCGCACCAACGTCGGCTTCGCGGAGGCGGCGCTGCGCGCCGACCGCGGCGTGTCCGACGGCGCGTTCGCCCTCGGCGCGGGCATCTTCTTCATCGGCTACGCGCTGTTCGAGATCCCGAGCAACCTCGCCCTGAAGAAGTTCGGCGCCAGATTCTGGCTGGCCCGCATCGCGATCACGTGGGGCGTCGTCGCCGCGGCGTTCGCCTTCACGACGAACGACACGATGTTCACCGTCCTGAGGTTCCTCCTCGGCGTGACCGAGGCCGGGCTCTTCCCCGGCGTGATCATGTTCCTCGCGGAGTGGTTCCCGAACAAGGTCCGCGTCCAGATGTTCGCGATCTTCTACCTCGCGCAGCCGTTCTCACAGATGATCGGCGCCCCGCTCTCGGGTGGCCTTATCAGCTTCGGCGACACCCTCACGCCGTGGCACGGCTGGCAGGTCATGTTCTTCGTCGAGGGCATGCTCGCGGTCGTCGCCGGCATCGCGGCGTTGTTCCTCCTCACGAACAGCCCCGCCCAGGCCAAGTTCCTGAACGACGAGGAGAAGGCCGCGCTCTCGAACGTCATGGCGCTCGAGGACAAGGTCCGCACCGAGGACGGCCCGAACGGCATCTGGCGTGCGATGGCCAACTGGAAGGTCTGGTACTTCACGGTCATCTACTTCGCCCTCCAGATCGCCGTCTACGGCACCACCTTCTACCTCCCGCAGCAGGTCGCAGGCCTGCTCGGCAAGAAGGTCGGCTGGGAGGTCGGCCTCGTCTCGGCCATCCCGTGGCTCGTGGGGCTCTTCGCCTGCTACTTCCTGGGCAGGGCAGCCCACACGATCGTCCGCCGTCGCAACTGGGGCACCATGCTGTACATCGGCACGGGCGTGTTCATCCTCGGGTCGGGCTGGGCGGGAGCGAACAACCTGCCGCTCCTGGGCATCCTGTTCATCACCCTCGCCGTGGCGAGCTTCCTCTCGGTCGGCCCCATCACCTGGGCCTTCCCGACGGCATTCCTCACCGGCACCGCCGCCGCAGCGGGCATCGGCCTGATCAACTCGCTCGGCAACCTCGGCGGCTTCGTCGCCCCGCTCATGCGCACCGGCATCAACGCCGCCGTGCCCACCGACTCGGGCGTCTGGGGCGTGGTCTCCCTCGGAGTCTTCGCCTTCCTCGCCGCGATCATGGTGTTCGCCACCAAGTTCTTCAAGGTGGCGAAGTCGGACGAGCTCCTCGCCAAGGAGGCGCCGGCCGTCGGCCACTGACGCCAGGCCCAGCCACAGCACGAGGCCCCGGTCCGATCGGACCGGGGCCTCGTGGCGTGCTGTCAGGCGGCTGACGCGGCGAAGCGCCGCTCAGGGGGCGGCGACGTCGCGCCGGGAGCGGACGCGGACCCTCTCGATGTGCTCCCGCATCGCGGCAGACGCCGCCTCCGGACCGCCGCTGCGGAGGGCCTCGAGGATGGCGCCGTGCTCGGTCACGGCCTCGTCTGCGTCGCTCAGGCCGCTGTGCATGGTCTGGCGCAAGCGGTGGACGCGCGTCGAGATGGCGGAGGACATGTCAATGAGGAAGGGGTTGTGGGTCCCCTCGAAGATCAGGTGGTGGAAGTTCCAGTCGATGAGGAAGTACTCGCGCAGGAGGCTCACCGGCCAGGTGCCCGCGTGCTCGTCGGCCGCCTCGCGGACCTTGGCGCCGATCGCGCGGTGCTCGGCGAGGGCCTGCTCGAGGAGGGGCACGAGGTTCGCCGCGTCGCGGGCGGCGAGCTCGGCGGCGCCGCACTCCAGGACGAGCCGGGCATCGAACAGCGACTCGAGCTGCTCGTCGGCCAGTGGGGGAGCGACCCGGTACCCCTTGAGGGCCTCACGGACCACGAGCCCGGTGCGCTCGAGCTGGACCAGCGCCTCGCGGACGGGCGTGGGGGAAACCCTGAGGTCGCGCGCCAGGGCATCGATGGAGAGGCGGGCCCCCGGGGCGATGTCCGCGGTCATGAGCATGTCGAGGATCAGGTCGTAGACACGGTCGCGCAGGCCCTTGCGCTCGAGGGCACCCGCGCCCGCGAGAGGGTAGACGGTCTCAGACATGGGTTCCTCCTGCGCCCCCGATGGTACCAGCCGGAGCCTTGCCGTCCCCGGTGGATGACGTGAGGGCAGCGACCTCGTCGAGGATGGCCTCGATGGCGGCTGGGTCGTGGGCGAACCGCCCCAAGAACAGGCCGTCGACGGCGGCGCCGATCGCCGTCAGGAGTCCAGGCCCGGCACTGCCACCATAGATGACCCTGGACCGGGGGAAGGCCTCGAGCCCCCCGACGTGGTCCCGCAGGGCCGAGCACACGGCGACGATGTGCTCGGAGGACGCCGGCTCCGGCGCGCCGATCGCCCAGTGCGGCTCGTAGGCCGCGATGACGGGGCCTCGCAGGCCTCGGTCCCGCGCCTCGGAAAGGGCGTCCTCGAGCTGCCGGACGCATTCGCGGATGGCGTCCTCGGGCCTCCCGCGCTCGGGCTCGCCGATGCACACGAGCGGGACCAGGCCGTTGCGGAGGGCAGCGAGCGTCTTGGCACGCACCGTCGCGTCGTCCTCCCCGAACAGGCGGCGCCGCTCGGCGTGTCCGATCTCGACGAGCCGGCAGCCCAGCTCGGCGATCTGGGCTCCGCTCACCTCGCCGGTGAAGGCGCCGCGGTCCTCGACGGCGAGGTCCTGGGCACCGACGTCCGCCACGCCGTCGAGGATCTCCAGCGCGGCCGGGATCGAGAGGTAGCCCGGGACGACGAACAGCCGTGCGCTCTCGGAGCGCACGGCTGCATGGGCGCGGGCCCGGGCGGCGACGTCACGGCACCACGCGACGGTCTGCGCGTGGCTGAAGTACATCTTCGTGCTGACGCCGATGAGGTACTGCCCGGCCATGGAAGCCGTCGCCTCTGTCGCTGTCGCGTCGGGAGGAGTCACTGCGCCTCGTACGCGCAGATCTCCTGCACCTTGTCGTTGGAGGCGCTGGCCTCGTCGAACACGTACGTGAGCCACTCCCGGACGTTGCGGCGGGCCTGCTCGATCCCGACGACGCGCTGGCCCATGCACAGGACCTGGGCGTTGTTCGACAGGACGCTGCGCTCCACCGAGAAGCTGTCGTGCGCGGTGACGGCGCGGATGCCCCGGACCTTGTTGGCCGCGACCGCGACGCCGAGCCCGGTGCCGCAGATGAGGATGGCGCGGTCCGCCTCGCCGCGGGCGACCATCTCGGCCGCCGTCGTGGCGATCGTCGGGTAGTTCGTGTGGCCGTCGGCGTCCACGCCGACGTCGGCGACCGAGACGACCGCGTCGTTGCCCTCGAGGTCGCGCTTGATGATCTCCTTGTAGTCGAAGCCGGCGTCGTCTGAGCCGACCACGATCCGCCATGCGGGCATGTGTGTCTCCTTCTGTGGGGTTTCGTTCTGGACCGAGGCCCGGGTCAGTCCTCGGCGAGCACTGCGTGGACGCGGCCGGCGATGAGGGCGAGCGAGAGCGCGCCGGGATCCGGGACGCCGAGCGCCTTGGTCCCGTGCGAGCGCGCGCGACCCATGACGGGCATGAGGTCCGCGGTGGCCGTGGCTGCCGTGGACGCAGCGGACGCCGCCTCCTTCCACGCCTGCGCCAGTCCGTCGCCGGCCTGGACGCGGGACGCGAGCGTGTCCGCGAAGGGCACCAGCGCGTCGACGAGCGTCTTGTCGCCCACGCTCGCCTTGCCGTACGCCATGACGGCGTCCTTCGCCGCGGCGATGCCCGAGGCGACCTTCGGCGCCGAGACGGCCTCGGTGTTGCCGAGGTGCCCGGCGAGGGTCGTGAGGATCAGGCCCCAGATCGCGCCCGACGTCCCGCCGGCGCGGTCCGACCAGGCGTCTCCGGCGCCCTCGAGGAGGCTTCCGGCGCCCGCGCCGCGCTCCACGAGACCCGAGGCCGCAGCAGCGGCGGCGACGGTGCCGCGCTTCATGCCGATCCCGTGGTCGCCGTCGCCGGCGATGGCGTCGATCCGCCCCAGCTCGTCGGCCTCGGCGCCGATCGCGTCCCGAGCCGCCTCGAGCGCCGCCGCGATGCGGGCAGCAGCCCGGCGCGAGTCGTCGCTCGCCTCGGGGAGCGGCCGCTCGGCGTCGTCCGCGCCCGCCTCCTGGGGCACGACGGCGACGAGCGCCTCCCGCTCGATGCTCCCCGTCCGGAACGCGGGGGTGTCGGCGGGTGCGAGCCACAGGCGCTCGAGCTCCTCGTCGACCCAGAGGAGCGTCAGGGACGCGCCGGCCATGTCGAAGCTCGTGCAGAACTCGCCCACCTGGGGGTCGACGAGCGTGAGGCCGGCATCCTCGAGCAGGTCCGCGATCCGCGAGAAGACGACGTAGAGCTCCTCATTCTTGACCGAGCCGAGCCCGTTGAGGATGGGGACCACGCGGCCGCCGTCCACGGTGGCGCCGTCCGGGACCTCGGCGCCGTCGAGGAGGTGCTGCACGAAGAGCTCCGCCAGCCCGTCGGCGCTGGGGATGTCCGTGATCTCGATGCCGGGCTCGCCGTGGATGCCGAGGCCCACCGCCATCTTGCCCTCCGGGACGGTGAAGAGCGGGGCGTCGGCGCCGGGCAGCGTGCAGCCGGTGAAGGCGACGCCCATGGACCGGGTGCGGGCGTTGGCGAGCCTGGCCACGCGCTCCACCCCGTCGAGGTCGTACCCGGCGGCCGCGGCGGCGCCGGCGGTCTTGAAGACGGTGAGGTCACCGGCGATCCCGCGCCGCTTCTCCGTCTCGGACGGCTGGGCGCTGAAGATGTCGTCGGTGACGAGGACCGTGCGGCAGTCGATCCCGTCCCTGCGGACGGCCTCCTGCGCGGCGCCGAAGTGCAGGACGTCCCCGGCGTAGTTGCCGAAGCTCAGGAGGACGCCGCGTCCCTGATGGCTCGCGCGGATGACCGACTCGACCTGGTGGGCCGACGGCGAGGCGAACAGGTTGCCCATCGCCGCGCCGTGCGCAAGCCCCGGGCCCACGAGCCCGCCGAACGCGGGGTAGTGCCCGGACCCTCCGCCGATCACGAGGGCGACCTCGTCCGCGGAGGAGCGCGTGGACCGGGACACGCCGCCGGAGACCTTGCGGACCCAGCGGCCGCTGGCCCTGACGAAGCCGTCCACCATGTCGTCCGCGAAGGACGCCGGGTCGTTCCAGAGTCGTGTCATGGGGATGCTCCTCGTCGTTGAGCCAGCGGTGCCGCGGGGACGGCCCAGGCACTCGGTAAACCTCTTTCCTATAGGATATTTGACGAGAAGTGACCCACGTCAAGTCACTTCTGGATCAGACGGATTTCTGAGGGGTTGAGGGGCCACGTCCCGATCACGTCTCAAGGACGGGAGGGCGCACACTGGCGCACGCTCTCTCGCGGGTCAGTCTGCGCGCGGAGAGCGTCGGCCCGATTTGATCTCGCTGCGGCGCCGCTTGGCGTCGAGCCGGCGGCTCTGGGAGCCGCGGGTCGGGCGAGTCGGGCGGCGCGGTGGTCCCGGAGGGGCGAGGGCCTCATCCAGCAGATCGGCCAGCCGGTCCCGGGCTGCCTCCCTGTTGCGCAGCTGCGAGCGTTCCCCGGAGGCGACGATGCGGAGGCGACCTCCGACGAGCCTGTTGGCGAGCGCCCTGAGGATCCGCTCGCGTTGGATGGGGGAGAAGGCGGTGCTCGCACCGGGATCGAAGAGCAGCTCGACACGGCTGTCTGTGGTGTTGACACCCTGGCCGCCGGGGCCGCTCGAGCGGCTGAATCGCTCGACGATCTCGGCCCCGCGGATCACGATTCCGCGTGGCGCGCCGGGCGAGGGCGGCAGCCGCAGGTCCCGGGGAGACGTATTCACCTTCCCATTCTGCCGCCGCGCGGCGAGCTGGCCATCCTCACCGCCTCGGGTCTCCGCGAGCGTCCCGTCCTGCTCGCATCGAGGGCTGCAAACCGCCCGCACACCGCGTGTCGGATCCGGAAACGCCGGTGCGGACGTCCAATGCGAGCAGGAGGGGACCGAAGCGCGGTGGACTGCGGTCCCGGCTCAGCCGCGCAGGAGGCGCTGCAGCACCGTGCGGTACCCCAGCCTCGCGCCGAAGGCCACGGCGGCGAGCAGGGGCCCGCCCAACCGGCCCACGCCGAAGTCCTGCTGCCAGCGGACGGTCGCGCCGCCGTCGTGCGCGGAGACCGTGAGCTCGATCGCGCCGTGCACCAACTTCCCGCCCTTGACGATGCGGGCGTGCCCGGGCCGGGCGCCGGACGGCGGCTCGACCGACTCGACCACCATGACGTCGTCGAAGCCGTAGCGCCCGATCATCGTGCAGGCCACGAAGCGGTGGCCCGGCCGCAGCTCGGCCGCGGACACCATGCCCTCGGTGACGCGCGTGAACGGGACGAGCCGGTCGTGGGCGCGCAGGTCGAGCACCCGCGCCCACGCCTCCGAGGGCGGACAAGGCGCCCCGAGAGTGATCTCGAAGCGCCTCAGCCGTGATGCCATGCGGGATTACTCCTCGGTGTCGGCCTGCCACAGGTCCGGGCCGAAGACCTCGTACTGGATCTTCCGCGCCGGGACGCCGAGGCCGAGCAGGCGCTCGCGGACCGCCTGCATGAACGGGAGCGGGCCGCAGAGGTAGTACGTGGCGTCCTGGGGGAGGTCCACGGCCGTGACGTCCATGAACCCCTGGTGCTCGTTCGGGCCCAGCTCGCCGCCGGGCTGCTCGAACCAGGAGTGCAGCGTGGCGTTGGGCAGGCTCGCGAGGTCCTGGGTGATCTGGTCGCGGAGCACGAAGCTCTCGGGGGAGGTGCCGGCGTGGAGGAAGAGGACCTCGCGCTGGGAGCCCTGCGCGGCGAGGTGGTTGAGCATGCCCGCGTAGGGGGTGACGCCGATCCCGGCGCTGGCGAAGACGAGCGGGCCGTCGCCACCGGCCAGCACCACGTCGCCGAACGGCGCCGAGAGTGTGACCTCGTCCCCGACCTTGAGCGAGTCGTGCACGAGGGTCGAGACCTCGCCCTCGGGCTTGCCGGCGTCGTGGACGCGCTTGACGGCAAAGGTGCGGTGGTGGCCGTCGTCGGTCCGCGTGAGGCTGTACTGGCGCGGCTGGTGCAGGCCGTCTTTGGTGGGCATCTGCAGGGTCACGTACTGGCCCGGCTGGGACGGGTACACGTCGCGTTCGTCGGTGCGCTCGACGACGATCGAGACCACGTCGTCGGTCTCGTGCCGCTTCTCGACGACGCGCCACGTGCGCCAGATGTTCTCCGGCTTGCCGCCGAAGTCGGCGTACAGGCCGCGCTCGAGGTTGATGAGCGTGTTGGCCATGATCCAGTAGACCTCGTCCCACGCGGCGGCGACCTCGGGGGTCACCGCCTCGCCGAGCACGTCGGCGATGGCCCAGAAGAGGTTCTCGTGGACGATCTGGTACTGCTCGGGGGCGATGGCCAGCGCGGCGTGCTTGTGGCTGATCCGGGACAGGAGGTGCTCGGGGACCGAGTCGGGGTTCTTGAGGAGCATCGTCGCGAACGCGGCGATCGAGCCTGCGAGGGCCTGCTGCTGGTGCCCGTCCGCCTGGTTGCCGCGGTTGAAGACGCCGTCGAACAGCTCGGGGTGCGCCGCGAACATGTGCTCGTAGAAGCGCTGGGCGATGGTCGTGATGTTCTCCCCGACAACGGGGAGGGTCGCCTCGATGACCGGCACTGAGGTGGATGACAGCATTGGCACTACTCCTTCACGAACGGACGACGGCGGGTGGCTGGCTTGGCCCGTCGGGCTGGGGTGGGAGGGGGCAGGCTACTGGCCCGACTTGGGGACGTCGCCGAGCTTGTCGACCTGCTCCGCGAGCGCGTCGATGACGGCGCGCAGCTGGACCTGGGCGACCTTGGTGTAGGTGCGCACGTACTCGATCTCGTCGATGGGCGTGGTGTAGGCGGGGGCGGCCTGGGTGGTCGCGACGGCCTGGCCCTCGCTGCGGCTCACCGCGGCGTTCTCGGCGCGGCGCAGGATCTCGCTGTACTGCGTCCGGGCGCTCGCGACGAGGTCCTTCGAGTACTGCTCGGCCTCCGCGACGAACTTCTCCGCGAGCACCTGCGCCTGGCTGATGATCTTCACCATCTCGTCCTGCGCGTTGGCGCCGCGTGCCTCGAGCTGGACGCGGTCGGCGTCCATCTGGTCGGCGACGGCCGCCAGGAAGTGGTGCACGGCTCCGGGTTCGTAGCCATGGCCGACCTGTTCGAACGTGGCGTTGCGGACGTCGGAGGGGCTGATCCGGCCGCCGTGGGTGGAGGTGCTCATCGGGTCCCTTCTAGCTGGTCTTCTCCGGTGGGGGACGAGTTGTCCTCGACCCCGGTGTAGTCCTCATAGCGGATGTCGTCGCGCGGCACGCCCGCGGCGACCAGTTCGCTGACGGTGTGGCGCACCATCGGCGTCGAACCGCACACGAGGGCCAGTCGCCCCACCGACGAGCCGTGTGCGGCTGCGGCACTGCCGACGTACCCGGTCAGTCCGGGGAACGTCGGGTCGTCCGAGACCACTGGGTGGAATGAGAACCACGGTTCTCGGGCCGCGAGGTCCGCGAGCCTGGACTGGTCGTACAGGTTCCAGGGGACGCGGGCGCCGTGGAAGAGGTCCACGCGCGGGCCGAAGCCTGTGTCGCGCCACTGCGCGGCGACGCTGTCGAGGACGGCGGAGAGGGGCGCGAGCCCCGTTCCTCCGCCGATCAGGAGCAGGTCACGGTGGCCGTCGACGGCGAGCTGGTCGCCGATCGGTATGCCGACGCGGATCGTGTCTCCTGGGCTGGTCCTGCGCACAGCGGCCGTGCTGAACAGGCCGCCGGGGATGAGCTGGACGTGGAACTGCACGATCCCATCCGCGCGGGGTGCGTTGGCGGGGCTGAGGTACCGCCAGGTCCGCGGCAGCGCGGGGACCTCGACGGCGACGGCCTGGCCCGGCTTGAACGTGAAGTCCTGCGGCATGCGGACATCGAGCACCGCGACATCGAGGCTGCGCCGGTCTACGGAGAGGACTTCGCCCTCCCACCACGGCGGGGTCTCGTCCGAGGAGTCCTCGGCGGCCACGACCATGACCTTGGCGATGAGTCCGTAGGCCTCGGACCAGCTCCGTGCCACCTCGTCCGTCCACTCGGGGCCGAGGAACTTCTGGAGCGTGGCGAGGAACGAGGCCCCGACCATCGAGTAGTGCTCGGGAGCCACGGAGAAGCGGCGATGGTCGCGTCCGAGCTGGCCGATGAACCCTTCCACCTCATTGAGGCGGTCGGCGTGGCTGATGATGTGCCCGAGTGCTGCGAAGAGCTTGTCCCGCTGCGCGCCCATCGCGACGGGGAACATCTCCCTGACCTCAGGGTGGGTCGCGAACAGGTGCGAGTAGAAGTACAGCGGAACGTCGTCCCCGAGCGAGGCCGCCATCGACCATGTCCGCTTCAGCGCGCTCGAATCCACGCGGCCGTCCCTTCTGCGCCTAGCGCGCACGTCCGCCCCGGGGGGCTGTCCTCTTGCGTCTGCCACCCCCCTGGCAGGTACCGCCTGAAGCAACCTACTATGCATGGCGCGTGTGGTTCCACTCGGAACATAGCGGCCGTTCTGTCAAGCCCGGCCCGCAGCTGGCGCGCCCGACGACGCGCGGCGCCGCTCAGCGGGCGACCGCGCGCAGGGCCTGCCCGAGGTCCCCGATGAGGTCCCCGACGTCCTCGAGCCCTACCGAGAGCCGCACGACGCCGTCGCTCAGCCCGATCCCGGCGCGGCCCTCGGGGCCCATGGCGCGGTGCGTCGTCGTGGCAGGGTGGGTGATGAGGGACTTGGCGTCCCCGAGGTTGTTGGAGATGTCGATGACGCTGAGCGCGTTGAGGAAGCGGAACGCGGCCTCCTTGCCCTGGCCCTCGGCGGCGGCGAGCTCAAAGGTGAGCACGGTGCCGCCGGCGCTCATCTGCTTGCGGGCGAGCTCGTACTGCGGGTGCGAGCGCAGGTGCGGGTACTTGACCCAGCTGATGTCCGGCTGCGCCTCAAGCCATTCGGCGATCGCGAGGGCGTTGGCGGAGGAATGCCGCACCCGCAGCCCCATCGTCTCGAGGCCCTTGGCGAGCACCCAGGCGTTGAACGCGGACAGGGCGGGCCCGGTGTGCCGCATGAGGTGCCTGACGGGGCCGTCGATGAACTCCTTCGTGCCGAGGACGGCGCCGCCGAGCACGCGCCCCTGTCCGTCGATGTGCTTCGTCCCGGAGTACACGATGACGTCGGCGCCGAAGTCCAGGCTGCGCTGGAGCAGGGGCGTCGCGAAGACGTTGTCGACGACGACCTTGGCCCCCGCTGCATGCGCGAGGTCGGCCACGGTCTGGATGTCCACGATCTCCTGCATCGGGTTCGAGGGCGACTCGAAGAACACGGCCGTGGTGGGCACCGAGAGGGCCTCGCGCCACTGGTCCAGGTCGGGGCCGTCCACGAACACGGCCTCGACGCCCCAGCGGGGAAGGATCTCGTTGAGGATCACGAAGCACGAGCCGAACAGGCTCCTGGCCGCCACCACGCGGTCTCCCGCGCCGAGCAGGGCGCCCAGGGCCGTGAACACCGCCGACATTCCGGAGGCGGTCGCGAAGCACGCCTCGGTGCCTTCGAGGAGGCGCAGACGCTCCTGGAAGGTGGCGACAGAGGGGTTCCCGTAGCGCGAGTAGACGAAGCGCTCGTCCTCGCCGGTGAAGGCCCGCTCGGCGGCCTCCGCCGAGTCGTAGACGAAGCCCGAGTTCAGGAACACGGCCTCGGAGGTCTCCTGGAAGTTGGTGCGGAGGAGCCCGCCGCGCACGGCCTGGGTGTCTTCGCTCCAACCGGCCGATAGATTGTGGTTGGTGTCAAACGTCACGAAAGTACTTAGTCCTGTCCCAGATTGGTCGGCAGCCCGCGGTTCTTCCACCCGTTCACGGTGCGGTGGCCGTCGGGGCCGGGGTGTCCCTCGAAGCCTTCGAGGATGTTGTAGGCCGTGAAGCCGAGGTTGGCGGCCACCTCCGCGGCGGCGACGGAGCGGTTGCCCGAACGGCACAGGAACACGAGCTCGGTGCTGCCCGGCTCAGGGGCCTGGAGCGTCAGCTCCATCACGAAGTCCGGGTTGGGGATGCCTCCGGCGAAGACCCAGGGGATGAAGAGCGGGTCGTTCTCGGTGGCCTTGGTGTCGGGGATCCCGATGTGGGCCCACTCCTCCTCGGTGCGGACGTCCACGAGGACGGCGCCGTCCTTGAGCTTCTCCCACGCCTCGAGCGGGTCGATGTCGCCCGCGTAGCTCACGCGTGGCCCTCGCCCTCGTACTCGAGCCCCTCGACGGCGGAGGCCACGGCGGCGTCCGCGCGCGCCACGGCATGCGGGAGGATCACGGCCTGCGCCACGATCACCTCGGAGCCGTTGAAGGTTGCGGCCGGGCTGCCGTGCAGCACGTACCCGTCCGCGAGAGCCTGGGAGATGCGGGCGCAGAACTCGCGTGTGTCCGGGCCCGTGAGGAGGCGGTAGGCGAGCTTCTCCTCGGCGGGCCCGGAAGGAGCCGCGGGATCGTTCAGCGGTGTGGTCTCAGCCGGCTCTGTCACAGTCTCGGACATGGGGCTCCTTCGGGCTTTGCTCTCGATCAACGAACGCCGAGTACTCACCTGAGGCACCCCGCCGAAAGGAGGGTTGCCGGCCAGCTAGTCAGGGCTTTCCACTGGCACTCATTACTCTGCGTTGAACGTAGCACGCGGGCATGGGGGCAGCCATGGCCAGGCAGTAACGATTGGCAACATGCCACGGGCGGCGCCACGGGGCGCCCGCCGGCCGCCCGCAGCGGTTCAGATCCCCTCCGAGCGGGTAATGTGCGCCCCGTGGACGAGAACTACGAAGTCATCGTGGTCGGCGGAGGGTTCGCGGGCGTGGCAGCCGCGCGTGAGCTTGGGCGCAAGGGCGTGCGGGTCCTCCTGATCGACAAGAACCCCTACCACCAGTTCCAGCCGCTGCTGTACCAGGTGGCGACTGTCCAGCTCGGCGTCTCGGAGGTCGCGCGCTCCCTGCGCGACATCTTCCGGGGCCAGCCGAACGTGCGCGTGCTGCTCGCGGAGGTGACCGGTGTCGACCCGGCTGCGAAGCGCGTGACCACCTCGGACGGCAGGACGTACGAGGGCCGCTTCCTGGTGCTCGCCTCGGGCGCCGAGGCCAACTTCTTCAACACCCCTGGCGCCGAGGAGGGGACGTATCCGCTCTACTCCGTCGAGGACGCCGTGGGCCTCGGCGGCTCGTTCTCGAACATCCTCGAGGAGGCCGACCGGGTCGACGACAGCTCGGAGCTGCATTTCGTGGTGATCGGCGGCGGCCCCACCGGCGTCGAGACCGCGGGCGCCATGGCCGAGACCGTGAAGTACGTCCTCCCGGACTACTTCTCCCAGCGGCTCGCCTCGCGCTGCCGCGTGCACCTCGTGGACATGGTCCCGAACGTGCTCCCTCCGTTCTCCGACAAGTCCAAGGAGTACGCCCGACGGCGCCTGTCCGGCATGGGCGTCCAGCTGCACCTCGGCGTGCCCGTCAAGGAGATCACCCCGGACACGGTGGTGCTCAACGACGGCACCGCGATCCCCGCCGACCTGGTCGTCTGGGCGGGCGGCCTCAAGGCCGGGCCAGTCGTGGCGCGCTCGGGCCTGCCCCAGGGCCGAGGCGGGAGGATCGACGTCAACGAGGACCTCACCGCGCCAGGGGTCGAAGGCGTGTACGTCCTCGGCGACGCCGCGAACATGACCGACGACAAGGGCAACAAGCTCCCGCAGCTCGGCTCCTGCGCGCTGCAGGCCGGGGGCTGGGCCGCGAAGAACATCCTCGCCGACATCGAGGGCCGCCCGCGTGAGCCGTTCCACTACTCGGACAAGGGCTACATGGCCATGGTGGGCCGCGGCGCCGCCGTCGCCGAGGTCGGGCCCGGGCCGGATCGCAAGGTCCTCGCCGGCCCCCTCGCGTTCCTCGCCTGGCTCGGCGTGCACGTCTTCCTGCTCTCAGGCAGCCTGCAGAAGGTCCGGGCCCTGGCGACCTGGCCCAGCGACTACATCAGCCACCGCCGCTCGTTCGTGGTCCTGAGCCGCCCGGACAAGCCCCGGGCGTAGCAGGGCGCGCGGTGTAACGGGGAACGCCCGCACGACGGCGCCGGGTCGCCTCGGTGACCCGGCGCCGTCGTGCGTGCCGCCGCGTCAGCGCACGGCCTGCGCCTCGGCGAGGATCGCGTCGATCTGGCCCGAGGCCTCCTTCATGCCCTCCTCCATGCCCATCTCGGCCATGCGCTCGAGCTGCTCGAGGGAGCGGAAGGCCGAGACCGTCGTCATGCGCGTCCCGGCGCCGGCCTCCTCGAAGGTGACCGTGAACGTCGCGCTGTCCTCGGGATCGAGCGGGGAGCCGTCCTCGTTGGCGAAGCCGTCCTCGATCTCGAGCCGGTCGTGCGGGCTGATGGCGAGGAACCGCCACCACCCGTAGGCCTTCTCGCCGTCGGGGCCGGTCATCCAGTAGTGGCAGAGGCCCCCGGGGTGGAACTCGTGGCGGCCGAACGTGGCCGGCCAGCCGGGAGGGCCCCACCAGCGCTCGAGCTTGCGCGGGTCCTCCCACACGTCCCACACGCGCTCCTTGGCGGCGTCGAACTCGGTGACGAGGGTGAAGGTCAGGTTGTGGGTGTCCTTGCTGCTGCTGACGAAGGTCATGGTCATGTCCCCTGGTCGTGGCCTGTGCGCGGTGGCGTCTCGTCGAGGATCGCCTCGATGCGCCGGATGCGGTCCCGCCACAGCTCCTCGTAGGCGTCGAGGAGGCGGGCCGCCCTGCGGAGCGCCGCGGGGTTGGAGTGCACGATCTGCTCCCTCCCGCGCCGTTCCTTCGTGACGAGCAGTGCCCGTTCGAGCACCGCGACGTGCTTCTGGACCGCCGCGAAGCTCATGGCGTAGTTCTTCGCGAGCTCCGAGACGGACTGCTCCCGCAGCATCGACTGCCGGAGGATGTCCCGGCGGGTCGAGTCCGCGAGGGCGCCGAAGATCCTGTCGATCTCCTCGTCCGTGAGGTCCCGGGGCTTCTGATCTACAACCATTTGGTTGCATGTTAGTCCCTGCGGGGCCGCCCCGGCAAGGCCCCGTTGCGGGGTCCCGTCCCGTCGGTTGCGGGGTCCCGTCCCGTCGGTTGCGGGGTCCCGTCCCGTCGGGGACGGGGACGGGACCCCGCAAGCCCGGGGACGGGACCCCGCAACGGCGCTAGGACTCGAGCATGTGGTTCGGGAGGCGTCCGCCGGGGGCCTTGCCGCGGATTGTCAGCAGCTCGCGGGCGTGCGCCCACAGGCGCCGGTCCTCGTCCGAGACCGGCTCCCACGGCGGCACGGGCACGGCGGCGCCGCTCTCGTCCCGGGCCACCATGACGGTGAGGCAGTACGTCGTGAGGTTCAGCTCGTGGCCCCGCGGCGAGCCCGAGCGGACGTGGACCGCGACGTGCATGCCCTTCGTCCCCGTGTACACGAGCCTCGCCTCGACCTCCACGACGTCCCCGATGAGCAGCGGACGGTAGAACCGCACCCCGCCGGAGAACACCGCGACCGTGTCGCGCCCGCAGTAGCGCGAGGCACACACGTACGCGGCCTCGTCGATCCACTTCATGACGGTGCCGCCGTGCACCTTGCCGCCCCAGTTCACGTCGGTCGGCGCGGCAAGGAAGCGCAGCACCACCCGCTCCGCCGTGCCGGCGTCCGTGTACTCCTGCTGCTTCATCGACGCGACGATCTCGTCCCGCACCGCGATGCGTGCGACGGCGTGCTCCTCCGCCTCGCGCTCGGCCTCCGTGCGAGGTCCCCACCGCGGGACCTCGACGGGGCGACCGTCCGGGCCGACGGCGACGAAGATGACCAGGCACTGGCTGCGCATCGTCGGAGTACCGCCCTTCGGGTCGCCTGAGGAGACGACCGTGCGGATGTGCATCGACGTCCGGCCCGTGTAGACGATAGTGGCCGTGACCTCGACCATGTCGCCCACGTTCACGGGGTCCGCGAAGTGGATGTTGCCCACGTAGGCCGTCACGCAGTACGTCTTCGCCCAGCCGACCGCCGCGGCGTAGGCCGCCTTGTCCACCCACTCGAGCACGGTGCCGGCGTCGACGGAGCCCGAGTGGCCCTTGTCCGTCGGCGCGGCAAGGAAGCGGAGGGTGACCTCGTGCGCGTCAGGCGAGCCGCCGGCGTCGTGCGCCACCGCTCAGCCCCAGAGCCGCTGCGTGGCGAGCTTGGCGCCCTCCGAGAGGGCCTCGAGCTTGGCCCACGCGATCTGCGGGTGGACGCGGCCGCCGAGGCCGCAGTCCGTCGAGGCGATGACGCGCTCGCGGCCCACGATCGAGGCAAAGTTCTCGATGCGGTCCGCGACGAGCTCGGGGTGCTCGACCACATTGGTGGCGTGCGAGACGACGCCCGGCACGATCACCTTGTCCTCGGGGAGGTCGAGGTGGCGCCAGACCTTCCACTCGTGCTCGTGGCGCACGTTGCCCGCCTCGAAGGAGTAGGAGCCGGCGTTAATCGAGAGCATCGTCTGGGCGATGTCCTTGAACGGGATGTCGGTGGTGTGGGGGCCGTGCCACGAGCCCCAGCACAGGTGGAAGCGGATCTGCTCCTGCGGGAGGCCGCGGATCGCGTGGTTGAGCGCGTCCACGCGCACCTGGGTGAACTTCAGGTAGTCCTCGACGCTCGGCTCGGGGTTGATCATGTCCCAGTTCTCGGCGATCGAGGGGTCATCGATCTGGACGATGAGGCCGGCGTCGGTGATGGCCTTGTACTCCTCGCGCATCGCGTCGGCACACGCGTAGACGAGTTCCTCCTCGTCCGTGTAGTACTCGTTCAGGAGCCGGCTCGCGGAGCCGGGGGAGAGGGCCGGGAGGAAGCCGGTCTCGTAGCCGTTCGCCGCGAGCGCGGCCTTGAGGTTGGCGACGTCGCGCTGGACGGCTTCCTGGCCGGTGTACGTGATCGGGCCGGTCACGGTGGGCTGCAGGACGGTCTTTCGGCCGGTGAGGATGAACGAGTTCGGGTCGTTGTAGGCCTCGTCGAAGCGGACGCGGTCGCGGCGGTCCTTCATGGTAGTGAGGCGGATGCGGCCGGGCTCGGAGCGGATCTGCTCCGTCATCTGCCAGCGGTCCACGCCGCCCTGGGTGAGGCCGCCGAGCCGGCTGAACGAGTAGTTCCACCACGCGCCGTAGTCCACTGAGTTGGACATGGTGTGGCCGTACTCGCCGTCGTTGGGGAGAGTGACCCCGGCCTCGCGCTGCTTCGCGACGATGTCCTTCACGGAGCCGGCGAGGAGTTCCTCGAAGGCCGAGGCGTCGCCGGGGTTCTCGGCCTGGGCGGCGTTGGCGGCGAGGAGCTCAGGGCTGCGGGGGAGCGAGCCCGCGTGCGAGACCTGGATGAAGTCGGTGTTGTGGATGGCGTTCATGGTGCCAGTGTTGTCCACGCACGCGGCCCGGTGCGAGCACCTCCGCCGAGATCACCCCGTGTGACGCCGAGGTCGCCCCTGCGGCGTCAGTCGCGGTCGACGTCCCCGAAGCCCGTGTGCGAGTGGCCCTTGTCGTCGGGGATCCCGCCGGCGCCCCCCGTGGCGAGGCCGCCCGGGTGGGGCCGGACGCGCTTCCGAGGCGCCTCGGGCGTCGACTCGATGGGCCGCAGGGGCTCGCCCGGAGGGGTGTCCGCGAAGCGCCGCGGGTCGCGCAGCTCGGTGAAGTCCTGGTTGTGGCCGTAGTGGTCGCCCTGGTCGTAGCCCTCGTCCAGGGGAGCGTCGTCGTCGAGTGCGGGGAGTCCGGGTGGCGGTGCGTCGCGGTCGGTGCGTTCCATAGGTGCACGCTAGACGTACGACGACGCCGCGCGCCAGAGCAGTTCGCCCTGCGGGAACGCCGGGGTCCTCTCGCGCGCGGCCACGCGGGGGCGGGAAGTCGCGTTGCCGCCCGCAAGTCGTCCTTGATGGGACTTCTCGCCGACAACGCGACTGCTGGCGGCCGACGCCTCAGAACCGAACGTGCCGGTCAGACGAACGCCGACTTGCCCGTAACCGCCCGCGCGACGATGAGGGAGTTGATCTCGTACGTCCCCTCGTAGGTGTACAGCACCTCGGCATCGCCGAAGAGCTTGGCCATCTCGTAGTCGGTCGTGATCCCGTTGCCGCCCAGCACCGAGCGCCCCAGCGCCACCGAGGAGCGGGCGAGCCGGGTCGTCGTCGCCTTGGCCATCGCCGACTGGACCATCTCGAGCTGCCCGGCCTCCTGGATCCGCGCAATCCCCACCATGAGCGAGAGCGAGGCCTGGGCGTTGCCGAGGATCTCGGACAGCTGCTGCTGGACGAGCTGGAACGCGGCGAGCGGCTTGCCGAACTGGAACCGCTCGAGGGCGTACGCCCGGGCGATTTCGAACGCCGCGAGCTGGATGCCTGCGGCCTGCCAGCCGACCCACGCGCGGGAGTCCCGCAGCAGGTCGTTTGCCTGGCAGAACGCCGTGGCCCCGGGGAGCAGGTTCGAGTCCGGTATCCGCACCTCGTCGAGCACGATGTCCGCGTTCTGCATGATGCGCAGCCCGATCTTGTTCTCGATCTTCGTGGCGGCGAATCCCGGCCGGTCGGTCTCGACGATGAAGGCCTTGATCGCGCCGTCGGCCGTGTCCCGGGCCCAGACGAGGGCGAAGTCGGCGATCGTCCCGGCCCCGATCCACCGTTTGGCTCCGCGCAGGACCCAGCCGTCGCCGTCGCGCGTCGCCGACGTGGCGAGCCCGCCCGCGATGTCCGAGCCGTGCTCCGGCTCGGTCAGGGCGAACGCGCCGAGCGAGGTGAAGGACTCGAGGCCGGGCAGCCAGCGTTCCCTCTGCTCCTCGGATCCGAGCTCGCTGATCATCCCCACGACCAGTTCGTTGTGGATCCCGACGAGCGCCGACAGCGAGACGTCGGCACGGGCCACCTCGGAGTACGCGAGGCCCGTGAACAGCCGGGAGGATCCGTCCGTCTGCAGGCGCCCGAGGCCGAGCTCGGCCAGCCGGGGCAGGAGGTCGAACGGGAACTCCTCGCGGTTCCAGAACGCCGGCGTGAGGGGCCGGACGTCGCGCTGGAGGACGGCGCGGATCTCCTCGAGCCGGGCGCGCTCGTCCGCCGGGAGCAGGTCGAGCACGTGCATGAGGTCGGCGTCCGGGAACGGCGGTCCCGGCTGCGCGGCCTCGGGTCGGAGCAAGCCTGATGCCTGGAGCATGTGACCTCTTCGTCGTCGGCGGTTCGTTGGCGGGAGCGTGTCCCTGTTCAAACCCTAGGAAGTCCAACTATATTTCATCGTGACGCAGATCACGAGGACGAAAAGGCGGACGATGACAGTCACCGACGACTTCCGGCAGGCCCGCGACCAGCTGCTCACGCTCCGGGAGGACTACGGCCGAGCGCACGCTGAGTTCGCCTGGCCCCGCTTCGACGAGTTCAACTTCGCGCTCGACTGGTTCGACGCCCTCGCCACGGACCCCGCGCGCGGCAGCCAGCCGGCCCTCGTGATCGTCGAGCAGGACGGCAGCTCCACGCGCCGGACGTTCGCCGAGCTCTCGGCCCGCTCCTCCCAGGTCGCGAACTGGCTCCGGGCGCAGGGGGTCGCGCGCGGCGACCGCATGATTATCATGCTCGGGAACCAGGTGGAGCTCTGGGAGCTCATGCTCGCGGGCATCAAGCTCGGCGTCGTCATGATCCCTACCACCACGCTCATGGGACGGCGCGACCTCGAGGACAGGGTGGAGCGGGGAGGAGCCCACTGGGTCGCCGTCGGCGCGGGGAACGCCCACAAGTTCGACGACGTGCCCGGTGCCTACCGGCTCATCGTCATCGGCGGGGAGGCGGGCACGGCGGCGGCCGCGAACCTCCCGCAGGACGCCCTCGACTACGCGGACTCCGCGTCAGCTCCTGCCGCCTTCAGCCCGGAGGCGCCGACCAAGGCGGACGACACCCTCCTGCTGTACTTCACGTCCGGCACCACGAGCAGGGCCAAGCTCGTGGAGCACACCCACGTCTCCTATCCCGTGGGCCACCTCTCGACGATGTACTGGATCGGGCTCGAGCCCGGCGACGTGCACCTGAACGTCGCCTCGCCCGGCTGGGCCAAGCACGCGTGGTCCAACGTGTTCGCCCCGTGGATCGCCGAGGCCACGGTGTTCATCTACAACTACGAGCGCTTTGATGCCCCGGCCCTCATGGAGCAGATGGGGAGGGAGGGGGTGACGAGCTTCTGCGCCCCCCCGACGGTGTGGCGCATGCTCATCCAGTCCGACCTCACCCGGCTCTCGGCTCCGCCCCGGAAGGTCGTCTCGGCCGGTGAGCCACTCAACGCCGAGGTCATCGGCCAGGTCGAGAAGGCCTGGGGAGTGACCATCCGGGACGGCTTCGGGCAGACCGAGACGACGGTCCAGGTTGCCAACACCCCCGGCCAGCCCGTCACCGCCGGTGCGATGGGACGGCCGCTGCCGGGCTACGACGTCGTGCTCGTGGACCCCGCGACAGGCCAGGAGACGGACGACGGCGAGCTGTGCCTGCGCCTCGACCCTCGTCCGGTAGGGCTCATGTCGGGCTACTTCGGCGACCCCGAGAGGACCGCCGACGCGTTCCGGGACGGCTACTACCACACGGGGGATATGGCCTCCCGGGACGCCGACGGCGTCATCACCTATGTGGGCCGCGGCGACGACGTGTTCAAGTCCTCGGACTACCGGCTGTCCCCATTCGAGCTCGAGAGCGTCCTCATCGAGCACCCCGCAGTGGCGGAGGCCGCGGTCGTGCCTTCTCCCGATCCCGTGCGGCTCTCCGTCCCCAAGGCGTTCGTGGTGCTCGCCGGAGGCTACGAGCCCGGCCCCGAGGTGGCCGAGGAGATCCTCCGGTTCTGCCGCGGCCAGCTCGCTCCCTTCAAGCGCATCCGCCGGATCGAGTTCGCGGACCTTCCCAAGACGATCTCCGGCAAGATCCGCCGGGTGGAGCTGCGGCACAGCGAGGAGGAGCGGCACGCTGCCGCCGTGCCCGTCAGCGGGCACGGCGTGGAGTATTCCGAGGCGGACTTCCCGAATCTGCGAGACTAGCCTCCGCATCGCCAGAACGTCAGGAGGACCATGGGCGCCCCGCTTCCCCGCGACCCCATAGCCGACGCCCAGCGCAATTGGGAGCGGCACGGGTGGGGGGACGTCGCGGCGCCCATGGCCGCGATCACGGCGATCATGCGGACCCAGCAGATCCTCATTGCGCGCATCGAGGACGTGCTCAAGCCGCTCGGGCTGACCTTCGCGCGCTACGAGATGCTCGCGCTCCTGAGCTTCGCACGGACCGGGGCGCTGCCCATGAGCAAGGCCAGCGCGCTCCTCCAGGTGCATCCCACATCGGTGACGAACGCCGTCGACCGGCTCGAGAAGGCCGGCTACGTGAGCAGGGCGCCGCACCCCACGGACGGCCGGACCACGCTGATCGAACTCACGCCCGAGGGCCGTGCCCTCGCGGAGAAGGCCACCGCGGCGCTCAACGCGGAGGTGTTCGGCCGCTCGGGCTTCACGGGGGACGACGTCGAGTCGCTGATCCGCATCCTCGCCGACTTCCGGCGGCAGGCCGGCGATTTCGCGGACTGAGCGCGGGGGCTCGATCGCAGCATTGTGGGGCCCGATGCCGGATCCTATGATCGTCGTGGGGAGTTCCCTGGGGGGCCAGATTGGGGCTCAACGATGTCTGACTTCTTCACCATGCACCCTGGGGAAACCGCGGCTCCTCTGCCGCCCGGGCCCGCGCTCTGCGCCGGGACGGCTGGCATGCGCCGCATCCACCGCGTGTTCCTGTGGGCCTACGATGAGGCTCCCGGGCTCGTGCGCTCCGCCGAGGCCGGGGACACCGCCCGCGCCGCGTACGTCGGCGAGGTTCTCGCCACGTTCGACAAGCTGCTCCACGTTCACCACGAGGGCGAGGACGAGAGCATGTACCCGGCGCTCGCCCAGCGAGCTCCCGGCTGCGCAATGCATGTCGAGCTCATGCTCGCCCAGCACCGGCAGGTCGCCGAACGGCTCGAGGAGATCGGGCCGCTGCGCGAGCAGTGGGTGCGGACGGCGGATCCGGACGTGCGCGACCGTCTGGCCGAGCGCTATGCGAGCATGGGCGACCTCCTGAAGGTGCACCTGCGCCGGGAAGTCACCGAGGTCATGCCCGCCGTGGACCGGGTCGTCACCGAGGACGAGATGGCGGCCATGGTCAAGCACAGCACCAGCAGCTTCAGCGCCAAGGTGATGCTTGCCTACCTCGGCATGGTGCTGGCGTCGAATCCGCCTGAGGAGCGGAAGGGGCTCTTCATGGACGTCCCGGCCCCGATCCGCGTCGCGTACCGCCTCGTGGGCCGCCGCCTCTACCGGAAGCAGTACTCGACCCTCTTCCCTGGGCGAGAAATCCCCGCAACCCTCTGAGGGTCACCTCCTGGGGGTCACCTTCTGTGGGTGTTCGTCCCCAGCTTTGGTCTTCACGTCACGGCGTGTCGGGAGGTTCTCCCGGAGTGTCGCGATCGGAGCTGCCCGAAAGCTGGGGAATTCGGCACGTGACCCCCAGGACGTGACCCGCAGGACGTGACCCTCAGGACGTGACCCCCAGCAAGGGGGGGCGAGCGGCGCGGAAGGAGGTGGCGCACGACGGCGAGTGGTCGCCGTCGTGCGCCCGGAGCACCGACCGACCCCGAGCACCCACACGATGTGACTCCCAGGATCTGACCCCTAAATCCGGAGGAGGTGACCCCTAGACGGCGGGGGGCTCGGACTGCTCCCGGATCGTGTTGATGATGCCCGAGAAGTCCGTGCTGGCCCCGCCGTGTTCGACGAAGGAGTCGTAGATCTTCGACGCGAGCTGGCCCATCTCCGCCGCAACGCCGGTGTGCTCGAGTGCGTTGACCGCCAGGCGCAGGTCCTTGGCCATGAGGGCGCCCGCGAACCCGGGCTGGTAGTCCCGGTTGGCGGGGCTCATGGGCACCGGCCCCGGGACCGGGCAGTTCGTGGTCAGGGCCCAGCACTGGCCGGAGGCGTGGGCCGCGACGTCGAACAGCGCCTCGTGCGTGAGCCCGAGCTTCTCGCCGAGCACGAACGCCTCGCTCACCGCGATCATGGACACGCCGAGGATCATGTTGTTGCAGACCTTCGCGGCCTGGCCGAGGCCGTGGGCGCCGCAGTGGACCACCCGCTTGCCCATCGTCTCGAGGATCGGGCGGACCACGGCGACGTCGTCGTCCTCCCCGCCGACCATGAAGGTGAGCGTCCCGGCCTCCGCTCCGACCACTCCGCCGGAGACGGGAGCGTCCACCGAACGGTGTCCCGCGGCGATGGCCGCGGCGGCCGCCTCCTGGGCCTCCGTGACGTTGATCGTCGAGCAGTCGAGGAAGAGCGTGCCCGGCGCGGCGGCCTCGAGGAGTCCCGGCCGTTCGCCGGCGCCGCGGTAGGCGTCGAGGACGTGGCGCCCGCTCGGGAGCATCGTCAGCACCACGGACGCCCCTCCGGCGGCCTCCGCGGCCGACGCCGCCGTGGGCACGCCGTGCGCCTTGGCGGCTTCGACCGCCGCGGGCACGGGGTCGTAGCCGATGACCGTGTAGCCCGCCCCGATCAGGTTCGCGGCCATCGGGCCGCCCATGTGGCCGAGGCCGAGGAAGGCGATCGTGCCGGTCTCCTGGGTCATACCCTCTCCTTCTCCAGACTCTGGCGGACGGTGTCTGCAAGTCCCAGCTCGCGCTCGCCGAGCGGCGCGAAGAGCGCCTCCACGGCCTCCGGGCGCACCTCGCCCAGAGTCGCGGGCGCCCAGTGCGGGTCACGGTCCTTGTCGATGACCTGGGCGCGGATGCCCTCGCGGAAGTCGTGGCCGGCCAGCAGGCGCACTCCGACCCGGTACTCCTCGTCGAGGGTCTCCTCGAGGGCCGTGCTGCGGGGCCCGCGGGCACGCGCCCGGCGCAGCGCCTCGAGCGTGGCCTTGACGGACGTGGGGGACTTGGCCTCGATCGCGCCAGCGGCCGCAGTGGCCGCGGGGACCTCGAGGGCCTGCAGGCGCCGCACGATCTGCTCGGCGTCGTCGCACACGTACGCCTCATCGATCCACCCCCGCTCCGCCTCGAGCTCGGAGAGGGGAGGCACGACGGCGAGGCGCGCCACGGCGTCGTCCGCCGGCTCGGTCTCGAGCGCCCGGGCGAGGGTATCCAGACGTCGGCCGGGGACGAAGAAGTCCGCGAGGCCGAGGTGGATCGCGTCGGCGCCGTCGAGGTGCGCGCCGGTGAGGGCCGCGTGGGTTCCCGCCTCGCCGGGCGCGGTCCCGAGCAGAAGGGTCCCGCCGACGTCGGGCACGAACCCGATCGTGGTCTCCGGCATGCCCGTGCGCGTCCGCTCGGTGACCACGCGGTGCGAGCCGTGCGCGGAGATGCCCACCCCGCCTCCGAGCACGAGCCCGTCCATGAACGCCACGTACGGCTTCGGGTAGCGGCTGATGAGCGAGTTGAGCCGGTACTCGGTGCGCCAGAAGCGTGCGGTGGCATCGCCGCCGTCGAGCATGTCGCGGTAGATCGCCACGATGTCCCCGCCGGCGCACAGGCCGCGCTCGCCGGCGCCGCGCACGAGGACCGTCTCGACGGCGTCGTCCTCGGCCCACTCGGTGAGCTGGGCGAGCATGGCCGCAGCCATGCCGTGGGTCAGCGCGTTGACCGCGCGCGGCCGGTTGAGGACGACGACGCCGAGCCGGCCCCGGCGCTCGAAGAGGACCTCGGGCTGGGGTGCTTCGGGCTGGGGTGCCTCGGGCTGTTGTGCCCCGGACATTGAGCCTGCCGCCGCCATTCAGCTGCCCGCCGGCATCACGAAGCTCGCGCCCTGGCGCACGCCCGACGGCCAGCGAGACGTCACGGTCTTCGTCTTGGTGAAGAAGCGGAATGCATCCGGCCCGTGCTGGTTCAGGTCCCCGAAGCCTGAGGCCTTCCAGCCGCCGAACGTGTAGTACGCGATGGGCACCGGGATCGGGACATTGACGCCGACCATGCCCACTTCGACGCGGCTCGCGAAGTCGCGGGCGGCATCGCCGTCGCGGGTGAAGATGGCGACCCCGTTGCCGAACTCGTGCTCGCTGCACAGTCGCAGCGCCTCGTCGTAGTCCGCCGCGCGCACCACGCTCAGGACCGGGCCGAAGATCTCGTCCCGGTAGACCGACATGTCCTTCGTGACGCGGTCGAACAGCGTGGGGCCGACCCAGAAGCCCCCGTCGTAGCCCTCGACCGCGTGGCCGCGGCCGTCCACGACCAGCTTCGCGCCTTCCTCAGCGCCGGCGGCGATGTAGCCCTCGATCCGCTCTTTGGCGGACGCTGCGACGACCGGCCCGAAGTCGACATCCTTGTCCAGGCTCGCCCCGACCCGCAGCCCGGCGATGCGCTCGCGGAGCTTGCCCACGAGGGCGTCGGCCGTCTCCTCGCCCACGGGGACCGCCACCGAGATCGCCATGCAGCGCTCGCCCGCGGAGCCGTAGCCCGCACCGATCAGGGCGTCTGCGGCCATGTCCAGATCCGCGTCGGGCAGGATGACCATGTGGTTCTTCGCTCCGCCGAAGCACTGGGCGCGCTTGCCGTTCTTGGCCGCCGTCTCGTAGATGTACTGCGCGATCGGGGTCGACCCGACGAAGCCGATGGCCTTGACGCGGGGGTCCTCGAGGAGGGTGTCGACGGCCTCCTTGTCGCCGTTGACCACGTTGAACACGCCGTCCGGAAGTCCAGCCTCGGTGAGCAGCTCGGCGAGGCGGAGGGGGACCGAGGGATCCCGCTCGGACGGCTTGCAGACGAACGCGTTGCCCGCGGCCAGGGCCGGGCCCGCCTGCCAGAGCGGGATCATGGCGGGAAAGTTGAACGGGCTGATGCCGGCGACGACGCCGAGCGGCTTGCGCAGCGAGTGCACGTCGACACCGGTCGCGACGCTGTCCGAGAACTCGCCCTTGAGCAGGTGCGGGGCCGCGCCCGCCGAGAACTCGACAACCTCGAGCCCGCGCTGGAGATCGCCCTTCGCGTCCGCGAACGTCTTGCCGTGCTCCGAGGCGAGCAGCCGTGCGAGCTCGTCCATGTTCTCGTTGACGAGGTCCACGAACTTGAGCAGGATCCGGCCCCGGCGCTGGGGGTTCATGGCGGCCCATTCAGGCTGGCCCTTCTCGGCGCTGGCGATGGCCTCGCGGACCTCGTCGGCGCTCGCGAGCGGGACGCGCGCCTGCACTTCGCCGCGGCAGGGATCGTAGACGTCGCCGAACCGGCCCGACGTCCCGTCGACACGGGCGCCGCCGATGTAGTGGTGGAGGTCGCGGACCATGGAGAGCTCCTTTGCTCAGGGGTGGGCTTGCTCAGGGATGTGTGATCCAAGTCATCTCGAGACCGAAGATACTCGGACTTCCAACTAATTTCCAGAGCCCGCCCGCCGAGGTCACCCCGTGTGGCGCCGAGGTCACCCCGTGTGGCGCCGAGGTCACCCCGGGCCCGCGCCGAAGGAGCCCGGCGCTACGCGATCGTGTCGAAGAGCCCAGCGAGTTCGGCGGTCAGCGCCCTGGCGAGTTCGGGGTCCGAACCGATCGGCTTCCCGTCGACGTGGTTCACGGGTGTCAGGAGCCGGACGGAGGAGATGAGCCAGACGGCGTCGGCGTCGAACAGGTCGTCCGGCTCGAGCGGTCCGTACCCGAGCTCCCACCCGGCCTCCTTGGCCGCCGCGAAGAGCGCCCCCTGCGACGTTCCCGGGAGGATCCCCGAATCGAGCTGGGGGGTGACCAGACGGCGGAGGGTGACGCGACCGGCGTCGTCCTTCTCGGCGTGCGCGATGAGGACCGTGGACGTCGGGCCCTCGAGCACCTTGCCGTCCTCCGACGTGAAGATGACGTCGTCGGCCCCGTGCGCGTGCGCGTAGCGCAGCGCCGCCATGTTCACCGCATAGGAGAGCGTCTTCGCTCCGAGGAGGAGCCAGGGCGCGCGCTCGGCCACGTCGGAGTCGTAGCCGCGGTCCAGGAGCAGGACGTCGACGCCATCCTCGCGCTGCCGCTTCGCCGCCGGCGCCGGGGCCGAGGCCGCGACCCAGCAGGTGGGCGCATGGGCGCCCTCGACGCCGCGCGTCGCCACGAGCTTCACGACGACCTCCTGCAGGGGGGCCACGGTCCGCTGGTACTCGTCCAGGGCCGTCATGATGGCCCGCTCCCAGGCCTCGTGGTCCGGCACGTCGAGCTCGAGAAGCCGGGCGCTGGACGCGAGCCGGCGCAGGTGCGCCGGGAGCTTGCGGACGTGGCCGTCCATCACGAGCAGCGTCTCGAACACGCCGTCGCCGCGGGTGGCCCCGAGGTCGGTCGCGAACAGCTGCGGCTTCGTGGCGTCCTCCACGCGCCCGTCGGGAAACGCCGGATCGAGGAACGTCAGAACGGTGGAGGTCATGGGGACAGCTTAGGCGCACCGTAGGCTGGGCCCATGCTCCTGCAGCTGCCTCTGATTGGGCTCCTGCCCGACTGGCTCACCTTCGCGCTCGGCGTCCTCGACCTGGTCATCCGGGTGGTGGTGCTCGGCATCATCCCCGGCAACCGCCGGCCCACAACCGCCATGGCGTGGCTCCTGGCGATCTTCTTCATCCCCACCCTCGGCCTCGTGCTGTTCCTGCTCTTCGGGAACTTCCGCCTCTCGCGGCGTCGCCGGGAGCAGCAGCAGGAGGTGAGCGCCCGGGTGCGGGCCGCGCTCGCGGCGTCGCACGACGTCGACACCACCTTCCCGGGCCCCGAATGGCTGCACTCGGCGGCCGCGCTCAACCGCCACCTCGGCTCGCTGCCCATGGTCAACGGCAACACCATCCGGCTCATCCCCGGCTACGAGGACGCCCTCGCAGAGATGGCGGAGGCGGTGCGGAACGCCAAGCGCTTCGTCAACGCCGAGTTCTACATCATGAGCTGGGACGACGTCACCGACGAGCTCTTCACCGCCCTCAAGGAGGCCGCCGACCGCGGGGTCGAGGTCCGGGTCCTCTTCGACCACCTCGGCACGCTCCGCATCCATGGCTACCGGGACCTCAAGCGGCGGCTCAAGGCGTCCAGGATCCAGTGGCGGCGCATGCTCCCGCTCCTGCCGCTGCTGGGCCAGTGGCGCCGGATCGACCTCCGCAACCACCGCAAGATCCTGGTCGTGGACGGGGAGGTCGCCTTCACCGGCTCGCTCAACGTCGTCGAGCGCTCGTACAGGAACCCGCGGCACAGGAGGGTGGGCCGCAAGTGGGTCGAGCTCATGTCCCGGTTGGAGGGCCCCGCGGTCACCACGCTGAACGTCGTCTTCGCCACGGACTGGCTCTCGGAGACCGACGACCTGCTCGAGGACCAGCTCGAGGCCGCCCACCCGCGCGGCGACTCGCCGGCGCAGGTGGTGCCGAGCGGCCCCGCGTTCGCCAACGAGAACAACCTGCGCCTGTTCAACACGCTCATCTACTCCGCGCAGCACCGGCTCTCGATCTGCAGCCCGTACTTCGTCCCCGACGACTCGCTCCTGTACGCGGTGACGACGGCGGCGCAGCGCGGGGTCGACGTCGAGCTGTTCGTCTCCGAGCAGGGGGACCAGTTCCTCGTCCACCACGCCCAGCAGTCCTACTACGAGCAGCTCCTCACGGCAGGCGTGAAGATCTACCGGTACCCCAAGCCGTACGTCCTGCACGCGAAGCACTTCACGGTGGACAGCGCGGTGGCGGTCCTCGGGTCCTCCAATATGGACATGCGCTCGTTCTCCCTCAACCTCGAGGTCTCGCTCATGCTCCCCGGCGAGGAGATCGTGGCGCAGATGCGCGAGGTCGAGGACATGTACCGCGAGATCAGCAAGCCCCTGGACCTCGATGCGTGGCGCAGCCGGCCACTCCTGAGGCGCTACATCGACAACGTCGCCCGGCTCACCGCGACGCTGCAGTAGGCGCCCGAGCCGCCTCCGTCTGGGGGTCACCTCCTGGGGGTCACCTCAGGTGACCTTCAGGAGGTGACCCCCAGACGGTCAGGCTGGGAACACCGAGCCGAGGGTGTCCAGTACCGCGAAGGCCTTCGTGCGGATCTCCTCGTACTCGTCCGCCGGGTCCGAGTCGGCCACGACGGCGCCGCCCACCCCGAGCGTGAGGCGCGTGGCGCCGTCGTGCGCGCCTCCCGCGGCGGTGCGCTCCATGACGAGGGTGCGGATCACCACGGACAGGTCCGCGGCGCCCGTGCGCGAGAAGTAGCCGATCGCGCCCGAGTACACGCCGCGTGGCCCGGCTTCGAGGCGGTCGAGGATCTCCATCGTGCTGATCTTCGGCGCGCCCGTCATCGAACCGGGCGGGAAGGCGGCCGCGACAGCCTCCGCCCGCGAGGCGCCGGGCCGCAGGCGCGCGTCGATCGTGCTGACGAGCTGGTGCACCGTCGCGTACGACTCCACCGCGAACAGCCGCGACACGCCCACCGATCCCGGCACGGCGTGGTGGCTCAGGTCGTTGCGCAGCAGGTCGACGATCATGAGGTTCTCCGCGCGGTCCTTCGGGTTCGTGGCGAGTTCGCGCACGACGCCGGCGTCCTCCTCCGCGCTCGCTCCCGGCCGGCGGCGTCGGGTGCCCTTGATCGGCTCGGCGCGGAGGGCGCCGTCGGCCGCGAGGGACAGGAAGCGCTCCGGCGACGTGCTCGCGATGCTGAGGCCGCCGAACCGCGCGAAGGCCGCGAACGGGGCCGGGCTGCGGCGCCGGAGCGCGCAGTACGTTTCGAGGGGCACGACGGCGGTCCGGCCGCCGGGGGTGCCGGCGCGTCCGGGGAGCGTGGCCTCCAGGGTGGTGGTGAGGCAGACCTCGTAGGTGTTGCCCTCGGCGATCTCGGCTTGGGCGGCGCTGACCTTCGCCATGTAGGCCGCGGCGGAGTCCCGCGCCGCGAACACCGGCGCCGAGGTCACCCCGTGTGGCGCCGAGGTCACCCCGTGTGGCGCCGAGGTCACCCCGTGTGGCGGCGAGGTCACCCCGTGTGGCGGCGAGGTCACCCCGTGTGGCGCCGAGGTCACCCCGTCCGCGCAGGCATTGATGGCGGCAGATGCCTTGTCGATCCAGGAGCCCGCGTCGGAGGACTCGAGGGCCAGGACCCAGACCTCCCCGTTCGCGTGGTCAAGGACTACGGCCCGCGCCGCGAAGAGGAGCTGGGCATCGGGGAGGCCTGCGTCGACGTCGCTTCCCCCGCACTCGCGTTTGAGTTCGTATCCGAGGTAGCCGAGCCAGCCCAACGCGAACCCACAATCGAGACCGGGCACGGCAGGCGCGGTCGCGTGGCCCCATGCGGCGTCGAGCCAGCGGAAGAACGGGCCGGGGAATGTGGCCGTGACGGGCGTGGGCGTGGCGGGGCCGAACACGACCTCGGTGGTTCCACGCTCGTGGGCCATGCGGCGGCCGAGCAGTCCGCCGTCGTCGGCCATGATGCTGAAGCGGCTGCGCAGGCGGTCCTGACGCGCGTGAGGGGTGACGTCGGCGTCAGTGGGGGTGACGTCGGCGTCAGAGGGGGTGACCTCGGCGTCGGAGGCGTCGAGCCAGACCGCGTGCTCCGAGTCCCCGACGAGCTCCGCGAAGAGCCGCTCGGGATCCGGCCTGGCCAGCACCCGGCGCACGACGACGCCCGCGGACTCCCGCTCGGAGCGCTCCGGCGCCAGCAGGTCGCGGAGGGCGGGCAGCTCGGCCAGCGCGGCCAGGACCTGGCCGGTGGATCCCTCGGGCCGGTCGGGGGTGCCCCCAGTGCTCGCGACGACGACCGCGGCAGCCGCGCGCACGTCGTCGTCCGCGAGCCAGACCTCTTCCTGCGCCGCCCAGCGGTCCCAGTGCGGGGCGTACGTCTCGCCGTCGCGCTCGAGCGCGCGGCGCTTGCGCTCCGCGGCCTCGGCGTCGACCCACACGACCGCGTCGCAGAACGCGCGGAGCCGTGCCGCGCCCGCGCCCACCCCCTCGAGCACGACGACGTCGGCCGGCGCGGTGACCCGCTCCTCGCCGTCGATGCCGGCAGCCCAGTCCCACGCGCGCCATCTGGCGGCCTCGCCGCGCCTCAGCGGCGCCAGGATCCCGGCTGCGCAGCGCTCGATCCCGGCCGCCAGGCCGTCCCAGCCGGGGTAGACGGCCTCGAGGTGCACGAGCGCCACCGTGCGGTGGGTGCGGAGCGCCGCGGCCAGCTCTACGGCGAGGGAGGTCTTCCCGGCGCCGGAGCGGCCGTCGACGGCGATGACGGCCGGGGTGCGCGCCGGGCCGTGGTGCGCGGAGGGCACGTGCTCAGGCGCCGGCGAGCTGCTGGTCCCGGAACGCGAGTTCGCCCCGCACGTGGGCGACGATGCCCGGGACGGCCGCCGCAATGAGCTTCCAGGTGAGCTCGAAGTCGCTCTGATCCCCGAACCAGGGGTCTTCAATGCCCTGGTCGAGGTGGTCGAGGTGAGCCACCTCGGGGTCGAACGCGCGGAGCATCCGGATCTTGTCCTCGGTGCCGGCCGGGGCGCTCTGGCGGAGGTGGCCGTAGTGGTCGACGTCGAGGGCGAGGATGAGCTCGCGCTCGATGAACCACGCGCGCTCGAACTGCCGGGCGACATGCGCGGCGGCGCGGAGGCCGTGGCCGTCGAGGACGCGCGCTGCGCGTGGGTCGATGGGACGCCCCACCTCGTAGTTCGTGGTGCCCGCGGAGTCGACGACGGCGACCTCGCCGAGGCCTGCTGCGCGGAGGGCGTCGGTGAGCATGAACTCGGCCATGGGAGAACGGCAGATGTTCCCGGTGCAGACCGTGATGATCCGGTAGGGGCTCGCCGTCGAGTTCATGTCACCAAGCATAGGGTCGGCGAGGGGGTCGGACGGAATCCTGCCGCAGTGCTGGGCATCACACGAGCGCGAGGAGCGCGCCGACGCCGACGAAGAGGACACCGAAGACACGGTTGAGGACGGTCTGGCCGCGCTCGCTCCGCGTGAACCGCTGGAAGCTCTTGGCCGCCAGCGCGAAGAAGAACCACATGACCAGGATGTCCACGATCACGATCGTGATCCCGATGACGAGGTACTGGCTCCACATCGGGAGGTCGGGCCGCACGAATCCCGGGATGAACGCGAGGAAGAAGACGATCGCCTTCGGATTGAGCAGGTTTACCCAGAGCCCGCGCTGGAACATCGACCACGCCGGCTCGTTGGCGAGCGCGGCGGCCGCCTCCTCGGACGTGTCGGGCCTGCTGAAGAACTGCCGCACGCCGAGGTACACGAGGTACGCGGCCCCGAGGTACCGGATCACGTTGAACGCCACCGGCGAGCTGGCCACAATGACGCCGAGCCCGGCCGCCACGATCGCCAGGTGCACGATGAGGGCCGCCTGCTGCCCGAGGACGCCCCATATGGAGCGGCGGAACCCGGAGGTGAGCGAGTTGCTCATAGTGTTGATGGCACCCGCACCAGGCGTGAAGCTGATCAGCAGGCAGGCGCCCACGAGGGCGCCCCAGAGGGAAAGCGGCACCCTACAAGCGTAGGGCCGCCGCGCGGGGGTCCAGACCGCCCGAGGGCTACGCCCGGGCGACGACCTCCCCGTTGGGGATGAGGAACCAGCCGTCCGAGGACGAGCCCCAGCGGTGCCAGCCCGATGCGATGCGCTCGAGGTCTGCCTGGTCGGCGAACCCGTACTCGAGGGCCTGCTCAGCGAACGCCGAGTGGAGCACCCTCTCGCTCCACACGCGTGCCTGCCACGCGCGCTGCTGGGGCGTCGCGTAGAGCCAGTTGCTGCTCGACGGGGCCACGTCAGTGAACCCCGCCTCCTGCATCCAGCTCACGAGCCGCCGCCCGGCGTCGGGCTCGGCGCCGTTGCGCCGCGCGATGCACTGGTACAGCTCCATCCACTCGTCGAGTTCTTCGATCTCCGGGTACCAGCTCATCCCATGGAAGTCGGCGTCGCGCACCGCGACGATCCCGCCGGGCTTGGCCACGCGCCGCATCTCGCGCAGCGCGGCGACGGGGTCCGTGAGGTGCTGGAGCACCTGGTGCGCGTGGACGACGTCGAACGACTCGTCCTCGAGGTCGAGGTCGTACACGTTCCCCGCGGTGAAGGAGGTGTTCCCGACGCCGCGCTCCTCGGCGAGCGCCCGAGCCTGGGCGACGATGTCCTCGGAGCGGTCCAGCCCGACCACCTCGCCGGGGGCGACGAGGAGCGCGAAGTCGCACGTGATGCTCCCGGGCCCGCACCCGACGTCGAGCACCCTGAGCCCGGGCGTGAGGTGCGGGATGAGGAACGCCGCCGAGTTCTCCGCCGTGCGGGAGGCATGCGCCTTCACGACGCTCTCATGGTGGCCGTGGGTGTAGACGTCGTCAGGGGTGCGCGAGGTGCTGTCCGGGCCGCTCATGGCACCACGTTACAAGAGGGTGTGAAGTTCGCTACGAAAGGCCGGTTTTCGCGGGGGACGGCCTCGCGCTCCCGGTACCGTTGAAGGCGAATCATATACGACTGCTCGGGCAACGGTGCCCCCGCGTCTGAGAGGAGCGCCGAATGTCCCTGATCGAGAGTTCGAACAACCACACCCGCCGCCTCCGCCGCCGGGGCGGACGCATGCACCTCGGCGAGGACATCCTCCTCGCCCGCCACGGCAGCAACATCTCGAGCCTGCGCCTGGACCGGCGCGCGAACCGCATGGTCGCCACCCTCCACGACGGCTCCATCGACTGCGCCTCGAACTCCCTCCTCCCGGTCCACCCGAGCCCGCTGGCCCGGATCGGGCAGCAGATCGAGGCGGTGCGGGAGGACAAGGCGTCCGTGAGCCGCGCCGAGATCCGCACTCTGGTCAAGTTCAGCGCCATCTGGCTCGCGATCAGCGTGCTTTTCACTGCCGGCGTGATCGCGCTCGCCCTCACCACCGGCAGCAGCGAAGCCCTCAACAGCGCCGCGTTCTACCCCGCCTACTGACCCGCGCGGAGCCCGTCGACCCGCGCCCCGGGCGGCCGGACCGAAACGTGGACGGCACCGGCCGGCGGTGAGGCGTCTCGCTAGGCTGTGACGGTGACCCCCGCCGCCCCGCCTGCGACCGCATGGAACCCCCGCTTGGCCCTCCTCGTCGCGGCCACGTTCTTCATGGAGTTCCTCGACGGAACGGCGCTGGCGACGGCGATGCCCGCCATCGGCAGCGAATTCGGGGTCGCGCCGGCGGACGTGAACGTCGCGATGACCTCCTACCTCGTCACCGTGGCGATGGGGATCCCGTTCAGCGCCTGGCTCGCGGAGCGCTTCGGCCCCCGCCGCGTCTTCTCCGTGGCGATCGCGGTCTTCACGCTCGCCTCCCTCGCCTGCGCCCTGAGCCCCACGCTGGGGGCGCTCACGGCCTTCCGCGCGGTCCAAGGCTTCGGCGGGGCCATGATGGTCCCCGTCGGGACGCTCGTGGTGCTGCGCGGCACGCCCAAGGACGAGCTGCTCAAGGCCACCGCGTTCCTCGTCTGGCCGGGTCTCCTGGCCCCGGTCCTCGCGCCGCTGGTCGGCGGCGCCCTGACGCAGTACCTCTCCTGGCACTGGATCTTCCTCGTCAACCTCCCCCTCGGCGCTGCCGCGCTGGTGGCCGCCCTGCGCCTCGTCCCGCGGGGCGGCGGCGATCCCTCCCGCAGGCTCGACTGGCCCGGCCTCGCGTTGACGACGGCGGGCGTCGCGGCCGTCGTCGTCGGCCTCGAGCTGCTCGGGCACGCGGGCGAGCTGCTCTGGGGCGGCGCCGCGCTCGCGGCGGGCATCGCGGCGCTGGCCGCGGCCGTCGCGTGGATGCGGCGCGCCGAGTCGCCCCTGTTCGACTTCTCCGTCCTCGGGGTGCGCACCTTCAGGGCCACGCAGACCGGCGGCTTCGTCTACCGGCTCACGATCTCCTCGGTCCCGTTCATGCTCCCGCTCATGCTGCAGGACGGGTTCGGGTGGGACCCGGTCCGGGCCGGCTTCATGGTCGCGGCCGTGTTCGTCGGGAACATCGGGATCAAGCCGGCCACGACGTCGCTCATCCGCCGCCTCGGCTTCAAGCCCGTGCTGGTCGGGGCGGCGGCAGCGTCGGCAGTGACGTTCGCCCTGTGCGCCCTCGCCACCCCCGAGTGGCCCGACGCCCTCCTGTTCGCGGTCCTCGTGGCCTCGGGGGTGTTCCGCTCCATCGGCTTCTCGGCCTACATGACCGTCCAGTACGCCGACGTGGCGCCGGATCGGATGCCCAGCGCCAACGCCATCTCGAACACCCTGGTCCAGCTCGCCCACGCGCTCGGGGTCGCGGTCGGCGCGCTGCTGATCCGCTTCGCCGCGCAGGCGATGGGCGACGGCGCCGGGGCGTCTGCCGCTGACCCCGCCGCGCCGTACCGGGTCGCCTTCGCCGCGATCGCCGCGATCATGCTGCTGTCGGTGGCGGACAGCGCGTTCCTCCCGCGCCACGCCGGGACCGAGGTGAGCGGGCGGCGGTAGCCGCGCGGCGCCGTCGTGCGCGGGCGCTACGGCCCGTACGCCCACCGCGAACTTGAGTCTGGTCGACTCAACTTCATTTGACACGAGAGGCCGCCCGCGTAGACTTGAGTGCAGATCGCTCAACTTGATCCAGGCTGGGCGAGTGCAGTCCGATCAGCATCAGCAGGAGGAACCTATGTCCCGTGCAGTAGGCATCGACCTCGGCACCACCAACTCCGTCGTGTCCGTCCTCGAGGGCGGTGAGCCAACGGTCATCGCCAACGCCGAGGGCGGCCGCACCACGCCGTCCGTCGTCGCGTTCTCCAAGACGGGCGAGGTCCTCGTCGGCGAGATCGCCAAGCGCCAGGCCGTCAACAACATCGACCGCACCATCGCCTCGGTCAAGCGCCACATGGGCACCGACTGGTCGATCAACATCGACGACAAGAAGTACACGCCGCAGGAGATCTCCGCGCGCATCCTCATGAAGCTCAAGAACGACGCCGAGTCGTACCTGGGCGAGAAGGTCACGGACGCGGTCATCACCGTCCCGGCCTACTTCAACGACGCCGAGCGCCAGGCCACCAAGGAGGCCGGCGAGATCGCGGGCATGAACGTCCTGCGCATCATCAACGAGCCCACCGCGGCCGCGCTCGCGTACGGCCTCGACAAGGGCAAGGAGGACGAGCTCATCCTCGTCTTCGACCTCGGCGGCGGAACCTTCGACGTCTCCCTCCTCGAGGTCGGCAAGGACGAGGACGACTTCTCGACCATCCAGGTCCGCGCGACCGCCGGCGACAACCGCCTCGGCGGCGACGACTGGGACCAGCGTGTCGTCGAGTACCTCCTCGGCCAGCTCAAGGTCAAGGGCATCGACCTCTCCAAGGACAAGATTGCCCTCCAGCGCCTCCGCGAGGCCGCCGAGCAGGCCAAGAAGGAGCTCTCGTCCTCGACGAGCACCAACATCTCGCTCCAGTACCTCTCCGTCACCCCCGACGGCCCGGTCCACCTCGACGAGTCCCTCTCCCGCGCGAAGTTCCAGGACCTCACCAAGGACCTGCTCGAGCGCACCAAGAAGCCGTTCCACGACGTGATCTCCGAGGCCGGCATCAAGGTCTCCGACATCGACCACGTGGTCCTCGTCGGCGGCTCCACCCGCATGCCCGCCGTCTCCGAGCTCGTCAAGGAGCTCACGGGCGGCAAGGAGCCGAACAAGGGCGTCAACCCGGACGAGGTCGTGGCCGTCGGCGCTGCCCTGCAGGCCGGCGTCCTCAAGGGCGAGCGCAAGGACGTCCTCCTCATCGACGTCACCCCGCTCTCCCTCGGCATCGAGACCAAGGGCGGCGTGATGACCAAGCTCATCGAGCGCAACACGGCCATCCCGACCAAGCGCTCCGAGACCTTCACGACCGCGGACGACAACCAGCCTTCCGTGTCCATCCAGGTCTTCCAGGGCGAGCGCGAGTTCACCCGCGACAACAAGCCGCTGGGCACCTTCGAGCTCACGGGCATCGCCCCCGCCCCGCGCGGCGTCCCCCAGATCGAGGTCACCTTCGACATCGACGCCAACGGCATCGTGCACGTGTCCGCCAAGGACAAGGGCACGGGCAAGGAGCAGTCGATGACCATCTCGGGCGGCACCGCGCTGTCCAAGGACGACATCGAGCGCATGGTCGCCGACGCCGAGGCCCACGCCGCCGAGGACAAGAAGCGCCGCGAGGCTGCCGACACGCGCAACTCCGCCGAGCAGCTCGCGTACTCCGTGGACAAGCTCATCGCGGACAACTCGGACAAGCTGCCCGAGGAGGTCAAGACGGAGGTCAAGGCCGACGTCGACTCCCTCAAGAAGGCGCTCGAGGGCACGGACGACGACGCTGTGAAGACCGCGTTCGAGAAGCTCCAGCAGTCCCAGACCAAGCTCGGCGAGGCCATCTACTCGCAGGCCCAGTCCGGCGCGGCGGCGGGCGACGGCGCGCAGGCCGGAACGCACGACGCCGGCAGCAAGGCGGGCGCCGACGAGGACATCGTCGACGCCGAGATCGTGGACGAGGACGAGAAGAAGTAGCCATGGCCCCCCACGGAAACCAGAACGAGCACGAGCACGCGCGCGACTCCGAGGGGACCGGCGAGCGTCCTGAGCCGGTCATCCGGGACAACCGGAAGGTGGACCCGGTGACCGGCCAGGCGCGGCACCCTGAGCAGGACGGCGCCGCGGAGCGCCCCGACCACGAGGACATTCGTCCTGTGGACGAGGCCCACGACTCCGGCGACGCGCTGGCCCAGGCGGAGCAGATCCTCAGCGAGGCAGCGGCCGGCGAGGAGGTCGCCGCGCACGACGCCGTCATCGCCGAGCTGCGCAACGACCTGCTCCGGCTCCAGGCGGAGTACGTCAACTACCGGCGCCGCGTGGACCGCGACCGGGCAGTGGCGGGCGAGGTCGCCGTCATGGGCGTCCTCAACTCCCTCCTGCCGGTCCTGGACGACATCGACGCCGCACGCGCCCACGGCGACCTGACCGACGGGCCGTTCGCCTCCATCGCGGCGAAGCTCGAGTCGGTGCTCGCAAGCCAGGGCCTCGAGCGCATCGACGCCGCCGGCGTGGAGTTCGACCCGAACGTCCACGAGGCGCTCATCCAGCAGCCGGGCGAGGGCATCGACGTCGACACGGTCCAGCAGGTGCTCCGCACCGGCTACCGCACCAAGGCGCGGGTCCTCCGGGCGGCCCAGGTGATCGTGGCGACGCCGCAGGGCTGAGCCGCGGGTCTGACCCGCCCCCGTTTCGGGTACAGGTGATGCGCGTCCACGCCCTTTCGGGTACGCGGGCCATCCGGTCCGCGTACCCGAAAGGGCGGTTCGCGGAGTCATCTGTACCCGAAACCGTAGGAAACTTGAAGCACTACTCGAACTAAGGAGCGAACTTGGCCAGTCAGGACTGGGTGGACAAGGACTTCTACGCCATTCTGGGCGTGCCCAAGGACGCCTCCGCGGCGGACATCAAGAAGGCCTACCGCAAGCTCGCTCGGAAGTACCACCCGGACACCAACGCCGGGGACCTCGAGGCCGAGAAGAAGTTCAAGGACATCACCGAGGCGCACCACGTCCTCTCCGATCCGGAGGAGCGCCAGCAGTACGACGCCATCCGGGCGATGGGCGGTGCGCGGTTCGCGCCGGGGGGCGCCGGCGGGGCCGGGGCAGCGGGGTTCGAGGACCTCTTCGGCGGCCTCTTCGGAGGCGGCACCGGGCGGCACTCGCGCGGCTTCTCGACCGGCAACATCCCGCCCGAATTCGCTGACCTGTTCGGCGGCGGCTTCGGCGGGGGAGGGGGCTTCCAGGCCCCGCCCCAGCGCGGAGCGGACCGACAGGCGACGACGACGATCTCCTTCGCCGGATCCATCCGCGGCACCACCATCGGCCTGCGCGAGCCCAGCGGCGAGGTCATCGACGTCCGGATCCCCGCAGGCATCCGAGACGGGCAGAAGGTCCGCGTCCGCGGCAAGGGCGGCCCGGGTTCCGGCGGTGCCGGGGACCTCATGGTGACCGTCCACGTCACGCCCCACCCCTTCTTCGCCCGCGAGGGCGACAACCTCCGCATCCACGTCCCCGTCACGTTCGACGAGGCCGTCCTGGGTGCCCAGATCGACGTGCCCACCGTCGACGGCCGGACCGTGAAGATGAAGGTCCCCGCCGGGACCAGCTCCGGGCGGACGCTGCGCCTCAAGGGCAAGGGCGTCAAGACCTCCAAGGGCGCGGGCGACCTGCTGGTGACCATCGACGTCGTCGTGCCCCAGAACCTCTCGAAGGAAGCCGAGGAGGCCGTGCGGGCCTTCGCCGAGGCGACCGCCAAGAACGGCCAGTCCGACCCGCGCGCCCACCTTGCGGAGAAAGCGAGGCTCTAGGCCATGGCCATCGACCCGTACGCGCCGATCTTCGTGATCTCCGTGGCGGCGGAGCTGGCCGAGATGCACCCCCAGACCCTCCGGCAGTACGACCGTCTGGGGCTCGTCTCGCCGTCGCGGCAGCCGGGCCGCCAGCGCCGGTACTCCCAGCGCGACGTCGAGATGCTCCGCGAGGTGCAGCGCCTGTCCAAGGACGGCGTGTCCCTCGAGGGGATCAAGCGCATCCTCGAGCTCGAGAACCAGGTCGCCGCGCTCCAGTCGCGAGTCGCCGAACTCCAAGCCGATCTCGCAGACGCCCAGCGCCGCGGCCCCGACCCGCGGCGGGTCTTCGCCGCGGGCATCGCGGGCGACGTGGTCACCCTGGCCCGCGGGCAGCGCCCGCAGCCGCCGTCCCAGGCGATCGTCCTGTGGCGGCCGCACCACAAGTAGTCCTCGCCCAAGGTTCGCCCAACGTTCACCCGCAGATCCCGTTCCGGTGCGGTCCCGGCGCAGCGCGCCGTCGTACGTTCGAGGCGTGAGTGACCGTCAGAGCGAGGAGCCCCGCATGACCGCCAGCCAGCATCCCGTCGTCCTCCCGGCCGAGGCCATCGAGGCCGGAGACGAAGCCGTCGTGGACGCCAACGTCGACGTCGTCAATGCCATGTACGAGGAGCTGCTCGACGAGCGGGAGATCGCTCCCAACGCTCTGCGCAGCTACTATGTCGACTTCTACCTGACCCAGCTGCTCGACGGCGGCTTTGCCCAGTACATCTTCAGTTCGGGCGACCGCCGCGGGGTCGACGCCCTGGTCCGGGAGGGCCTGCACGAGATGGGGGCCGCCCGGCACGCCGAGCTCTTCGACGCGTTCACGGCCGCCTTCGAGGCCCTCTCGGAGGATGACGCCGAGGCCTACCTGGACGGCGACGACGACGCCTCCGACGCCGTGCGGTCCCTCGAGGAGCTCGACGACCGGTTCGAGAAGGTCCTCGAGGACGAGGACATCGTGGCGCTCAATGCCGCGTGGCTGAGGGGTCAGGAAGGCCTCCTCCTCCTGGACGACGACGCGATCGAGGACGAGATCGCCCGCCGGGTGGGCCTCATCGAGGACCTCGAGGAGCGCCGCGCGGCGGCCCAGGACGACCTGGAGGACCTCCCCGACTTCGAGATCGTGATCCGCGAGCTGTGCGACGTGGCGGGCCACGAGCTGGTGGCCATCACGATGGGGGACCCGAACTACCTCCACCACGGCATCAAGACCCTCGCCTGGCGCTTCACCACCGACCAAGGCGAGTACGCGATGGTCGAGGAGGACGACGAGGCATTCATGATTGACCTGGCCGACGGGAAGATCCTCGCCGCCGTCGAGTTCGAGGAGCTCGACGACGATGACGACTGGGACCTCGGCGAGGACAGCGTCCAGCCCCTCGACGGGGGCGCCGGCGCAGGGCGCGAGGAGCAGCCGACGCGCTGAGGCGCCGGAGGAATGTCTGACCCCTGTGATTGGCTGTCCCTGTTGGCAGCAGCCCGAGGGGGACGACATGGCGGGGGTCAGGACAACGGACGACGGCGCGTGGCTGGCCGGGTACCTCTGCTCGCCTGACCGCGGCGTCCCGACAGTCGTGGTTTCAGTGCACCGGGACAAGCCGGGCGGACACATCGACGCGGAGTTGATCGCCCGAGAGGTTGACGGACTGGCCGAGGTGATCCGGATTGTCAGCGGCCCCGCCACCCGCGCGCTGACCGGGGCGCTGCCTCCCGGACGCGAGGTATACGGCAACGCAGTCCGCGCGTATTCGCTCTCGCTCGACTGGCTCGACGACATGTACCGGAGCCCGCTGCACCTGTCGCAGGGTCCGCAGCAGGCAGCACGCGCCGCCCGTGACGTTGTGCATGATGTCGTCAGCATGGCGCCCGCTCCGAAGGGGGCAGTCGCCCCGACGAGAACGGCCCCGGTGATGGCCCGCGGCGTCGTGCTGGGCTTCGCTGCCGAGGGGCACCGTGCCGTCGTTGCGATGGAGAACGGATCGCGGGCCACGATCTCCCAAGAAGCGGCCGTTCCCGGCGTGAGGCTCGACTGGATCCTCCGCGTTGGTCAGCGCCTCGAAGGGCTCCTCGAGGCGGACCGCCACACTCTCGACATCTCTGGCCTCCGGCAGGAACCCCGGCTCACCGAGTGCTACCAGCCGGGGGAGCAAGCGCTCGCCCTCGTCGTCGAGGTCAGGCCCGAGAAGGCGCGGCTGCGTCTCTGGCCCGGCAAGGAGTGGACTGTCGGCCTCGACGCCGTGACGTCCAATCCCCTCGACGGCATGGGCATGCTCCTGAACGAGGGCGACGTCGTCGTCACCCGCTTCTCTCGGGTGAGCGGAGCTGTTCGTCTGTCCGTCATCGATGCTGACGAGGAGGAGCCGGTCGTCGCCGCGCCGGCTCTCATCCTCGGAGGACCGCCCTGGCTCGAGCGCGACCGTGCCCTCGGCGGCAAAGAGAGCGGAACAGCCGCCTCGCCAGCCCCAGAGGGCCAGGCAGCGCCGACGAACGGCCTCGGCACGGCTCTCCGGACGACCCAGCTGGCTCTCGAGGCGGCACGCCGCGAAGTGGCCGTCCTCAGGGACCAAAGCGGCCGCGTGGACGGTGGCACCGCGCTCGCTCCCACACGCGCACTGGAGGGCGAGGTGGAACTCCTGAGGAAGCGGCTCGCCTCCCGGGAGGCCACGCTCGAGCAGATGACGGCCACGGTGGACAAGCTGAGCGAGGACCTTGCGAGGCGGCGAGTCGAGGCGGGCAGACAACGGAAGTCCGCGCGCGCTCGGGAACAGCAGCTTCGAGACCACGACTCGCGCAGGCACTTCGTCGCTCCGGAGGCCTGGCTGCTCCACGAGGTCTACGAGGCGTGGGTCCGCGTCGTTCCCCCACACGACAAGGCGCGATGGCCTCTGCCCGAGGCGCGGTCCTACGTCGTCGGGCCCCGCTTTGCGGCGTCGCTCGACCACGAACGGGTGGCCGCCCGACTGCCGAAGGCGTTCGACATCTGCGTCCGCGTCCTCGTCGGTGCCTCCGAACTGCTCGCTGGCCTCGACGTCCATCCCTTCCGGAGCGGCGCAGGCCCCGAGGACCGGCAGAAGGTACGGAAGGATGGCGCAACACTCTGGCGGGCTTCGGTCCAGAAGAACACCCCCGCGGCGCTGCGGCTGCACTTCTGGAGACTGCCGGACGGCCGGATCGAGCTGGACAGCGTGCACCCGCACGATCAGGACCTGTGAGGCACTGGCGTGCGGGTGCGTCGTTCCGTTGCGGCTAACCCGCGTACTGCGGGCAGGCCTCGTTCGAGCAGCCCTTGTCGCGGGGAACCCAGTTGTCGCCGTCCTGCTGCCACACGATATGGCGGTGCTGCCCGCACAGCTCGCAGGCGGGTGCAACGAAGCTGTGCTTCTCTTCTTCCGTGTACGTGCGGAAGCCACTCATGGTTGGTTCCTCCTAGTACCGTCCGGGGGACCCCAGCCTACTCCCGGACCCGGCACGCGGCCAGCACCCGGTGGCCCTCCCGCCCCAGCCCTGCTACTTCAGCGCCGACGTGATCATCGTCCCGTCGGCCCCCACCACGTACCAGACGCCCGCCACGGCCTGGCCGTTGACCTGCCCGGGCCCGGTGTCCTTCTGGTAGTAGTAGATCGGCATGCCGTTCAGGGTCACCTGGTTCTTGCCGTCAGGCGTCTTGATGCTGCCGACCGTCGCGGTGATGCCATCGAGCTTCGGCGACTCGGACGAGATGACCGGCGGCCAGAGCGCGATGCAGCCGCCCGTGCACGCGCTCACCGTCGCGCCCTTGCTGTCCCGCGTGTAGTAGTAGACCGTCATGCCCTTCTCGTCGACGATGATCTTCTGCCCGCCCACGGTGGTGGTCTTGAGCTCGGCCCCGCCGCCGGCCTGGGCCGATGCCGAGCCGGACGACCCGGACGACGACGATCCGCCCGAACCGTAGGCGTCGCCTCCGCCGGCCGCCGAGCTCGAGGCCGCCGAGCTCGACGCGCCCGAGGAGGACGCCGGGGACGACGAACCGGAGGAACTCCCGCCGCTCCCGCCGCCACAGCCGGCAAGGGCCAGCGAGGACGCCGCGCTGAACGCTGCCAGGACCAGTGCTGCTCGCTTGTTCATGGTTCCGCCTCTCCTTCGAAGCGGCGCTCCGCCGCTGCCAGTCATACGTCGCCGGGCGGACAATGGTTCACATCCCGGTGGGATTCCGTCCTTTCTCAGGACCGGTTGAACCGATCCGGGGCCTGCGTCGTGTCAACCGGCGAGGAGGTCGCGATGCCCATGGACGAGGACGCCGTCGCGGCGCTGTACCGCGACCATGCGGCGGCGCTGCGCCGGTTCGCCCGGGGCGCCGTGGGCAGCGAGGAGGCGGAGGAGATCGTCCAGGAGGCCATCATCCGGGTGTGGCGGCACGCCCCGGACGGGACGCAGGGCCTGCGGCCGTACCTGTACAGGACAGTGCGGAACCTCATCGTCGACCAGCATCGGCTCGCCGGCCGCCGGCCCCGCACGGTGGCGCCGCTCGACGACGAGGGAGGCTTCGCCGCGGCCGGCGGGGAGCGCTTCGACGAGCTCCTCGACCGGGTGGTCATGGAGGAGGCGCTCGCGCGGCTCACCCCGGACCACCGGCAGGCCCTCGTCGCCGTGCACTACCGCCGCCTGAGCGTCGCGGAGGCGGCCCGCGCGCTCGGTGTCCCCGCGGGGACGGTCAAGTCCCGGTGCTTCTACGCGCTCAAGGCGCTCCGCGCCGCGCTCGACGAGATGGGGGTGGAGAGGTGAACCCCGGCCACGACGACCTGCGCATGTCCCTCGGGGCCTACGTCCTGGGCGCCCTCGAGCCCGGCGAGGCCCGGGACGTGGAGGCGCACCTCGCCGGGTGCCCGGCCTGCCGCGCCGAGCTCGCCTCGCTGGAGACCCTCCCCGCACTGCTCGACGCTGTTCCCGTGGACCGCGCCGAGGCACTCGCGCACGACGACGGCCGCGCACCCGAGCCGGCCGCCGCACCCGGTGCGCTGCTCGCCCGGGTGGCCCGGCGCCGTCGTGCGCGGACCCTCGCCTGGGGCGGTGCCCTCGCGGCCGCCGCGGCAGGCTTCTTCGCGGCGGGGGTCGCTCTCGGGCCCGTGGTCGGCAACGGACCTTGGCCTGCGGCGCAGCCCGGGCCGAGCGCGTCCGCGACCACGGCGCCGGCGGCGACCCTCACCCTCACGAGTGACGACGGCGCCCACGTGGACCTCGCACTGGTCCGGAAGGCCTGGGGGACCCAGCTGGACCTGACGTGCCGGGGCATGCCCGAGGCCGGCGCGTTCAGCGTGTGGGTCGTGGCGGCGGACGGCGCGTCCCAGCAGGCGGGCAGCTGGAGCTCCGCCGGATACCAAGGCCGAGCCGTGCTCACCGGGGCCACATCGTTCCAGCTCGCGTCCATCCGCACCATCGAGATCCGCGACGAGACGCAGCACACCGTGGCCAGCGCTGCCGTCAGCTGAGGCTCGCCGAAAGTCCTTCCCCACACCCCTTGACCGGCTGTGATCCCTCCCACTACCGTCTCTTATATATCAGTTGTATGAACAGTTCGGATGACCCGAAGGATCGCCCATGACTGCAACGCCGACCCTCACCCGCCCGGTCCCCGCCGCGGCCGCGCCCTCACCCGGCTCCGCCCACTCCGCCGTGCTCACGCTCGCGTGCCCGCAGCGCGCCGGGATCGTCCACGCCGTGTCCCGCTTCCTCGTCGAGCGAGGCTTCGACATCACCGAGCACCAGCAGCACCGCCGCGTGTCCTCGTGATGGTGTCCAAGCTCGACCATTGCCTCCACGACCTCATCTACCGGTGGAAGGCGGGGAACCTCGCGGCGGAGCTCGTCGCCGTCGTCTCCAACCACCCCGACCTCCGCCCCATGGCCGAGGCGGCGGGCCTGCCCTTCGTCCACATTCCCGTCACAGCCGGGACCAAGCCGCAGGCAGAGGCCGAGCTGCTGGAGGTCGTGGACGCCTACGGCGCGGACCTGGTGGTCCTCGCCCGCTACATGCAGGTCCTCTCCGACGGCCTCTGCCGGAAGCTCGCCGGACGGGCCATCAACATCCACCACTCGTTCCTGCCCGGCTTCAAGGGCGCCAAGCCCTACCACCAGGCGCACGCCCGCGGCGTCAAGCACGCCGAGAAGCGGGTGCTCCTCAGCGGACACCGCACCATCGTCTTCCCCTGATCGCGCCCACCTCCTCCGCTGCCACCTCCCGGACCTCCCCGAACCCCACGAAAGTAGCCACCATGCCTTCACCACGCGTTGTCATCATCGGAGCCGGCATCGTCGGCGCCAACCTCGCCGACGAGCTCACGTCGCGGGGCTGGACGGACATCACGGTCCTCGACAAGGGCCCGATCCCGATGACCGGCGGCTCGACCTCCCACGCGCCGGGCCTGGTCTTCCAGACCAACTCGTCCAAGACCATGACCGAGTTCGCCGCCTACACCGGGCGCAAGCTCGCGTCCCTCACGCGGCCGGGCTTCTCGGCCTTCAACCGGGTCGGCGGCCTTGAGATCGCCACGAGCGAGCGACGCCTGGCCGAGCTCAAGCGGCGCCACGGCTGGGCCACCGCGTGGGGCGTCGAGGCCCGGCTCGTGGACCCCGCCGAGGCCAAGGCCCTCCACCCGCTCATCGACGAGAGCATCGTCCTCGGCGGCCTGCACCTGCCCGGCGACGGGCTCGCCTCGTCGCTGCTCGCCGTCGAACTCCTGCGCGAACGGGCCCAGGAGCGCGGCGCGAAGTTCGTCGGCGGCGTGGAGGTCACCGGCGTCGAGCGGTCGGGCGGCCGGGTCACGGGCGTGAGGACGGGGGACGACGTGGTCCCCGCCGACATCGTGATCTCCGCCGCAGGCTTCTGGGGACCCGCACTCGGGGAGCTCGTCGGCATGCGCGTCCCGCTCGTGCCCATGGCCCACCAGTACATCAGGACGACGCCGGTGCGCGAGCTCGCCGAGCACGCCGACGGCGTCGCGCTCGGCGGCAGCCACGTCCTCGGCACCGGCAACAGCGCGATGCTGCCGATCCTGCGCCACCAGGACGCCGGCCTGTACTTCCGCCAGCACGGCGAGTCCCTCGGCATCGGCTCCTACGACCACCGCCCGATCGCCGTCGGCTACGACGAGCTCCCGGCCGTGGACGGGAAGGAGATGGGCGAGCACGCGATGCCGTCCCGGCTCGAGTTCACCCCAGAGGACTTCGAGCGGGCGTTCAAGGCCACCAAGCAGCTCCTGCCCGGCGTCGAGGGCGCAGGGATCGCGGATGCCTTCAACGGGATCTTCTCCTTCACCCCGGACGGCGGCTCGCTCGTGGGCGAGTCCCCCGAGGTGCGCGGCTTCTTCATCGCCGAGGCCGTGTGGGTGACCCATTCGGCCGGCGTCGCGAAGGCCGTGGCCGAGCTCCTCGTCGACGGCCAGTCCAGCACGGACATCCACGAGCTCGACGTCGCGCGGTTCGAGGAGATCCAGCTGACGGACGAGTACGTCCTGGAGACCTCCAAGCAGAGCTTCGTCGAGGTCTACGACATCAAGCACCCGCTCGAGCCGCGCCAGTCGCCGCGCGGGCTGCGCGTCTCGCCGTTCCATGCGCGCCAGCGCGAGCTCGGCGGGTTCTTCCTCGAGGCCGCCGGGTGGGAGCGCCCCCAGTGGTACGAGGCCAACCGCGCGCTACTCGACACCCTCCCCGCCGAGTGGCAGGCCCCGGCCCGCGACGACTGGTCCGCCCAGTTCGACTCGCCCATCGCCGCCGCCGAGGCCCACGCCACGCGCACGAACGTGGCCATGTACGACATGACCGCGCTGAAGCGGCTCGAGGTCTTCGGCCCCGGCGCCCTCCGGCTCCTCCAGCGGCTCACCACCGGCCAGATCGACAAGAGCATCGGGTCGGTGACCTACACGCTCATGCTCACCGAGGCCGGCGGGATCCGCTCCGACCTGACCGTGGCCCGCATCTCCGCGGACCTGTTCCAGGTCGGCGCCAACGGCGGCCAGGACCTCGACTACCTCGCACGCGAGGCCGCGGACCAGACGGTCGCGTCCCCGGCCGAGTGGGTCCAGGTCCGCGACACGACTGGCGGCACGTGCTGCGTCGGCGTGTGGGGCCCGCGCGCCCGCGACCTCGTCCAGCCGCTCACCCCGGCGGACCTGACCAACAACGGCCTCAAGTACTTCCGCACCGTCTCGACGACGATCGCGGGCATCCCCGTCCGCATCATGCGCCTCTCCTACGTGGGCGAGCTCGGCTGGGAGATCTACACCTCCGCCGAGTACGGCCAGAAGCTCTGGGACGCCCTGTGGGGCGCCGGCGAGAGGCTCGGGGTCACCGCCGCAGGCCGCAGCGCCTTCAACAGCCTGCGCCTCGAGAAGGGCTACCGCTCGTGGGGCGGGGACATGACCACCGAGCACAGCGCGATCGAGGCGGGCCTCGAATTCGCCGTCCGCCCCGCCAAGGGCGACTTCGTCGGCAAGGCCGCCTTCGAGGCCGCGGTGGCTGCCGCCGCTGACGCGCCGCCGGCGCGGCGCCTCCGCTGCCTCACGGTCGACGACGGCGCGTCCATGGTCCTGGGCAAGGAGCCCGTCTACTTCGACGGCGCGCTCGCCGGCTACGTGACGAGTGCGGCGTTCGGCCACACGGTCCGCAAGCCGGTGGCCTACGCCTGGCTGCCGGGCGGGGTCGAGGTCGGGGACTCGGTGGAGATCGAGTACTTCGGCACCCGGATCGCCGCGACGGTCCAGGCCGAGCCGCTCGTCGACCCGGAGATGGCGAAGATCCGCGCCTGACCTCCACAGCCCCCGCGCGCCCCGTCGGATGCTTGTCCGGCGGGGCGCGTGCGATGAGGGGCCCGAAGCCCCTGGGAAGCCGCCGGGGACGCGCCGTCGTCCGCGACGCCCGCGTTCGACGCCGACGCGACGGCGCCGCCGCAGAACGGCGACCGCCGTGGACGGGCTAGAAGCCCCGGGCGGGGCGGCCTGAAACCGGCCTGACGCTGGCCGGTCTACAGGGCGGCGCGGACGAGGTCCTCGAAGTGCGTCACGTGCTCCTCCGCGAGCGCGGCCGCCCGGTCGGGGTCGCCGTCGATGATCGCCTTGAGCAGCCCGGCGTGCTCGTGCACGTTGCCCGTGATCGGGGCGAGGCCCGCCAGGACGAAGTTCCACATGCGCTGCGAGAGGCTGAAGTACTGGATGAGCGTGGCCTCGACGTACGAGTTGCGCATCGTGGCGTAGATGGCGTGGTGGATGCGCTCGTCGAGATCCATCGAGTCCTGGTTGGATCCTGCGCCGTCGTGGGAGAGCTCGTCGAGGCACGCGCGCAGGACTGCGCGGTCGGCGTCGGTCACGTGCTCAGCGGCCTTGCGCGCGGCGAAGGCCTCGAGCACCCGGCGCGCATCGGAGATGGCCCGGAGGTCCTTGATGTTCACCTCGGAGACGATGGTCCCGCGGCGTGGGTAGACCGTGAGCATTCGGTCCGACTCCAGCCGCTTGACCGCCTCGCGCATGGGGGTGCGGCCCACGCCGAGCTCGCGCATGAGCGCGTCTTCGTCAAGAGCGGACCCGGGGGCAAGGCGCATGTCGATGATGCGTTCGCGCAGCTCCACGTACGCATGCTCGGCCAGTGTGCGGCCTGCTGTGTTGGCAGTTCCCACACACTAGATATATCAGATGTATGGCTAGAGGCGCTCGGCCGTGAGGTCGAAGATCACGCGCCCCGCGCTCAGGGCCTTGTTCTCGAAGCTCGTCAGCACCCGGCCCTCGAACCGGGGCGCCCAGCCGCCCACCTCGTCGGACTCGCCCGTGGCCTCGCAGTCGACCCCGGAGGCCCACGCGGCGGTGAGCGGGCTCGCGGGACCCGAGCGCTCGCCGTCGTGCGCGTTGCGGAAGTCCGGCGAGGCGGCGACGACGTCGCGCATCTGCTGCGCGTAGGAGGACCAGTCGGTCGCGAGCCGCCACAGGCCGCCCGGGGCGAGGGCCCTTGCAGCGATCTCGGCGAAGGAGTCCTTCACCATGCGCCGCTTGTGGTGCTTGGCCTTGTGCCACGGGTCGGGGAAGAAGACCCAGAGCTCGGCAACGGAGCCCGCGGGGAGCATCGAGCCGAGGACCTCGGGCGCGTTCGCCTGGGCCACGCGCACATTTGTGAGGCCGCGCTGGGCGATGCGCAGGAGGGTGTTCGCCAGGCCGGGCCTGTAGACCTCGACAGCGAGGAAGTCCTTCTCCGGGTTGGCCTCGGCAGCGGCCACCACCGCCTCGCCCAACCCCGAGCCGATCTCGACGACGAGCGGCGCCTCGCGCCCGAACTCCGCCGCCGCGTCGAACACGTAGTCCGGGTGCACCGAGGTGTCCGCGACGTGCCGGGGGACGTCGATGACGAAGGCATCGGCGTGCTGGTCCCATGCCGCCTGCCGCCGGCCCTGCAGCCTGGTGCCGCGGCGCACGAAGCTCACGGGCTGCCGGCGGTAGGTGCCGAAGGAGGCCTGGCTGCCGGGCGTGACGGGGTTGCCGGCGGTCTGCGCGGCGGGGGAGTCGGTGTTCTCGCTCATGGTCGTTAAAGGCTACCGGCAGGCGCGGTGGCAGACGCCGAGCGCTGCACTGGTAGACTCGATGAGGCGCGTTGACTGCGCCTGCGTCGAAGAACGCGTTTCCAGCCCCCTTCCTGCATGGAGTTCCTGCATGGAGCCAGCGGCCGAGTCCCCTCGAGGCCGCCGCGACCCGGGAAGGCGTGGTGCCGGTCTCATTTCCTCGGCGACCCCGCGAGCTCGCTTTGGGCCCGCGGGACGTTCCGACCATGGAGACTCTGTACAGCCATGTCTGATATCACCTTTGCATCCCTCGGCGTGCCCGCCGCCCTCGCCGACACCCTCGCCGGCCAGGGCATCGAGACGCCGTTCCCCATCCAGACCAAGACCCTCCCGGACACCCTGGCGGGCCGGGATGTCCTCGGCCGCGGCCAGACGGGTTCGGGGAAGACGATCGCGTTCGCGATCCCGCTCGTCGCCCGCCTCGCCGCGCAGGGTGCGGCCATCTCCCGCACGCCGCGGCGCCCGCAGGGCCTCGTCCTCGCCCCGACCCGCGAGCTCGCGACCCAGATCAATGCGACGGTCGAGCCCCTCGCCAAGGCGGCCGGCCTCACTACGACCGTCATCTTCGGCGGCGTCTCCCAGGCACGCCAGGAGCGTGCCCTCAACGCCGGCGTCGACATCGTCATCGCGTGCCCCGGCCGCCTCGAGGACCTCGGCCGGCAGAAGCTCGTCTCGCTCGCCGAGGTCGACGTGACCGTCCTCGACGAGGCCGACCACATGGCGGACCTCGGGTTCCTGCCCGTGGTCAAGCGGCTCCTCGACCAGACCCCGAAGGGCGGCCAGCGGCTCCTCTTCTCCGCGACGCTGGACAACGGCGTGGACAAGCTCGTCACGCGCTACCTCCAGAACCCGCTCACCCACTCGGTGGATGCGCCGCAGGCCGCGGTGAGCACCATGGAGCACCACGTCCTCCTCACGCAGGACGCGACGAGCAAGAAGAACCTCATCGAGGAGCTCGCGTCGGGACAGGGCCGCCGGGTCCTCTTCATGCGCACCAAGCATCACGCGAAGCGCCTCGCCCAGCAGCTGACCAAGTCGGGCATCCCCGCCGTCGACCTCCACGGCAACCTCTCGCAGAACGCCCGCGACCGGAACCTGGCCGAGTTCTCCTCGGGCGAGGTGCGCGTCCTCGTCGCGACGGACGTGGCAGCACGCGGCGTCCACGTCGACGACGTCGAGCTCGTGGTCCACGTGGACCCGCCCGCCGAGCACAAGGCGTACCTGCACCGCTCGGGCCGCACGGCCCGCGCCGGCTCGGAGGGCACGGTCGTGACCATCGCCCTGCCCGAGCAGAAGCAGGACGTGCGCAAGCTCATGCGCGACGCCGGCGTGACGGTGGAGTTCACGCCCGTCACGACCTCGTCGCCGGAGGTCGCGGCCCTGGTGGGCGAGCGCGCCGCGCTCGTCGACCCGGCCGAGCGTGCCGCCGCCGTCGCCGCCAAGATGCCGCAGCAGGGCGCCGGGGCCTCGGACGGGGCCAACGCGCGCCGCAAGCGCTCGCGGCGCGGAACGGGCGGGGACGGCCGGGCCGCCAACGCCGGGTCGAAGACCGCGCACGACGACGTCGCCCGCCGGGGCGGTCGCGGCGCCGCCGGCTCGGCGCACCGCAACGACGTTCCGGCCGCGCGCGGCGAGCAGGGCCGCGGCCGCCCGTCCCGCGGGCAGCAGCCCCAGGGCCAGCAGACCCGGAGCACCCAGGCGCGGGGCCAGCAGCCCCGCGGCCAGCAGGCGAAGAACGAGGCCCGCGGCGGCAGCGCGCCCGTGTGGAGCTCGACCACCGGCGGGACCTCCGGCGGGAGCTTCGGCTCGGCGAAGTCCGGCCAGAGGGGCTCGGGCCAGAAGGGCGGCGGCGCGCAGGACGGCGCCTCGTCCCGCGGCCGGCGCGGTCCCCGCCGCGCCAGCGCACCGGCGTCGAACGCCCGCTGATCCTGACCGCCGGGAGGGCCCGCCGGGAGGCGGCTCCCGGCGGGCCCTAGGGCCCTAAGTCCCGCCCCATCCGAGGCATAGACTGGCTGCATGAGCACCTACGAGCGCCACATTCCGTCGACGTCCGAGGGTGTGCGGGAGCTTGCCCACGAGGACTGCTGGGAGCGGCTCCGCACGCTCGTCGTGGGTCGGCTCGCGTTCAGCTCGGGCGAGCGGCTCGAAGTCTTCCCCATCAACTATCTCGTGGACCGGGGCACCCTCCTCTTCCGGACCGCGCCGGGCTCCAAGCTCGGCGCGTCGATGGGGCGCCTCCCGGTGGCCTTCGAAGTGGACGGCTACGAGGCCGAGAGCCGCGAGGCCTGGTCTGTCGTCGTCCACGGCCACCTTGAGCCGGTGCTCGACACCGCGGAGATCGTCGACGCTGTGGCCCTGCCGCTCTTCCCCTGGCAGTCCGGGGAGAAGGCGTTCTTCGTCCGCATCGTCCCCGATGAGATCTCCGGCCGGCAGTTCCAAGTGGCCGACCCGTCCCGTTGGGTCTCCCCGTTCACGGGCGTGCGGCGCTCGTCCGCCGACTAGTCCTGCCGCGGGCCGCCCTCCGCGCGCCCTCCGAGCGCCTTGAGCCCGGCGGAGCAGGCGACGATCCCGGCGACGAAGAGCGCCTTGGGCCAGCTGAACTCCTCCGCCCCGGTGGCGACCGACCACGCGACCGTCAGCGACGCTCCCACCCCGACCCACACGGCGTAGGCGGTGCCGAGCGGGATGCGCCGGATGCTCCACGCGAGCCCGGCCATGCTCGCGATGGTGGCGATGAGGAACACGGCCGTCTCGGCCGGCCGGGTGAATCCCTGCGAGGCTCCGAGCGCCGTTGCCCAGACCGCCTCGAGCACCGCCGAGGCCAGGAGCACCGCCCAGGCCATCGCTAGGACACCGCCTTGAGGCCGGCCACGCACCCGGCGATGCCGAGGAGCAGGAGGACGCGCGCCACCGTCGTGAGCCGGGTGCCCCCGCGCTCGGCGCCGGACGCCATCGCGTAGCCGGCGGTGAGCACGACGCCGACCCCCACCCAGACCGCATAGGCCGTACCGACGGGGATCTCGGCCATCGCGAGCGCGAGGCCGCCCATGCTGCCCGCGAGGGCGGCCACGAAGAGGAGCGTCGGCAGGGGGCGGCGGAAGCCCCGGGACCGTTCGAGCGCTGCGGCCCAGACGGCCTCGAGCGCACCCGAGGCGATGAGGATGATCCATGACATGGCTGGCCCCTTCCGGCCAGTCTTGTCGCGCTCCGGGTACTGGGTTCCCTCGTCCGGGAGGCCGTCGGGCCTCTGCGGCCCACGGTAGCAACTTCCGCGGGTTCGCCGCTTGGCGGCCGCTAGGACGTTTCCGCGGGGTGAGGGCAGACTGGTCCCATGAAGACCCTCCTGAATCTGATCTGGTTCATCTTCGGCGGCTTCGTCCTGGCCCTCGGCTACTACCTCGCCGGCATCGTCTGCTGTGCGCTCATCATCACGATCCCGTGGGGGATCGCGTCGTTCAGGATCGGCTCCTACGCGCTCTGGCCGTTCGGCCGCACCATCGTGGACCGCGGCGGTCGCGTCGGAGCCTTCTCGACCCTGGGCAACGTGATCTGGCTCCTCGTCGCCGGGATCTGGATCGCCATCGGCCACGTCGCCACGGCCATCACCATGGCGATGACCATCGTCGGCATCCCGCTCGCGATCGCCAACCTCAAGCTCATCCCCGTCTCGCTCATGCCGCTCGGGAAGGAGATCGTGCCCACGGACCGCCTGCTGGCAGGCTACGGCCGCTGAACCCTTCGCGGGCCTCATGACTGGACAGGCGGGCCCATCCGTGCAGGGCGTCTTGGAATCCGGCGGAGCAGGGCTATAGGTTTGATCCGATAAGGAGGCACAATGCCCGAACTCGATAGTTCCCTGGCAGGCGAATGGAAGTTCGACCCGGCGCACACGCGGATCGGCTTCTCCACCCGGCACGCGATGGTCACCAAGGTCCGCGGCGCGTTCAACGACGTCGAGGGCACCATCTTCGTCGACGTGGACGAACCCACCAACTCGTCCGTCAAGGTCGTCATCCAGGTGGCCAGCATCGACACCCGCAACGAGCAGCGTGACCAGCACCTGCGCACCAACGACTTCTTCGACGCGCCGCACTATCCCGAGATCACCTTCATCTCCAAGCGCATCGACCAGGTCGAGGACAACAGCTTCATCGTCAACGGTGAGCTCACCATCCGCGGTGTCACCAAGGAGATCGCGGTGCCCATCGAGTTCGTCGGCGTGGAGAAGGACCCGTTCGGCAACCTGCGCGCCGGCTTCGAAGGCTCCCGCCGGATCGACCGCAAGGACTTCGGGGTGAACTGGAACGCGGCGCTGGACTCCGGCGGCGTGCTCGTCTCGGACCGCATCCTGCTCGAGTTCGAGGTCTCGGCGATCAAGACCCCGGCCGACGGCGGCAGCGGCCAGGGCGCCCAGCAGTCCTGACCATGGCTGGGGCGGCTGCTGGCGGGCTCCACCCGTTCGTCGCAGTCGCCTTCGTCGAACCGGCCCCGGTGGGGGAGCGGTTCGGGAAGCGGCACTGGCCCTTGCACGTGACGCTCCTGCGATTCGACATGGCCCCGGAGGCCGCCCGTGAGGCGGTGTCCGGGGCCCTCGGCGTCTTCGAGCCCCCGAGCGTCACCGTGGGGCACGACGCCGACTTCGGCTACCGGGGCAGGGTCCGGGTGAGCCTCGTGGAGCCCGACACCGCGCTGCAGTCCCTGCATGACCGCATCCGGGTGGCCGTCGCGGCGGCCGGCGGGAGGATCCACAGCCCGCAGCACACCGGCGGCGGCTTCCGGCCCCACATCACCGTTCAGGAAAGCCGCCGTGTCGCCCGGGGCGACCGGCTCGTCCTCGGCTCGGTGTCCCTGGTCGACATGGCTCCCGCAGGTGACTCGGACTGGCGGCTGCCGGTCGCCGAGTGGGCCGCCCGGTCCGGCCAGGAGACGGCGGGCTAGGGCCGGAGGCGAGCGAGCTCCGCAGCCATGTTCTCCCGCGCCCGGGCGAGCCACAGCTGCCGAGCTGCGCGCGTGTGGAAGAGCGGATCCAGCCCGAGGAGCTGCTCGAGCACCGCCGCCCGTCCGGCGCGAAACGCCTCCTCGGGCACCACAGAGTACTCCTCGCGCACCCGCGCCGCGTAGCGCCTGTACCCGTGCGGATCCCGGCCCAGCACCTCGAGGTCCGCGTCGCACACGAGCTGCCCCGCGACGTCGTGCGCGTCCGGTGCGTGGGCAGCGGTGAGCCGAACGAGGCGGCCCACCTCGCCGACCTCGGCGTCGCCCAGCCCCGCCGCGCTGAGCCGGTGCTCGGCCAGACGCGCCGAGTCCTCCTCGTCCTGCCCCGGGGGGCCGCCCGCGCTGTACACGGCGTCGTGGAACCACGCGGCGAGCACGACGGCGCGCGGCGGCGCGCCGCCGTCGGCGATCGTCTCGAGGGCGGTCAGGACAGCGAAGAGGTGGGCGCGCGTGTGGTACCGGCGATGGGGCTCGGACCAGCGGTCGAGGAGCTCGCGGCCGAGGTCCTCATGGGCTGGCATGAGCCTCGACCAGCGCTGGCGCAGCGGGCGGTCGAGCGCCTTGGCCCGCTCGCGGGCGGGGACGCGCAGGCCTGAGGCGATGAGCTTCCGGGCGAGGTCCCGCCCGGTGACCTCAAGGGCACCGAGGCCCACGAGCTCGGCGTGGCGGCGCTCGGGGACGTCGTAGTGATCTTCGTCGAAGGCCCGCTCGGGGATGCCGGCCGCCGCGGCGAACCCGTGCAGCTCGGCGAGGGACGTGGTCGAGACGAGGTGCGCGAACACCGTCCCGTGCGCCGGCCAGATGGGGGAGTCGATGAGGATCGCCATGTCATCCAGCATCCCACCGCCGCCGAGGTCACCCCATGTGGCGCCGACGTCACCCGGTGTGGCGCCGAGGTCACCCCGTGTGGCGCCGAGGTCACCCCCCCCGACGCATGGAAAACCCTTGCAGCCCATATGCATACGTCATATGCTTTTGTCGTATGCATAGTATGTTTCGCGGAGGAGGTGCCCGGTGTCCCTGAGATTCGGCGTCCTGGGCCTCATCGCGGACGAGGCGCTCCACGGCTACGAGGTCAAGCAGCGCTTCGAGGACATGCTCGGCGGTACGTGGGATGTCAACATCGGCTCGGTCTACCAGATGCTGCAGCGCCTGGAGCGGGACGGGCTCGTGGAGGCGGTCGGCGAACGCGGGGACCGCGGGCGCCAGGCGTACCGGGCCACGCGCGCGGGTCGGACCGTCGTCGCCGAGTGGCTGAGCGGACCGGACAAGCAGCCCGAGCTGCTTCGGGACGAGGTCTACGTCAAGGTGCTGCTGCTGGCCCGGGCCGAGGACCCGGATACGGAGAGGATCCGGCAGGTCCTCGACACCCAGCGGCGCGCCTACCTCCAGCGGCTGCGCGACCTGGCAGACCAGGAGCGCGCCGCGCGGAATGGCGGCGGGGCGGCAGGCGCCTCGCTGGCCCTGCTGTTCCAGGCAGGACGGCTCCATACTGAAGCCAGCCTGAAATGGCTCGACGCCTGCGCCGAGGAGCTTGCCGGTCTTTAGGGGTGGTTCTCATGACCGCACTTGTCCAGCTTCAGAAGGTGAGCCGCGTCTATGACGGCGGCTCTGAGACGGTGGCGCTCGACGCCGTCGACCTCATCGTCCAGCGCGGCGAGTTCACCGCGATCATGGGCCCGTCGGGGAGCGGGAAGTCGACGCTGCTCAACCTCATCGCAGGCCTCGACCGGCCGACGTCGGGCACCGTCACGGTGGCCGGTGTGGACGTCGGTGCGTCCAGCCAGTCTGCGCTCGCGAAGTTCCGGCGCGTATCCGTCGGCTTCGTGTTCCAGTTCTTCAACCTGCTCGGGACCATGACCGTCGCGGAGAACGTCGCCGTGCCGGCGGAGCTCGCGGGGAAGCCGCGCACCGTTGTGCGGGAACGGGTTGCGAGCGTGCTCGAGGACCTCGGGATCGCGGACCTCGCGCACAAGTATCCCGACAGCCTCAGCGGCGGCCAGAAGCAGCGAGTCTCACTGGGCAGGGCTCTCGTCAACGAGCCGGCACTCCTGCTGGCCGACGAGCCGACGGGCGCCCTCGACAGCCGCTCGGGGCAGCAGGTCATGGACCTTGTCGCGGCGCTGAACGAGCATGGCCAGACAGTCCTCTTCGTGACCCACGACCATCAGCTCGCGACGGCCTACGGGCGGCGCATCGTCACCCTGCGTGACGGCCGGATCGCGGACGACACGATGCTCGACTCCCGCCGCGCCGTCCCCCTCGGGGAACTCATCGGCTGGAACCACGAGGGGCGGTGATCGGCCATGCGCGCAGTGTGGGGCTACGTCTGGGCCGCCGTGCGCCGGCACCGGCTCCAGAGCGTGAGCGTCGCGGTGATCTGCTTCATGGGGATGGCGCTGACCTCGCTGGCCGTCACCGTCTTCCTCCGCAGCACCTCGGCCTGGGAGGACGGGTTCCGTGCTACGAACGGCGCCCATCTCGTGATGACGTTCGACGCCGGTGTGGTCACCCGGGCGCAGGTCGAGGCTACCGCTTCGGTCGCCGGGGTTGAGGCTCTGGGGGAGGTCCAGGAGTCGGTCACGCTGCCTGCGGCACAAGGCGAGCTGCACCGGACCATCCAGATCCTGGGGAGATCCGACGCGGGCGGTGCCGTGGGTAGGCTCAACCTCGTCGACGGACGCTGGCCGAGATCCCCGGACGAGATCGCGGTCAACAAGGTGGTGCTCGACGAGGGCCGCGCGCACTTCGGCATCGGCCAGGATGTCGCGGTCGCGACCGCGGGCGGTCTGCGGCTCTTCCGGGCTGTCGGGCAGGTGGATGACCTCATGGCGTTCGATTCCTTCGGCTCCATCCAGCGCGGTTGGGTCCAGCCCGCAGTCGCGGCCGAACTGGCGGCTCCCGTGGCACGCGGAGATGCCGCACGCCAGTGGCTGGCACCCTACCGCGTGAGCGGGGACGTCAGCGACGCCCGGCTCGTAGCCACCGCAGCTGCCATCGGCGGGAGTCTTCCCTCCGGTGCCGTTGCCAAGGCCCCGCTGTACTGGAGCGTCTCGAAGTCTTCATCCAACTGGGCAACCCAGGCCTTCGGCGCCGTGGTCTACGTCTTCATGGTTGCCGCGCTCCTGACAGTCGTGTTCCTTGTGGCGAGCATCGTCGCGGGATCCGTCCTCGCCACCCGCCGCGACCTGGGCGTGGGCAAGGCCCTTGGCCTGACGCCTGCCCAGGCCGTGGCGGCGGTGATCGGCCAGATGCTCGTCCCTGCCGCGCTCGGGGCTCTTGCCGGCCTGCCGCTCGGGCTCGCCTCGAGCGCTCCCTTCCTCAGCTCGAGCTCCGACACGCTCCGCGTGCCCGTCCCCAGCCCGGTGGACCTTCCCATGGACGTCGGGCTCTATGCTGGCATGCTCGGTCTGGTTGGCCTCGTCGCACTGGGTCCGGCCGTCCGCGCCGCTGGGGTTCCCGCCGTGGTCGCCTTGCGGGATGGCCCGGGGTGGGGCGGCCATCCCTCGAGGCTCGCGGCCGCCGTCGACCGCCTCGGGCTGCCGCGGGCGGTGCGGCTGGGGATGGTCGACGTAGCCAGACGGCCCGTTCGCTCGCTGCTGACCCTCGGTGCGGTGGCTGTCGGCCTGGCCGTTCTGACGCTCGCGCTCACGTTTGCCCCTGCGGCTGCCTCGCTCGCCGCCGACCGCGCGAGTTGGGGCGGGGCGCAGGACTTCGACGTGGTCCGCGCCCCGCAGGCGACCGACGCGGAGGTGGGCGCTGCGCTTGCTGCGCGACCCGAGATTGCCTCCACCCTCCAGTCTGCGACGGCTCAGCTTGCCGTCCGCGGCCGAGCCCAGTCCATTCCTCTCACGGGAATGAGGGGGGATGCTCCCGCCTTTGGATATCGGGCGCTACGCGGCCACTGGTTCGCGGGACCCGACGAGGCAGTGATTGCAGGCGGTACCGCCAAGGACTTGGACCTGCGGGTGGGCGACACGGTGTCCGGGACTGTGGCAGGGCGGCCCTTCTCGGCGCGCGTGTCCGGGATCATGAACGACATTGCGGGCGGCGGCCTCGGGGTTCGGGTGCCTTGGTCAGCGTTCGAGTCGATCGTGCCGGGCGCCCAGCCGAATCAGTACCAGGTCAGGCTCGGCGACGCGGCGGACGCCAAGCGCGTCATTGCCGCACTCAATGAGGACGACGGCGCGCTCCTGCAGGCCAGGCCCGTCATCTGGGGCGGCTACGCCGACGGGTTCCTCGGCATCCTCAACTCTCTGGTGGGCGGCCTCGCGACGGCGATCATCGTGCTGGCCGCGGCGGGCGTCTTCAACGTCGCGTTCCTTGCCGTGATGGAGCGGCGACGCGAGCACGCGATCCTCAAAGCGGTCGGCATGTCCGCCCGGCAGTTCGTCGCGATGGTCTTCTCGTTCGGCCTCTTCCTGACGGTCTGCGCAGCGCTCATTGGGATCCCCCTGGGCCTGTGGTTCGAGGACTACCTCCTGAACGCCGTCATGGGGTCGCAGTGGGGCTTCGAGCTTCCTCAGGGGAGCCTCAGCCCGCTCACGGGGCTGGCGATCGTCGCCGGCGCCCTCGCCGTCGCCCTCCTCGGCACGGCCATTCCGGCGCGGCGCGCGCTTCGGGTGCCGGCCGCCGTCGTCCTCCACTCCGAATAGCCCGGCCAGCCGGGCACTCTTCAAGGAATCATCATGCGCAAGGCCTTCCTTGTTGTCGCCGCACTCATGGCGGCGGACGTCATCGCACAGCTGTACCTCGCCGGAGTCGGCGCCTTCAATGTCGGCGGCCGTGGCGACGGTCTTGAGGACGGTTTCGCCGTCCACGCCATGAACGGCCGGGTCGTCATGCCCGCGCTCGCTCTGGCACTGATCCTCTTCGCTGCCCTGGCGCGGGCCGGCAGGGGGACGATCTGGCTGGCAATCGTGATCCTGCTCTTCGTGGCCTTCGTCCAGGCCTTCGCGATTCTGATCCCGCTCATGCTCACGGGGTCCACCATCGACCGGATGTCCGTGGGTGCGGTCTGGGCCGCAGCCGTCCATCCGATCACGGGGCTGGCGCTCATCGCCATCAGCATCGTGGTCCTCGTGCGGGCCTATCGCCTCGTGCGGCGTGGAGGGCTCCGCGAGGTGGCGCGTCCCACGCAGGCGGCGCGTGCGTCCTGACCTGTCGCCCGCGTCCGTTCCCAGCAGGACGCGGGCGGCTCCCTTCCCAGCTTGGTCCTGAAACTTGAGCACGATACACTCAAGTTAGATGCGTTGACCTAAGTGAGGTCGGCGCGGTTGGATGGGTCCGGAAGCTGCGTGGAAGGGAGCTCGTTTTGGACGTCAAATTCACCACCAAGAGCCAGGAGGCGCTCTCTGCTGCGGCCATGAACGCCTCGACGGCGGGCAACCCGCAGGTCGAGCCCCCGCACCTGCTCAAGGCGCTCATGGACCAGCGGGAGGGTGTCGCCGTCGCACTCCTGCGCGCCACCGGCGCCGACCCCGACGCGGTGAGCGTCGCCGCGAGCACGGCCATCAAGGCGATGCCGTCCAGCTCGGGCAGCACCGTGGCCCAGGCGCAGCTCAGCCGCCAGGGGCTCCAGGTCATCCAAGCGGCGCAGCAGCAGGCCGAGCAGCTGGGGGACACCTACGTCTCGACCGAGCACCTCCTGCTCGGCCTCGCGTCCGACGGCGGGGCAGCCGGCAAGGCGCTCCGCGACGCCGGGGCCTCCCGTGAGGCACTCAGCGCCGCCCTGCCCGGCGTGCGCGGGGACCGTAAGGTCGACTCCCCTGATCCCGAGAACACGTTCCAGTCGCTCGAGAAGTACGGCACCGATCTGACCGCCGTCGCACGCTCCGGCAAGCTCGACCCGGTGATCGGACGCGACTCCGAGATCCGGCGCGTCATCCAGGTCCTCTCCCGCCGCACCAAGAACAACCCGGTGCTCATCGGCGAGCCCGGCGTCGGCAAGACCGCCGTCGTCGAGGGCCTCGCCCAGCGCATCGTCGCCGGCGACGTCCCGGAGAGCCTGCGCGGCAAGACGCTGATCTCCCTGGACCTCGGCTCGATGGTGGCGGGCGCGAAGTACCGCGGCGAGTTCGAGGAGCGGCTCAAGGCCGTGCTCGAGGAGATCAAGGCTTCCGAGGGCCAGATCGTGACGTTCATCGACGAGATCCACACCGTGGTCGGCGCGGGCGCCACCGGTGACTCCTCGATGGACGCCGGCAACATGCTCAAGCCCATGCTGGCCCGCGGGGAGCTGCGCCTCATCGGCGCGACCACCCTCGACGAGTACCGCGAGAACATCGAGAAGGACGCCGCCCTCGAGCGCCGATTCCAGCAGGTGTTCGTGGGCGAGCCGAGCGTGGACGACACCATCGCGATCCTCCGCGGCCTCAAGGAGCGCTACGAGGCCCACCACAAGGTCGCGATCGCGGACTCGGCGCTCGTCGCCGCCGCGACCCTGTCCAACCGCTACATCTCCGGGCGCCAGCTGCCCGACAAGGCCATCGACCTCGTCGACGAGGCCGCGTCCCGTCTGCGCATGGAGATCGACTCGGCGCCGGAGGAGATCGACCAGCTGCGCCGCGCCGTCGACCGCCTCACCATGGAGGAGCTGGCGCTCGAGGGCGAGACCGACGCCGCGAGCGTCGAGCGGCTCGCGGCCCTGCGCGAGGACATGGCGGAGAAGAAGGAGCAGCTCGCCGCGCTCAACGCGCGCTGGGAGTCCGAGAAGGCCGGGCTCAACCGGGTCGGCGAGCTCAAGGCCAAGCTCGACGAGCTCCGCTCGCTCGCGGACAAGGCGCAGCGCGAGGGCGACCTCGGGGAAGCCTCACGGATCCTCTACGGCGAGATCCCGACCCTCGAACGCGAGCTCACGGCCGCGGCCGAGGCCGAGGCGGCCAAGGAGCAGGCAGGCGGCGGCTCGAAGATGGTTGCCGAGGAGGTCACGGCGGACGACATCGCCGAGGTCATCTCGGCGTGGACCGGCATCCCGGCCGGCCGCATGCTCCAGGGCGAGAGCCAGAAGCTCCTGCATATGGAGGAGGAGCTCGGCAAGCGCCTCATCGGCCAGTCCAAGGCCGTCGCCGCCGTCTCCGACGCGGTCCGCCGCGCCCGGGCCGGCATCAGCGACCCCAACCGGCCCACCGGCTCGTTCCTGTTCCTCGGCCCTACCGGCGTGGGCAAGACCGAGCTCGCCAAGGCGCTCGCGGACTTCCTGTTCGACGACGAGCGCGCCATGGTGCGGATCGACATGAGCGAGTACTCGGAGAAGCACGCCGTGGCACGCCTCGTCGGTGCCCCTCCGGGATACGTCGGGTACGAGGAGGGCGGCCAGCTCACCGAGGCCGTGCGGCGCCGGCCCTACTCCGTGATCCTGCTCGACGAGGTCGAGAAGGCCCACCCCGAGGTGTTCGACATCCTCCTGCAGGTGCTCGACGACGGCCGCCTCACCGATGGGCAGGGCCGCACGGTCGACTTCCGCAACGTGATCCTCGTGCTGACCTCCAACCTCGGCAGCCAGTACCTCGTGGACCAGACGCTGGGCGAGCAGGCCAAGCGGGATCTCGTGATGAGCGTGGTGAACTCCTCGTTCAAGCCGGAGTTCCTGAACCGGCTCGACGAGGTCATCATGTTCGACGCACTCTCCGTGGACGAGCTCGCCCGGATCGTCGAGCTGCAGGTCGACTCGCTCCAAGCGCGGCTCCAGGAACGCAGGCTCACGCTCGAGGTCACGGACGGCGCGCGGGCCTGGCTCGCGATGTCCGGCTACGACCCCGCGTACGGCGCCCGGCCGCTCCGCCGGCTGGTCCAGCGCGAGATCGGCGACCGGCTGGCCCGCGAGCTCCTCGCCGGAGACGTCGGTGACGGCGACACGGTGGTGGTGGACGTCGCGGACGTCGACGTGGACCTCAAGGACCTCAGCGGTGCCACGAGCGGCCTGAGCGTCCGGCGCAAGGAGCCTGCCGAGCGGTAGCAGCCGCTCCGGCAGGCGCCGGCCGGGGCGGCAGGCGCGGTGCGGCGTCGTGCGCACGACGGCGGCAGACGGCATCCGCTGGGATGCCGCCCACCGCCGCGCTCACCCCGCAGCCGGTGCGTCAGGGCAGCAGCGAGGCCGTGAGCGTGTTGCCGTCGGTGCTCTCGACGTAGCAGTCGATGCGGCGGTCGCCGCTGCCCCAGCCCTCCTGGGTGGGGTAGGTGTACCGCTTCTTGAGCTTGCTCGAGTCGGACGGGAGCTTGAGGGAAACCTTGTCGCAGAGGTCCTTCGCGCGGCCCTCGAGGGCGTCCCGGCCGGGATACGCATCCTCCGCGGCGGCGGTGGTCTGGTCCACGAGCTGCGCCGAGTGCGGCTCGGAGCAGTCCACGCGCCGGTTCGAGTCCGCCGTCGGGTTGAAGTCGGCGAAGCAGTTGCCCTTGGTGTAGGACGCCGCCTTGACGTCGTTCTGCGCGCTGCCGCCGCCGACCAGCGCCGAGATGCCCCAGATCCCCAGGCCCACGATCACGAGGCCCACCACCGCGGCGAGCACGATGATCAGCCTGCGCCGGGAATCGGGCTGGCGTCTGCGCTGCTGATCCCGGCGTCCCGGATTGGGAGCCCCGGTGACGGGTAGTGCGCCCGTACGTGGGGGACGGTCGGGACGGGGCGGAGGCGGCGGAAAGGACCCGTTCGGTGGGCCGCCAGAGCCGTTGTGGCTGCTCATGCGCAGGGCTCACTTCCTTCTCGTTCGCACGGCACGTGGCACACGCCGCACGAATACGCAGTCGGCGGGAATTACATGTAGTCTAGACCTACGACAAATTGATCAATGACTCCGGGGCCTCGCGAGCGTGCCTTCGCGACAACTTCCGGGACGAGGCAAAAGAGGGGGTCACGCCATGGGGCGCGGCCGTCAAAAGGCTAAGGCAACTAAGCAGGCTCGGGACATCAAGTACTACAGCCCGACCACTGACTACGCGGCACTCGAGCGCGAACTCGGCTCGCAGGCCAGCCACTCTTCCCATCGGTACGCCGACGACTCCGAGCCCGACTACTCGGAGTACGAGGACAAGTACGGCGATCAGTTTGCCGACGAGGACGAGGACGAGGATTCCCGCCGGATCGGCTGAGCCACTGGACCCCTTCGAACACCCCGCCATCGCCGGGGCCCACGCTGCGGCCCTGCGCTCGATCGCACGCGAGGTGACGGAAACCGTCGGACCCCAGACGCCTGCCGTCGCACGCGACGGCATCCTTGGCCTGCTGCGGGCCGGTGGCGTCCTGGTCCTCACGGGTGCGGGAGTATCCACGGCGTCAGGCATCCCCGACTACCGGGGCCCGCAGGGCTCGTGGCGCAAGCACCGGCCCATGACGTACCAGGAGTTCCGCCACGACCCCGCGGCGCGCCACCGGTACTGGGCGCGCAGCTACATCGGCTGGCGGCACCTGAACCGTGCCGAGCCGAACCGCGCGCACCGGGCCCTCGCCGCGTTCGAGAGGGCGGGGCGGGTGGCCGGCGTCGTGACCCAGAACGTCGACGGCCTGCATGCCGCCGCCGGCACGCGGAACCTGGTCACGCTCCACGGTGACCTGGACAAGGTCATGTGCCTCAACTGCGGCGCGGTCGAGGGCCGCTCCAACCTGGACGAGCGCCTCGCCCAGGCGAACCCCGGCTACGCGGAAGCCGTCGCGCACGACCCCTCCACCGTCAACCCCGACGGCGACATCGAGCTGGACGGGCGCTGGGTCGAGCGCTTCCACATGGTGGGCTGCCTCGTGTGCGGCTCGGTCGAGCTCAAGCCGGACGTGGTGTACTTCGGCGAGAGCGTCCCCGCCGAGCGCAAGGACCGGGCGACGGCGATGCTCGCCGGGGCGCGGAGCCTCCTCGTGCTCGGCTCGTCGCTCGCGGTGATGAGCGGCTTCAGGTTCGTCCTGGATGCGGGGCGCGCAGGGAAGCCGGTCGGGATCGTCAACCAGGGCCCCACACGCGGAGACTCCCGGGCCCACTGGCGCTGGCGCACCGATGTCGGCGAGGCGCTCGAGGAGCTCAGCTCGGAACTCGGATCCCCGCGGCCCGAGGGGACGCGCTAGCCCAGCCGCAGGGGCAGCGACGTCCATCCGCTGCCCGGGTAGGTGGCGCGCTGGGGTGCCTCGTCTCCCCGCTCGATGGACGCCGTCGCAGCCAGGAGCTCATCCATCACGATCCTCAGCTCGAGCCGGGCCAGCGGCGCGCCCGGGCAGGCGTGGACGCCGTCCCCGTAGAGCAGGTTGTCGGCCGGATTGCGGTCGAGCCTGAACTCGTCGGGGTCGCCGAACACGCGCTCGTCCCGGTTCGCGGAGGCCCACAGCACGATCACCCGCTCACCCGCGGCGATCGCCCGGTCGCCGATCGTCACCGGCGCCGTGGTGCGGCGGCGGTTCGCGATGAGTGGTGCGTGGATGCGGAGGATCTCGTCGCTGGCCCGGGCGAGCAGCTCGCCGTCGTGCCTCTGTGCGCGGAGGGTGGCCTGCACGTCCGGGTTGCGGGCGAGGAAGTCCGCGATGATCCCGACGCTCGCCGCGATCGTGCCGAGTTCGCCGACGGTCCAGTTCCGGACGATCGAGACGATCTCCTCGTCGCTGAGCCGCCGGCCGTCCACCCGCTCGCCGAGCAGCTCGGTCGTGGTGTCGCCGGGGGCGAGGTCGCCGGCGGAGCGCCGCAGGTCGAGCTGTTCGCGGATGTAGGAGTCGAACTCTAAGGCCACCGCAGACATCGCGGCACGGTCCATGGCCAGGGTCGCCGCGTGGTTCTTGCGCGTCCACGCGCGCAGGGGCTCGTGCAGCGTCGCGGGCCAGCCCATGAACGCGCACTGGACCTCGTTCGCGAAGGGCTCCGCGAACGCGGACATGAGGTCGACGTCGCCGGGCACGGGCAGGGCCGCCGCGAGCCGCTGGGCGATCGCTCGGCATTCGGGCTCGAACGCCGCCATGCGGTCCGGGGTGTAGTACCTGTCCACGATGGCGCGGAAAGGCCCGTGCTGCGGCGGGTCCATGCCGTTGGGGACGGAGAGGTGCGCCGAGACCGCGTTGGAGAAGGTGCCGGGGTCGGCGAGGATGCGCTTCGTGTCGGCGTGCCCGAACACCGCCCAGTTGCCCTGGGCGCCCAGTGCGACCGGGCACTTCGCCCGCATCGCGTCGTAGGCCGCGATCTGGTCCGACTGGACCTCCGGGCTGCGGGGGTCCCAGTCGAACGCGGGGGCCGGGCTGTGGGCCGTCTCGGTCACGCTCTCGGTCGCCGTCTCCGTCGCGGCCTCGGGCCGGGCGTTCTCCTCCATGTCCATGGCACCACCGTGCCAGACTCCCCGTTCCGGGTACAGGTACAGCGCGCCAGAGGCGTTCCGGGTACGAGGACTCGTACCCGGAACGCCTCTGGAGTGGATGAGCTGTACCCGAAACGGGGGGGCGGGTCAGGCGTAGGCGTTGACGAGGCGCACGGCCCCGCCGTCGACTCCCTTGGCGCCCTGCACGTAGTCCGGGTCGCCCGCGGCAGCCGAGCCCGCGGCGTCGTCCGCGCCCACCTGGCCCATGACCCAGGCGGACAGGCCGCGGTCCGCGAGCCGGGTGAGGGCGGCGTCGGCGGCCTCGGGGGCCACGATCGCGACCATGCCGACACCGAGGTTGAGCGTGCGCTCGAGGTCCGCCTGCGGGACCCCGCCGAGCTCGGCGACGAGCTTGAACACGGCCGGGAGCTCCCAGGTCGAGCGGTCCACCGTGGCCAGGAGGCCCTGCGGGAGGACTCGGGCGAGGTTCGCGGCGAGGCCGCCGCCGGTGACGTGCGAGAACCCGCGGAGGGCCAGCTCGGCGCCTCCAGCCGGGCCGTTGAGCTCGCGGACGAGGTCGAGGCAGTCCGCGGCGTAGACGCGGGTCGGTTCGAGGAGTTCCTCGCCGAGGGTCCTGCCGAGCTCGGACACCTGCCGGTCGAGTGCCCAGCCGGCGTGGTTGATCACGCGGCGCACGAGCGAGTAGCCGTTGGAGTGGATGCCGGAGGAGGCCATGCCGATCACGACGTCGCCGGCACGGACTCGGTCTGGGCCCAGCAGCGCGTCCGCCTCGACGAGGCCGGTTGCCGCGCCCGCTACGTCGTACTCGTGCTCCCCGAGGAGGCCGGGGTGCTCGGCGGTCTCGCCGCCCACGAGCGCGGTCCCGGCCACGGAGCAGGCGGCCGCGATCCCGCGCACGATGTCGGCGATCCGCTCCGGGACCACCTTGCCGCACGCGATGTAGTCCGTCATGTACAGCGGCTCGGCGCCGACCACGACGATGTCGTCCACGACCATGCCCACGAGGTCGAAGCCGATCGTGTCGTGCACGTCCATGGCCTGCGCGATCGCGACCTTCGTGCCGACCCCGTCGGTCGAGGTGGCCAGCAGCGGCCGCCGGTACGTCAGCAGGCGCGAGACGTCGAAGAGCCCTGCGAAGCCGCCGACGCCGCCCAGCACCGAGTCGTTGTGGGTCGCCTTGACCGCGTCCTTCATGAGCTCGACGGCGCGGTCACCCGCCTCGACGTCGACTCCAGCGCCAGCGTAGGTGATCACAGTGTCGGTGACCGCGGGGCGCGCGACGCCCGACGGCGACGCGCTGGCAGTGCCGGGGGACGTGGACTGCTCGGGGGTGCTGGCGCTCATACGGTCTCTTTCCTGTCGGCCTCGGTCAGCAGGGGTTCGAATTCCGAGTCGGGGCCGGGGTCGCAGCCGGTCGAGCCGGGGTGGCCGCCGTCCTCGGTGTCGGCCACCGGCACCGGAACGGTGTCGCCGTCGGGCTCCACGGTCCGGGCGATGCCCTGGGCGGGGTCCCGCCGCTCGAGGAGGTTCTTGCCGAGCTTGTCCGCGCTCGGCAGCTCGATCGGGTAGGTGCCGGTGAAGCACGCGGTGCAGAGGCGCTCGCGCGGCTGCATGGTCGCGGTGATCATGCCGTCCTCGGAGATGTAGCCGAGGGAGTCGGCGCCGATGGCCTGGGAGATCTCCTCGATGCTCGCACCGTTGGCGATGAGCTCTGCGCGCGAGGCGAAGTCGATGCCGTAGAAGCAGGGCCACTTCACCGGCGGCGAGGAGATCTTGACGTGGACCTCCTTGGCCCCGGCCTCGCGCAGCATCCGCACGATCGCGCGCTGGGTGTTGCCGCGCACGATGGAGTCGTCCACGACCACCACGCGCTTGCCACGGATCACGGACTCGAGCGCGTTGAGCTTGAGGCGGATTCCGAGCTGGCGCAGCGTCTGCGAGGGCTGGATGAAGGTGCGGCCCACGTAGGCGTTCTTGACGAAGCCGTGGGCGAACGGAATCCCCGACTCCTCGGCGTAGCCGACGGCGGCGGGCGTTCCCGACTCCGGAACGGGGATGACGATGTCGGCCTCGTGGGTGTTCTCGCGGGCCAGCTGGCGGCCCATCTCCACGCGGGACTCGTAGACGGAGCGGCCGTTGATCGCCGCGTCCGGGCGCGCGAGGTACACGTACTCGAAGACGCAGCCGGCCGGCGTCGGCTGGGCGAAACGCTGGGTGCGGACCCCGTCCTCGTCGATGGCGATGAACTCGCCCGGCTCGACCTCGCGGATGAAGCTAGCGCCCACGGTTGCCAGCGCCGACTGCTCGGAGGCCACGACCCACCCGCGCTCGAGGCGGCCGAGGCACAGAGGCCGGATGCCGTAGGCGTCGCGGGCAGCGTAGAGGGTGCCCTCGTCCATGAACACGAAGCAGAACCCGCCGCGGATCTTGGGCAGCAGCTCCATCGCTGTCTCCTCGAGCGTCTCGCCCTTCCGGCCGCCGAGGAGCGCCGTGACCAGTGCGGTGTCCGAGGTGTTGCCCTGCTTCATCTCGCCCGTGAGCTCGCCGCCCGTGAGCTCCTCGATCATGTCCCGCAGCTGCGCGGTGTTGGTGAGGTTGCCGTTGTGTGCGAGGGCGACGGTGCCGTTCGCGGTGGCGCCGAGCGTCGGCTGGGCGTTGGCCCAGTGGCTCGCGCCGGTGGTCGAGTAGCGGCAATGGCCGACGGCGATGTGCCCGGTCAGCGTGTTGAGCGTCGACTCGTCGAAGACCTGGGACACGAGGCCCATGTCCTTGTACACGTTGATGCGCGTGCCGTCGCTCGTCGCGATGCCCGCGGACTCCTGTCCGCGGTGCTGGAGCGCATAGAGGCCGTAGTAGGTGAGCTTGGCGACTTCTTCGCCGGGTGCCCACACACCGAAGACGCCGCAGGCGTCCTTCGGGCCTTTGTCGAGGGGATCTAAGTCGAGGGAGAGGAGTCCGTCACCGCGTACCACTGGTCGATTGTCTCATGGCACGGGGGCGTTGCCCGGCGTGTGTCATCCACGCCACACGGCCGTGGTGGGAGGGGCTGGCTCAGCGCACGTCGCGTTCTGTGCCGTCGCGGTTGCCGTCGCCTTCGGCGCCCGTTCCGTCGGCGCCCGTTCCGTCGGCGGACGACGGCGCGCCGCCGCCGTCGTGCGTCGGCTCGCCCTCGGCGGCGGCGTGAGTGGTGTCGTCGGTGGGAGCGGGTGCGGCGGCGGCCGGCTGGTCGTCGTCGACCTCCTCGACGACGGCGCGCTCGGTGCGCCGCACGCTGAGGCGGTCGAGGACGAGCGCGACGATCGCGCCCACCAGGACGCCTCCGGCCGCGAAGAGGACCATGAAGTACCCGAACACCGACTCCTGGGTGTAGTCCGCCGGCGCCGGGACCGTGAAGGAGACGAACGCGGCCGCGACCACTCCGACGATCCCGCCCGCCAGGAGGAAGGGGACGTACTTCGGGGCACGGCGGACGCTGATCTGGCGCTGGGTGGGCATGGGACAAGCGTACCGGGCGCCCGCCGGGGCGCTGAGCCGGCGCCAGGGACCCCGCAACGGGTGGGACGGGACCCCGCAACGGGTGGGACGGGACCCCGCAATGCACTGCTCCCCGGAAGTTGGACCGTGATATTCGGTTCCGTCTTCTGGGGAGCA